>WLPJ01000009.1 GCA_009698815.1 Actinomycetota bacterium | reverse complement strand
GCAACAGGTGCTAACGAAGAAGGCGGCCGTACAGGTCTTGAGAAGCTTCTTGCTAAGAACAAGAAGATCAACGTTGTTTACACAATCAACGAGCCAACAGCAATCGGTGCTTGTGCTGCAGCAGCTGCTGCCGGCGTAAAGATCGATGCAATGGTTTCAGTTGACGGTGGCGGAGCCGGTATCGGTGCCGTTAAGTCAGGTTGCATCAATGCAACTTCACAGCAGTACCCATTGTTGATGGCTGACCTTGGCGTACAAGCAATCTATGACATCGTAAAGAACGGTACAAAGCCTGCTAACTCAGAAGGCCTTGACTTCTTCAATACAGGTGTCAAGTTGATCACTGATGACCCACAAGAGGGTGTTCCATCAGAGTCAACTGAATACGGTCTAGCAAACGCCTGGGGTTAATCCCAAGCCTTTAGTTAATAACTAAAGAGTGCGTATAAAGAGGGCGGCTGCTTCGGCAGTCGCCCTCTTTAACAAATACCGATAAGAATTTGAATTACCACTATGTTTAGCAAATTATAAAATTGAAAGTTCGCAACTTTGAAAGGATCACAAGTGAGTCAAGATACGGCCACATACGATGCAGCGTCGGAGTTCCACGACCGCGCGTCACTAAGCCAGAAAATCCAGGCTACTCTCCACAAATACCCGTGGCTTAGTTCCGCCTTCGTACTTCTCTTTGCATCAATTATCTTTAGTTTTTTCAATGAAAACTTCTTAACACCTTCAAACTTCTCACTTATCTTGCAGCAAGTTGCGATCGTTGGAGCAGTTGCAGCCGGACAGACTTTGATCATCTTGACTGCAGGTATCGACCTTTCTTGTGGCGCTATCGCAGTCTTTGCTTCAATGACTATGGCGAAGTTAGTTCAAGGAAGTCCTGGCGAGGGCCATCCAGTTGGCTGGGCTATCTGGCTTGCCTTCCCGGCTGGACTTCTTGTCGGCATGCTCGGTGGCGCAATTAACGGCTTCTTGGTTACCAAAGTTAAGTTGCCCCCATTTATCGTTACCTTGGGTACTTACAATGTATTCGTTGCTTTAACTCTTACTTTGACAAAAGGAACCGTTCCTTCAATTGAGATGGATCCATTCCTACTAACACTTGGCCATTATGTAAATATTGGGCCTTTCCGAATTACAACAGGTGTTATATTCATGATTGCGATGTACTCGGTCTTAGCTTTCATACTTCGCTATACCGGTTGGGGTCGCCACGTTTACGCAGTTGGTGACGATATCGATGCAGCGCGCCTTGCTGGTATCTCAGTTAACCGCGTCCTTATGAGTGTTTATGTGGTTGCTGGTTTGATCTTCGCACTCTCTGCTTGGATCGTGATCGGCCGCGTGACTGTGGCTAGCCCAAATACCGGCAGCGATCTAAACCTAGATTCCATCACTGCGGTGGTTATCGGCGGTACATCACTATTCGGTGGCCGCGGCACCATCTTTGGTTCACTAATCGGTGCGATCATCGTGGGTGTTTTCCGTAACGGTCTAACTCTTGCTGGCGTAGATCTTTACTACCAGCTCCTTGCAATTGGGCTTCTAATTATCTTCGCAGTCTCTGTTGACCAATGGATCAGAAAGGCACGCAAATGAGTAAAGCCCCTATCCTGCAAGCTGTTGGAGTAACTAAGAACTATGGTCGCGTTGTTGCACTCGACGGCTCAGATCTGGAACTCTTTCCCGGTGAAGTTCTTGCTGTTGTTGGCGATAACGGTGCGGGCAAATCAACTCTGATCAAATGTTTATCAGGTGCTGAAGTTCCTGATGAAGGACAGATTATTTTGGATGGAGTTACCGTTTCATTTAAACGTCCACAAGATGGTCGCCATGCCGGTATCGAAACTGTGTATCAGACACTTGCTGTTGCACCAGCTTTGGATATCGCATCAAATCTTTACTTAGGTCGCGAAATACGTAAGAAGGGTCCGCTTGGATCAGTTTTGCGCATGCTCGATAGCTCTGGAATGCGTAAAGGGGCTAAAGATCATATTGCAGCACTTGGTATCGGAACTATCCAAAACATTTCACAGGCAGTGGAAACTCTTTCAGGTGGACAGCGCCAGGCAGTTGCTGTTGCGCGCGCTGCAGCATTTGGCCAGAAGTTAATTATTCTGGATGAACCAACTGCGGCACTTGGTGTTCGCGAATCACGTCAGGTGCTTAAGTTAATTGAGTCACTTCGTGATCGCGGTATGCCAGTTATCTTGATTTCACACAACATGCCTCAGGTCTTTGAAGTTGCAGATCGTATTCAGATTCAACGCCTCGGAAAGCGCGCTGCAGTCGTTACTCCAAAGACTCACACAATGAACGATGTTGTTGCAATCATGACTGGTGCGATGACAGTTGATAAGAAAGACCAAGCGCTTACCCCAGTTCGTTAATTAGTAGCTCAGACAACAATGACCACACCGGTTCGCCTTGAATCGGATGTGGTCATTGTTGGTTCTGGGATGGGTGGGGCCACAACCGCCTTTGCGCTGGCCAATAAGGGCGTAAAGACGCTGGTTTTAGAGCGTGGCGAGCGAATGCCACGCGAACCCGAGAACTGGTCGCCTTCTGAGATATTTATGAAGACTCGCTACAAGCCAGATGAAAAATGGGTTGATGCAAAGGGAAACTCTTTTGTTCCCGGAGTTCACTATTTTGTTGGCGGCAACAGCAAGGTTTATGGCGCATCGTTGCCGCGCTTTAGCCGCTTCGACTTTGGAGTAATCAAACACCAAGAAGGTATTTCCCCTGCTTGGCCATTTACATATGAAGATTTAGAACCGTATTACTACGACGCTGAAGAGTTATACCGAGTGCATGGTGATGCCCAGAATATTTATGGCAATGATCGCAGCACGCCATTTCCATACCCTGCGATGAAGCACGAGCCATATGTAGAAGAGCTCGGCAAACGACTTACCAAGGCTGGCGTTCGCCCACATTCAAATTCCATGGGAATTGATTTAGGACCTGGTGGAAAATGTATCCGTTGCAAAACTTGTGATGGGTTCGTTTGTAAATTAGATGCCAAGAGTGATGCTGAAGTTAACGCGCTGAATCCGGCGATCGCTACTGGATATGTAACGTTAGAAACATCCGTTCAAGTCAACCGAATTGTTTTAACTGCCGATGGTAAATCTGTAAGCCACCTGGAGGCAACTCGCAATGGCCAGAGGCTAGAAATCTATGGAAAGAAATTTGTCATTTCGGCTGGTTCGGTAAATACCGCCGCTTTGTTATTGCGATCAGGCGTTGCAAATTCATCTGATCAAGTTGGCCGAAACTTTATGATGCATAACAACAGCCATATCGCAGCCATTGATATGCGCCGCAAGAACGATGTCACTTTTCAGAAGACGCTTTCTTTTACAGATTGGTACTTAGATGGTGGCAAGGGTTATCCGTTAGGCGCAGTTCAATTGATTGGAAAAGTTCAGGGCATCATGATGAAATCATTTGCCAAGCACGTACCTCTGCCGTTACTAAATTTAGTTTCCGATCACAGCGTTGAATTTGTGGTTATGAGCGAGGATCTGCCACACCCTGAAAACCGCGTAACTATCGCACAAAACGGGGCAATTAAGCTTGCCCGCAAATCTGTCGGTATGAAAACGCATATGGAGCTGCTGCGCCGAGCCAAAAAGGTTTTACGTAAAACGGGCTATCAAGCGATCTTTAGACAGCCCTTTGATATTTCGATGAACTCACACCAATGCGGCACAACTGTAGCTGGAACAGATCCGCGCACTAGCGTTGTTGATGAATATTGCCGCAGCCACGATCACCACAATCTTTATTTGATCGATGGTGGATTCTTCCCATCATCGGCTGCCATGAACCCAGCGCTGACAATTGCCGCACAAGCCCTGCGCGTAGTTGCCGAATCTGATCTTTCTAAAGTTTAAGCAAGACCCAATACGCGCAGCAGCTCATCATTTAAATCTTTGGCATCAACGTCTGCGCCAGTCCAATACTTGATTCCGATTACCGCTTGGTTTACAACCATTCCCAATCCTTGCAGGGTTGTTGCACCACGTTTGCCAGCTTCATTTAGGAAATAGGTTTGTGGCGGATTAACAATCACATCGGCTGCCAACATCCCTGGGCGAATCGAATCGAAATCAATATCTTGTTTACCTTCGGTATTAACCATGCCCATAGAAGTTGAATTAATTATGACTTCAGCATCTAGTGGAATCGAATAAGTCTTATTCCATTCCACAAATTCGGCAGTTGCCTTTGTCTTATCGTTTAAGAGCGCAGCAAGTTCTTCACCGCGAGTGCGCGAGCGATTGACCACATAAAACTTTGTCGCACCTGCCAGTGCCAATTCGACTGCGATTGCACGTGCAGCACCCCCTGCGCCCAATAGAACGATGGTTTTGCCGGTTGCTGGAGTTAGCTCTAGGAAGGATTTGAGGAAGCCCTTGCCGTCAGTGTTTTCACCAATTAATTTGCCATCTCGATTAACCGCACAATTAACTGCCCCGATTAAAGATGCGGATTCGCCAAGGCCGTCCAAATATTTAATTACTTCTACTTTGTGAGGGATGGAACAGTTAAAACCCTTCCAATTCATCGCCCTAGCGCCCTGTACAGCCGCTTCTAACTGATCTGGATTTACTTCACAGTTTACGTAGCGAAAGTGCAAATTATTGGCCTTATAAGAGGCCTCAACCATCGCAACGGTGGGGTTTGAGTCCGAACCTTGCGAGAAACTGCCAGTTAATTCGTGCCGGAAAGATCCGCCAATATCCATAGTCATGTTCAGACCTTACCGCTCAAGTTATGATCAGCCAATGCCTACTACATTCTTACAACGCATCGCATCGGCGCCAATCTCTTGGGGAATTTGTGAAGTTCCGGGTTGGGGCGCGATGTTGCCAACCAAGCGCGTTCTCTCTGAGATGACCAGTCTTGGCCTTCCTGCAACTGAAATTGGTGCACCTGGCTTCTTCTCTGATGATTCAGCCGAACTAAAAGATCAGTTAGCAGAATTTAAGATGTCAATGATCGGCGGATTCACCCCAGTTGTTTTACACGATAAGTCGCAGGAAAAAGCCACGCGCGAAATGGCGATTAATACCAGCAAGAAGTTTCAAGAGATCGGTGCCACCCACTTTGTCTCTTGCCCGGTTCAGACTTGGGATTGGGCTAATCCTGAAGAGTTAAGCAACGATGAAGTTACCCAATTCTTTAAGATGCTCGCCGAAGTCGATCAGATCTGTAAAGACCATGGTCTTGTTCAAGTTGTGCACCCACACTTGCAAACCGTTATTGAAACAAAGCGCGACATAGATCGCGTTGTCGATAACTCAGATGTGATGTGGTGTTTAGACACTGGCCATATGACAATCGGTGGACAAGACACTGTTGAATTTGCCAAGAAGTACGCCAGCCGAGTTGGCCATGTACACCTCAAAGATGTAAATATGAAATCGGTTCCACCTGTGCTTGCGCGCCAACAGAGCATCATGGAGGGTGTGCAGAAAGGTTTGTTTACTCCCCTTGGACAAGGCGATGTCCCGATTCTTGAAACTATTCTGGCGCTAGAAAGCGCGGGCTACCAAGGTTGGTATGTCATCGAACAAGATGTGGCAATTACCGGTGAAATGCCTGGTTTAGGGCAAGGCCCAATCACCGGAATGAAGCAGTCAGTTGATTACCTTCATAACGTTGTTGCACCAGCTTTAGCTAATTCATAAATCAAATAACCAACAAACAAGGAGTAAAAGTGTCTGATCTACGGGTAGGAATCATCGGTGTTGGAATCATGGGCGCAGGACATGCGCGTTACTTAACTGAACACGTAGACGGAGCCGTTGTAACAGCGTTATTTGATTTAGATGGTCCACGCATGGATTCACTTGCAAAAGAGCTCTCCGCAAAATCTGGCGCGGCAATTAACCAACATGCTTCTGTTGAAGCACTTGTAAGTGATGCCAACGTTGATGCAGTTATCATCTGCTCTCCAGATGGGTTACACCCAGAACATTTAACTTTAAGTATCAACGCCGGCAAGCACACTCTTTGTGAAAAGCCACTTGCTCCAAAATCTGCTGACGCTAAGAAGGTTGCTGAATTAGCAAATGCATCGAATTTGAATATCACTCTTGGTTTCATGCGTCGCTTTGATCCGAGCTACATTGAAATGAAGAAAGAAATTGAATCCGGCAAATACGGCAAAGTGCTGCACCTTCGTTGTATTTCTCGCAATGTAAGTTCTCCAACAGCAACCACCGCCATGTTGCTTACAAATGTTGCAGTACACGAAGTTGATATCGCACGCTGGTTACTCGGTGAAGAATTTGTTTCTATGTCAACTGTTGCAATGAAGCGCACCAAATATGCCAACGATCAATTGCAGGATCCACTGACAGTCTTAGCACACACCGAATCAGGTGTATTAATGACTGTAGATATCGCAGCTAACAGCACCTACGGTTATGAAGTTCGCATGGAAGCTCTGATGGAAAATGGTTCACTCGAAATAGATAACCTGGGTGGGCTTTCCATCTCATACGATTTCAATCTTCCACCACGTACGCATGGAAAACTTTATGAAAACTGGATGGGCCGTTTCGAGCAGGCATACATCAATGAATTAACCGCATGGGTTGGCTCAATCAAGACCGGCGTACGACACCCAGATCTTGCGACAGCAAATGATGGACTTGCCTCATCAATTGCTTGCGAAATGGGCGTTGCTTCGCTTAAGTAATTAAGCGTGCGTTATGACTGTTGCTGCATAGACCAAAGAGTCCAAATATGTGTGCGCACTGTAAGTGGTTGACGCATGATTTGAACGATCTGGAAAGCAACATCATCAGGGCGCAAGTAGCTAGCAAGCTTTGGTTCACCGGCTGTACGTCCTGCTTCGATCGCAAACTGAGTATCTGTGCCTGCTGGGCAAACTAGTGCAACGCGCACACCCTTTTCGCGAAGTTCGCGATCAAGGCCGCCAGCAAAACCAACTTGTGCGTGCTTAGTTCCGGCATAGATTGATTCATCTCCGCCGCCACGAAAACCTGCCACGGATGAAACCATGATGATGTCGCCAGCTTTTTTAGCGAGCATCGTTGGCAAGGTCGCGCGAACAATATGGACGCTTGCTTCGTAATTTGTGCGCATCATGCGATTGACTTCATCATCGCTGTAATCAAGGACCGATCCGTACATACCAATACCCGCATTCGGTACGACACAATCAATTGTGCCGAATGTATCGATAGCTTTCTTTGCAACAGCACGCGATACATCAGGAATTGATGAATCCCCTGCTAAGTAAGCTGCATTTCCTGCACCTAGCTCGTCAACCATCTCTTTAAGTTTTGCCTCATTACGGGCATTGAGAACAACTTTGCATCCTAATTCAACAAGTTGTTTAGCTGCGGCTGCACCGATTCCGGTTGTTGCGCCAGTGATTACTACTACAGAACCTTTGATATCTCTAAGTTGGTATGTCATTGCGCAATAGTAGGGCAGGCTTTAGAGAATTTCTACAAAGAGTCCATAACCGTAATAGTCTCGCCAAATACATAATTTGGCCCCACCGCTTGCCAGGCTTTGCTATTTTCGTTCACCATGTGAGCATCCCAAGATGGGCGATCAGTCCAGATCTCCCACACATTTACAACATCTGGCTTCTGGGTGTCACGATAAATATCAATAAATTCGCAGCCAGCTTCGGTTCGGATTACTGCAATATGGCTCTTGAGTTTTGAAACAAACTCATCAAATTGGCCCGGCTTTACATTAACTTCAACAAATAAAAAGACTTTGCTCATTTTATACGCTCTCCTGTTGGATCAAAAAGTGGCTCTGTTCTAACTGTAGCGGTCTTAGCCTGACCAAACATTTCGATGCTTAATTCTCTTCCCGGTTGGCTGTGTTCCAAAGGTAGATAGGCATAGGCAATCGCTGTTTTTAGGGTGTATCCCTGACCAGCTGATTTAATTCTGCCGATAACTTCACCGTTAAAGAAAATAGGCTCGTTGCCCAGCGGCACATCCCTGATGTCACTAAAAGTTAAAGCAGTTAACTTTCTTTTATTCTTCGACTCTGCGGTCAGCACCGCTTGCCGACCAATGAAATTTTCCTTCTTGGTCGAGACTGCAAAACCCAGCCCCGCCTCGTATGGGTTGGTTTCACTATTTATTTCACCTGCCCATGCACGATATCCCTTTTCTAACCGCAAAGACTCAATCGCGCGATAGCCACAGGGGCGTAAATCAAATTCTTTTCCAGCCTCAATTAATGAAAGCCAAACTTGTAAAGATTTTTCTCTAGGGATGTAGAGCTCCCAACCTAATTCACCGACATAGGTGATTCGTGTTGCCCGAAGTTGCACACCTGCGACTTTAATTATTTGAGAGCGCATGAAACCAAAGGCTTCATTTGATAGGTCCGTGTCCGTGCATTTACTTAGAATTTTTCGAGCGTTAGGGCCCCAGATCCCGAAACAGGCTAATTCCTGCGTTAAATCCTTTATCGCCACGTTTTCAAAATTATTTTGCCTACGAATCTTTTCCAGCCAACCCATGTCATGGCTTAGAAAGGCAGTGCCTGTAACTATAAAAAATGTGTTTTCATCGGTTTGAGTCACGGTGTAATCGGACTCAATACCGCCGCTGGTATTTAGCGCTTGCGTGTAAATTGTTCTGCCAACGCCTCTTACAACGTTATTTGCACAGACTAAAGATAAGAATTCTCCTGCGCTTTCTCCGGTTACCTCAATTTTGGCAAAACTTGATTCATCAAAAATCCCGGCTGAAGTTCTGGTTGCGTGATGTTCAAGAGCCACAGCAGGATGCCAGTTCTTTCCTACCCAACCATGTGGCCTTTGCGTTTCATCGAATTGGCTCTCGTTTGGGTTGGAATAGAAATTAACTCGCTCCCATGCTGCCTTCTCTCCAAAAACTGCATGGTTCTCGCGATGCCAATCATAAATTGGAGATTTCTTTTCACCGCGCGCACTTTGGCGTTCTTCTCCCGGATAATGAATATCGTAATAAGCTTCATAATTTTCGCTAACTCTGGCCAAGGTAAACTTAGGCGACTTATATGCATCAGAGAATCTTTTGATATCCATGTGCCACAAATCCATCGTGGGTTCACCCGCCACAATCCATTCGGCAACTACTTTGCCAACACCACCAGCACCAGCAATTCCATGTGCACAAAAACCTGCAGCGATATAGAAACCGCCAACAGAGCTCTCACCTAAACAAAATTCATTATCTGGTGTAAATGCTTCCGGCCCATTTATAAAATTCTTGATGCCGATTTCGCCCATTTTAGGTACGCGCATGGCAGCATTCGTAGCAATCTCTTCGAACCTATCCCATTCTTCTGGCAGTAATTTTGCATTGAAATCCGCTGGTATTGAATCCAATGATTCGTGACTTGTCCGCCACGCCTTGGAATTTCTCTCATACCCGCCCATAAGCAAGCCTTTGACCTCTTGGCGGAAGTAGATCAAATTATCTGGATCTCTTAACGATGGAAGAGTGGCTGAATTATCTGGTAAAAAATTCTCAGTTATTAAATACTGATGACTCATCGGCACAATCGGGACGCGCACGCCAACCATTCGCCCGATTTCAGCGGCAAAAATGCCACCGCAATTAACTACAACTTCACATTCGATCTCGCCTTTATCAGTTGACACTGAGGTAACTCTGCCATTTTCGGTATTAATCTTTAGCACTCGCGTGTGGGTAAAGATTTTTACGCCTTCTTTTCTGGCACCACTTGCTAACGCTTGGGTTAATTGAGATGGATCGACTTGTCCATCTGATGCCATGTAACAGCCACCAAGTACGCCTTCCATATTTAGCAGCGGGAATAAATCTTTTATCTCACCTAATCTAATTTCTTTTAGGTCTAGCCCGAAAGTCTTGGCCCAACCTATCTGACGCCTAATCTCTTGCATTCGTTCTGGAGTAGAGGCAATTTTGATGCTGCCGCATTCTTTCCATCCTGGTGGAGTATCTGTTTTCTCTAAATTTCTGTACAAATCTACTGAGTGCATATTCATCTTGGTGAGTGTTGGATCTGCGCGCAACTGTCCGACAAGTCCAGCAGAATGAAAAGTTGATCCACTAGTTAAATCTGCTCGATCAACTAGTACTACATCTTTTTCGCCAAGTTGGGCAAGATGGTAAGCAACTGAGGCGCCCCCAACTCCACCGCCAATAATTACAATCTTTGCGCGCGTTGGTAACTCTTGAACATTCACGACGCAACTGTATCCTTTGCGTGTGAGCCAATCTAGTCATGAATTTGACGATTTGTTAGATAAAGTTCCACGTTTGCAGAACAGAACAGCGGTCACTGAATTATCTGGTGGACTCACTAATCGGAACCTAAAAATTTCAACTGTGTCCGGGGATTATGTCGCCAGAATATCTAGTAATAAATCATCACTCCTTGCCATAGATCGCCGCTCTGAATATGAAAACTCAAAGATTGCTGCTGGGATTGGGGTCGGTGCACCTGTGTTTGATTATTTGCCTGAATTTGGTTTATTGGTAATCGGTTACATACCAGGTAAGACTTACTCCGAAATTGATGTATCTAATAACTTAAGCAGGATTGCCAGCACTTGCCAGCTTCTGCATAAAGCAGCCCCATTTACTAGAGACTTTGACATGTTTGTTATTCAGGAAAATTACCAAAAACTGGTAACTGAATCTGGTTTTAGATTTCCAAACGGTTATCACCAATACACCCATCATCTTTCCAGAATGAAAGCGGCTCTTGCTG
Organism: Actinomycetota bacterium; assembly: GCA_009698815.1. Lineage (GTDB taxonomy): Bacteria > Actinomycetota > Actinomycetes > Nanopelagicales > Nanopelagicaceae > Planktophila. The sequence goes on along the minus strand of WLPJ01000009.1, from coordinate 38,654 downwards.
TATTAGATGAGGGAAGAGTTCCATGTAATAACGACTTACTTCCTGCCAATTTTATCGATGACGGTAAGAAGATTTGGTTAATTGATTACGAATACTCTGGCAATAACGATCCTTGCTTCGAACTTGGGAATATCTGGAGTGAAGCGAAGTTGCCTTTATCGGCACTCGATGAGTTGGTTACCTCTTATTACGGAGGGCCTCGTCCAGAAAAATTAGCCCGGGCCTGGTTATTCGCTCTGTTGGCAAAATATGGCTGGACTTTGTGGGCTTCAATTCAGAGTTCAGTATCAGATATAGATTTTGATTTTTGGCAATGGGGTATGGAAAAGTTTGAGGATGTCCAAGAGAGTTTTGCAAGTAATAAATTTGAAAAAGCGCTGACTCAAGTAACTCAAAAATCTCTCTTGCTTTAAGCGCCTATCCTGATACTCTGCCGCACATGAGCTATGACGTTAAGAGAATTCGTTCCCATTTCCCTTCACTAAATACTGGCCTAGCCTTCTTTGATGGCCCAGGGGGCAGCCAAGTCCCAGATGTCGTAGGCGCTGCTATCGCCGATGCAATTACAAAACCGATTTCTAATCGCAATACAAATACTGAGTCCGAAAAGAATGCTGAAGAGATAGTTCTTGGATTTCGCAAAGCAGTCGGAGATTTAATCGATGTCGATCCAAATGGCGTTGTCTATGGCCGCTCTTGGACGCAATTAACTTATGACTTCTCGCGCACTCTTGCTAAAACTTGGAAAGCTGGAGATGAGATCGTAGTCTCCAGATTAGATCACGATTCAAATATTCGACCTTGGATTCAAGCAGCCGAAGCAGTTGGTGCAACCATTCGGTGGGCCGAATTCGATGTTGCTACATCTGAGCTGACCGTCGCCGCGGTTGAGGCAGTTTTATCCACCAAAACCAAACTTGTCGCAGTTACTGGTGCTGGAAATACCATCGGAACCCGACCTGATTTAAAGGCCATCGGAGAAGCGGTTCACAAAGTTGGAGCCCTCTTTTATGTTGATGGCGTTCACTTAACTCCACATGCGGCTATTAGCGCAAAAGACATCGGCGCAGATTTCTTTGGATTCTCTTTCTATAAGTTAATGGGTCCACATTGCGCCGCGCTTGCCGCATCCCCCGAACTTCTTAAATCACTTAATAACGACAAACTCCTGCCATCCACATTTAACGTTCCTGAAAAATTTGAGTTTGGAACCCTGCCCTACGAGATCATGGCTGGAGCAACTGCCGCTATTGATTTCATTGCAGATATGGCCCCGGGCGATGGCAAAACCAGGCGTGAAAAGATTATTAACTCTATGAACGCGCTTGAAGCCTACGAAGATGAACTACTGGTTTATATGGAAAGTGCCATCAAATCACTTCCTGGTGTCACGATGTATGGCCACGCTAAGCACCGCACTCCAACGCTGTACTTCTCTTTTGCTAACGTACTCAGTGGTGACATCTATCAGGCGATGGTTGCAAAGAAAGTAAATGTTCCCGCCCATAATTTCTACGCACTTGAAGTCTCTAGAAAACTTGGTTTAGGAGATGACGGGGCGTTAAGAGCAGGACTTGCCCCTTATTCAACACGCGATGATGTCGATCGTTTAGTCAGCGGCCTGCGCGAAGTATTGAGCTCATAGCCAGAATAAAAAGAAAAGCCTTCCGGTGTGAAAGGCACCGAAAGGCTCATCTCGTGCGCGCGAAGGGATTCGAACCCCTAACCTTCTGATCCGTAGGATGAAATGTGTTGATGCATTCTGCATACAAACATTTCAACCCTTTATGAGCCTGCTTACGCCTGCTCAAAAGGTCACACGCTCTATCCGAGGTCCTAATTTGTTTTTAAAGTATGACACAAAGTTGTTCAAAGATCCAAGCCACCCCCGGTTGTTAATTTTGAGCGTGTAGGTATCTGTACTACCTACTTAGAAATATCTCCTAAAGTGATTACGATATATATGTGAAACGCGCCTTAGCCGCATTGCTTTCAGTTATAACCATTTTGGTTCCATCGACTTCCCGAGCAGAAGTTCCATCCTTTCCTCACCTTGCACCGGCGTCCTATATGGCACCACTTATCCCAGGCTTCTATCAATTGGCTTGGGTTGGTCAATGGCAAATTCCACCTCGGCCTGAATTCACAAACATACCGAGTATTGAAATAAGTGATGTGAATAAGTCCTGGTTAAATTGGAGCAATGCGGTCTTTCCAAAATGTTCCAAAGAAATTACAGAAAGATGCATAAATTCAATAGATTTTAGGAAACAAGGGGAATCTAACTGGTCATCAGCATCCTTTCTCAAATATCTACCTGTAACTACGAAGCCCTTTAAAACTAGTAACCGGGATAGGTATTTGGAATGGACTACGGAAGATATTGATTCAAGAAGGAACAGTATTTGGCCACTTGACTCCGCTCGCAGCAGTATTTGGGAGATCAATACAAATCTCGGTAAGCAGAAATATTTGGCTACAATTTCAATTGGCTACGATGCTCTATACAAATGGTATACACAATTCAAATTAAATTTGACTCCGGTTATAGAAGTAAATATCACTGATGTTAATCAATACAAAAAGCTAGATTCGAATAATACTTGGTGTGCTCGTACAGGATACGGTGACTCATTTTTCCAAAACACTAATTTTCACCCATTAGTTGATTCCAATCCCCAAAATGGAATTTATGACTATTGCCTGGTGAAAACTGATTTTGAACAAAATACATTGTTTCGGGTAAGTACCCAACTTTCACCAGAATTCAATGAAAAAAGTCTGTCTAACTGGGTTACTTCTAGAACTTCAGAAACTAGAGCGTATTCAAAGTCCTTAGGTAAAGGAAAGCCAACTGCGGTAATTTTCGAGGGGCTTCCTGTAAAAATTCAAGCGGGCATCACTCAGATTCCACACACTTTAGACGGATTCAATGATTGGTGGTCTGGAAGCCCACATAAAAAGGCTTTTGATGAATCGCCAACCGCAAGAAGTAGCGGCACAAATACTGTCAAGCTTGATCAAAATTGGTTTGAGCAGTTGAAAAAAAATTGGGGAATAGACACAAATTATAGTGGTGGTGAAAGTTGGTACGGCCTTGGGTGGGATGCAATTGATCAATGGAAATCTACTGAAAAATATATTGATCCTAAGTTAACGATTGAGCACAGCGTTTGGGAGTTTTCTACAACAACCTTAGAAGAAGCGGGTGACTCTTGGGTTTCAAAGTGCAAAAGCACTATGAGTTCGAGTCCCTCTTTCAGTGGTGTTATTTCAACTAATGCCACAGTCTTTGCACAAGGTCCTCCGAAATTAGACTCTATCGGAAATCTTGATTTTAAGGTTGCGGCAACCGCACTGAAAGAGAATGGTGAAGTGAATCTTGGAACTTATAATTTAAGTATTGCAGATGAAGTAGCAAAATGTATTTGGGGATCATCCAGCCTAGGAATTGGCGCATCAATTTCAGTAGTTACTGAAGATGGAGTAAAGCAAGTGGCAGCCACCTCAATAGGAAGCTCAGAGGGTCAGTTAAATTTTTCAGCTTCTGGCTTCCACTACAGCACAAATAAAATTAGCGTCTCTTTGGGACAGAAAAGTACTTCTGCAAAGACCGGCACTGACAAAAAAACTGCGACCATTACCTGCCTAAAGGGCAAAGTAACCAAGAAGGTAACGGCGGTTAAACCGAAGTGTCCTGCTGGGTATAAGAAGAAGTAGCTCTCACTCCTCTGCCTCTGCCATTGGGCTATCCGATCAAAGGAAATCCTCTTTGGTAAATATTCACGCTCAGAGTTGTCTGCTAGACGCTTAGATGTCTCTACTAAAGCGGATACATCCAGGTAACAGGGGAGTGATGATCCACTTTATGGCAGCGGTGAAACGATGCATCCAATCTTTGAGGCGACCTTCTTCTTTTGCCTTGACAATCACTATAGTCGCACTCACACTGGGGTAAAGAGGTGAAGGTGATGAAAAGATTTGTAAGGGTTGCTTTGGTCGCAATCTCGATATCGATGCTTGTGCCTCTTAGTCAAGTTCCAAGTGCTGCGAATGACGACACTTATGAGCGAATTTGCTTAACAATGGGTTGGACCTCTTGTGGCGAGTTCAGTATTTATGATGCCAATGGAAATCAGTTGAATAGGGTTGTTGGTCCTGCTCCAATGTCCGCCTTCATTGCTTACGCTAGATGCCAAACTGCTAATGTGAACTTGTGTGGGGATAACAGCAAAGTACCTTTAGGGTATGCGGTATTAAATTTTTTATACTCAGCCTCCACTCTAACGCCAACGCCAACGCCTACACCAACCCCAACCCCAACCCCAACCCCAACCCCAACGACACCAAGCTCATCTGAGACTACGACTGCGACGCCTACTGCGACGCCTACTCCAACGCCTACTCCAACGCCTACTCCAACTAACTCAATGGTTGATGCAAATTCACAGATTAGTGTAGGCATCTGGTTAATAAGCGGAAGAACTTCAGAAATCTATAGTCGTGGAAATGGCATTGCGGATAGTCAAAATCAAATTCAATGGGTCACTTGTCTTGAGGCATTATCAGGTTCAATGCTTTATCCAAAGAGAGACAATTTGAGTTATACCTACACTGTAACTGGACCTACTGGCGTGGTGGCTACCGGCGACTATGCCCCGACCTGGATTGATTCTATGAGTTCCTGCACAGGTAATAATGGAGGAAATCAGTACACGGTTGCATACAATTTAACTGGACTAATGCCGGGTGCAATTTACCAATTTACAGTTAATGGATCAAACGCAGGCTCTAGTTTTACTTCTTCGAAGAGTTTTACAACTATGAGTGCGCCTTTCGTAGCACCGACTACCACTTCTACTAACTCAGATACCAAAACAGCTATCAATTCAACTAGCTCAGATACCAAAACTGCCATCACTTCTACTAGCTCAGATACCAAAACCGCTATCTCTTCTATTATCTTAGATACCAATACTGCTACGACAACTCCAACTCCAACTCCAACTCCAACTCCAACGACAGATGACACTTACGAGAGAATTTGTTCATCACTAAATTGGACCTCTTGTGGTCAATGGACAATTTATGACGTAAATGGCAACCAACTAAATAGAGTTGTTGGACCAACAGGCTTGTCTGCGCTGATAGCTATTGGGTGCCAAAATTCGGGCGTTAATCTATGTATGGACAACAAAGGCAACCCTGCTACGGGGTATGCCGTCTTGAATGGAAATTATCAGCCAGGAAAGTACATTCCAATTTCTTTGCCAAGCCCTCAATCAAGTTCCACAACAGCTTCTACACCAACTTCGTTACAAAATACATCTAATTCTTCTGAGACCAAAACTGTTATGACTTTCCCTGAGACCAAAACTGTTACAACAACTCCCCAACCAGTTCAGAGCGGTTTGGGAGGTTATGCAGTTGTTCATCCTAATGGCAAGGTTTGTGGAGTTATCGTTGCAACGAGTGCTGATCCATTTGCAAATGGTGGAACGATGCCCATCGAATATATGGGGTGCCCGATTGGTAGTCGAATTATTTTTCAAACAACTGCTTCTTCAAGTGGCAATGTGACTGGTTGGCACGGAGAGAATGTTACATACAACGGAAATGAGTTCGAGATTAAAAGTGGAACGTTAAATTCTGAAAAAGTGCAGACAAAAATTCAAGGTGGAGTTGCAACAGATTCGGATGGGCGTGTATGGGATACAGGATCCGGTGCTGTTCTGAAACCAGCAACCGTCACCACAACTACTACAATTACTGGTCCTACGAATTCTATTGCTCCACAGACACTATCTATAAAAGTTTCAATTCCAGACCTTGTTACTGTTAACCAAGTGTTATCTTCATTAGAGACTTCAGAGAAAGAGTCTCAATTAGTAACGAAAATAACAAGCAGTAAGAATTCCTCGGTATCAATCAATACAGAATTTTCTAACTCACTACTTCAATTTACTGCGACAAAGAAAGGGTTCAAGACTATTACGGTCGCGGTGTTAACTAATAACAACGGCGATGCCAAGCTAAGTATAAAGAGAAGCCTTTCTGGCTTTACAGTCTCACTAAAGGCTGGTGCTAAATCACTAGATCAAGATAAGGTTGGGAACAAGTAGAGTTGTAAGATAGTGACCGTTTGGATTAAGAATTAACGCATAAATGCATACACTTCTCACAAATTTCCTAGAAATCGCAAGCTATGAACAGTTACTCCGTGGGTATTTGAGCACTTCTGCATAGGTTTGTAGCTAGCCGGAAGAGGTGCAAAGTGGCCTAAGTAAGGCACTTTCCTAATGCTGCTTTTAGATTTACAAGGGCCGTAGATTGACTTCGAAATAAAGACAAACCCATCTCGAATATCTGACTCTGTAATCGCTGCTGCCTCACTCCATCGCAATCCGTGTAGTGCTAAGAATCTAATTTGCTCGTCATAACGACCCCACGACCGAGCGTCGACTTCTTCCCACGTTAGAAACTTCTTTTCTGATACTTGAATCGCTGGAGTTTTCAATCCTAACGCCGGGTTCTTAGTGGTGTGCCCGTACAAGGTCGCTTCGCGATAAATTGTCTTGACCAGCATTAGACAATGCCTAGAAGTCTGTGGCGGCAGTGCGAGTAAGCACTTTTGTATTTTTACAGGTTCTACAAGATCGAGCTCTGCAGAGCCCATTACGGGTTCTAAATACTTACCGTATTGATGTTTATAGTTTTGCAGTGTCTTTGGGCGAACATTAAGAACTCCCCAAAGTATTTCTACCCAGTCATTTACTAGCATCGTAATTCCTCCTATTAGGAGGACCTACTGATAAAGCATCAGTCAGTTATGCCATTTGGCATTTTAGGGAGGCAAATTCCGCTTACGCACTATGTGCGCGCGAAGGGATTCGAACCCCTAACCTTCTGATCCGTAGTCAGATGCTCTATCCGTTGAGCTACGCACGCTAGACCGTGAATACTACAGGCTTTTCAAATACCGCCCAAACTAAGTAATTCCTCGCGTGTGACTGCTTTCTTTCTTGGTTTTCCAAGAGGCTCACCAGCCGCGATTTCTGATGCGTTAATAGCCTCCCATTTTTCTTGAGATACGTGGCTCTTATCTGTAAGCAAATCAGTAATGTCACCATTTGATTTTGCAGTCTTAAGACCTTCGACTAATAACTTCATAACTTCTGTGGAATCAGATTTATTGGTACCGATAACTCCTGATGGACCACGCTTGGCCCAGCCAACTACATAGAGATTTTCATCAACTCGGCCTTCGTTATTTACGACTTTGCCGCGCTCATATGGAATTCCGGGGATACTCGCGGCTTCATAGCCAATTGCAGTAATTACTAGACCACACTTAATTGAGAATCTCTCATCGCTGCCAGTCCGTTGGAAGACAACTTCTTCAACTCGATTGTTGCCCTTAATTTCAACTGGTGTAGCCAAGAACTGAAACTTCATGGTGCGGTCGTGGTTGGTGGCTTCTTTTTCAGAGATCAACAACATCGCATCAAGATTGCTTCTAGTATCTTTTTCAATCTCAGATCCAGCGCGCACAACTGCAGCTTCAATATCTGACTTGGCCATAAAAACATTGGTGTGCTCTAACTTTGGAAGCTCCCGAAGTTCTGGTGAAGTAAAGGCGGCATGTTCGGGACCGCGGCGAGCGCTAAGCACAACTTCGCGAATCGCAGATGCCTTAAGTGCAGCAATTGCATGATCTGCCGTATCTGTTGCATCAAGCTCACTTGGTTCAAGGGCTAACATGCGTGCCACATCCATGGCGACGTTGCCCGCCCCAATTACAAGTGCAGTCTGGCAATCAAGTAACACATCAGTCTCGTGAAAATCCGGATGTGCGTTATACCAAGGTACAAATTCGGCACACGATATCGATCCCGGCAGATCTTCTCCCGGAATACCCAACTTCTTGCCGATCGCAGACCCGGTAGCAATCACAACAGCGTCATACATCTCTTTTAGCTGCTCGATAGAAATATCTGTACCAAGCTCAACATCGCCAAATAAGCGGAAGTTTCCCGCATTCGCTACCTTCTCAAAGACCTTAGAGACAGTTTTAATCTTGGGATGATCTGGGGCAACACCGCTGCGCACTAAACCCCATGGCGTAGGCAAGCGTTCGATCATGTCTATGGAAAATTGCAACTCTTCTGTCTGCAAATTCTGCAACGCTTGCGCCGCAAAGTAGCCGGCAGGACCCGCGCCGACGATCGCTACTTTATATGAGGGCATTGGGTCAGTCTATTAGTGGCGATGGCTAATTCTGTTAATCAAACTTTAATTTCCCTACAATACGCTTATGAAGACTTCACCTTTGACTGATGCTCGTCGCGATTTACCCTCACTAATAGATAAGGCAGAGAAAGAGCCAATTCTCATCACACGAAATGGTGAAGAAGCAGCCATTTTAATCTCGCCATTATTCTACGAAAAAGCCCTTGATGCCATGGAAGAACTAGAAGATATCGCGGCCTATGACACTGCCAAGGCCCGCAAGGAAAGTTCTGTAATTTGGGCAGCAACGAAAAGGAAAATTAAATAACGCCTAAGCGATACCAATTGTTCGCAGTTTTCCACATCACGGCTTCACGAGTGGCCAATTCATGACGGGCCAGGCTAGTTTCAAAGTCGGTAATTAATTTTTCCAATGAAACAAATTGGCGATCGACCGGGAAATTACTTCCCCACATCACGCGATCTGGCGTAAATAATTCCAGCGCGGTATCGATGAGAGTATCCATCGCCTCACTTGGCCAACTTCGGTGGTACATATAAAGGCCGCTTAATTTAATTGCGATATTCTCATGTCTTGCTAGTTTTGCTAACTCAACTTTCCAATCCGCAATTCCTTCGCGGTCCCAATTAAGTGGCATGATGAAATGGTTGATTACCATCTTGGTTTGAGGAAATTCTTGCGCCAATCCCGCAGCACCTATTGATTGATCCGGAAATATTTGAAGATCAAAGATCATTCCTTGATCACCTAGGTGGCCAAAGTTCTTACGCCATGTCTTATCAAACATAATCTCTGGACTATCGGTAAATGTGTACCTTGGATCAACGTGGTAATTAAGAATCTGTCTTACTCCAATGACACGATCACTTGCTTTACGATGAGCAGATAGCAACTCTGGGAAATCAGCTTTTAATAAATTACCTCCTGCAATAATCGCATACGGTCTTTCAAAATCGGCCAGAGTCTTTGCTAACCATTTACTTTCAGCAACAGGGTTAGTTTGATCCCATGCGGCCTCTACATGAACCAACCCGGCAAGTTCGACTGTGGCAGTATCTTGACGGTATTCAGGCAAAAGATAGTCAACTGCTAAATTTTTTATCGTTGCAAAAGGAAGTTCTTCAACTTCAGGATCAGTAAGCCATGGGTGAGTATCTGTCTTTAAATCCCATAAATGCATATGTGAATCAATGATTTTCAATGGGCTAACCTCTCTGTAAGTCGAGAGTGTCCGTGGATTCAGGGCTTAGCGCCAAATAACCACCATCTACAGCTAAATCTGTGCCGGTAACAAAACTGGAATCAGGGCTAGCCAGCCAAGCAACGGCTGCTGCAACTTCATCTGGTTCACCACAACGATTTAGCATTGAGTAACGGCCCCAAATTGGTTCCCATTTTTTACGATCGTTATTTGCAGCTTCATCAAGGGTTTCTGTCCAAATCCAACCTGGACTTACTGAGTTAACTCGAATTCGATCTATAGAAAGATCTAGCGCTTGGCACTTAGTTAATTCAAGGAGTGCCCCTTTCATTGCGTTATATGTCCATCTTCCAGCCTGGGCGCGATGCGAAGAAATACTGGCGATATTTACGATCGCCGGGTTGGCACTCTTGCGAAGTTGGGTCAGCGCTTGGCTTACCAAATTGGCGCCCGCCAAGAGATTTACTTCAAAAGTTCTCTGCCATTGTTCGCGGGTAGCATCAATGCCGGAGAGTAAAAATATTGCAGCATTATTTATCAAAATATCTAACGATCCACCTTCACTTACCGCCAAATCTATTGCTTTGCCACGAACACTTTCATTGCAAACATCTCCTGCAACTATATGCAGGTTAGGATTATTTAAATCACTTTGCATTATTCTTAGCAAATTTTCATTTAAATCAAGTGCTACGACAGAAATCCCATCCTTTAAAAACCTGCGCACACATGCTGCACCAATTCCAGATGCTCCTCCAGTTACAATCGCCGTTCTCTTACCAGTCATAGTCAACCTCTCCATTCAATTGATTGGATTCTTCAATGTAATTTACATCCGTAAGTAAGAAGCACCATTAAAATCTAATACTGCTCCGCTTGCCCATTCATTATCTGGTGATGCCAAGAAGTAAACGGCTTTTGCTAACTCATCTGGTCGTGCAACACGATTAAATGGGCTTTGCGCGCGGATTCCATCACCTTCCGGACCATCTAACAACCTAGAAGCCATCTCAGTTTCAACAAACCCTGGGGCGAGCGTGGTAACTCCAATGTGCATTGGTGCTAACGCTTTTGCAATTGATTGACCGAAAGCCACAATCGCAGCTTTTGATGCGCCGTATGCCGGGCTTAAAGGTTCACCACGAAAAGCACCACGCGATCCGATATTAACAATTCGAGAGGTACCGTTCTTGGGCATATGTTGTAGCGCGCACCAAGAGATATTTGCAGCACCAATGAGGTTAATTCCGATTGTTTGCGCCCAAGCGTCCTGCCATTGTTCATATGTAGTTGCTTCAATTGGATGATCTACAAAAACTCCAGCATTGTTAATTAATACATCAATTTTTCCAAATTCTTTTGCAACTTGCTCAACCATCGTGCGGATAGCATCAGCATCACGCAGATCAGCTTGAGCGGTAATGTGCCCGTCACCCACCAAAGATTTACATACCTCATCGGCAACCGGCTGCGCTGAGACGTAATGAATCGCTATTTGGTCCCCAGCTTGTGCAAATTCACGAGCAATTGCCGCCCCAATACCTCGGGACCCACCTGTTACAAGAATGCTACGTCTAGTCATCCACGTACTGTAATTGTTAATTCAAATTTCCCCAAGGGCGTATTGAATCTTCCATTTTGAATCTTCCCTAACTCATCACTATTTGAGTAAATTTGCATTCCTTAGGAAAGGCAAAATCGCAGCAATTTCATCAGAGTTAAGAGGAATCTGTGGCGGCGCCACTCGTGCATCGTCGATGATGCCTAGTAGCTTTAATGATGCCTTGAAGGCACCAATTGCTGATGACCCTCGGCCCATACGTCCCAGGGCGCCAACATCAGCTAATCCAAACATTTCAGTAAGGCGCTCTTGTTCTGCTCGCGCGGATTTGTAATCACCAGCAGCTACAAGGTTAAAGATCTTTACGTAACCTGCTGGATCAATGTTCCCAACACCTGCAACCACTCCATGTGCACCCGCCATCAAAGCTGAATCAACAGTTAGTTCAGAGCCAGTAAGAACCACAAATTCTTTTAATCCCATCTTCTGAGCGCCAAGTACAACCGCTCTGATTCCAGCATCGTTTCCTGAGGAGTCCTTTAATCCTTGTATTACGCCCTCGTTAGCAAGTTTGAGCACCGTATCGACTTCTAGTTTTACTCCATTTGTAGCAACTGGGATGTTGTACGCGTACAGAGGAAGATCACCACATTCCTTTTTAACCATTCTGAAATGAAGTGCAATCTCTTCAGGATGCGTCCGGGCATAAAATGGCCCAGTTACAACAATTCCGTCAATTCCAGCCGCGACAGCGGCGCGCACATGTTCATTAGTGCGAAGCGTTGTCATATCGATTGCTCCTGCAACAACCGGAACGCGGCCTGCTGTTTCATCAATTGTAATTCGAATTACATCTGCACGTCGCTTATCAGTTAGATATGCAACTTCACTAGTTGAACCAAGAACAAAGAGGCCAGTGACTCCTCCATCGAGGAGGTAATTGATTAAACGGCGAAGTGATTTTTCATCTACCTCATAATCTGCTGTAAAAGGTGTGCATACGGGAGGTATAACGCCTCGCAATAACTTCGGACTATTCGGCATTACTTTGCTCCTATGTTTAGTTTGAAAATTTCAATACTGGTCGTTCAGCGTTACAGATGCCCAAGACTGATGGGCAGCGCCTTGACACAAGCCAATGCTATTGAATACTGGAATTAATATAAGTAGGCGAACAAAGAAATCTGCAAAAGTAAAATACCCCGACGCAATTCAAAGGCAGGGTATTCATGCTCAATAGAGCGGAGACGAGGAGATTTGAACTCCTGAAGGCTTTTACACCTTACCTCGTTAGCAGTGAGGCGCACTCGACCGGGCTATGCGACGTCTCCAAGTACAAGTGTGAGTTTACAGGTATTTTTCTAGCGTGTGAAACGTTTCTCTTGCATAATCGCATCCCAAATTACCGCTTGGGCAGCCAAGGCATCCTGTGAATTCTGGGCCTGATTTAGGGCGTTGATGTCAACGCGATCGCAGACTTCTTCAAGGTAGGTAATGATTTCGATGCTGCGAGTAAGTGCGCGAACTGGATCTTCGCGGAATGGGAATTGATCGAGCAAAATCGGATCAGTCCAATTAATACTGCGCAGTGCAAGCATGTATTCGATAGTTTCAAATAGGTGTACTGAAGCAACTGGAAGGTCGTCATCCCAACCGCGCCAGTTATCGTTTAGCTCGGCGCTAACCAATTTGCCATGACGGTGGATAAGTAGAAGTGATTCTGCAGGAGTTTCTTGCGCCATGAGTGAATGGCCAAAGTCCATGACTATTCCGACGTTATCAACTTTCATTTCACTAATAGCAAGGAGTGTTTTTGCTGCAGTTGCCAGAGTCATGCGAACGCGTGGTTCTTTGCACTTGTATTCAATAGCAAATTGCACCTTTGGGTTCTCATTTGCCAGATCACGAATGCCATTAATTGTGTAATCCCAGATCTGTAAATAATTTGCCTGCAAAGGAAAATCAAAACCATCTTGACCAGGCCAGAACTTTACATACGTTGCTCCAAGAATTTCGGCAGCGGCGATTGCTTCACGGACGCGATCTTTAGTTTGAGAGCGAAGCTTGGTATCGGGATTTGTAAATGAGCCCTTTACATATTCACGCATATAGATATGCGGAGTTGTTGCACGGCAGATGAGTCCGTTGTCATCGAGCATCTTTTTGATCTCAACCGCTGTGCGCTCTGGAATATCAAATGGCACATTTATATCTAAGTGCTTGAGGCCAGGAACTTTGGCAGCATCTTCGATCATCTGTTGGCTGGTGCGAGTAGGTCCATAACCATCGCCGGCGTAGCGGTCCACGAATTGCCCAAATGCCCAAATACCTGCACCGTAAGTTAGTTTTCCCATTTTGATCTCACTCTCTTTGCCATTCGATTTTTAGATTCTAGAAGGTTATTGCGTGCGTGGATAGGGCTCTAATTCATCTTTAAACGTGATTGCTGCACCGCTTTTCGCCAGGTTTTTAGCCTTATCTGGCGTTCAGATTCTGAAATTGCTGAGGTGTAATCAGAATATTTAAGTTCGATTTTTTCGATATTTGAAATTGTGGCAAGGCCGGCGCCAATCGCTGCAACCATAGCTGCACCAAAGGCAGATAGCTCAAGAAGTTGCGATGATCTAATCCTCTTTCCACTTAAATCTGCCAACATCTGCATTAGATATTCATTGCGCGCTCCGCCGCCATCGGCATATAGAGAATCTATTTCTATATTTGATTTAGCAAAATCTTCAAGGACATCATTTATTTGTGCAGCTGTTGACCGCAACGCAGCTGCGGCAAGATCAGCGCGTTTGGATCCTCGGGTAAGTCCAGATATGACTGAGGTTGCTTCGCGATCCCACCATGGGGCGCCGAGACCGTTAAATGCGGGAACAATTTCTACTTGTTGCGTTGATTCCGGAGCGAGTTTTGCTAACTCATCTGGTGTTGTGCTGAGCAGTTCTGCTAACCAAACCAAGGTGGAGCCTGTTGAGAGAATATTTGCTTCAACGGCGCGCGTTATTTTATTGTCGATTGACCAAGCAATTGTTTGAGGGTTTATCTCGGTAACTCCCATTAGCGAAGTACCGGTGCCGAAGGTTGCCTTGAAGACACCTGTTTTCCAACCTTGGTGGGCAAAAAGTGCTGCGTGTGAATCTCCCATAATTCCAGAAAGTGGTACATCGCTGGTTAGACCTAGTGCTTGCATATTGGTGCAGATATGTTTTTCATCGGATGCACAGACGCGGGGTAGTTGTGACTCACTAATACCAAATATAGAAAGTAGCTCTGGGCTCCAGTTACCGCTTTGAATATCTAATAACTGAGTACGGCTGGCACTTCCAACTTCAACAATATGGCCAGCACCTAACTTGAAGGCGATCCAAGAATCAATGGTTCCGATACAAATATCGCTTTTATTGAAGTTGTTGTTCTCAAGTAACCATTGCGCTTTAAGCGCCGAGAACATCGGATCGAGTTCCAGACCGCTTAACGTCTTCACCTGGGCTGCGTATTCCCAATGTTTTCCCGCTAAATCGGAGGCTCTGCGATCTTGCCAGGTGATGATCTTTGATAGCGCTTTCCCTGTTGTGCGATCCCAAAACAAAACAGATTCACGTTGGACGCTTAATCCGACTGCAGAAATCTTGTGCGCTTTGGTTATTTCTTTACTTGCCGTAACAACTGATTGCCAAATTTCCTCTGGATCTTGTTCTACCCACCCCGGATGAGGGAATGAAGTCACAATCTTAATTTCTGCATGTGCAAGAACTTCACCTTTTAAATTAATGGCAAGCGCTTTTGTAGAACCACTACCTTGATCGATAGCTAAAATTATAGGCGAGTTATTTTCCATGCTTTAAGAGCTCTCGGGCAGAGGCCACGATTGAATCTGCAGTCAAACCAAAATGTTCCAGAAGAAAAGTAGTTGACCCAGTTGGGGCAAATGTATCGATGCCCATTAACTTCATCGGAACAGGATGGTTCTGCACAATAAATTCAGCGATGGCACCGCCAATGCCACCACGAGTAACTGATTCTTCTGCGGTGATGATCGCCTTGGTTTCTTTCGCTGCCGCAAGTATTTCAGCGGTATCAAGTGGTGAAACGGTTGAAAGATTAATAACTCTTGCAGAAATTCCTTCGACTTTTAATTCTGCTGCGGCTGCCACTGCACGCGAGACTAGAGTTCCGGTTGCGATAATTGTTACGTCGCTGCCATCGATAATGCGCATCGCTTTATTTGGAATAAACGCAGGAGATTGTCCGTGCGAAACTGACGGGACTTTATATCTACCAATTCGCATAAAAACTGGGCCGACCATATTTGCCGCCCAACGAACCGCTTCAGCTGTTTGTGCTTCATCTGCAGGCAGAACAATTGGGAGTGAATCAAGAGCGCGCATCCAGGCAATATCTTCGATCGAATGATGTGTTGGTCCTAGTTCGCCATAGGCAATACCTGGGCTCATTCCACAGAGTTTTACATTTGTTCGTGTGTAAACCACATCGGCTTTGATTTGTTCAAGTGCCCGTCCAGTTAAGAAAGGTGCCGCGGCGCATACAAATGTCGTAAATCCGGCGTTCGCTAAGCCGGCTGCTACACCCACCATGTTTTGCTCTGCAATGCCTACATCAATTAAGCGATCGGGGAATAGATCACGAAATTCGGTCAAATTACTTGAACCAACCGAGTCGTTACAGACAACAACAATTTTAGGATCTTCGTTAGCAAGTGCAATTAGAGTCTTAGCAAAAATTATGCGGTTATCAAACTCTTCCATTTTTTCGCTCATTGCTGTCCAAGCTGCAGCAAGGCTGCTTCATATTGTTCAGCAGATGGAACTTTATGGTGCCACTCGGCCTTGCCTTCCATAAAATCAACGCCCTTGCCTTTTGTGGTCTGTGCAATTACCGCTCGCGGCTTGGTCTGCGGATCGGTAAGCGCTTTATGTAGCGCTGCATAATCGTGTCCACCGACAACACGGACTTCCCATCCAAATGACTCAAACTTCTTATCTAGTGGATCTAATTCGTTAGTTTTTGAAGTCGGACTTCCTTGTTGGAAACCATTGCGATCAATGACGGCAATTAAATTAGTGAGTTTGCGATGGCCGGCAAACATCGCTGCTTCCCAGTTGCTACCTTCCTGCAACTCACCATCTCCCATAATTACAAATGAGCGGCTGCCATTCTTGGCCAACTGCGCTCCGATTGCTGTGCCAACCGCGATTGGAAAACCGTGGCCTAGCGGGCCGGTATTTGATTCGACGCCAGGAACTTTATTGCGATTTGGGTGGCCATTTAACTTACTTAAAGGTTGAGCAAATGTTTTTAGATCTTCGACTGGGAAAAAGCCCCGCAAGGCTAGAGTTGAATAAAGCGCCACAGCGGCATGACCTTTACTTAGAATTAAGCGGTCACGGTCACTCTTATTCGGATCCTTTGGATCTACGTTAAGGACCGAACCAAAGAGCGTTGCCAGGATATCTGTAACAGAAAAATCACCACCGATATGGCCCATGCCAGCACCTTTGATGGTGTGAAGAATTTGTATGCGGATCTCACGCGCTAAATCTGATATCTGCTGCGTATCTATCGACATAATGCGCTAACTCTATGCGTATTTACGCTCGGGTCAATACCATTTTCTGGCACTTTCAGATTTTTACTTATTCTGTACTCTTAGCAATATGAATGACAAGGTTGCAACACCAGATGTAAAGAATGCTCGTCCTTACGATGTTGCTCCTCCAACGCAGTTCGCTGAATTTATGCGCACAGGTTGGGCACCATCGAACTTAGAAGGACTGCAACCACTTGAAGTTGTTACTTATGCATTCAGCCGTCGCCAGGTTTTATCTGCAGCATTCCCGAATATTCGTATCGTGATTCCGGCTGGAAATTACAAAACTCGTTCAAACGATACTGAGTACGTATTTCGTCCTCACAGCGCTTTTGCTTTTTACGCAGGTGTGCAGGGTGCCGATGCGGTTCCAGATTCAGTATTAATCATGGAACCAAATGAAACCGGTGGACACGATTCCTATCTATACCTGCATCCTCGCTCCACACGTGAGAGCGATGCTTTTTATACAGATCGTAAGTACGGAGAACTTTGGGTAGGTCGACATTTCACACTTGATGAGGCAAATACCGTTTATCAAATCCAGACTCGCGATGTTGAGAAAATTGAAGACCTGCTGCGCTTTAGTAAAGAGACACTTCTTGTTCGCGGTGAAGATGCTTTGATGGATAAGTTAATTTCTAAGCATGCGCGCGAAGCAGAATTTCTTACATTTACATCCGAGCAACGTTTGGTCAAGGATGAGTATGAAGTTGCCGAACTTCAGGCAGCCGTAGATGCCACTGGTCGCGGATTTAGCGATGTAATTGCGGCAATGCCGGCAGCAGCAGATCATCCACGTGGTGAAAGAATTGTGGAAGGCGCTTTCTTTGGACGCGCTCGTCTAGAAGGCAATGACATTGGATATACGACAATCGCCGCAGCTGGATCACATGCCTGCGTATTGCACTGGATCCGCAATGATGGCGCTGTCCGCAACGGTGAATTGTTGTTACTTGATGCCGGCGTCGAAATGGATTCTTATTACACCGCAGATATAACTCGCACCTTGCCGGTCAATGGAAAATTCTCTCCAGCACAACGCACCTTATATATGTTGGTTTATGAAGCACAGCTAGCTGGTTTTGCAGCAGTCAAACCTGGAGTTCAATTCTTAGAAATTAACCGCGCTGCACAACGCGTTCTTGCGCAAGGTTTGGCAGACATGGGTGTTTTAACTATTTCCGCTGAAGAGTCAATGCAACCAGAAGTTGGTCTGCATCGTCGTTGGACGCTGCACGGAGTTAGCCATCACCTTGGTCTTGATGTTCACGATTGCGAACATGCTCGTCAAGATATGTATCGCGATGGTGTACTGCGTGAAGGAATGGTTTTAACTGTTGAGCCAGGACTTTATATACAACCTGATGATGAACTATTCGCTCCTGAATATCGCGGTATCGGTATTCGTATCGAAGATGATGTCATTGTTACAGCCGATGGTTGCCGCAATTTAAGTGAAAATATCCCACGCCACCCTGATGCAATCGAAGCTTGGATGGCTTCAATTCTCGGTTAGAGTTTTAGCTTTTCAACTCTCTGGCCTGTTGCTTTACCAATTAACTCGAAATCTTTATCGTTGTGAAGCACGATCAAGCCGCATAATTGTGCTGTTGCTGCAATCAATAAATCAGGAATTGATGGAGCACGATGTTGTCCGCGCCTTGCTAATTGGCGAAGCGTTTGCCACGCCAGTTCTTCAATTGCCGGAGTTACCCCTTCGATTGGCATCTTTACTAAAGGTGGGGATGCGAACGCGCTTTCCAAATCTTGTGACGAGCGCGCGGAATATCCGACTTCTAATCGAGTCATCGTTGAGAGGTGTACTGAACCAGAATTGATTCTTTCTGCCCAAAGTTTTCGCTGCGGTGAATCGCTAAGGCGTACAAGTGCAGACTTATCGATCAGCCAGTTTTCTAACTCCACGCGCCGCGCATGATTTCAACGTCACCAAGATCCGGCAAGAGTTCAGTCAGCGCCACCAGGTGTTGTTCGGTAACTGATTCTGCCGAAATAGCTATGTCACGGGTAATTGTGCGGCGCACTAATTCAACTCGTGAAATACCGAGCGTTTTTGCTTTGGCATCAAGTGCGATAACGAGTTCGGGCGCTAGATCCCGAATGAGCAGGTCTGCCATTTAAAACCTCCGATGTGATATCAGATGATATCACGAGGCGAGCTGGATGCCTATCCACGCTGCTAGCAGGCCGAATACGAGCGAAGCACTGAGATTCAGGGCGACCGCTTTGTAACGCTTTAGCTCAAAGCCCAAGTAAATATCGAGCATAAATGTTGACCAGGTTGTGAATGCTCCAGCAAAACCAACTGCGACTAAATCATAAACTTTCTCAGACTTTGAAAAGGTTAGCCCGATCAAAAATGAACCAAAAACATTGACTAGAAATGTTCCTAGCGGCCTATCTGTAAATTTTCTAAAATATTGATCAATCGCAAAGCGGGCTGGTGCGCCAACTGCTGCGCCTAAAATTACATATAACGTATTCAATTGTGCACCGGAATGAACTTACGACTAATCGGCAAAACAATAATCACAACCAACAGACTTAAGAAAATATTTGCTGCCAGGAAAAGAGCACCGCCAGATGCTGGCTCAAATACTTGAACAGTTACGGCCGAGAAAGTTGTCATACCGGCGCAGAATCCCGGAAGCAGAAGATGTCTCAACTCAGGTGTATCACGACGTTCCATAAGAACCAACAGAGCGCTGGCAAGTGCGACGCCAATTAGATTTGCAGCAAGGGTTCCGGTGCGATCATTAGGTATTACAAGAGAAAGGGCAAAGCGAACCAATGTGCCTGCTATGCCGCCAATTGCGACGAGTAGCAGAGACTTCATGTTCTAAACGATACCCTCGCGTTTGCGGATCTTTGAACCTAACCAGCGGACTGGGTCATATTTAATATCTGCGACGCGTTCTTTCATCGGAATGATTGCATTGTCTGTGATCTTGATGTGCTCTGGGCAAACTTCAGTACAACACTTAGTGATGTTACACATTCCAAGTCCGTGCTCTTCTTGCGCGGTACGCTTACGGTTTTTCAAAGTATCAAGAGGATGCATATCAAGTTCTGCAATACGGATAAAGAAACGTGGGCCAGCAAAGGATTTCTTATTCTCTTCATGGTCACGGACTACGTGACATACATCTTGACAGAGGAAGCACTCGATACATTTGCGGAACTCTTGCGAGCGCTCAACATCGATTTGTTGCATTCTGGCCTCACCTGGAACTAGCTCTTTTGGTGGCTCAAATGCAGGAATCTCCATCGCTTTTTTATAGTTAAATGAGACATCAGCAACTAGATCCTTGATCACAGGAAATGCGCGAAGCGGTGTAACCGTGATCGTTTCATCACCGTATGCAGCAACCTGCGTCATGCAAGCAAGGCGTGGCTTACCGTTAATTTCCATAGAACAAGAACCGCACTTGCCGGCCTTACAGTTCCAACGAACTGCCAAGTCACCCATTTGGGTCGCTTGTACGCGGTGAATTACATCGAGAACGACTTCGCCTTCGTTGGCTTCTACCTGAACATCTTGTAGGCCACCGTCAGTTGCATCTCCTCGCCAGATGCGAAGATTTATTTTGCGCGCCATTAGTTAGAGCCGCCTTTCGCAACTTCATCTGGTGTCATATATTTCTTTAACTCCTCAACATCGAAGAGGCTAAATAGCTCTTTTGGCATAAATGGCAGCGCTTGCTTGCGCACTGTTACTTGTATTCCATCAAATGATGAGATGTGGTTGTGCTGACGCCATCCCATATCCATACCGGGGAAATCATCGCGTGTGTGACCACCACGAGATTCTTCGCGACCGATCGCAGATTTAGCGGTGCTTTCGGCAACTAACAACATATTGTCTAAGTCGAATGCTAAGTGGAAACCTGGGTTGAACTTGCGTCCGCCAGAGACTGCCACGTTGGCGCTGCGTTTTCTGATATCTGCAATCTTTGCAATCGCATCTTTTAGTTCATCGCCAGTGCGAATAATGCCGACTAAGTTGTGGGTTACTTCCTGCAGTTCAGCGTGAAGTGAGTAAGAGTTCTCGCCACCACTGCGTGCAAATGGCGCTTCGATTCTTGCGGCAGCTGATGCAACTGTTGCTTCCGCTACTGGCACTGCAGTTGTCTGCTTAACGTAAGCGGCGGCGCCCATTCCTGCACGACGACCGAATACCAAAAGATCTGAAAGTGAGTTTCCGCCAAGACGATTAGAGCCGTGCATTCCACCAGCAACTTCACCGGCTGCATATAACCCTGGTACGCCAACTGCTGCTGCAGTATCCGGCTCAACTTCAACGCCGCCCATCACGTAGTGACAAGTTGGGCCAACTTCCATTGGCTCCTTTGTAATGTCAACGCCGGCTAATTCATAGAACTGGTGCCACATAGATGGCAGACGCTTCTTAATTATTTCAGCAGATAGACGCTTTGAAACATCTAGGAACACCCCGCCATGCTCACTACCGCGGCCTGCTTTAACTTCAGAGTTAATCGCGCGCGCAACTTCATCGCGAGGCAATAACTCTGGTGGGCGACGATTGTTATCTTGATCTTCATACCAGCGATCGGCTTCGGCTTCATTGTCAGCGTATTTATCCTTAAATACATCTGGAATGTACTTGAACATAAAGCGCTCTCCATTTGAGTTGGTAAGAATTCCGCCTTCACCACGAACAGATTCTGTAACCAAAATTCCACGAACTGATGGTGGCCAAACCATTCCAGTTGGGTGGAATTGTAAGAACTCCATATCAACTAAATTAGCGCCCGCTTTTAGGGCAAGAGCGTGGCCATCGCCAGTGCCTTCCCAAGAGTTAGAGGTAATTTTGAAAGTCTTGCCGACGCCACCAGTTGCAATAATCACCGCAGGTGCTTCGAATAAAACTTCTGATCCTGATTCGCGCCAGTAACCATATGCACCAGCAATTTTGCCGTCCTCTTTTAAAATTTCGGTAATTGTAAGTTCTGCAAAAACTTTAATATGTGACTCGTATTCGCCGTGCTCACGCTTATCTGCTTGTTGCAGGGCAACTATTTTCTGTTGCATCGTGCGAATTAGTTCTAGACCCGTGCGATCGCCAACGTGGGCAAGACGTGGGTATTCGTGTCCACCGAAGTTACGTTGGCTAATCTTTCCTTCTTTAGTGCGATCAAAGAGCGCACCCCACATTTCAAGTTCCCAGATGCGATCTGGAGATTCTTTGGCATGTAGTTCTGCCATACGGAAATGGTTAAGGAACTTTCCGCCACGCATTGTGTCGCGGAAGTGGACTTGCCAATTATCGTTTGAGTTCGCGTTACCCATTGATGCGGCAGCACCACCTTCGGCCATGACAGTGTGGGCCTTGCCGAATAAAGATTTACAGATGATTGCAACGCGCAGACCTGATTCGCGAGCTTCAACTGCAGCACGCAACCCTGCTCCACCTGCACCAATTACAAGAACGTCGTACTTATGGCGTTCTAGAGTTGATTTATCTGTTGTCATATCTATTGGCATCCTTTAGAAGAAGTAGAAATTGGTCCAGGCGCCAGTTGCAACTTGGCGAACGTAGATATCGGCAAATGCAACCCCGGCAAGTGAGTACCAAGCAAACTGTTGGTGTGAATGATTCAGAACTGAAACCCAGCTCCATAGCTTGTAACGAACTGGATGCCTTGAGAAATTCTTTAAGCGCCCGCCAATGGTGTGGCGGCAAGAGTGGCATGATGCTGAGTAGAACCAGAGCAGTGTTGAACTAACCAAAAGGACAAGCGAGCCAACGCTCATATGTCCCCATTCACCCTCAGGATTTTTAAAAGAGATTACTGCATCATAAGTAAGAATGACATTGAGAACTAGGCCTGCGTAGAAAAAATAACGGTGAGAGTTTTGAATGATCAGTGGGAAGCGAGTTTCACCTGTGTATTTCTTGTGTGGTTCAGCAACCGCACAAGCAGGTGGTGACATCCAAAAAGATCTGTAATAAGACTTTCGGTAGTAGTAACAAGTCATACGGAATCCAAGTGGAAAGATCAAAATAATTAGCGCCGGTGAAAGTGCAAAGTTAAAAATTTCAGCGCTGACTGGAGTCCAACCAAGAATTGTTGCTTCGGGTAGACATGCTTCAGAAAGACATGGTGAATAAAATGGCGAGATCAGGTGATCTTTGTAGTAATTTGCACCTTCGAATGCGCGGAACGTTGCATAAATAACGAAGCTCAATAAAACCCCGAAGGTAATCGCAGGTTGTATCCACCACTTGTCAGTGCGAAGCGTGCGCTCTTTAATCTTGGCGCGAGTTGGAGAAAAGACTCCGGACATTTTACCCCTTTAGCTCCTGATTAAGGATTGTGGATCACTAAGAGAAGTGTGCGCTTGAATGCAAAATGTGGCTAGGCGTAACGCCGTACATCGGCTATGAAGTCAGCCACAACCTGTGAGAAAACTGGCGGAGGGCGTGGGATTTGAACCCACGAAACTTTCGTTTGCCGGTTTTCAAGACCGGTGCACTCGGCCGCTATGCGAGCCCTCCGTGGGAGAGATTACCCGAAGTTCTCAGCCAGTAAAAATCGGCGCTAATTACTGCGGAAGTTCCAGAAGCTTTTCAATAATAATCGCCACGCCATCTTGATTATGAGGTGGTGCAACATCTTTAGCATTTGCAGGTCCGGCATGATGGCCATCGATCATTGCGTATGAGCGTCCACACCATTGCAACATCGAGAAATCATTTGGGTTATCACCGAACGAAACGCAATCTTCTGCACCGATTCCGATTCGTGCAGCCATCATTGCAAGTGTTTCACCTTTAGAAACTCCAAGCGCCGAAATTTCAAGCAGGGAATCATTAGTTGCAGAATGAGTGACATTTACGATTCCTTGTAAGGCTGGCGTCGCTAGCGCCAACATTTCATCGGCAGAAATTTCTTGTTGCGATAGGCGAGCCAATAACTTTAGTGCTGGGCGATTAGTGACTGAGTCAATCGTGTCAACACCCACGTTATCCATTCCAATATCCCAACGTGGGATGTAAGCAATCTCTCGATGAAAGTGATCGTTTGATTCAACTGCAAATGAAACGTTAGGAATTGTCTTTCGCAGAACATCTACGGCGTTTTGTAATTGAGTTGGTTCAATCATCCACTCTTCAAGAACTTTGTCATTATGTAGGTCATATAAAAGCCCACCGTTGCAACAGATTACGGTTCCAAAATCAAATGCTTCTTTGATATCACTCATCCAACGCGGAGGTCGACCAGTCACAAAAAATATTTCAACACCTAGATCTCGCGCCTTGGTAAAAGCGGCAATCGTCCGATGTGATATTCCCTCATTATGAGGAACGATCGTGCCATCAAGATCTGTTGCAATTAATTTGGGGCGACGTTCAATCACACAAGCTCAAATCTTTTTGTACCTAGGAATGGTTGTAGTGATGCCGGAACATTTACCGTGCCATCAGCATTTTGGTGGTTCTCTAAAATAGCCACAATCATTCGCGGAATTGCTACTAATGTGCCATTAAGTGTTGCAACCGCTTTGGTACCATCGCCATCTTTGTAGCGGATATTTAAACGGCGGGCTTGAAATTCAGTGCAGTTAGAGGTGCTTGTTACTTCACGATATGCATTCTGGGTTGGGATCCAAGCTTCAATGTCGAATTTACGAGTCGCACTTGATCCCAAGTCACCTGATGCCACATCAATTACGCGGAATGGGATCTCCATCGCATTTAAGAAATCTTTCTCCCATTGCAAAAGGCGGGCATGCTCGGCTTTGGCATCCTCGGGCTTACAGAAAGAGAACATTTCAACTTTATCAAATTGATGAACGCGAATAATCCCGCGAGTATCTTTGCCATAACTTCCGGCTTCACGGCGGAAGCAAGATGAATACCCGGCATAACGCATCGGTAGTTTCTCTGCTGGGAGCACTTCATCCATGTGATACGCCGCAAGTGGAACTTCACTTGTTCCAACTAAGTAATAGTCATCTTTTTCAAGATGATAGACATTTTCAGCGGCCTGTCCTAGAAATCCAGTGCCTTCCATCGCAGCTGGTTTAACCAACACTGGTGGAATGACGGGAGTAAAACCTGCTTTTAGCGCGCTTTGAATTGCATAGTTAACAAGTGCGAATTCCAACATCGCTCCAACACCAGTTAAATAATAAGAACGAGATCCAGAAACTTTGGCGCCACGTTCGGTGTCGATTGCACCTAATAGTTTGCCTAGCTCAACATGATCTTTTGCTTCAAATCCATCTTTTGCAAAATCGCGTGGTGTTCCAACATGTTCGATGGTTACGAAATCTGCTTCTCCGCCAATCGGCGCTTCTGGATCTAAAAGGTTTGAAAGTTGCATAACTAAAGCGTTTGCTTCTATTTCAACTTGGGTGCGTTTGGCATCTGCCGCTTTTACTTTATCCGCTAGGGATTTTGCGTTTTCAAGGAGCGCTGCCTTTTCGTCGCCTTTAGCAGCGCCAACTGATTTAGATAGCGCATTCTGCTCGGCGCGCAAAGTCTCAAATTCGGAGAGTGCAGCACGACGAATTTCATCAATTACCAGCACGCGATCGACGATAGTGACATCTTCGCCACGACCTTTTTGAGAGGCGCGAACTACATCAGGGTTCTCACGCAAGAATTTAATATCAATCATAATTATTGCGCCTCTCTTGGATACGAACCTAAGAATCTGATGTCGTCACAAATTTCCTGCAGCTCGGCGATGCTTCCGCCAACCGCTGGATCGTTGATATGCCCCTCGACATCAATAATGAAATGGTAGTGACCTAACTCGCGGCCGGTGGGACGACTCTGAATAAATGTCAGGTTAACTTCACGTTTTGCAAATACTTGCAGAATCTCAAGCAGTGCACCTGCATGGTCAATATCAATAAAGATCGCCATGGAAGTACGGTCGTGGCCGGTTGGTTCAGGAATCCAACCTGGTTTTTGCGCAGAAATAAAGCGCGTAACGGCGCCGGCGTTATCTCCAACATCTTCTGCCAGTATTTCTAAACCAAAATGTCCGGCTGCCACACTCGATGCAATCGCGGCATCGAGTTCGCCTTTGCTAACAAGTTCGGCTGCGGCCGACGTTGAACTAGTTGGAACGATTTCTGCGTGGGGATAATTCTTGGCAATGTAAGAGCGGCATTGTGATTCCGCATGTGGGTGTGTGCCAATTCGCGAGATCTTATTTGTGCCGGGTTTTGCCATTAGTGCAAAAGTCACAGGCAAAGTGACCTCGCCGGCGATTGTTAGAGGATCCCCCGTTGCTAGCTCATCTAATGTGCGAGCGACGACGCCTTCGACAGAATTTTCAATTGGAACAAGTGCGAATTGAGCTTCACCTTGGCGAACCGCGTTTAGCGCTGCAGTTACGTTTGCATAAGGAATGAGCACATCTGAATCGCAAGTGATCTTCTTTAGCGCAGCCTCAGTAAAGGTGCCTACAGGTCCTAAATAGGCGAATCTTTGGCTTTCTGCTGCGCTCACTGGTCAAGGATACCTGCTTAAAAGTGCGCAAGGTTCCCCTATTAATCACCTATTAATCCCCAAATTAAATATTGTTTAGGACTTCTCGCGCATAGCCAGGACGATTTGTAATCAGATTATCGACACCTAACTGCTGGCAGAGCTTTATATCCGATGCTTCATTAACCGTCCATACGTTTAACTTTCGGCCAGTGCTCTTTATGCGCTTTGCTAGCGCCGGATTTTTGCGCAGTAAATTAATTCCTGGACCGATTGATTGAGCCGATGAATAGCGTGCGGTAAACCAAGGGGTGTAATCATGCAACAGAAACGTAGTAGAAATTTCTTTATTTAGTGATTTGATTTTCTCAACTGCAAACCATGAAAACGACATTACGGTTATATCTATTTCTGATTTCTTGATGCGCGACTTTTCTTTCGCTAATCTCTCAACGATAACTTCTTCAATATTGGTACGAGACGGAACTGGATGTTTTGTCTCCAGTAATAACGATTTTTTTTCAGTGATACCAAAATCTAGGAATTCATCAAGTGTCAGGATCTGAGGGTAAATAGCTTTAAGTTTTTTCAATTTAGTCTCTGCAACAACGGCATCGTTATCGGCGCGGCGCTTTAAATCGGCGTCGTGCCACAAGATTGCAACGCCATCTTTGGTAAGTCGAAGGTCGCACTCGAAACCATCTGCACCTTGCTTGACCGCGTTTTCATAGGCCAGCGCTGTCATCTCGGGGAAGTCATGAGATGCCCCGCGGTGAGCGTAGATCTTCATAGTTTGAGATTAACACCATTAGGCTAATCCTCATGAGCCAGTTGTACTTCCAATGCGCAGCGCGTTCGGCTGTCGGTTTAGTGCGTAATGGCAATGAAGATTCCGCACTAAGCGGTCCGCAATTAATCGCAGTTGCCGACGGAATGGGCGGGCACGCCGGAGGCGAAGTCGCATCATCGGTTGCAATAAACACTTTGGCCGCCATTGCACCAACATTTACAAATGCAGAAATTGATGTTGATTCTGCAAGTGATCTTTTTTTGAATTCATTGCACACAATTGATGGTCAAATTCACGTGGTCGCTCAGGATGAGCCGCAACTAGCTGGAATGGGAACCACCCTCACCGCTTTATTTATTAGTGGTGCAGAAATTTCTCTGCTTCACGTTGGTGATTCGCGCGCCTATCGCTTGCGCGGCAACGATTTAGACCAGTTAAGTGCCGATCACACCGTCTTGCAAGAGTTATTAAACAAGGGAGTCATATCGCCATCTGATGCGCAAGATCACCCGCAGCGCTCGATGCTCACGCAAGCGCTAATGGGGGAAGGAAATCTAGAACCCGCCCTGCAAGTTTTCGAAGGAAAGATTAAGGATCGCTACTTATTATGCAGCGATGGACTCACTGGAGTCCTAACGGATAAGGAAATCAAATCTTTGATTAAAGGTAAAGGTGCCGCAGAAGCTGTTGATGCACTGGTGGATGCAACATATATAAATGGTGCACCCGATAACGTCACCATAATTATCGCGGACTTAGTCGAGTCAAGTTCTACCGACATAGAAAAGATTGGAGCGGCTAAGCCATGATGAATAAAATCTTGGGCGCCCGCTACCAACTTGGTGAAATGATCGGCACCGGCGGAATGGCTGATGTATACATTGCGCAAGATCAACGTTTATCTCGCGAAGTTGCCGTAAAGATTCTGCGTAGTGATTTAGCAAAAGATCCCACTTTCGTTTCGCGCTTTAGAAAAGAAGCAAAGGCTGCTGCGGGTTTAAACCACCCCGGCATAGTTGCGGTTTATGACTCTGGTGAAGACCCTGCTCCATACATAGTTATGGAGTTAGTTTCAGGCCATACTCTTCGCGAATTAATTCATGGTGGCGAAAGGTTGCCACTTGATCGCGCCCTTGAAATTGGCTCCGGAATTCTGGAAGCACTTGATTACTCACACCAACGCGGCATTGTGCACCGTGATATTAAACCTGCAAACGTAATGATCACCAATAAGGGTGATGTGAAGGTGATGGACTTTGGAATTGCCCGCGCTATGGATGATTTAGGTGCGACGCTAACTAGCACCTGGAACGTTGTCGGAACCGCTCAATATCTATCTCCCGAGCAAGCACTTGGTGAAGTCGCGGATACACCAACCGATATTTATTCAACCGGATGTTTGTTATACGAATTACTTACCGGTCGTCCTCCATTTAGTGGTGAAACTCCCGTATCAATTGCCTACCAACATGTTTCAGGTGCACTTGTTCCTGCACGACAGGTACAACCAGATCTACCCGAAAGCGTGGAAGTTGTTTTAACTGTTGCACTCGCCAAGAAACCAGAAAATCGTTACGCATCCGCAAATGCGATGTTGCTAGATATTAATAAGATTCGAGCGGGACAAAATATTTCTACTAAAGTTGCCCGAGCGCCACTTGCATCACGACGTACTGTGATTGTTACTGGTTTAGTTGTACTAGTCATCGGTGTTGCAGCAGTTCTAGGGCTCTCCTTAAATGGTGGATCCACACCTTCTTTAGGTAATGCAATTCCTAACGTGGTTGGTCTAACAGAAATTGAAGCGCGCGCGCTGTTAAGTGACTACACGGTCACAGTTCAGCGCGCCCCCGATCCACGTATCCCAAATGACCGCGTGGCCAGCCAAATCCCACTTGCCACAACGCAAGCCACAAAAGGATCGGCAGTTACTTTGACTATCTCTAAAGGTCCAGGCGATGCAATCGTTCCTGATGATTTAGTTGGAATGTCTTTGATAGATGCGCGCGCATCACTTGCCGCCGCAGGTTTAGTTATTGCAAAGACTGAGGCTGCACCTTCTGATGAAGTGCAGGGAACTGTCCTTAGCGTTACTCCGCAACCAGGGTCAACAATCACAGCCGGCTCTGGAGTTGTATTAACCATTGCTAGCGGTGAAGTCGAAGTGCCTAACTTAATTGGTGTTGAAGCAATTCAAGCCAAGACGCTCTTAATCCAGGCAGGATTCCTAGTTCGCGAATTCAATGATTACGATGCAACGCAGAGCGTTGGAGTTGTAATTAGACAAGCACCGGATGCTGGAACAACACAAACAATTGGTAAGCCAGTAACAATTACTATTAACAAAGCTCCGTAATTTAAGAGCGGCGCCCCACAACGGGTGAGAGACCAACTGATTTTGCGAGCGCACCTGTATCTCCACATTGCACCAACCAGTTAGCCAGCATTAAATGTCCGTGTTCAGTTAATACTGATTCGGGATGAAATTGAACTCCCTCAATTGGCAAGGTCTTGTGGCGAAGTGACATAACAACTCCGGATTCGGTTGCGCCAGTAATTTCAAGTACATCAGTCACGGTGTCACGTTCTACAGCAAGTGAGTGATAACGAGTTGCGGTAAATGGTGAAGGTAGGTTTGTTAATACACCTTTACCTTGATGAATTACTTGTGATGTTTTCCCGTGTAGTAATTCCGGTGCGCGCGAAACGGTTGCGCCAAATGCGACCGCTATTGCTTGATGTCCTAAACAAACTCCAAATAAAGGAATCTTCTTCTCTGCGCAATAGTTAATTAACTCAATACTTACGCCCGCTTCTTCTGGGGTTCCGGGTCCTGGTGAAATTAAAACGCCGTCGTAATCAGATGCCTCGCTCACTGAAACTTCATCGTTGCGCTTCACGGTGCAAACTGCGCCTAGTTGGCCCAAATACTGAACCAAGTTAAAGACAAATGAGTCGTAGTTATCGACGACGAGGATGCGGGCCATGGCCTAATTCTGGCAGGACAAAGGCGTTCGCTCTTTCCGTCTCTCGCAGTTCCATCTATTGGGTTTAGCCTGTAACCTTTGCCCATGCCTAAGTCGAAATTGCGTAAGAAAGTCCAAGAGAGCCACGCTCACGAAGAGCAGGTTTATGATGCCGAGCCACATGGCTCGCTTGAGAGTCCAAGTTGGTTAGCGCCAGTTATGGTCGCCAATTTCTTGATCGGCCTCTTCTGGATCGTTATTTTCTACGTCAGCCAGACTCGCTATCCGATCCCGGGTATCGGTGCATGGAACATGATTATTGGCTTTAGTTTCGTGGGAGTTGGATTTAGTCTCGCGACTAAATGGCGCTAGTTAATCTGGCCTAACTAAATGGCGCTAGCTGCCCTGGCCTAAAGATTCCATAGCGCGCAAGGTTGCAATGCGCTCTTGAATCGGTGGATGCGTAGAAAACATCTTTGAAACTGCTTTCCCATCCAGCGGAGATTCGATCCAGATATGGGCAACCGCATTTGATTTCTGATGAACCACAGTTGAATCTGCAGCCAATACTTCTAGCGCTTTACGCAAGCCTGCTGGGTTTCGCGTAAAGGAAACTGCGGTTGCATCAGCAAGTGATTCACGGCGACGCGAGATTGCACTTTTAAGCAGCGTTGCTGCAATTGGTGCCAAGATTAAAACGAATAAAGAAACCACCAACATAATTGGATTAGCGTTGCTATTGCGATCACGACGTCCCCCACCAAACCACATCATGCGCATTAGAAAATCGCTCAGAATTGCAATTGCGCCAGCGGTGGTTGCAGCAACAGCAGAGACCAAAGTGTCGCGGTTGGCAACATGAGATAGTTCGTGGGCAATTACGCCCTGCAGTTCATCGCGATCCATAATTTCTAGGATGCGGGTTGTGAATGCAATTAGCGCATGATCCGGATCGCGACCTGTGGCAAATGCATTTGGTGCGCTATCCACAACGATTGCAACTTTTGGCATAGGTAGCCCGCTAGCGATTACAACTTCTTCAATTACATTAAATAGTTCTGGATTATCTTCACGTTGAATGACTTTGGCACCAGTCATAGTGATAACTAATTTGTCAGAGCCATAATAAGAACCCCAAACTCCGATTAATGAAATGCCTACTGCAAGTGGCACCATAAACGTTGATGTGCCAGCGCCAAAGTAGGTAAGCGCTGCGTAAGCAACAAGTCCAGTGAGTAAGCCCATTGCTGCAAGCAGAAAATAAGTCTTACCTTTATTTGCACTCTCTTGTGCGCGAAAATCGTGCGTTGCCATTAGGTGTTAGAAAGTTACCTTTGGCGCATTGCGTGATTGTGGATCTTCGACTTCATAGAATTCGCGCTCTGTTACTTTGGCAAAACCCGCAAAGAAGCTAGTGGGGATGGTTTTTACAGCAGTATTTAGATTGCGCACATTATCGTTATAGAACTGGCGAGAAAAGGCAACCTTATTTTCTGTCGTTGAAAGTTCTTCTTGAAGGGAGAGAAAGTTAGACGATGCTTTTAGATCTGGGTACGCCTCGGCAACTGCCAGCAACCCACGAAGTGCTTGCGTCAACATACCGTCAGCGGCTGCGACATCTGCAACAGTTGATGCTGTTGTTGCCTTGGCGCGGGCTGTAACAACTGCGTCGAAGGTACCTTGTTCGTGTGCGGCATAACCCTTAACAGTTTCAACCAAATTGGGGATCAGATCAGTACGGCGCTTTAGTTGTACTTCGATCTGTGCAAAAGATTCATCAACGCTGATATTTAAGCGGATTAATCGGTTGTATTGCGCGATAAAGAAAAGGACAAGTAAGCCGACTACGGCGAGCGCGATGATGATTTCCATAGTTACTCCAACCCCTTAAGCCAGGGATGTATTCCCTTGCTAGTTACTTGATCTTACTCTGGTGAAAATTCATGAAGGAACGGCTTGGGGTCGGCCCGCGTTGACCTTGATAACGTGAAGCGTAAATTGCTGAACCGTATGGGTGCTCGGCAGGGGAGGAAAGCTTGATCAAGCAGAGCTGACCGATTTTCATACCTGGAAATAATTTAACGGGCAGATTAGCAACGTTGGAAAGTTCCAAGGTGATGTGTCCGGAAAAACCAGGATCGATAAATCCGGCAGTTGAGTGGGTGAGCAACCCAAGGCGACCAAGGGATGATTTTCCTTCCAGGCGCCCAGCGATGTCATCTGGCAAGGTAATAATTTCGTAGGTGCTGGCCAGAACGAATTCGCCCGGGTGCAAGATAAATGCTTCGCCATCATCGGCAACGACTTCGCGGGTGAGCTCTGACTGTTCGATCGATGGATCGATTACCGAATATTTATGGTTTTCAAAGACGCGGAAAAATTTATCGAGGCGGACATCAACTGAAGATGGCTGGATCATCGATTCTTCATAGGGCTCAACGGATACGCGGCCGGCGGTAATTTCTGCGCGGATATCGCGATCACTTAGAAGCACGCCGCGAGCCTATCTGACCCCAAGGAAAAGTCAGGCAAAGTGCGCGCTTGGGCTTGCTTAAGTTACTGGTGGGTAGCATTATTTGCCCATGAGCCATTACACCGCCAATCTGCGCGATATCGAATTCTGCCTCTTTGACCTGCTTGGGACCGAAAAAGTTCTTGGAACTTCCATCTTCAGTGAACTCGATCGCGAAACTGCGATGGGGATGTTGGAGGAGATGAAGCGCCTTACTGAAAATGATCTTGCGGCATCTTTTGTTGAAGGAGATCGCATCGGTGCAATCCTTAATAAAGAAACTGGAAATGTCACACTTCCTCAAAGTTTTATTAAATCTTACAAATCTTATATAGATGGTGAATGGTGGCGCCTTGATGCGCCGGTTGATTTAGGCGGCATGAAAGTTCCGGCAGCGGTTCGTTGGGCGATTGCTGAAATGGTCCTTGGTTCAAATCCAGCAGTTCATCTTTACGCATCTGGTTATGCATTCGCTCATGTTGCATATGTTCTTGGTACAGAAGATCAGAAGCAGATGGCCAAATTAATGGTCGATCGCCACTGGGGCGCCACGATGCAGTTAACAGAACCAGATGCGGGTTCCGATGTTGGCGCCGGTCGCAGCAAGGCTGTGCAACAAGCAGATGGCACTTGGCACATCACCGGAACAAAGCGCTACATCACATCAGGAGATGCTGACTTCTACGAAAATGTTATGCATTTTGTTCTTGCGCGCCGCGAAGGTGGCGGACCGGGAACAAAAGGACTTTCCCTGTTTTTAATTCCTAAGTTTATGTTTGATCTTAAGACAGGCGACCTTGGAAAACGCAATGGTGTTTTTGTAACATCTCTAGAAAGTAAAATGGGGCTTAACGTCTCTGCTACTTGCGAAGTAAATCTTGGAGAAAAAGAACCTGCGGTTGGTTATTTGCTAGGTGAGGTTCACCAAGGAATCGCGCAGATGTTTAAGATTATTGAGTTCGCGCGCATGATGGTTGGTACCAAGGCGATTGCAACTTTAGCGGCTGGATATCAGCAGGCTCTTTCTTACGCGAAAACCCGCATTCAAGGCGGGGATATGAAGGTCATGAACGATAAAGCCAGCCCTCGCGTAACAATCATTAACCACCCAGATGTGCGTCGCTCGCTGATGGTGCAGAAGTCTTACTCTGAAGGAATGCGCGCCTTGATGCTTTATACAGCCTCAATTCAAGATCAAATTGAGTTGGCAAAGGTTGCCGGGGATGAAGAAAAAGCAAAGCTAATGGAAGCGCTAAATGATCTGCTCTTGCCAGTAGTAAAAGGTTATGGATCTGAAAAGTCTTGGACTTTACTTGGTACAGAATCACTGCAAACTTTTGGTGGCGCTGGCTTTACTCAAGATTGGCCGATCGAACAATATGTTCGCGATGCCAAGATCGATACTTTGTATGAAGGTACAACTGCAATTCAAGGCCTTGATTTCTTCTTCCGCAAAGTTGTAAAAGATGGCGGCAAAGCACTTGGGCTTCTTGGTAAAGAGATTAAAACATTTGCCGAATCTGGTGGCGCACATGCCCAAGAGAAAGAAGCGCTACTTAAAGCACTGGACGATCTCAATGGCATGGTTGGTGTTCTTGTCGGACATGCCATGGCATCCCAAGAATCAGCTCCTGAAATTTATAAGGTTGGCTTAAGCACTTCGCGTGTTTTGATGGCCGTTGGCGACATCATCACAACTTGGTTGCTATTGCGCCAGGCAGATATAGCAGCTGAGCGTATTGGCACAGCATCTGCCAAAGATAAAGATTTCTATGCTGGCAAGATCGCATCGGCGCAGTTCTTTGTTGCGAATTACCTGCCCCACATCGCAGCCGATCGTAAGATCGTTGAAGGTGCTGATAACTCAATTATGGAGATCTCAGAAAGCGCTTTCTAACTTTAGATTCAGATAGGCTCACCTAATGCTTAGTAAGTACCGTGGTGAGTTCTATCTTGTTATAGGCGCGATTTTTTTCTCATTTAACGGGGTAATCGTCACTTTAGTTCTAGACCATATGACCACTTTTCGATTGGCCCAAGTTCGCGCTATCGGTACCTTTTTTCTGCTTTTTCTTATTACCTTTATTCAAGACCGTAAATCGCTAAAGGCTGAACGTCGCGAAATTCCGACCTTAATTTTCTACGGAATCTTCGGTTATGCCATGGTGCAGTTGGGTTACTTCATTGGTATCTCACGGGGCGTTCCGCTGAGTTTGGTGCTAATCCTGGAATTTACCGCTCCCATTTGGATCGTTCTATGGATCAAATTCGTACGTAAAACAGAAGTGGCAAAAGATATGTGGGTCGCAATTGCGCTTGCGTTATTTGGTCTGATCTTGGTCGCCAAAGTTTGGCAAGGCTTTGTATTCGATTTAATCGGGACTCTTGGGGCTATTGGCGCCGCTATGGCGCTGGCAATTTATTTCTTAATGAGCCAATCGCTGGGCACAAAACGTTCGGCACAAGCGATGGTTGTTTGGGGGATGGGATTTGCTGGGCTTTTCTGGTCGCTGGTATTGCCAATTTGGAATTTCCCAACTGAAATTTTTACAACAGAGATTAATCTGCAGGGTAGATTCTCTGATTACAGCGCACCTGGTTGGTTATTAATTGCTTACATAATTATCTTTGGAACAATAGTTCCGTATTTATTTGTAGTTGGTGGAATTCGTAGGCTAAGTGCGTCAACGTCAAGTGTTATTGGAATGTTGGAGCCGGTAATTGCCGGCATATTCGCTTGGATCTGGTTATCGCAATCATGGAGTGCGATTCAATTACTTGGTGGAGCAATTGTTTTAATTGGTATTTATATTGCTGATCGCGCAAAAAATAACGCAAAATAAATTTATTCGTTCCAGGCACCAGCGGCAGGATCTTGCGGAGCAGTGAAGTCGCGTCCAGCACCGGCGTTAGGTGCCATATCTGCAAAGCGCGCAAAGTGAAGTTGTGCGGCAACTGTAATAGTTTTGGTTTGTCCGTTACGGTGCTTTGCCACAATTAGATCTGCTTCACCTGATCGGTTTTGCGAGTCATACATATCATCGCGGTGGAGCAAGATAACTACGTCAGCATCTTGTTCAATCGAACCAGATTCGCGCAAGTCTGAAAGCATCGGCTTCTTATCTGAGCGCTGTTCTGGTGAACGGTTTAGCTGCGAGATAGCGATAACGGGAACGTTTAACTCTTTCGCCATAAGTTTTAGGTGGCGCGAGAATTCAGATACTTCTTGTTGACGGTTTTCCACGCGCTTGCCGCTAGTCATCAACTGCAAGTAATCGATAACGACTAATTTAAGGTCGTGGCGCTGCTTTAAGCGGCGGGCTTTAGCGCGAATTTCCATCATGGAAAGATTTGGCGAGTCATCAATAAATAAAGGTGCTGCAGAGATTTCGCCCATTCGGCGCGCCAACTTTGACCACTCTTCATCAGTTAACTGGCCAGAGCGAATGTTATTTAGCCCAACGCGCGCTTCAGCAGAGAGCATACGCATTGTGATTTCAGAGCGAGACATTTCCAGTGAGAAGATTACTGAAGTTTTTCCATCATGAATTGATGCATGGCGGGCGATATCAAGACCAAGCGTTGATTTACCAACGGCTGGACGCGCTGCCAAAATAATCATGTTGCCGGGGTGGAATCCATGTGTAAGTAAATCTAAATCGCGGAATCCTGATTTAACACCTTCAATGCCGGTACCCTTTTGAATCGCTTCTATTTCATCTAGTGCTTCAGGTAATAACGTTGCGAGTTGTACATAATCTTCGGATGTGCGACGTTCGGTTACTGCATAAACTTCGGCTTGTGCTTGATCGACCGCGTCATCGACTTCACCTTCGACGTTGTAACCGAGTTGCACAATCTTTGTTCCGGCTTCAACTAAGCGGCGCATAATTGCATGTTCGCGAACAATCTTCGCGTAATAACTTGCGTTCGCCGCAGTTGGTACAGATGAAATTAGAGTGTGTAAGTAAGGTGCGCCACCAGCGCGCGCAATATCTCCGCGCTTAGTGAGTTCGGCAGAAACAGTGACCGCATCGGCTGGTTCTCCGCGACCATAAAGATCTAGAACTGCATCATAAATTAGCTCGTGCGCAGGACGATAGAAATCTCGTTCGCGTAAAATTTCGAGTACATCTGCAATCGCATCCTTCGATAAAAGCATTCCACCAAGAACAGATTGTTCGGCGATTAAATCTTGTGGTGGTGTGCGCTCGAATTCGGTACCCACGTTATTTTGAGAGTTGTTATAGGAGGCATTTGCTCTTGATGAGTTGTTGGGAAATTCGGCGATGCTCACGGGTGAAACCTCCCACCTGGCACTGACAAAAGCGAAAAGGGTTGGGGATAAAGCTGTGCACAACTAGGTGGATAACTACCTTTTCCTGTGTAAATCCCTGTGCGCCTGGTGTGGGTAACTCTTTGAGAGGTGGCACTTTTTGAGGAAAGTGCAGGTCAGAGGTGGGGTGTTTATACCTAACCCCTGTGTACGAAAGTAATTTATGACTTCTCAATTGCTGAGATAAGGCCAAATCAAAAGAGAAAACCCCGACCACATTAGCGGCCGGGGTTTTCTTTACTCTTAAATTACTTAACTGCAACCACTGTCACGGTAACTGTTGCAACAACTGAATGTGCAAGTGAAACCTTAACTGTGTGATCTCCAGCCTTCTTGATATGTCCAGCAGTCTTAATGCTGTGACGGTCGATATCGACACCGGCTACTGCCTTGATGGCTGCAGCGATGTCCTTATCTGTGACAGAACCGAATAGGCGACCAGCTGTGCCAGCTTTTACGTTGACGATAACTGATGCATTTTCTAGTGATGCCTTGATCTCTTTAGCGTGATCGATATCGCGGACTTCACGTGCAGCGCGAGCGCGACGGATTCCTTCGATCTGCTTTTCTCCACCAAGTGACCATGCGATTGCTACGCCACGTGGCAACAAGAAGTTGCGGGCATAACCATCTTTAACGGTTACTACATCGCCAGCTGAACCGACCTTTGGAACTTCGCGAGTTAGGATGAGTTTCATTTTGTCATTCCCCCTTAGCGAGCTGTCGATGTGTAAGGCAAGAGTGCAACTTCGCGGCTGTTTTTAACAGCTGTTGCAACCGAGCGTTGGTGTTGTGTGCATGCGCCAGTGACGCGACGAGCGCGGATTTTGCCGCGATCGGAAATGTACTTGCGAAGGGTGGCGATATCTTTGTAATCGATATATGTCACCTTGTCGCGACAGAAGCTGCAAGGCTTCTTCTTGAACTTCTTATTTAAGGCAGCAGCTTTTGCGCCCTTGTTCTTCGGTTCCTTGAGGTTCCGGTTATTTCTTGCTCCCATTGTGGTGCTCCTTTTAAGTGGGCCCTAGCTTCTTAACTTTTTAGATTATTAACTAGGAATGGATGGTTAGTTGGAAAAGGCTTAAAAAGGTGGTTCTTCGGAAGTGGTGGTTGCCCATCCGCCGCCTGCATTTGTTGTTGTTGAAGCAGCAGCCCAAGGATCGTCATTAAATGACTCTGCCCCGGTTGCAGCTGGTGCCGAGAATCCACCGGTTGTTCCGCCTGCGCGTTGTGCACGTGTCACCTTTGCAGTTGCGTTACGTAGTGATGGACCAACTTCATCAACTTCTACCTCAAATACTGTGCGCTTTTCACCTTCTTTAGTTTCATATGAACGCTGCTTCAGGCGACCAGAGAGAATGACGCGCATTCCTTTAGTCAACGATTCTGCAACGTTCTCAGCAGCTTGACGCCAGATCTGACATTGAAGGAAAAGGCTCTCGCCATCTTTCCATTCGTTCGTTGTCTTATCTAGATAACGAGGTGTTGAGGCAACACGAAATTTCGCAACGGCCGCACCTGATGGTGTGAAACGAAGCTCGGGATCGTCAACTAAGTTGCCGATCATTGTGATTGTTGTATCTCCTGCTGCCATTTACTTACCTCTTGTCTACTCGTGGAGTCCTTGCTTTAAATTACCGTCTACGGATGACATACCGGGAGCGACGCTCCAGGGATGTGGATTATTCGGGACGTATAACCTTTGTGCGTAATACCGATTCATTCAAATTAAGTTGGCGATCCAACTCTTTGATTGCGGCTGGTTCGCAGTTCATATCAACAACTGCGTAGATACCTTCGCCTTTTTTCAAGATTTCAAATGACATACGGCGCTTGCCCCAAAGGTCAAGCTTATTTACGGTGCCACCGCTATCTTTGATGATCTTGAGATATGTCTCAAGGCTTGGTGTGACTGTGCGTTCTTCAAGTTCTG
>WLPJ01000008.1 GCA_009698815.1 Actinomycetota bacterium | reverse complement strand
GTCTTACTAATGCTAGTTGGGCTAGTGATAGTGGCAGCAGCAGCGGCCGAAAGAGTGCTTATCTGACTAGAAAGAGCTGAGGCAGATGAATCTGCATAGTTGGCATCTCCAACAGAGGTCAGCGTGACTTTATAGGCGGTGCCAGCGCTTAGTCCGGTGATTGCAGTATTTGAGGTGTAAGAGGTGGCAGTTGCAATAAGAGTTGTTCCATCAGATGCTAAATAGATGCGCGCTGTGTAACTAGTGGCATTAGATGCGTTGGTAAAGGCGATCTTCAGTGATGTTGAAGAGCCGGCAACTGTTGATGCAGTAATAGCAGTAGGTGCGCTAAGGGTTGCGGGTGCAATTATGTAAGTTCCACTTGTATATGTAACAGAGGCGTAGTTACCTGATCCGCCCGAACTAAATACTGCAGCAGAAGGAGCGACGTAATAACTACCTACTGCAGTTGGGGGAGTAGTCGATGAATAACTGGCAGTACCAGACTGGTTAGT
The DNA here is from genome assembly GCA_009698815.1 of Actinomycetota bacterium. Classification (GTDB taxonomy): domain Bacteria; phylum Actinomycetota; class Actinomycetes; order Nanopelagicales; family Nanopelagicaceae; genus Planktophila. The sequence goes on along the minus strand of WLPJ01000008.1, from coordinate 69,077 downwards.
AAATGTGTAAGTCAGTGAGGAGATTGCGTCCGAGCCAACCAAGGTGCTTGCTGTGGAAGATCTTGCCGGTGTGGATGAACCAAATTGAATTGAAGCCAATGTTGCTGCTGTAATCGTTAGCGCTGCTGCCGCAGTGAAAGTCATGGTCCATTCGGAAGAACTTACGGCGGCGTAGTTAGTATCCGATGCCTTTGTTGCCGTGACCTTACATGTACCAATAGATGTTGCGGTCAGAGTTGATCCAGTTATGGAACAGCCCGTTGCGGTGGCACCTGATCCAGTGACGGCATATGTGACGGTGCCTGTTCCGCTTCCGCCACTGACAGAGAGAGCAGCCCCAGGTCCATAAGTTCTAGAAAGGGTTGATGTATTAGTCAGCGTTGCTTGCGCTGCTTGTGTAACCGTGATTGTAAAGACTGAACTTGCAGATGTGTAAAGACCCTGCGCAGCTTTTGTAGCTGTAATAGTACAAAGTGAACCAGCATCTCCAGGCGTTAATGTTGCAACGCTTAGTGTGCAAGTACCGGATGTTTTGGTGAATGTAAAAGCTCCTGAACCAGATCCACCTGATCCAACGAGTGAAAGAGTGCTTCCGTATACAACAGTTTCTGAAACCAAACTCAATGCAGCCTGTGTAGCAAGAGATGTTGTTGCAGGAGCGGCTGCAGATCCACCCACATAACCAGATCGGGTAGTAGTAATAGTTGCAGTAGATGCTGTATTTGCAGCAACCCCGGTGACAGTAACAAGACCGCTTCCGCTAATTGCGACAGAGCCACTTGCTGTGGCAGTTCCTGCCCAGGTGTAGTTGACGCCGTCATAGTTACTAATCTGAACGGTAAAGCCATTAGCGGTGGCCGTTGGTGTACCAAAGGTTGGCGTCAGCGCTGCCACAAGTGATGTCGTTGCGGGAGCAGCAGCAGAGCCACCCACATAACCAGATCTAGTAGTGGTAATCGTTGCAGTTGATGCAGTATTTGCAGCAACCCCGGTAACAGTAACAAGACCGGTTCCGCTAATTGCGACAGAGCCACTTGCTGTGGCAGTTCCAGCCCAGGTGTAGTCAGCGTTGTAGTTACTGATCTGAACGGTAAAGCCATTAGCGGTGGCCGTTGGTGTACCAAAGGTTGGAGTTAGCGCTGCCACAAGTGAAGTCGTTGCGGGAGCAGCAGCAGATCCACTGACATAACCAGAGCGGGTAGTGGTAATCGTTGCAGTAGATGCAGTATTTGAAGCAACCCCGGTGACGGTAACAAGACCGCTTCCGCTAATTGCAACGATGCCACTTGCTGTGGCAGTTCCTGCCCAGGTGTATAAAGCATCGTGATTACTAATCTGAACTGTAAAGCCATTAGCGGTGGCCGTTGGTGTACCGAAGGTTGGAGTCAGTGCTGCCACAAGCGATGTTGTTGCAGGAGCGGCTGCAGATCCACCCACATAACCAGATCGGGTAGTGGTAATCGTTGCAGTTGATGCTGTATTTGCAGCAACGTTGGTAACAGTAACAAGACCGGTTCCGCTAATTGCGACAGAGCCACTTGCTGTGGCAGTTCCAGCCCAGGTGTAGTCAGCGTTGTAGTTACTGATCTGAACGGTGAAGCCATCAGCGGTTCGAGTTGGTGTACCAAAGGTTGGAGTTAGCGCTGCCACAAGTGAAGTCGTTGCAGGAGCGGCTGCAGATCCACTGACATAACCAGATCTAACGGTAGTAATAGTTGCAGTAGATGCTGTATTTGCAGCAACCCCGGTGACAGTAACAAGACCGCTTCCGTCAATAGCAACGCTTCCACTCGCCGTGGCAGTTCCTGCCCAGGTATAGGAAGCGTTGTAGTTACTGATCTGAACGGTAAAGCCATTAGCGGTTCGAGTTGGTGTACCAAAGGTTGGAGTTAGCGCTGCCACAAGTGATGTCGTTGCTGCAGTTGCTGCAGAACCACTGACATAACCAGATCTAACGGTAGTAATAGTTGCAGTCGATGCTGTATTTGCAGCAACCCCGGTGACGGTAACAAGACCGGTTCCACTAATTGCGACAGAGCCACTTGCTGTGGCAGTTCCCGCCCAGGTATAGGCAGCGTCATAATTACTGATCTGAACGGTGAAGCCATTCGAAGTAGGGGTGTAAGTGCCAAAGGTTGGAGTTAGCGCAGAGGCGTTTGCAACGGTAGTAATAACAACTGCCAAGTTTGCCAGTGCCCCCGCAGCGTAATACCAACTGAACTGATCTGATGCGCCCGCAAGCATCGTATTAAAATTTGAAAACATGGCGTAGCTACCATCGTGGGTAATGTCCAGGGAAGCAGTTGCCGGGTCCTGGTTATAAACATTTGAAAATTGGCAACAGCCGTTGACTGAAGTTGTTGCGTTGTCATCGGTTGAATAGAAGAGAATACCTTCGGCACCGCTAGTAATTCTCAGCGCTGGCGATCTAGTAGCGGCAGTAGCAGACTTTACAAAGGAACCAGTGTTGATATTTCCGCGTTGCTTATTAGGACCGTCAGATATACCAACCCAGTCATCATTAGTCCCCACCCATAAGCGAGCGTTTTTCAGGGTGACCCCAGAAGTGTTGGTGATCTTTGTTGTGATCTTGACATAAGAATCAGATTGACCGGTGACGTACGTGTTTGTAAGTTTGAACGTTCGAGAGCCGGTTGTAACATTTACCGAGACCACCAAAGTTCCATATCCATAATTCAATCCATTTGCAGTGGAAGTAGTCACAAAGCCACTTGCGTCATCGATCGTCATACCAGAAAAACCACCTGTTTCGGAACTCATGATATTTCCAGATAGATTCCATCCAGTCCCGCCGGAATAACTTGCATCATTAGTGCCAATCGCATAACGAAGGGGATATGAAGAGTAGGTGAGTTTGTACCAATTACCGTCACTGCTCTTATAGAAAGGTTGCAATAGAAAGCCATCGTTACCAATAGAACTCGTACCACCATTACCGAATTTAATATTCGAAGTTTGAATGACATATATATTGGCCGCTGCCACGGCTTGGACCGGATAAAAAACCCCAGCGATCAGAGCCAACACGATTATGAGCCCAGACTTCTTTGCTTTTGGGGCTAAATGAAAGGCTGGGCGGAGCATGGCCCAATTCTAAAGCGCCCCTGATGTTGGGTATACCCCTAGAATTTCTCGTGTCCTTCGGTGTTGTAAAAACCCAATGCCTACCAGAGTAATTTCATGGTTTTAGGGTCCTTTTGAAGTTCTAAATCACTTTCGATTAATAGTTGCCCTATGTAGCTTCATAATTGGTGAATGCGAAAATTATTGTTGTCCTTTACCTTAATTGCAACTTTATCTATTACTCCAATACTCGCCTCTGCCGATGTTGCTGATACCACCGCGCCAATAATTGAGTCCATCAATCTCTCGCCAACAATACTTACTTCATCGGGAGGGGAGTTAACCATTGAATTTATTGTTTCTGATGAAGGTTCAGGATTAGCAGATACTGATTCCAACGGTGCGAAAATTCCAAGCATCACTTTTAAATTGCGAAATAGCGAAAAGACATTTTCTCCCGCCAATGCAGCAATCCCTTATAAAGGTGATCCACCAAATTATGCTTCTTATCGTGCGGTAATAGCAATCCCTAGCACCCTAGCAAATGGAACTTGGGAATTATTCATTAATCCTCTGCGTGACCAAGCCGGAAATTCGACGACGCAGATATCAACTGGCCTTACTTTTCTTCTGGGTTTAGCAACTGCCGCACCTACTTCGCCGGCGCCAGCTGGTGGGTCTAGTGGGTCTGGTGCATCTGCCCCAACATCGCCTGAAACCCCTTTGCCAACGCCTTCGGCGACAGCAACTGCGACAATTGCGCCAACGCCGATTGCCTCTTTGACTCCAACGCCTAAGCCAAGTGCAACTCCGAGTACGGTTTTTGCAACACCATCACCGACTCCTTCGGCAACGAAAGCGGTGCTAAAGAAAGTGGCTTCAAAGAAAAAGACAATTAGCTGCAGAAAAGGAAAATTGATTAAGAAGGTAACTGGAATCAATCCGAAGTGTCCAAAAGGATATAAATAGTTTTTGCACAAGATCGCATCTAGCGACGTGATGGAAATAATTAAATCACCCTAAGTCGTAGCCTGCGCGCTTGGAAAGCGCATCAAAATATAGATAAATAGCGGGGTACCCCAACCGGATTTGAAGTAACGCCCGAATACCTTGGCCATCAATAATTGGTACCTCACATAGACTTCTCATACCCTAGACCACTAGTAGAGATACAGGTTTATTGATGTCGGCTGCTTTTCGTACGAGAGTACTTGTTGCAGAAGATGAAGAGTTCACACTCAATCTTCTCCGCGAGATTCTTAGCGATGCCAATTATGAGGTCATTGCAGTCAATACGATCACCGGAGCGATCGAAGCAATTAAGGAATTCGACCCGCACGCGGTCGTTACAGATTTGAATTTCGGAATTAACGCACCAAACGGTGCCGACTTACTCAACTTGCTAGATGCTGAGCGACCCTGGATTGGCAAAGTCATTCTTACCTCCCACGCCTCTGCAAACTTGGCGCTGCCACGCGGCACAGAGTTGCCAAAAAATGTTATTTATCTAGTCAAGTCAGAACTTGAAACCATTGCAGCGCTTAGCAACGCTGTTCAAGATTCCATTGCTCAGATAAATGATAAATCGCCTCGGCAAGCTACGGAAAGTAATCGAATTGCCATTAGTGAATCTCAGGGAGAAATCCTTAGGATGATCGCTGAGGGTTACACAAATGCTGCGATAGCCACCCAGCTTGGTACTTCATTGCGAGCGACTGAAGCCTTAGTGCAAAGAACCTTTTTAGCCTTAGGCCTCAAGAGTCACGAAGATTTTAACTCGCGCATTCTTGCAGTTCGGATGTGGCTGGAAGATAAAGTTGTAATCCGATGAAGGCATGGCTGCAACACTTTAAATTGGTCTCTACTGGACGCACGGCAGTATCAATGCCATCCATGGTGCTTTACTTGCCTCTGAGCTTCCTCTTTGCACTTGAGCGTGAATTTGTGCTAGCCCCAAATAATCTCAACAATCAATTAAAGATTGTCCTAGCAGGAGAATTAACATCATTTCTGTTTTTGCATATAAGTGCGCTCACAGTTCTAAAAAATAGAAAACTTCGAGAACAGAACCTTTTCCTTTGTCTTATGGTTTGGGCGATGACTGGTGTGATTCGTGGGTTTTTCTCTGAATTCTATGCCGCATCAGTTTTGAATTATCAGTCCTATACATCCAGTCGAATTCTTTCATCTGTATTATTTTCTACGCTGGGTTTAGCATTTGCTGCCTATTCATTTGGATCTATCTACGCCATAGATACAAAGAAATCTGCTCTTCGATCCCTCAATGGATTTATTTTGAGTGAGAATGCAGATCTGAATTCAAAGCAGAGCGCTATGAAGGAAGAAGCGATCGTTACACTTCAACAAAGTCTGGTGCCAAAAGTTATCCAGCTTCAACATCTAACTTCCGGTTTAAAGAAAATCGATGCGTCAGATGCCTTGCGGCAATCCCTTCAATCGCTGGAAGGGCAAGCTCATCATCTGGCGTATCAAATGCGCGTTAATTTAGATAAGTTAGAATCAATTCCTAATCCGCGCACCGGTGTGACTTCGCGCCTCTTTATCTTGTCCAAAAACTCGCTGGCAATATGGCCGAACAAATTATCTGTAAAACTTTCGATTCTTTTTCTTTCTATTGGTGGAGTCATTGTCCAAATTGGTCGGAATTCGATTTCCGGTGTCCTGAGCTCTCTATTCGGATCTGTGATCATTGGGGGCGCACTTCTGATCTTTGAAAGACTGTTACAGAAGGCCAAAAGTGATCTTAAGCAATTCCTCTTAATTTCAACTTTTATATCTGTCTTTGCGATCCAATATTTTTATGCTTCCCGGCTTGTGCCAGCAATCTTCAATCTCGACCAACCGCTAAATCCTTGGTATTCATCGGCGAAGATAACATTTGCGGTTTTTCTTGCCTCATCATTTCTGTCGTTCCTGGAGAGAGATTCTTCAATACTTAAATCAATGATAGATCAGAGCTCTAGTTCAAGAGAGCTACTCAATTTACAGAACAATAGGAATGAAATTCTTGAGGCCGCAAATACCTCAACGAATCAAGGGGCGCTTCAAGGGCAAATTTCTGGGGCGCTACTTTCCTTGAATCTTTTAACTGAAGATGAAGATCTAAATTTAACGAGGTCAAATGCGGCCGATATAATCAATAATGCTAATATACTTTTGACTAATGCAATTTTAGAAATTAAAAAAATTAGTCTCTAAAATTCTAGATTTGAGGATATTTAAGAAATGAAACCAACTCTAATTCTTATTAGAATCAAGGAATCATTTTTGCCTTATAGGTCTTTCTTGCACGAGCGAGTAGTAACCTGGGAGGCCTTTTGGAGCACAATTCCACTTTCAGTCCTGACTGCAATAATTTTTATCAACCCAGATCAATTTAATTTTCGCAATTCACTTTTATGGACTGCAATCGCCTTAATTTCTCATGCCAGCATGGCTCCATTTGTCCATTATTTGAATAAGCGATTTTCGGGAAGAGTGCACCTAATATCTGCATTCGTTCTCGGTACTATCAAAGGGAGTGTTTTAAATTTAATCGCTCCCGTCTTTTTAGTGACAGATCCTCTTCCAATATATTTTCGAGCTTTGAACTCTGGACTAGTTTTTCTCTATCTTTTTGTGATGGTCTCGATGATTAAAGGGGTTTGGGGTAAGTTTGAGAAAAACTTAAGAGACTTTCTGGTTGCACTTGTATCAAATAAGTCAATCGCTCAACTTATTTCATCAAAAAACCGTGATCAAATCGATGATACGCCACGTCAGGATGCCATCGCGAAGCTTGGCAAGTTATTAGAAGATTCTCTTGCTAAAGAATCTGATGGATTGACTCTCATTCAACAAGCTGAAGCAATTGACCGAGTAATTGCCAAGAATATTCGTCCCAATAGTTCACAAAGATGGAAAGAAGCCGAATTGATTTGGCCTCGAATACATCCATGGCGGGTTCTTAGAAAGTCATTTTTAGAAACCAGGATCCCGTTTTTCTTATATGCATTAGCGCTCACTCCACTCCTCCTTACAGGCCGATCCGCTTATGGTTCTTTGTTTAATTCGATTCTACTTCTATCAATTACACTTGTTATTATTTATCTCTTAATTAATCTCGCAGATTCGATCTCTATTAGAGCAAGAAAGGACACTCGATTTAATAACCGACTCTACTTCGTGTTTTATGTAGTTGTTCAAGGACCGATTATTGCGTACATCAGTTTTGTTCTAAATGAAGATCCGTATCTAAGTATTATGAGAATAGTTTGGCTACAAATTGGTTCGATGGCCGCTTTTATTGGATTCGCGGCGTGCGGGACGATGGTTCTATCTGCCTATGAAGAACGCGATAAAGCGTTAGAACAGTTAAGAAGTTTGCTACCGGAGGAAAAACTTCGGGAAATTCTCAATGCAGGGATCAATTCAAATGCAGAGTCAGAATATGCCCAGTATTTACATGCTGAAGTTCAAGCACAACTGACAGCCAGCAAACTTCTGCTCTTAAAGGCAGCAGATTCTGACTTCTCGTCTATGTCGACCGAGACAACTCGTAAGGTTTTGGAACGTATTGATCATCTGAAATTGCCTTATCAGAAGAAAGATATTCGTATTCCAGAATTTCGACTTAATGAACTCGTGCAAACTTGGCGTGGTTTGACCAGAATAAAGATGGATTTACCTGCCGAACTTAGCCAGACTTGCAGGAACGGAGAGGTCATCTCGCAACTTATTGAAGAATCGGTGATAAATGCCATACGCCACGGTAAGGCTAAGAATGTGCGAGTAATCGTGTGGATTGAAGAGGAAATTTGTCATATTGAAGTACAAGATGATGGAAAATTAAAATCAACGAAGAAGCGAGGATTAGGTACTACTTTTTTTGAGGTTTTTGCGCCAGATTGGAAATTAAAATCAAACGAAAACGGTACTTTGGCGACAATGACCACCCCGTTTTAAGTAATACTAGTTTCAACGCTTACGCGGCTGACATCACTCATTAAAGCTAATGGCGCCGAGAATTCAAGTGTGTAGGTTGCGCTGTTTGTGCTGTAAACCAATGATTGATCAGTGCTAGAGCGTTCTATGTTCTGATTTTGTGAATTAAGCAGAGTAATACTCAACGCCCGATCCAAAGTTTTATCGGCATCGATTACTAAAAATGCGCTATCTACTGATGTTGCAGTTTGTGATTCGGAGAACAAGTACATGGCTGTTGTGGACTCGCCCGCAAAGAGTTGCAGCTTGATAGTTCTTCCCGCACAGGCTCGTGTATCAAGTCCAGTAAATAGGATGCTGCGGACGCGAGATGCATTTTCATATGGCGCACCAGCAGCGTTAACTCCCGAGAAAGTAGCCGCAGAAGGATTCAAGGAAATTGAAATAAATGAGTCACAGGCCTTAAGCGTGACGATACCTTGACCAAATTCGACTCGATCATTTGCGTTGATATTAATAGTCTGAGCGAGTGTGGCACCAATAAATCCACAAATAAGTAGACCAAGGCCAGCGACGAGTTTAAAATTACGGCGTGGGCGGGGATTATCTTTACCGAGAGCCCGGTAATCGCCATCGACTTGCTCGTACACGAAGGCTCCTTAGATCTAGCTTTAGCGACATCTTACCTTCGTGGCAGCGACTTTACCTTCTAGAGGAATATGGCATGACATCAACTTCATAACCGACTATCAAGCCAACAATTTTCTTAAGTCTGTGGCTACTTCTTTGTGTAACCGGTAGGGCATGTTGGGTTGTTTCCAGTAACTTTCTTAGTTGTCTTGCCCTTCACGCAGGCAATCGTCTTCTTGGTAATTGGTGCAGCTGAAGATGTTTTTGCCCCCTTAGAAGTTGCTTGTGGGGTCGATCCAGCCTGCGTCAATTTCACTTTGATGGTCGGAGATGAAAAGGTGAAATTCTTTGCGCTAAGAGTAATCCAACCACCTTTCTCGGTGACTAATTCGGTAGCGACATTTTGAGCCCCGCCATCGCTCGATGTTACAGATACATTTGCCATGATTGGTGCATTTGAAAATCCATATAGGCATCTGGCAACATCTGATCGTATTGCCAAGTCATATGAACCTTTAAACAAAGTACCATCTGCTTTAAAATGTAACCCAGCCACCTTATAGTTCAACGATCCATCTTGGAATATAGGTGCTCCTCCCCAGTAAATTGGCGCATTAGTTGTTACTAATCCGATCAATTTATCTTTTCCTGCTTGAGCAAAACAATTTTGTTTGCTGTCATCACTACTTGATGCGAAATTCCAACGCCAATTATCTTCTGGGTTTGCCTTCATCAATTTCTCCCACACTGCAAATTCCTCAAAATTGGTCGTAGTGGTCGTCAAAGTGCCCGCAGAAGCAAGAGAATCTTCAAACTTTCCATCACCACTCCACCAAGTCTTCTTTTTATAAGCATATAAATCTGGGTAATTGGCTAAATTCTTTTTTTCAACCGATCCCGTTGCAGTAAGTAAACTGACTGAGGTTGCTTCTACCCGTAACTTATTAGTTTTAGAATCTAGAGAAGTAATTGCTATGTCAACATCTTTCATTCTTCCAAAAAGCCAACCAGTAAGTTTACTATCCATCCGCAAAGTAAGAGCGACTCTCGTATTTGGTAAAAATTCAGCCGGGGCGGCGCAAAATCCCGTTTCGGTCAAGATGCACTCGCCAGCAGTTCCCCCTCCTCCATTACAGCTCCCAACCTGCCGAGACCCAGTATTGACTTCACCAAAATATTCATCCTTTGCAACCTCGAAAAGTTCATAACCGCAGTAGCTGCCTTTTTTCATATTAACCGGAATGACTTCTGCCTTAAAATAACCAGGACCAAATTGTTGAGAAGATGCGGCTATTTTTTTATCTAAGAGGTAGGAGGCCTGGATAACTACCGCATAAGAAAGTGCATTACCTTGATGCGCAATTGATGGTGCAGTCCAGATACTGCCCGATCCTCCAGCAGGCAAACCCAATTTATTATCCCCCGGTGTCTTAGTACCCATGAACTCATGGTCTAGCACTGCGCTTTCAAGTGGCTTACCTTCTGCGCCAATCTCTAATCCTTCAATACATACTCGATCAGCAGCGGTATAGCATGGAGGAATAATTAAAAGAGCATGTATGTCCACGCTATTTGCGCAATGTGGATCTGTTGCAGATGCACATAATGGATGATCGCCTTGCCCTTGTTTGCCTGCTGCCACCGGTACATTTCCGCGCAAACCAGATAACCAAAAAAAAGGCAATGGATATTGCTCTTTAATACCCATCTCGAATGCTGGTGGACGTAGGTCTACTTTTGGGTGGGAAGTGGCCTGGCTTACGGTTGGAAACAAAGAAAAGGCGATTAAGGCGGACATTAAAGTAGTCTTAAAAGTTGCTCTGGTTTTCATATAAAGAGATTACGCCTGCAATATCCACTAGGGAATAGTCCGACACTCATATTTGCCATAAGTGGGTTGTAAGGGTTCGGGTTATATCGCCTTCATAGGACACGTATGGGTTCAATTGATTTTGATCCACAACTCAGATTAGAGATTGGGCCAAAGTTTCAATTGGCTGATTTTAAAGTCAGCTTCTGAATTTTCGGTGATTTTTGAGGGCTCATAAGCAGTTCTACTTCGATGGCACTGCCCCCACTCTCAACTTTCCAAGTTACATTTGATTTCGTTTGTGCAGTGATTGAGCCCTCTAAGGGTTTCCAATTATCTTTTCCTGATGTCAATTTTCGCAGCTCGGCAATCCGTTCTGCACGTGGCTGGTCTAGATCCATATTTTCAGTGAACCACTCATCAGCAACAGCATCGTCCCATTTATTAATAAGGTCATTAATAGCAATCATCGCTGCTTGTGTTGCATTACCCATATTTATCTTTGGTTTACTCGATTTCCTATGAATTTGTGCAATATGATTCATGATATTTGTACAAGCAATATTCATCGGCGCGTAAGTCAAATTTCCTAAGGCGACGATTCCCCAACCTGACTCAAGATGCCATCTCATATGAGAGCCATAACCTGGATAGCCACCAGAGTGGTGCACAAAACGACCGAGTATCGCATCATCATTAATGAATAAACCAAATCCATATGCACTTATGACGATTCTTTCTGGGGATTCATTTACTGCTTTCGCCATCCCTGATTGCGCATATCGATACGGAGTTTGTTGCTCGATCCTGCCAAGTTGATACGTTGAAACCCACTTTGCTAAATCATCTACACTGCTATGCAAGCCACCCATGGGGGTAAAGGCACCAGTTTTTATAGTTGGCTCAGGAGTTAGCCCAGAAGCAAATTTTGCATACCCAACGGCACGGAACTCATCTGGCACAACATCTGTGAAGAAAGTTGAAGCTTGCATGCCCAACAGATCAAAAATTTCTCGCTTAATGAAGGGTTCAAATTCTTCACCAGTCACCACTGAAATAATTCTTCCAAGTAACGCGTAACTCAAATTTGAATATTCAAATCCAGTGTTAACACTCCTGTTGAAAGTTAGCCCCGATTTAACCATTTCATCAAAGTCTGAGATCGGTAAACTCTCTTGTCGGTCTCCCCATGGATCATCAATTGGAAGTCCGGCACCCATAGTTAAGAGATGGCGGATAGTAATTGGAGCAGAGTTAGCAGGTAAACCGATTGTTGCAGCCCAAGGAAGATATGTAGTTATTGGTAAGTCGAGTTGTAATAAGCCCTTATCCCGCAAGTCCAATATTGCCTTTGCTGTAAAACTCTTTGTCATAGAAGCAATGCGAAAAACTGTTTTTGATGTTGGTTGGATTCCGCTACCAATAATACTTTCACCTAATCCGGCTGAATAAACCAGATTACCTTCGTGTATTAATCCAAAGGCGATGCCAGGTATTTCCATCTCTGCCCTGAGAAGTTCAAATTCATGAGATGCATATTCAATTATCTCTTCAGGATTCATCTGAGCAGATTACAAGGCAAAGTACTTCTTTCACCTCTCATCCAAGGTTTGGAGCAAGATTTTAGATCTTGACTCATCTGCTCTTCTTGCTACCCTTTTGGAATGCGTACTAAGGGGACTGTTTCCAATGGACTTTTAGTTGCCCTCATCCTTACCCTGCTTCCAACATCCACCTATGGAACTGATCATGCAGGTCCCCAAACTCCAAGTTGTGGCAATTACAAGGTAACTAAAAATGAAGTAATCGTTGGTGTTAAATTTCCAAAAGGCACATATCAAATTAACACCTTTGGAATTTCTTGTACAAAAGTAATGGGGAGTAAAGGTCTATTTGCTAAATTCCTGAAATTGAAAGATAAGGTTCCACTGCCTAAACCTTGGCGTTACTTAGCAGATGCAGTAGGCGCACCAAAATTTTCCTCAGGACCAGGAGTTGGCTTTCGTGTTCAGTTAATTACACCTACACCTACACCTACACCGGAAGTTCCATACCCTGGGGTTTCGGAAATTGAACGCAATCTGTATCTACAGTTGGATGCGATTATTAAGGAGTGGGCTCCCTATCTTTCAGCACTTGAAAACAACAAGGTGAAACTGATTAGTGAGAATCCATCACATCCGCGAAATGAAGAAAATCGCCTAAGTGCAGAGGTGTCTTTTGAAATCATAGGGAAAATGCTGTCAAGCATGATTTCTCCAATGTATTACATGTATGAAACAGCGGAGTGGGCCGATAAACAAATGGCATCACCTTGTCCACGGTTAGTGGGCCAAAATCCAACGGGAACGACAGCGGGCGCAAACGCCGGATGCGGCAAGGTAGTTATCTCCAATCTAAATGGCTGGAACAATAACATTGCGGGTATCGATGGCTCATGGTTTGAATCCGCACACGAGACATTTCATAATGCTCAGTTTGTCGCTGCTATCGTCGGAAATGACCCCAATAATTCGTTGTCCTATCCTTACCATCCTTCCTGGTATCGCGAAGGAAGCGCCTCAACTTTTGGTGGCTTAGTTAGATCGCTAATGAGCAAAGGCAAATTTAACTACGGTGATTTAAACCGTTTTGAGAAATCACCTGTGTCCTTTAGCGATTGCAATAAAGCGTGGACTCATTGGCAGCAGACCAATAATGCAACTGGTTTTTCAGAACTTGGACAATGTGAATACGGCTTAGGTCGCAGAATGACAGATTATCTTGTTGCTTGGCACGGAGGAGTTGCTGCAATTCTGAAAAACTACGAATATGTCGCACAGGGCAAGACATTTGAGGAAGCATTCAAATTGGCTCATGGAATAACACTTAAGGATTTCTTCGAGGAAGTTAAGCCATTCCTAGCAACGCAAGGATTTGCCATTCCTTAAACCGCGGTTGCATTGATCTCGGATTCACTTATATAAGTGGGTTGTGAGGGACTCGAACCCCCGACCCAGGCATTAAGAGTGCCTTGCTCTACCAACTGAGCTAACAACCCATTCAAACGTTCGAATGCTTGAATGAAGATCAGACCCTATCAGGGCTTTGAGCCTTGTCTAACACGCTCGCGGCGGCGAAGATGGTGACATGAGTCGCTGGCAAATCCGCATTTCGGTGCTGTTAATTACTGGATTTGTTATGGGTCAGGGCCCACTTGAGGCAGCACCAAAGACAGCGGTGGCGGTATTGGAAACGTTGGCGGTCAAAGGTAGGGCGGCAAAGACTGGCTATGAAAGATCGCAATTTGGTCCGGCTTGGTCTGATGTTGATCGCAATGGCTGTGATACCCGTAATGATATTTTGTATCGCGATCTAACTTCGATTGTTTATAAAGATGGAACCAAGGAATGCGTTGTTCTCTCTGGAATCTTGGCAGATCCATATTCGGGGGAGAAGATCTCGTTTCTGCGAGGAGTTGCTACCAGTTCTGATGTGCAGATAGATCACGTGGTGGCGCTATCTAATGCTTGGCAGACCGGGGCTTTTAAGTTGAGTTATGACAAGCGCATGGCATTTGCCAATGATCCGATTAATTTATTGGCGGTAAAGGGTCGATTGAATTCGCAGAAAGGTGACGGTGATGCCGCAACATGGCTGCCGCCACGTAAAGATATTCGTTGTGCCTACGTTGCACAGCAGATTGTTGTGAAAGCAAAGTACGGGCTGTGGGTCACCAAGCCTGAAAAAGCAGCGATGATTTCTCTGCTTGATAGATGTCCTGGCTTTAAAGCACCGACAAGTTAAAGAGCGTCGGCTCCGCGCTCGCCAGTGCGTACTCGGACAACGGTTTCAACTGGTGTAACCCAGATCTTTCCATCACCGATTGAACCGGTGTTGGCTGTATTGGCGATGATGTCGACCAAGTTTGCAGTTTCAGAGTCTTCGGCAAGTAGCTCAATACGAACTTTTGGAATGAAATCAACTGTGTATTCGGCGCCACGATAAATTTCAGTATGACCCTTTTGGCGCCCAAAGCCACGCGTTTCAGAGACTGTCATGCCATGAACCCCAGCGGCTTGTAGCGCGACTTTAATGTCATCGACTTTGGCTGGCTTTACGATTGCGGTAATTAGTTTCATATTTATCTCGCTTCTCTTGTTTGAACTCTAGTACCGGTTTGAGTTTCCGGTGATGTCATAGGCGGATTCGGCGTGGAATGTTGTGTCTAGGCCATTTAGCTCATCGTCACGGAAGGCGCGGAATCCAATCGTTTTGCTAATGACGGTGGCAATTAGCCAAGTAGCACAGAACGAGAATGTGCCCACAGCGATAATTGCGATTACTTGTGACTGCATCAGCTCTGTTCCGCCGCTGAAGAGGAGACCATCTTTACCTGCAGCATTTGCTGTAACTGTTGCAGCAAGCCCGATGAAGAGCATTCCGAGGATTCCACCAACGCCGTGAACGCCCACAACATCTAGAGAATCGTCATAGCCATATTTATATTTGCGTGTGACAGCCCAGCTAGATGCAACTCCAGCAATTAAACCAAGCACTAGCGCTCCAAGTGGATTTAAGAATCCGCAGGCTGGTGTGATTGCAACCGCACCGGCGATCGCACCAGATGCCACGCCAAGTGTGGTGGCTTTGCCATCGCGCTTTTTCTCAAATGCCAACCAAGACATTGCAGCGGCAGCTGTTGCGATCTGAGTATTAATCATTGCAGTTGCTGCCAGCGAACCTGCAGAGAGTGCTGATCCTGAGTTAAATCCGAACCAACCGAACCAGAGCATTCCGGCACCGAGAAGAACGAGTGGCATATTGTGTGGTCGCATTGGATCACGTCTGAAGCCATCGCGCTTACCAAGAACAAGTGCCAGGGCTAACGCTGCCGCGCCTGAGTTAATTTCAACAACTGTGCCGCCCGCAAAATCGAGTGCACCTAATTTATCGATGATCCAACCGCCAGAACCGCCTTGAGTAGCAAAAGCCCAGTGCGCAACAGGTATGTAAACCAAAGTAATCCAAACAGCTACGAAAATTACCCAAGAACCATATTTCGCACGGTCTGCGATTGCGCCAGAAAGAAGTGCAACTGTGATGATTGCAAAAGTTAATTGGAACATAGCGAATGCCAGAACGGGAATTTGATGGCCTTCGGGGCCAGTTACTTGATCCAAAGTATTGGATAAACCAATGTGATCTAAGCTTCCGATTAGCCCACCATTTGATTTACCGAAGGCTAAGGAATATCCGTAGAGCACCCAAATAATTGTCGTTACGCCGATTGCAGCAAATGACATCATCATCATATTTAGCGCGCTCTTTACGCGAACCATTCCGCCATAAAAAATGGCTAGTCCTGGTGTCATAAATAGAACAAGTGCGGCACTTGCTAACACCCACGCGGTATCGCCGGAATTAATTGCCTGCATTATTAGTGGCTTTCGTTATATCGCGCATATGACGCGAGGATTTCTTCTTCGGCGGCGTCGTGACCGACCCAATCTCCGCCATGAACTTCCTTGCCTGGCTCGAGGGTCTTATAGACCTCGAAGAAGTGTTTGATTTCATCTAGTTCGTAAATCGGAACGTCATCTAAATCATTGAGGTTGGATTTACGAATATCTCCAGCTGCAACGCATAACAACTTGTCGTCGCCGCCTTTTTCATCGGTCATGCGGAACATTCCGATAACGCGGCAGGAAACTACGCAACCAGGGAAGGTTGGCTCATCCAACATGATCAAAGCATCAAGTGGATCACCATCATTGGAAAGAGTGTTCTTAACGAAACCATAATCATGTGGAAAGCGGGTTGCGGTAAAGAGCATGCGATCAAGGCGAACCTCGCCAGTTGAATGATTAATTTCGTATTTATTGCGGGAGCCCGCTGGGATTTCAACTACTACGTCGAAGATCATTTCTACCGCTCTCGTTTAGTGCTTAGTCGGACAAGAAAAACTTGGGGTGAACGACGGGGCTCGAACCCGCGACATCCCGGACCACAACCGGGTGCTCTACCAGCTGAGCTACGTCCACCATGTGCTGATTGAATGCTTATCTTACCTGCTCTCTGGTCTTACTCGTTGCCCGTAGTGGTCGGGATAAACAAAGTTGAGCGGTAATAAGCCAGTTCGGCGATCGAATCTTGGATATCTCCAAGGGCGCGATGGTTGCCGGTCTTGGCAGGGGCTGCGAAATAGAGCTTGGGATACCAACGTCGTGCCAATTCTTTGATCGATGAAACATCGACGGTGCGGTAGTGCAAATATTCATTTAGCCGCGGCATATCGCGCGCAATAAAATTGCGGTCAACGCTGACTGAATTTCCGGCCAACGGAGATTTTCCAGCAACCGTGCCAGTTGTTTCTAAGTAAGCCAAGATCGCATCTTCGGCCTTGCTCATTGTGGTTCCATTTGGAATTTCTGTGATCAACCCTGATGTCGTATGCATTTGAGTTACATACTCATTCATCCCCGCTAATTTTTCTGGGGTGGTTGCAATTACGACATCGATGCCATCGCCAATAACGTTTAGGTCAGAGTCTGTGACCAAGACCGCAATTTCGACCAAGGCATCGCCAACTAGGTCAAGGCCAGTCATTTCGCAGTCAATCCAGATCAGGTGGGGCAGGGGTGTAGTCATGTGCGCCTGGCAGGAATCGAACCTGCGACAACTCGCTTAGAAGGCGAGTGCTCTATCCGACTGAGCTACAGGCGCCTGCAGAGGTCGATAGTTAATTGTACCGACACGAGCCACTAAGGTTTTGCCCATGGCTGAATTCATTTACACGATGAAAAAGACGCGCAAAGCGCATGGTGACAAGGTAATTCTCGATGATGTGACCTTGATGTTTTATCCAGGGGCAAAGATTGGTGTGGTCGGCCCAAACGGCGCCGGTAAATCCACCGTCTTGCAGATCATGGCCGGGTTGCAACAACCATCAAATGGTGAGGCGTATCTGACACCTGGTTACACCGTAGGTATCTTGTTGCAAGAACCTCATCTAAATGAAGAGAAGAACGTTATCGATAACGTTAAAGAAGGTGTGGCCGAAACTGTTGCGATGCTCGATCGCTTTAACGCAATTAGCGATGAGATGTCACAACCTGATGCGGATTATGACAAGTTGCTCGCCGAGATGGGAACGCTGCAAGAACAACTCGATCACCGAAATGCTTGGGAGTTAGATTCTTTGCTCGAACAAGCGATGGATGCACTTCGTTGCCCACCACCTGAATCTGATGTAAAGCTTCTCTCTGGCGGTGAAAAACGTCGCGTTGCTTTATGTAAGTTGCTCTTGGAAGCACCAGATTTATTGCTTCTCGATGAGCCTACCAACCACCTTGATGCCGAATCAGTTCTTTGGCTCGAACAACATTTAAATAAATATCCAGGCGCCGTCGTTGCGATTACGCACGATCGTTATTTCTTGGACAACGTTGCACAGTGGATTCTCGAACTCGACCGCGGGCGCGCCTATCCATATGAGGGCAACTATTCGACTTATCTTGAGACCAAATCAGCTCGTCTAAAAATTGAAGGCCAGAAAGATGCCAAGCGCGCCAAGCGTTTAACTGAAGAACTCGAATGGGTTCGCCAGAATGCAAAGGGTCGCCAAGTTAAATCAAAGGCGCGTCTTGCGCGTTATGAAGAGATGGCGGCAGAGGCCGACAAGATGCGTAAGTTGGACTTTGATGAAATTCAGATTCCACCTGGGCCGCGTCTTGGAAATATAGTTGTGGAAATCGATCACCTAACAAAAGGTTTTGGCGATCGCATCTTGATCGATGATCTTTCATTTACCTTGCCGCGCAACGGAATTGTTGGAGTTATTGGACCTAACGGTGCCGGAAAGACCACCTTATTTAAAACAATTTTGGGTCTAGAGCCTGCCGATTCTGGAAATGTAAAGATCGGCGAAACTGTGAAGATTTCATATGTTGATCAGTCACGTGGAGGAATTGATCCCAATAAATCATTATGGGAAGTGGTCTCTGATGGGTTGGACTATATAAAAGTAGGCCAAGTAGAAATGCCTTCACGCGCCTATGTTTCAGCGTTCGGGTTTAAAGGCCCTGACCAACAGAAGAAAGCCGGAGTGCTTTCGGGCGGAGAAAGAAACCGCTTGAACTTAGCCCTTACTTTAAAACTCGGTGGTAATTTACTTCTGCTCGATGAGCCAACGAACGATCTTGATGTGGAAACACTTGGATCTTTAGAAAATGCCTTACTCGAATTTCCAGGTTGCGCAGTTGTGATCTCTCACGATCGTTGGTTCTTGGACCGCGTTGCAACACACATCTTGGCCTATGAGGGTGATTCCCATTGGTTCTGGTTTGAGGGAAACTTCGAATCCTATGAAGAGAATAAGATTTCGCGACTTGGCGCAGATGCAGCACGTCCACATCGTGCTACTTATCGAAAGCTGACCCGCTAATGAAATTCTTGAGCAAGCAATTTGTTCGTTGGGATGATCTTGATGCAATGGGTCATGTAAATAATGCCAAGTTTCTGACTTATGCCCAGGAAGCGCGTTTCTTATGGGCGACGGAAGAATTCTCAGGTGCCATGCGCGAAACATCTTTAATCGAGATGGTTGTGGCACGAGCCGAAGTTGATTTCATAGAACCAATTTATGAAGGTGGCAGGTTTGTGGATGTGGAAATTACGATTGGAAAAATCGGAAACTCATCTTTTAATATGCTTTTCACAATTGGCGATCAAGGCAAAGTCTTTGCAAAGGTCATGACCGTGCAAGTTGCGATTTCAACTGAGACGATGAAGTCTCGCCCGCTGACCGATAAAGAACGCGAGTTCCTTACTAAGTATCTGGAGTCCAATTAATTGAGCCTTATTCTTAGTGCCCGCAAAATTCATCCCGGCTGGATCGCTGTCGCAGTCACCTTTATGACCTTGATGGCAACTGCTGGATTTCGTTCTGCGCCATCGGTCTTAGTAGTTCCGCTAGAAGAAGCTTTTGGTTGGTCCCGTTCTGAAATCTCTCTTGCAATTGCAATAAACCTGCTTCTCTTTGGCCTTATTTCTCCATTCGCTGCAGCGTTAATGGAGAAATTTGGTATTAGACGCGTCGTAATGTCAGCCCTCACCACAATTTCACTCGGCGCATTTCTCACTATTTTTATTAAATCATCGTGGCAATTAATCGCTACTTGGGGTGTAATTGTTGGACTTGGAACAGGTTCTTTGGCGTTGGTATTTGCAGCAACTGTTGCAAATCGTTGGTTTGTTGCTAAGCGCGGATTAGTGACCGGTATCCTTACAGCTGCTACTGCAAGTGGACAATTAATTTTCTTGCCTGGGCTCTCGCACCTGGCGAACACTTACGGTTGGAAGAGCGTTTCAATTGTAGTTTCCTCATTCGCTTTACTTGTTGTGCCGTTTGTTTTCTTATTCTTACGGGAAAAACCTGCAGATCTTGGACTCTTGCCGTACGGCGCACCTGATTCCTGGCAACCACCGGCGCCTAGTGATTTAAGCGCGGGTGCACTTGCAATTGATACTTTGAGGCAAAGTGCCAAGAAAAAAGATTTCTGGTACTTGTATGGCTCCTTCTTCGTCTGCGGTCTTTCCACCAGTGGGCTAATGGGTACACATTTTATTCCAGCTGCGCACGATCACGGAATGCCAACAACTCTTGCAGCATCTCTGCTTGCTTTAGTCGGAATCTTCGATGTAATCGGCACGCTATTTAGTGGTTGGCTCACAGATCGTTACGACCCTCGTAAATTGCTCTTCTTTTATTTTGGCACACGTGGCCTTGCTCTGTTTTTACTACCTTCAATTCTCTTCTCCACTATCCACCCATCAACTCTGGTCTTTGTAATCTTTTACGGTTTGGATTGGGTGGCAACTGTTCCGCCAACGATCATGCTCTGCCGTTCCATCCTCGGCCCACAGCGGGCAAGCATTGTTTACGGCTGGGTCTTTACCGGACACCAGATTGGCGGAAGCATTGCAGCATTTGGTGCTGCAATATTGCGAGTAAAGCTTGGTGATTATGCTGCTGCTTTCTATGTCAGCGGTGCGATGTGCATTGTTACTTCTTACTTTGTACTACAAATAGCAAAGAACGTTTCTGATAGCGAAATGCGTACATGAGTACTTTTTATGAAGAAGTCGGGGGAGAACCTTTCTTCAACGATTTCGTTTCACAGTTTTATGCAAGAGCCGCAACTAATCCCATATTGCGCCCGATGTATCCCGAAAAAGATATGCAAGGGGCAGCTCTTCGGTTAAAGATGTTCCTTGAGCAATATTGGGGTGGGCCGACTACATATTCCGAAGAACGAGGCCATCCTAGATTGCGAATGCGCCATGCAGGTTTCCACATTGATTTAGTCGCGCGTGATGCTTGGTTATCCTGCGCACTTGCAGCACTGGATGGCATGGAGATGAAAGAACACTTTCGCGGGCAATTACGTGAGTATTTAGAGATGGCCGCGCACGGAATGGTTAACGCTTCTGAGACCGATTCCCAATAATTAGAATTTCACCATTTCGGACATACCAAAGCACTTCATCTTTATCGCGAATCGTTGTGATGCGAAGTCCGACCTTTTCGACAACACCCTCAATTTCTAAGACTTTGATCTGATCGCCGACTCCGTATTGATCTTCGATCAGCATAAAGATTCCAGATAAAATATCGCGAACTAAAGTCTGGGCGCCTAAACCAATTGCAACACCG
Source organism: Actinomycetota bacterium (assembly GCA_009698815.1). Taxonomy (GTDB): domain Bacteria; phylum Actinomycetota; class Actinomycetes; order Nanopelagicales; family Nanopelagicaceae; genus Planktophila. The sequence goes on along the minus strand of WLPJ01000008.1, from coordinate 47,913 downwards.
ATAACGCCGGCGGATGCGATTACTGGACCAAGATTAAAACCGAACTCACCAAGAATCATTCCGATTGCAATGATCCAAACAACCGCCTTGAGAATCGAATTAAGGACTGAACCAGTTGTGCGGGCGCGTTCGGCTTGGCGCTTGGCAAACCCTGGGCCCGGTATCAAATCGGCAGTGGCTAATTTGTTGACGGCGCGATCAATGGCGCGATGGCCGATGCTGTAGCTGATCCAGGCAGCAATCAGGACGATTACGATGCGAAGCGGCGCACCGCTTAGCCATTCCAGAATATTGCGGGTCTGCTCGTTCATAAGTTGAACTCTAATCCAATTCTTTACCTAAAATTGACCTAAAAATGCCCCGAAGTTGCGCATTTTTAGTGCAAGATAATCCAATCGGCGCGAGCCACGCGCTTCGAAACTGGGGTCTCGATGTCACGCGCGTTGGTTTTAAATGCCACCTACGAACCGTTAGGTGTGGTTACTGAACGTCGTGCGCTGCTGCTTGTTCTAAATACTCGAGCAACCATGGTCGAATCATCCGGCAATATTCTTCACTTTGCTAAAGGACAGATAGAGCTTCCATCTGTTATTCGTTTAAATAAATTTGTAAAAATTCCTTATCGCCATGCAGTTCCACTTTCACGCCGTGCAATATTTGCGCGAGATGGCGGACGTTGCGTTTATTGCGCGGCTCCGGCAACTTCGATTGATCACGTGATTCCTCGCTCACGGGGTGGCGGGCACAATTGGGAAAATGTTGTCTCTGCTTGCCACAAGTGCAATCACGTCAAGGCAGATAAACCGCTTAAAGATTTAGGTTGGAGACTTCGCTCACTTCCACGCGAACCAGTTGGGGCGGCTTGGCGAATTCTGGGCACAGGTCGCACTGATAATCGATGGTTGCCGTATCTAGAACCATTTGGTGTGGCAGCGGCTATCGCATAACTGACTTACACTAACGCCCATGATGATTCATATCGCATCCGCTATAAATTCATTCAAATACGGTGCCCAAGAAGATGGCACATTTGCAGGCGAAGGCTTATCTGCAATTGAGACATTTGCCTATTTCTTTGCAGCACCGACAGTTCTTTTCTTAGCAATTTCGGTAATCGTTTACGCGCTCACCGGAGATCGCAAAAAGAGCGAGAAGAAAAGTTCTGTCATTACAACTATCGAATAGTTAGTTAGCGAGCATCGACCGCACGCGCCTTAAGCGCACGAGTCATGGCATCGCGTCCTTCAGAAACCGTGCGGCGCAAAGAATGAGCAGCATCTTTTCCTGTCACATCAAGCCAGTGCTGTGTTTTGCTAACAGTTACTTCGCTAATTGCCCAGGCTGGGAAAGCAAGAGTTGCTGTGGTTTCTGCAATTTCGAATCCTTTGTTCTTCCAGACTTCCAAGATCGCAGCAAAGTAGTCATCAACAAATGCTTCGAGCAAGTCACAGTGGATACTCTCGTTAAAGCCACGGCAGGTGTATGAATGAATTGTGTTGCTCAAATCATCTGTTGTGATTGACTTAAAAGCAGCAGCTTTAGCCTCATGAGTCGGAATAGCAGCATGTGCGTAAGCGATGTATTGCTTGCCGTGTGCGGTCTTATCGCGATTTCCTTCGGCTGCAATATCTGCAACTCCGAAAATTCCGCGCTTTACGCCACAAAGGAATAGATACCAACGTAATTCGGCATCAATCACCAGACCGTTAACAGAGCCATCTAACATCGCCTTTAGGCGATCAAATTGCGCTGGCGTTACCGCGTTATTTGCAAATGCTTTGGCATATTGCAATTGGTTATCGCTGCCTAGTGCTGCGCCATCTAGCAAAGATTGTGCCGCATTTGCGACCGATAAACGAACTGCATCACGGTTCTTGGGCGCAAGGTATGCCCAGATAGCAGTATCAATTTGTATAAATGTTGCGGAGATCATTGAGATATCGGATTCACCCTTAAGTGCGTTTAGCGCAATTGCAATGTAATCACTTGCTGCAAGTTCGCCATCGCGAGTTGAATCCCAAAGGGATGCCCAAATAAGGCCGCGCGCCAAAGAGTCATCTAGCTGACCTAAGTACTTTTTCATGGTTTCAACAGAGCGATCATCGAAGCGCAACTTGGCGTAACTTTGATCTTGGTCGTTAATTAAGAGCAGGTCGGCAGATTTCTTACCGGACAACTCTTTAATTTCAGTTAGATCACCTGCAATATCAACTTCGATACTTTCGCGACGAACTAATTTGTCACCGGCAATATCGAAAAGGCCAATGAATAAACGGTGTGGGCGAAGCTCCGTTGAACCAATTGGCATCGGTGGAACTTCTTGCTTCACTGCGACAGATGCATATTTGTCACCATCTAGTGCGATAACCGGGCGAAGTGTATTTACACCCGCGGTGCGCAACCAAGTTGCCACCCAAGTAGTTAAATCTTTTCCGCTGGCCGCTTCAAGTTCAACAATCAGATCGCTTAGCTCAGTGTTCTTGTAAGCATGCTTGGCAAAATATTTGCGTAAACCGTTGATGAAGTTATCGCGTCCAACATGGGCAACGAGTTGCTGCAGAACAGATGCACCCTTGGCATATGAGATTCCATCAAAGTTTGTGCGAACCGCATCAAGATCTTCCATATCAACGGCAATTGGGTGGGTTGAGGAAAGTTGATCGGCGCGATATGCCCAAGTCTTACGCCCTGAGTTAAATTCGGTCCAAGCGTGCTTATATTGAGTTGATTCGCTAACGGACATATATGAAGCCCATTCAGCGAAAGATTCATTTAGCCACAGGTCTTGCCACCATTTCATTGTTACCAAGTCACCAAACCACATATGTGCCATCTCGTGGTGGATCGTTGTGGCGCGGCTGATGTAGCTGCGCTCGGTGACCTTGCTGCGGAAAATCAAAACATCTTCATGGAAAGTTACACAACCAACATTCTCCATTGCACCCCAGTTGTATTCAGCAACTGCGATCTGGTCATACTTGGCGAATGGGTAGGCCAGACCAAAAGTCTTTTCAAAGTAGGCAAAGCCTTGTTTGGTAACTTCAAAGATATTGGCTGCATCAACGTATTGGAAAAATGATTTACGGGCATAGATTCCAAGTGGAATTGTCTTCTCGCCCTTGTATTCATCATGGACCGATGTGTAAGCGCCGGCAATAATTGCTGTGACGTAAGTTGAAATAATTTGTGATGTTGCAAACTGAGTGTGCTTGCGATCGCCGTCGAGATCTTTTGCGTTTTCGATCCCGTAGTTAGAGATAACTTCCCAATGCTTTGGAGTGATCGTGCTGATCGAAAAGGTAGCTTTCTGATCTGGTTGGTCAAAGCAGGCATACATGCGACGGGCATCGCCAGTTTCGAACTGGGTGTAAAGATAAACTTCGTTATCAGCCGGGTCCACGAAGCGGTGCAGACCTTCGCCCGAATTTGAATAGATACCTTCGTGCTCAATCTCCAAAGTATTATCTGCAGCGATGGCTGGTAAGAAAATAGATTCGCCATCGAATTTTGGATCAAAATCTGCGCCATTGAGTTTTGCGCTAATGACACGCTTTCCAACACAGTCGATAAAGGTTGTCGCACCTGGCTTGAGGCCAGCGAATTTAATAGTCGTCTTAACCAAGAATGTTTCAGCCCCGGTTGTTACATCCAAGTCAATTTTGTAGCTTGCGACCTTGATGATTTCTGAACGCTGGGCGGCTTCGATCTGCTTTAGGTTAATACCCGACACGACTGCTCCTTTTAAATGAATTCGCTCTGTTTTGCTGGTGCAGTCTAATCGTGAAAGAGTTGTGCTGTGGAGCCAATGACCAATCGAAGTTATCGCTTGCGTGGGGTTCGTATCACCCCCGCCCAGCAAGAGGCACGCGATTCTTTGTGGGCTAAATTTGGAGTTGAGTTTCAAGAGTCCAAAATTGATCTGGGGACACTTTTTCCAAGTGCACAACCAATTGTTATGGAGATTGGCTACGGAATGGGCGAAGCCACCTGGCAAATTGCTAAGGCCAACTCGAGTACAAATTACTTAGGTGTAGAAGTCCACATGCCTGGCGCTGGAAAGTTGATGGCACGCCTTGATGAATACGAACTTACCAATGTTCGCTTAATCGAACGTGATGTCTTTGAAGTTTTTTATTACATGGTTAAAGATTCTAGCCTAGACGGCGTTCACCTTTTCTTTCCAGATCCTTGGCCAAAAAAGCGCCATTTTAAGAGACGTATAGTTAACGAGAGATTTCTTAACGATGTTCACGCAAAATTAAAGCCGGGCGGCTATCTGCATATCGCAACCGATTGGGTTCCATATGCCGAATGGATCACCGAAGTCTTTTCAAATACCAAGTTATTTACTGGGGGAGTTGTTGACCGCCCAGATTGGCGTCCGTTAACTCGATTTGAAGGTCAAGGAATTTCTAAAGATCATGCAGTAAATAACTTTAGATTTTTAAAAGCTTAGATGTTGCCGGTTTCTTCATATTTAGTCATTAAATTAATGCGTCGAATATGACGTTCATCATTGCTAAATGGCGTTGCTATAAAGGCATCGATAATTGCCTTGCACTCTTGGATTGAATGCAATCGCCCGCCGATAGAAACTACATTTGCATTGTTATGTTCTTTGCCTAACTTAGCGGTCTCGATACTCCAAGCCAAAGCAGCACGAACACCTTTAACTTTATTGGCAGCCATTTGTTCGCCATTTCCTGATCCACCAATAACAATTCCAAGTGAAGATGGATCTTTAGCAGTAGCTTCTGCTGCTGGAATACAAAAGACCGGGTAATCATCTAAAGCGTCATATTCATACGGTCCGTGATCTGTGATGTCGTGGCCGTTATTAACTAAGTGAGCGATTAATTCACTCTTTAATTCAAGGCCCGCATGATCACTGCCGATATGTAAACGCATGCCTGAAGTCTCTCACGGGGTTATTTATTAACCGCTTATCGCAACAACGAAAAACCCGCCGCGATGGAGAATTCGCGACGGGTTTTTCTACCCTTGGAGGAACTACATGAAATTAATCAGTAGAACTTATGCAGCAGATGCTGGAGATGCTGTTGGCGCAGGATTTGTTGGAGCAGCCCCCATGCCGCCCTTACCTGGACCACCATGTCCGCGTCCGCCTTTACCTTCTTTGTGACCCATTCCTGGACCACGCTTGCCACCGACAGAATCAACCTCTGCGGTCACATGTGCGGTGAGTCCAGCCTTAAGAGTTGTTGCTTGTGCAGCAGTTAACTTTCCAGCCGTTACACCTGCATCAATGTGCTTTGTCTTGTCAGCAACAATTACTGCGATGAGATCAGCTCTCTTTGCACCTGCAATTGCACCAAGTGATTCACCGGCTGCAAGACGAGTACGAATAGTTGCGCTGTCCACACCGATTGTCTTTGAAATCAGTGCTTCAAATGCGGCGCGTTCTGCATCCTTTACTGCATGGATTGCATCCTTTGCTGCGCGCTTAGCAGTTTCGGCTGCTGTTGCTGCTGCAGTGATTGCATCTGCTTGTGCTTGAGTGATTGTTCCCTTTGCAACGAGTGCTGAAAGCATTGCCGTCAAATCTGCAGCATGTCCGCCACTCTTGGCCATTGGATTAGCAATTCCGTTTGAGGAACTGCGAGTTATCTTTGTTGAGACAACCTTTGACTTAGATGCAGCTTGACCGATTCCAACACTGCCTACTGTTAGCGCAATTGTTGTAATCGCTACTGCGATCACTTTTTTCTTTGATGACATTTGCATGTCTGCCTTTCATCCCGTGGAGCACAATGTCGAAACCCTCGTTATCGACTACCCGTAGATAACTACTTGATGTTGGGAAAACTACCCCTAGATCCTGTGAGACTCTTGCGAGTTTTTGCGCCAACCAACCCTCACGTAAGCGGAGATAGACCAGTTCCTGCTACGAAATTGCTCAGGAAAGCCCTCTTCGCGAAGGTGAGGCATCACTTCACACTGAATCCTTTAACCGTCACTAGCTATCTCGGAGGTTTGCTTGAATCGGATTCGGATATCAATTGCAGTCACATTAACTCTCTTGCTAACAGGTATTTCAATACCGATGACAAGTGCCGCAACAAAGCCAAAAGCTGCGGGCAGAACTTCAAGTTCGATAGCGAACACGATTTTGAACGGGAAAGGTGCGCCACTTAGTACCTTGGGAATTGATGGAGATTTCTATATCGATACAAGAAGTCTTTTAATTTACGGACCGAAGAAGAGTAAAAAATGGCCAATTCCACAAAGCTTGCAAGGTCCGGTTGGTTCAAGCGGTACAGATGGAAAAAATGGCGGAGAAGGTAAAACTGTTTCTTCTGCATCAAATGTTGCTGGTCCCAGTGGTGTGCAAGGAGATAAAGGAGAAAAAGGTGAGAAGGGTGAAATCGGATCCGCAGGTGCAAATGGTGCAGTCGGCCTTGCTGGCGCTACGGGCGCAAGTGGTGCAACCGGACCAGCGGGAAGTTCTGGTGGAGGAAGTCCTGGTCCAACTGGTCCAACTGGTCCAACTGGTCCTGCAGGTTCGCAGGGCGTTACTGGTTTAACAGGTTCAAAGGGTGAAACGGGAACCGCCGGATCACTCGGTACAACAGGAGTGAAAGGTGAAACCGGAACTGTTGGTGCAACTGGCCCGAGCAATGTTTACAAAGGAACATTCTCTTTTCCAGATATAAGCGGGAGTGAAGGCACAAGTCAGATAGCAACGCTATCTGGGTTTAAAGCTGGGAAAAGTTATTTGATATCAATTGCAATAGTCACGTATCAACCAACTAGAAATATGGATAACTCATTTCCGATGGGCCTGGCAGTAACTAGTAACTTGGGAAGCGCAACTATTTGGTTCGCATATCAATCAGCTAGTGGAATTTCTTATCGATCAGGCGCTGCATCAGATAGGTTTGAATACGTAACCATGGTTCAAATCACTTTGGACGGAACTTCAAGTGTGGATTTCTCAATCAACTTACAACTATCGATTGGCTTTGACACGACTATTCATTTAGCAAAATCTGACGCTAGCTACGTTGCAACCCTTGTCGGGTCCATCGGTACTCTGTAAAACTATGGAGCGGGTGACCGGGATCGAACCGGCATGGCCAGCTTGGAAGGCTGGGGCTCTACCATTGAGCTACACCCGCAGAAGGTGCTAAACCTGCAAAACTTTGAACTGACGCGAAGCCTACTGCCTCGGTAACCGAGAGTAAAAAATTACTCTAGACTCGCTTCTTGCGCCACGGGGCGTAGCGTAGTGGCTAGCGCGCCTGCTTTGGGAGCAGGAGACCGGGAGTTCGAATCTCCCCGCCCCGACCAGTATTTAAATATCAATCTTGCATCTCTATATCAAGGAGCACTTTGTGAAGAGCACAGTAGAAACACTATCCCCAACACGAGTCCGACTTGATATCGAAGTTCCGTATGCTGATTTATCTGATCACATTGCAGCTGCATATAAGGCAGTTGGATCAAAGATTAATGTTCCCGGTTTTCGTAAAGGCAAAGTACCTGCTGCAATGATCGATCAACGCGTTGGTCGTGGGTCGGTTATCGATGAAGCTATAAATAGCGCACTTCCTGAGTTCTATGGAAAGGCAGCTCGCGAGCATTCAGTACTAGTTGTCGGCCGCCCAGAAGTTGAAGTCAAAGAGTATGTCGATAACGAGAAGCTGGTCTTCGCAGTTGAGGTAGACGTGCGTCCAGAAGTAACGCTTCCTGATTTTTCAAAGATCACAATCGAAGTCGATGATCTTGAAGTAACCGATAAAGATATTGACGAGCAAGTTGACGAACTCCGCGCTCGCTTTGGAACACTTACAACGGTTGAACGCGATACAAAAGATGGCGATTTCGTAACTGTTGATTTAACAGCCAAGATCGCTGGCGCTGAAGTTGATGGCGGCAAGGCCAACGACATTTCTTACGAAGTCGGTTCAAACCGCATGATTGACGGACTTGATGCAGCTCTTATCGGCATGAAGGCCGGGGATGTTAAGAATTTTGAAACACAGCTCGTTGGTCAAAAAGATGACGAAAATGGCGATGTTGAGATTAAGTTAAAGGCTGTTAAAGAACGCGAACTTCCACCAGTTGATGATGCATTTGCAAAGCTGGCATCTGAGTTCGACACAATCGCAGAGCTAAAGGCAGATTTCACAGAGCGTCTAAAGCGCGTGAAGTCACTTGGACAAGGTGCGCAAGCCCGTGACTTGCTCCTCAAGAAAATGCTTGATGATCTAGATATTCCAGTCCCAGATAAGTTGGTAGCTGATGAAGTTAACGAGCACCTCGAAGGTGAAGGTCGCCAAGAAGATGCCGAACACCGCGCCGAAGTAGATGGCCAAGTTCGCACATCCATTAAATCTGATTTCTTGCTTGATGCCATTGTTAAGGCTGAAGAGGTACAAGTTAACGAGGTTGAATTAACTGAATACTTAATCCGTTCTTCACAGCGTTACGGAATGCCGCCAGAACAATTTGCGCAGCAACTGCAAGATGCTGGCCAGATTTCACAACTCGTTGCTGAGGTATCTCGCACGAAGGCTTTGGCCGTAGTCCTCGGTCGCGTTAACGTGGTCGACAAATCTGGCAACAAGATCGATCTCGAGGCGCTTCGTCCGCAAACTCAGCCCTGAGCGAACAAGGGCAGATTTGCGCCTCTTTTTTCATATTTGGGAAGCATTTACCCGCTGGAATTGTTAAGGTCACTACATATAAGTGTTGTTATCAATCAGGAGGAATACGTGGATTATCAAGACCCACAGTCGGCCGGACTAAATGTTCGTGCTGCGGCTAATGGCGGTAACTGGCTAGATGACAATGTCTATAACCGCTTGTTACGTGAGCGAATCATCTTTCTTGCTGGCGAATTCCGCGACGAGATGGCCAATGCGATCTGCGCACAAATGCTCTTGCTCGCTGCTGAAGATTCCGACAAAGATATCTATCTTTACATCAACTCACCTGGCGGTTCTGTAACAGCAGGAATGGCGATCTACGACACCATGCATTACATCAAGAACGATGTAGCAACTGTTGCAATGGGAATGGCTGCGTCAATGGGCCAGTTCATCCTGACCGCTGGTGCTCCTGGAAAACGTTATGCAACCCCTAACGCGCGCATCTTGATGCACCAACCACTTGGTGGCATCGGCGGAACCGCAACAGATATTCGTATTCAGGCAGAGCAGATGGCAATTACCAAGCAGACCATGTCTGAGTTAAATGCCAAGCACACTGGCCAACCGCTAGAAAAGATCATCGCTGATTCAGATCGCGATAATTGGTTTAATTCTAAAGATGCACTCACATATGGTTTTATCGATCACATCGCTACAAACGATGGACAAGTTGCGGGAGGTAAGAAGTAATGAAGCACATTCAAGAGATTACGAACCGCTACGTTCTTCCAACAATCGAAGAGAAAACCGCTTACGGTTACAAGCGACTTGATCCTTATACAAAGTTATTCGAAGAGCGCATCATTTTCATGGGCCAGCCAATTGATGACACTGTTGCAAACGATGTTATGGCACAGCTTCTAACCCTTGAATCTATGGATCCAGATCGCGATATTTCGATCTACATCAACTCACCTGGTGGATCATTTACAGCACTGACCGCTATTTATGACACTATGCAATTTGTTCGCCCAGACATCACAACAATTTGTCTTGGCCAAGCAGCATCTGCTGCTGCGATCATTTTGGCCGGTGGAACAAAGGGCAAGCGCTACGGCCTTGAACATTCACGAATTCTTATCCACCAACCTTCATCCGAAGGCGGGGGACAGGCTTCAGATATCGAGATCCAAGCACGCGAGATCATGCGTATGCGTGGATTGCTTGAAACCATGTTGGCTAAACATTCAAATAAGACTGTTGAAGAAATTGAGAAAGATATTGAGCGCGACATGATTCTTACCGCTGCAGAAGCAGTTGAATACGGAATTATCGATAAGGTGATGTCTTCACGTAAGGCGAAGCCTTCGGCTTAATTTTTACTAAAGGGGCGTCGGTTAAGTAATGTTAAAAAAATATTTCGAACCTGGCGCTCTTTTATCTTTCTCCGCTTATAGAAATCTGCTCATTTCAACTACATTAACAAATATTGCCATGTCCGCATTTCCAATTGCGCTGGCGGTAACAGTTCTAGACGCCGGTGGTAGCGCATCCACGTTGGGGCTAATTCTTGCTGCAAGGGTTCTATCCGGAGTTCTTTTCGCGCCAGTCGGCGGAGTTTGGGTTGACCGTTTGCCTCGCAAAACCATGTTGATTTTGGCTGATGCATTCCGAGCGATTATGGGAAGCATCGTAATTTTTATTAACCCAGAAAATATTTCAATGTGGATTCTTGGCGGCATCGTTGTATTGATGGGCGTCAGTGACGGATTTGGCGGACCTGCGGCAGGTGCAATCATTCCGAGTCTGCTACCGGATCATTTATTGCCATCTGGAAATGTAGTGCGAGGTATTTTGTTAAGAGGTAGCTACATTGCTGGTCCAGGAATTGCTGGATTAATTGTCGTTTCGCTGGGTACACATGCAACTTATATAGCAACTTCAGTTTTCTTCCTGATTGGTGCGTTGCTTCTAATTCGAATCGATGAAGGTCCGCGTGTCGCACCTGTTGGTAAAGAAAGTAAATTCATTGTGGAAATTCGCGAAGGCTTGCGCGTAGTTTGGTACTACAAGTGGATTGCCGCAATGATCGTGATGGCCTCTCTTCAGTTAATGATGGTTGTGGGTGTGGAAAATGTCTTATTGCCAGTAATTACCAAGCGAGATTTTGGAACCGCGTCAGTATTTGCAACCTCTGCTGCGTTATTTAGTCTGGGTGGCGCGATCTCGGCAGTGATTTGTATAAAAGCGAAAGTTAAAAACCCTGGACTCGTCTCGGTTGCAGTTTGGGGACTTTTTATTTTTGCGCCTCTTGTTTTAGCTTTCCCCTCTTCAAAAGAATTAATTTTCTTTGCCTACTTTGCCGCAGGCTTCTCTATCGGTCCTTGGGAAGCTTTCTGGGCAACGCAAGTGCAACGTGAAGTTCCGGCTGAATACCAAGGACGCGTATTTGCAATTGACTACATGGGAACGTTTGCCCTCATGCCACTTGGGATGGCGCTGGTGGGCCCAATGGTTAATATTTTCGGTGAACGAGAAATGTTGATCGGGGTTGCGGTCTTTCATTTACTGATCTGCGCAGTTGTTTTATTTGTGCCTGGTGTAAAGCAGATGAAGTCGACAAAACCTCCTTATTATTCTCAGGGCGAACAAAGTCACTCGTAAATTAGGACCTATTTATTAAGCCTAGAAACTAAGATTTACCCATGACTCGTATTGGTGAAACTAGCGACCTGCTCAAATGTTCTTTCTGCGGAAAGACTCAGAAGCAGGTTAAGAAACTTATTGCCGGTCCTGGCGTTTATATCTGCGATGAATGCATCGAACTATGTAACGAGATCATCGTTGAAGAACTCTCTGAAGCCACAACGCTTGGTCTTACTGAACTTCCTAAGCCACTGGCAATCTTTGAATTCTTAGATCAGTATGTAATCGGACAAGATCGCGCCAAGAAATCTTTAGCTGTTGCCGTCTATAACCATTACAAGCGCGTCCAATCTGGCCAAGCAAAAGGCGAAGACGGCGTTGAACTAGCCAAGTCAAATATTTTATTACTTGGTCCAACTGGTTGCGGTAAGACTTTGATGGCGCAAACCCTGGCACGCATGCTTAACGTTCCCTTTGCAATTGCAGATGCCACAGCGCTAACTGAAGCAGGTTACGTGGGTGAAGATGTTGAAAATATTTTGCTAAAGCTTTTGCAGGCTGCAGATTACGATGTCAAGAAAGCCGAAACCGGAATCATTTACATCGATGAAATTGATAAGGTTGCTCGCAAATCTGAAAACCCTTCAATTACTCGCGATGTATCAGGTGAAGGTGTTCAGCAGGCGCTGTTGAAGATCCTGGAAGGAACTGTTGCATCCGTTCCGCCACAAGGTGGACGCAAGCACCCACATCAAGAATTTATTCAGATCGATACAACAAATGTTCTCTTTATTGTGGGCGGCGCATTCGCTGGACTAGATAAAATCATCGAAGCACGAAGCGGAAAAGCTGGCGTCGGATTCAATGCCACTTTGCAAGAGGCAGCAGATAAGAACCGTACAGATATATTTGCTGATGTCATGCCTGAAGATTTATTGAAGTTTGGAATGATCCCTGAATTTATTGGGCGCCTTCCAGTATTAACCAGCGTTGAAAATCTAGACAAGATTGCGTTGATGGAAATTCTCACCGAACCAAAGAATGCCCTGGTTAAGCAATATCAGCGTCTCTTTAACTTAGATGATGTCGAACTTGAATTCACGACAGATTCACTCGATGCCATAGCCGAGCTTGCTCTAAAGCGCGGCACGGGCGCACGTGGACTTCGCGCAATCATGGAATCAGTTCTACTCACTGTGATGTATGACGTACCAAGTCGCACAGATATAGCCAAAGTGATCATCACTAAGGAATGCATTGATGAAAGCGCAGGCCCAACCTTGGTTGAGCGCACCGGAGATATTCCAAAGCGCGCATCTCGCCGCGAAAAAGGTACAGAGGAGAAGAGCGCATAATCTAGACTGCGCTCTATGTCTTCCGCAACGCCTACTGGCGCTGAACTCGCTTCGACCTTCTTACCGGTCGATATAGAGGCGCGGCTTTACAAAAAATGGTTAAGCGCTGATTACTTCACCGCTGATGCCTCGTCTAAAAAAGAAGCGTTCACAATTGTTCTGCCGCCACCAAACGTCACTGGTGTTCTTCACATCGGGCATGCCTTAGATCAAACTTTGCAGGATTGCCTATCACGCATGAAGCGTATGAAGGGCTACGAAGTTTTGTGGTTACCCGGAATGGATCATGCCGGTATTGCAACCCAGAACGTTGTTGAAAAACAATTAGGTTCGCAAGGTTTATCTCGTCATGATCTTGGTCGCGAAGAATTTGTAAAGAAAGTTTGGGAATGGAAAGCCGAATCTGGTGGAGCAATTCTTGATCAAATGAAGCGACTTGGCGTTAGCGTCGATTGGTCACGTGAGCGTTTCACTATGGATGAAGGAATGTCCAAGGCTGTGGTTTCAATCTTTAAGAAGATGCATGATGCCGGATTGATTTATCGAGCCGAGAGAATTATCAACTGGTGCCCACGCTGTTTAACTGCGCTTTCAGATATCGAAGTTGATCACCAAGACGATGCTGGCGAGTTCGTGCAAATTCGTTACGGCGAAGGCGAACAATCAATTGTTATCGCAACAACCCGCGCCGAAACTATGTTGGGCGATGGCGCCGTTGCGGTTCATCCAGATGATCCGCGTTATAAGCACTTAATCGGCACCGAAGTTTTGCTGCCGCTGGTAAACCGCATGATCCCAATTATTGCCGATGAACTTGTTGAACAAGATTTCGGAACTGGCGCAGTAAAGGTCACCGCTGCCCATGATGCGAATGACTTTGAAATGGCGATGCGCCATAACGTTCCATTCGTTGTAATTATGAACGAACACGGGGTAATGGATGGCACCGGCACCGAATTCGATGGCATGGATCGCTTTGCTGCGCGCGTTGCGGTGGTTGCTAGGTTGAAAGAGATGGGTCGCGTTGTTGCTGAAAAGCGTCCATACATTCACGCAGTTGGCCACTGTTCGCGTTGCGATATAACTGTTGAGCCACGTCTTTCTAAGCAATGGTTCGTGAAGGTCGCACCACTTGCAAAAGCTTCAGCGGACGCGGTTCGCAGCGGTGAAGTAAAGATTGAACCTGAAGCGCTGTCACCAAGATATTTTGAGTGGGTAGATAACATGCATGACTGGTGCATCTCTCGCCAATTGTGGTGGGGACACCGCATTCCAGTTTGGTACGGACCTGACGGTGAAGTTCAAGTTGTTGGTCCTGACGAAGTTGCACCTGCGGGATGGAGGCAAGATCCAGATGTTCTAGATACCTGGTTCTCTTCAGGACAATGGGCATTTTCAACTTTCGGTTGGCCAGAGAAAACAGCAGATCTAGCGAAGTTTTATCCAACCAGCGTGCTTGTTACTGGCTATGACATTTTATTCTTCTGGGTTGTGCGCATGATGATGATGTCAACTTTTGCCATGGATGGCGTCGCGCCCTTTAAAACCATCATGCTGCATGGTTTGGTGCGCGATCAGTTCGGTAAGAAGATGTCGAAGAGCACCGGAAATGTAATTGACCCAATTGAATTTATGGATAAATACGGTGCTGATGCGCTGCGCTTTACCTTAGCCCGAGGTGCAAACCCAGGCACAGATCAAGCACTTGCCGAAGATTGGATTGGTGGTTCTCGTAACTTTGCAACCAAGTTATGGAACGCAACGCGCTTTGCGATGATGAACGGGGCTAACGTATCTGGCGCCTTGCCTGAGGCAAGCACGCTGAATGCGGTTGATCGCTGGATCCTTTCGCGCTTGAGCGAAACTTTGCGTGATGTAGATCAGCTCTTAGAAAATTATGAATTTGCCCGTGCCTCTGAAACTCTCTATCACTTTGCTTGGGATGATCTTTGCGATTGGTACCTAGAACTTTCTAAGGAAACCTTTTCATCAGATAACAAAGCTGCCTCTCAGCGCGTACTTGGTCATGTTTTGGATCAATTGCTGCGGGTGCTACATCCACTCATGCCATTTATTACTGAAGAACTGTGGTGCACCTTAACTAGGGGAGAGTCTTTAGTTGTTGCCCAATGGCCGACAGCCAATCTAGCGCACATCGATAAGAAGTCCGAAAAGCTAGTAACTACTCTGCAAGAAGTTGTTACAGAAGTTCGTCGCTTTCGCAACGATCAAGGGTTAAAGCCATCACAGAAAGTTCCGGGTCGTTTCACAGGATCGGCCGACATCGTTGGCTATTCCAGTGCGCTTCGTTTCTTACTTAAATTAGAAAATACTGATTTCACCCCATCTGCAACTTTAGAAATCTCCGGAGTCAAAATTGAACTCGATCTCACCGGATCAATTGATGTTGTTGCCGAGCGTGCGCGCCTTGAAAAAGATTTAGCGGCCGCTAAGAAAGATCTACAAACAGCCGAAGTTAAATTGGGTAACGCTGGTTTTATGGCAAAAGCACCAGCTGATGTTCTTGTTGAAATCAAAGATCGCCTAGTGAAGACTTCTGCAGATATCGAACGCATAACCGCTTCACTTGCAGCCCTGAAATAGTAAGTAAATAAAATGAATAATATAAATCCAGATGATCAAGCGCGCGTCGACGCTATCGAGAAGGCGCTATTAGCACGTTGGCCGGAAAATCGAATTGCACCAACTTTAGAAAGAATTGCTGCGCTGGTAGATATTTTAGGATCTCCACAACTTACCTATCCCACCATCCATGTTGGCGGCACAAACGGTAAAACGACTACAGCTCGGATGATTGACTCACTGCTCTTTGAAATGGGTTTACGTACTGGCCGTTTCACCAGTCCCCACCTAGAAAGTTATCTGGAAAGAATTTCTATCAACGGTCAGTCAATTGATGCCAAAGAATTAATCTTTTCCTTTAACGATTTGAGTCCATATTTAGATCTGATGGATACTAAATTTGAAAATCCAATCTCTTTCTTTGAAGCAATGACTGCGCTGGCCTTTGTGGCATTTGCCGAGCATCCAATTGATGTCGGTGTCATTGAAGTTGGCATGGGCGGTCAATGGGATGCTACAAATGTGGTTGATGCAGATGTGTCAGTCATAACTCCAATTGGGCTTGATCACATGGAATATCTCGGTAATACCATCGCTGAAATTGCGGCGACTAAGGCTGGAATTATTAAGGATCAGGGTTTTGTTGTACTAGCCCAACAAACCCCTGAAGCCGCAGTACAACTTTTGCGACGTGCCGCCGAAGTTGGCGCCGATGTCGCGCGCGAAGGTCTGGAATATTCGATTGATTCACGTGCGATCGCAGTCGGCGGACAATTAATTTCAATCACTGGTCTGCGTGGCCATTACGATGAAATCTTTTTGCCACTTCACGGCAAGCATCAAGCCTCAAATGCCGCAGCTGCACTTATCGCGGTCGAGGCCTTCTTTGGTGAGCAGGATTTAGATATAGATGCCGTGCGCGCAGGCTTTGCCAATGTAACTTCGCCAGGGCGTTGTGAAATCATCCATCGCGATCCCACCATCATCTTGGATGCGGCACATAACCCGCATGGTGCAAAGGCCATTGCCGATACTCTGCAGGCCGAATTCACCTTTGATGATGTCACCGGCATCGTGGCGCTGATGGCGGATAAGGATGCTTTAGGTATTTTGCAAGAACTTGAGCCAGTGATGAACCAAATTATCGTTACGACTAATTCATCAGAACGAAGCATGAGCGCTGCCGACTTAACTAAGTTGGCGAATCAAGTATTTGGCGCTGATCGCGTCTTTGCGGCAGATAATTTGACAGCGGCAATCGAAAAGGCGATTCAAGATGCGGTTCGACCACTAAGTGAGGAATCCCTTGCGATTGTGATAACTGGTTCAGTTGTCACTGTTGGAGAAGCTAGATCTGCAGTGCGCAAAAAATATGCCAAGCTAACGCCGGTCGGTGAAAGCTAATGCGCGTATTAGGATCCGCCGTTTTAGCAATGGAATTCTTAATCATGGGATTTGCAATGTTGTTGGCAAAAGATACCCACGAGATGGCGACGATTATTTACGGATTTGCTGTCATGTTTCTTTTGATTTATTCCATTCGACTTCTCAAAAAACGTTCAGGTTGGATTCTCGGTTCAATTCTGCAATTTGCGATGATGGCCTATAGCGTTGTCGTACCTTCAATGGCGATTGTTAACCTACTTTTTATGGGGTTATGGGTTGCGGCGATAATTGTGGGTCGCAAAGGCGAGGCAGCGCGGGCGGCCCTATTGGCACAAGGAAAACCAGAACCTGGAAAAGCGGGGCAAAATCCCGTGGCACCGCAAACCCCAGATGCCTAATAGACTGGGCAAGTGAGCACCGAAAAGACCCTGATCCTCGTTAAGCCAGATGGCGTGCGCCGTCAATTGGTAGGCGAAGTAATTTCTCGCATAGAGAAAAAAGGTTATGTCATAACTGCGATGCGAATGATGCAAGCAGATCGCGCATTGCTCGAACGCCATTACGCCGAACATCAAGGCAAGCCATTTTTTGAACCACTAGTTGAGTTCATGATGTCAGGCCCAGTTGTTGCAATCGTTGCCGAAGGAAATCGCGTTATCGAAGGATTTCGCTCACTTGCTGGAGCTACTGATCCAACAGTCGCGGCTCCCGGAACAATTCGTGGTGACTTAGCTCGCGATCAAGGCACAAAAGTTGTTCAAAATATTGTTCATGGCTCTGATTCTCCAGAATCTGCGGCACGTGAGATTGAAATTTTTTTCGGTAAGTAAGTTCAAGAAAACAACTCGAGGGGTATTAAATGGGCAACAGAATGTCATTCATCGGCCGAGACATGGCTGTCGATTTAGGTACCGCAAACACACTGGTATACGTCCGCGGTCGCGGCATTGTTCTTAATGAGCCTTCAGTTGTTGCAGTTAACCAAGACACTGGCGGAATTCTCGCAGTTGGCCTTGAAGCGAAAAAGATGATTGGTCGCACACCAAGTAACATCGTTGCAATCCGTCCACTTAAAGATGGAGTTATCGCAGACTTTGATACAACCGAGCGCATGCTCCGTTACTTCATTCAAAAAGTTCACCGCCGTCGCTATCTAGCAAAGCCGCGCATCGTCGTTTGCGTTCCTTCAGGAATCACCGGCGTAGAACAGCGAGCTGTTAAAGATGCTGGATATGCAGCAGGTGCGCGCAAGGTTTACATTATTGAAGAACCAATGGCGGCAGCAATTGGTGCTGGTCTACCAATTCATGAGCCAACTGGAAATATGGTTGTGGATATTGGTGGCGGTACAACTGAAGTTGCAGTTATTTCACTCGGTGGAATCGTTACTTCACTCTCAATTCGCGTTGGTGGAGACGAGCTTGATCAAGCCATTATTAACTGGGTAAAGCGCGAATTCTCATTGCTTCTCGGAGAACGCACAGCCGAAGAAATTAAAATGGCAATTGGTTCTGCTTATCCACTTCAGGGCGAAAACGATGCTGAAATTCGCGGTCGCGACCTAGCAACAGGTCTTCCAAAGACAATCGTTGTGTCGGCTGCAGAAATTCGCAAAGCACTCGAAGAGCCAGTAAATGCAATCATCAACGCGGTAAAGAGCACGCTGGATAAATGTCCACCAGAACTTTCATCAGATCTAATGGATCGTGGAATCGTCCTTACTGGAGGCGGCGCACTTCTTAAGGGTATTGACGAGCGCCTTCGTAAAGAGACTGGCATGCCAATTCATATCGCTGATCGCCCACTTGATGCAGTAGTTGAAGGATCAGGTAAGTGCATTGAAGAGTTCGAAGCCCTTGAAAAGGTTTTGATCTCCGAGCCACGTCGATAGGTTTTAAAGATGCGAAACGGCGGCGATAACCGCGGTCGTCTGCTGCTTATATCGCTAATTGTTACTTCGCTTTTTCTGATCACATTAGATCTGCGTGGTGTTTCAGTAATCAGTGGCTTGCGAAGTGGTTCGCAAAGTGCCATCTCGCCTTTTCAATCATTTGCCGCAACAATTTTTCGCCCAGTAGGAAACTTCTTTACAGATGTCACACATTTAGGCAGAACTCGCAGCGAAATTGAGAGTCTCAAGGAAGCCAACGAAAAGTTACGCAATTCTCTCATTACTCGTCAAAATGCAGATGCCGAATTAAAGCAACTGAAATCAGTTTTAGATTTAGCCGGAACTGCGCAATATAAAGTTGTAAGTGCAAGAGTAATTTCATTGGGATCAACATCTTCATTTACGCAAACGATCTCAATCGATGCGGGCGTAAACATGGGTGTGCGCCAGAACATGACTGTGATTTCAGGGCTGGGGCTAGTTGGCGTTGTAAAGATTTCCTATCCAAATCACGCCCTTGTGCAGTTAACAACCGACCCAGCTTTCCGCGTCGGAGCAAGAGTTGCTGGAAGCCAACAAATTGGGATATTAAGTGGTCAAGGAACTAACAAAGCGGTGCTGCAACTTCTCGACAATCAAACTGCCCTAAAGGTCGGGGATGTCATTTTGGCGCGCGGTAGCCAAAATAACCGACCATTTGTGCCAGGTGTTCCTATCGGAGCAGTTACATCTGTCGATAACGCGGCAGGTGCCATAACTCAGACGGCAGATGTGAAGTTGTACCCCAATTTTTCAACACTTAGCGTGGTTGCAGTCGTAGTTGGTGCACCCAAAACGGACCCACGTGATGCGCTAGTGCCTAAAGGCCCGGCTCCGACCCCGGTACCAACGGTAACGATTTACGCCATACCATCAGAATCGCCAACTCCATAAATGTTCGCCCGTAAATTATTAGCTACATTTCCCATCTTTTTATTTATGTTCGTGTTGCAAGAAGCGGTTATCAGCCAATTTAAAATCTTTGGCGGAGGAATTTCATTATTTCTAATTTTTACACTTCTCTGGGCTGCGCTAGGTTCACCTGAACTTGGCGCGGTTACGGGCTTTGGCGCAGGCTTGCTGATGGATTTATCGCAGACAACGTCAAGCCCTATGGGCCAATGGACTTTAATCATGATTTTGGCGGGATTTGCAATCTCTTACTTAGGTTATGGCGATGATAATTTTCGCGGTAACCCAATTTCACTCGTAGTAATTGTGGCAGTCGCTGTTCCCTTAACCAGATTGGTGTATTTAGTTATTGGGCTCATGTTGGGCGGTGAGATGGGGAGTGTGCTGCAGACATTTTTGTCGCTGCTTTCATCAGCACTTTGGTCAATTGCAATAGTGCCGCTGCTAATGCCAGTGGTAACTCGCGTGCACGGCGCACTCTTTGAAGAGCAGAGCCGCGGATGAACCAACGCGCACGGCTAAGTCTCTTGGTTGTTCAAATATTTATATTCTCACTTTTGGTCGGTCTGCTCGGACGCCTTTTCTATCTGCAAGTCGCGGCTGGCCCAAAATATCGTGATGCAGCGCTTTCCATTCAAAGTCGGGATGTAGTTACACCTGCAACACGTGGGCTAATCGTTGATTCATCAGGTGTTCCACTAGCGCTAAACCGAGTTGGTATCGCCGTAACAGTTGATCGCACCAAGATTGATCGCCAGCCAGATAAAGGAGTTGCTGTTTTGCGCAGTCTGGCCACCCTATTGAATTTGCAATACGCAGACATTTATCAACGCACTCGTCTTTGTGGAGAACTTCCGAAAGGTTCACGTGCTGGATGCTGGACAGGATCACGCTTTCAGCCAATTCCGATTACAAAGGAGGCAGATCCAGAGATTGCACTTCGTATCGTTGAGCGGTCTGATCAATATCCAGGAGTCTCTGCAACACCAGTTTCAATTCGTAACTACCCAGCAAGCGCCGGCGTAAATGGTGCGCACTTACTTGGCTATGTAGGCCCGCTGACCGATGCGGATTTATCTGGAGCCAATGGGCGAAGTTATTTCCGATCTGAATCAATTGGTAAAGCAGGTTTGGAGATTCAGTACGACGAATATTTGCGCGGGATGCCGGGAATCAAGACGGTAATTGTTGATCGTAAAGAGGCGGTAACCAGTACAAGTCAAAACTCAAAACCAATTGGCGGAAACCATCTAGTAACCAGTATCGATGCGCGCGTGCAAGCCTCTGCCGAAAGTGCACTTGCAGATGCGGTTCGACGAGCGCGAGCATCAGGTTATCGATCCGATGGTGGCGCTGCAGTGGTGATGGATATAAAGAATGGTCAGATTTTGGCTCTAGCCTCTTATCCAACTTATGATCCAAATGCTTTCGAACGTGGTTTAACTGTGGCAGAGGCAGAAAATCTTTATAGTGAAGCCGCGGGAGTACCAGCGCTGTCGCGCGCTTTGCAAGGGCTGTTCGCACCCGCTTCAACTTTTAAATCTGTCTCTGTCGTTGCTGCAGCGAATGCGGGCTATGACCTGAATGCAACGTATGACTGCCCATCTCAGGTCGAAGTTGGAACTCGCACATTTCAAAACTTTGATAGCAAGGCGCAAGGTCGCATCTCTCTGAAAAAGGCTCTTGCTATTTCTTGCGACACAATTTGGTATCGCATCGCCTTCGATGAATGGTTGCGCGATGGCGGGCTAAAGCCAAAATCAAACGCCAATGATTATTTCTATACGGCCGCTAAAGGTTTTCAAATTGGTAAGAAAACTGGGATAGATATGCCATCAGAATCATCTGGTCGATTAGCCGACCGTCAGTGGCGTAAATCTTGGTATGAGCAGAATAAAGATTTCTATTGCAACTATAAGGAACGTGCGCCAAAGAGCCAGCAGACCGCTTTCTTATTGCAGTTGGCTTATGAAAACTGTTTAGATGGAGACAAGATTCGTGCCGGAGATGCGGTCAACTTCTCAATTGGCCAAGGTGACACGGTAATTACCCCAATTAAGTTGGCTCAAATGTATGCCGCTATTGGAAATGGTGGAACTATTTGGAAGCCAACGGTGGCTAAGGCGATCGTTAAGACAGATGGAACAGTTCTTAAAACTTTCTCTCCAGAAAAGTTGGGCACAATCCCTGCTAATAAAGAGACGATGAAATTTTTACACAGTGCTTTACGCGAAGTTGTCGTTAGCGGAACCGGCGCTGGCGTTTTTAGCGGATTCCCACTCGCTATAAGCGGCAAAACTGGAACTGCCCAGGTTTTTGGTAAAAACCCAAATGGCAGTCAAAAGTCCGACACTTCTTGGTTTGCTTCCTACGGCCCTACCGAAAAACCACGTTTTGCCGTCGTCATGATGGTGAGTCAAGGTGGATTCGGTGCATCTACTTCTGGTATCGGAGTACGAAAAATTTACGAAACTCTATTGGGTGTGCAAGGTTCTAAAGTTGTATCTGCCAAGATCATCTTCCCAAGTGGTATTCCACCAGTTGGGTTGCCAAAGATCTCACCTGCTACGAAGGTAAAGGAAGCAAAATGA
Source organism: Actinomycetota bacterium (assembly GCA_009698815.1). Classification (GTDB taxonomy): domain Bacteria; phylum Actinomycetota; class Actinomycetes; order Nanopelagicales; family Nanopelagicaceae; genus Planktophila. Next base: position 25,895 of record WLPJ01000008.1, on the reverse strand, counting down.
GCCTAGCTTCCCAGCGCATTAATTACGGCAGAGGTTCCCGGCGATCTATCTTCGCTGGTTTTGATCCAATTCTTACTATCGCCGTTGCGTTACTGCTAGTAATTGGAACCCTCTTGGTCTATGCCGCAACGCGCAATTGGTATGCCGCGAATGGTTTAGATCCCGAGTATTACCTAAAGCGACATGTCATCAACATTGCAATTGGTTCATTGCTTGCATGGGGGACAACGGTCGTTGATTACAGACTTCTGCGCGCCTACACGCCAATCCTTTGGGCCATCGGAGTACTTGGCTTAACTGCAGTGTTGATTCCGGGAATCGGCGATGAAGTAAATGGTTCTAAAGCTTGGATCGGACTTCCTGGTGGATTTCAGGTTCAACCTGCTGAGTTAGCAAAAATCTCAATCATCGTAGGCATGTCAATGATTTTATCTGAGCGCACACATGACACTGATTCACCGCAACACACTGATGTATTGCAAGCACTTGTTGTCGCTGCTATTCCAGTACTTCTAATTCTATCTCAGCCAGATATGGGAACGGTTTTTATAATCGGCATCGCAGTCGTCACGATCATTGCAGTCTCTGGTGCCCCGATGCGATGGGTTGTTGGTTTAATTCTGGTTGCAGTGATTGGCAGTTTTGCTGCCGTAAAAGTTGGAGTCATAAATGATTACCAAGTCAAACGCCTGCAAGCATTTGTTGATCCAAGTGCTGATTCACAAGGCAGCGGTTATCAACTGCGCCAAGCGCGCATCACCGTTGGTTCTGGCGGGCTAATCGGAACCGGGCTCTTTAATGGTCCACAAACAAATGGTCGCTTCGTTCCAGAACAACAGACCGATTTTATTTTTACAGTCGCTGGCGAACAACTGGGTTTTCTGGGATGCGGATTCATTCTCATTCTTTACCTCACGGTTTTAATGCGAGCCTTTGGCATCGCACGTAAATCAAATGACCCTTACGGGAAGCTCGTTTGCACTGGCGTGATCGCTTGGTTTGCATTCCAAACTTTTGAAAATATTGGAATGACCTTGGGCATGATGCCGATGACTGGCGTTCCGCTGCCATTTGTCTCATATGGCGGATCGAGCATGTTTGCGACGATGATTGGATTCGGGTTGCTGCAGAATGTAAATGCCCGCAATCGCGGCTAAATCGCCCTCAATTAACGCTCGTTTCGCACTTTGGTGCATTCATCTGCCATACTTATGCCAACAGTTCAGCGCGGCTCGCGATCTAAATCGCGAAGGAAGCCAGCGGCGGACTCAAAGAGAAGTCAAAAGAATTGCTTGAAGGATTTACTAGGGACAGCCCAAAGGTTGTTTGCCAGATAAGTGACTACAAGCCAGAGCGCGTTAATTAACGCATAGAGGATTTGGTGCCATGGCTATTGAGCCAAAGTCACCGCGCAAGCGTGCGGTGAAAAAAGTAGGTAAGAAGAAATCTGTTCCAGGTGAAAATTTGCCGGATGTCATTGCTGCCCCCGTTGATGAAGTAACTGAGGCAAAATCAAAGAAGAAGGCGCCGTCTATTCCGGTCCCTATTTTTCAAGCAGCTCCAGAAGAGAAAGCTCCTAAGAGCGCACCAAAAAGCGCACCAAAAAACGCGAAGAAGAGCGTCCCAAAAGTGGAAGCAACTGCGGCCGCGGCCGAAAGTAAATCTGAGGATTCTGAAGGCAGTGATTCATCAGATGATTCAGATTCACGCACAGGTCGTAATCGTCGTCGTCGCCGCGGTGGACGTGGTCGTCGCAAACCACAAGCAGAGGGTGTTGAAGGCTCTGATGGTGAAGATGATGACAGCGAAAGTTCTGAAACCGATAGCGAAGGTACAGAAGGTGCGACTCATCGTCGCCGACGTCGTCGTCGCGCAACTGGTGAAGGCGTTACCCCTGGGGAAATCGTTGACGAAGATGGCGTAATAACAGTTGTTAAGGTCCGTGAAGTTCGTGAAAAAACTGAACGTCCAGCGCGCGCAGAGCGCAACGAACGCGGAACACGCAATCGTCGCGAACGAAGCGCCAGATCTGATCGCTCTGATAGCCGTACTGATTATCGCGAGCCATATCGCCGTCGTGGAACCATCATTACAGATGGAGAATTCTTAGCCCGCCGTGAAAATGTTGATCGCGAAATGTTGGTACGCCAGATCGCTGATCGTATTCAGATTGCAGTAATCGAAGACAAGGTAATGGTCGAGCACTATGTAAACCGCAATGCCAACGTTTCATACGTCGGTAACGTTTACTTAGGTCGCGTTCAGAACGTACTTCCTTCAATGGAAGCCGCCTTCGTTGATATTGGCAAGGGCCGTAACGCAGTTCTTTATGCTGGCGAAGTTAACTGGGATGCCGCAGGTATTTCAGAATCACAACCACGTAAGATCGAAATGGTTTTAAAGACTGGTCAACCAGTTCTTGTGCAAGTCACCAAGGATCCAATTGGTCAAAAAGGTGCACGTCTAACTAGCCAGATTTCTTTGCCGGGACGTTATGTTGTCTATGTTCCTGGTGGCGGAATGAGCGGTATCTCTAAGCGCCTTCCTGAATCAGAGCGCACTCGCTTAAAGGCGATTCTTAAGAACTTAATTCCTGAAGAAGCTGGCGTGATTGTGCGTACCGCTGCTGAAGGCGTTAGCGAAGAAGAGTTAACGAATGATGTCGCGCGCCTTAAAGCGCAATGGGAAGATATTTATCAGAAGTCAGAAAATCCAAACTTCCACGCACCGACACTTCTGCTTTCAGAGCCAGATCTTGCAGTTCGCGTTATCCGCGATATCTTCAATGAAGATTTCCGTAAGTTAACTATTCAGGGAAGCGATGCTTGGGAAGAGATCAGCACATACCTTGGCGGTATTGCACCTGAACTCGTTAGCAAGTTAGAGAAATACACCGGCAAGGGTGATCTCTTCGCCGAATTCCGCGTCGAAGAACAACTTGCTAAGGCCTTTGATCGCAAGGTTTATCTGCCATCAGGTGGATCACTTGTTATCGATCGCACCGAAGCGATGATCGTCATCGATGTCAACACCGGTAAATTTATCGGCAAGGGCGGAAACCTCGAAGAGACTGTCACCAAGAACAACTTGGAGGCAGCTGAAGAAATCGCCCGTCAACTTCGCTTGCGTGACTTAGGCGGCATTGTTGTCATCGACTTTATCGATATGGTTCTTGAATCTAACCGTGACGCGGTTCTTCGTCGCTTAGTTGAATGTTTAGGTCGCGATCGCACCAAGCATCAAGTTGCAGAAGTAACTTCACTTGGGTTGGTTCAGATGACTCGCAAGCGCGTTGGTCAAGGTCTGATTGAAGCCTTCTCAACAACTTGTGATTCTTGTGCAGGTCGCGGAATTCATATCCATATGGAGCCAGTAAAGATGAAGGCTCCGATGCCACAAGTAAATTCACAATCAGCATCGCACGAAGATGCAGATGAATCTGCGGCGACTGAACACGAATTCCACGAAGTTTTAAATTCCGAAAGTACTGATTCCCACTCTGACGTAATTTCAGAGGATGTAGTTGAGACTGTAAAACCTGCTGGGCGACGCCGTCGCCGGGCAGCCTCTAGCGGGATTATCACCGCCTAGAAAACCCCAATTTGACCCTGGGGGTATGAAATCCGTACCCTTAGCCTCTGCTCGTTCGCATCCCATCTCGGGAGGCGCGAGCGTGAAATGAACTGGAGCAAGAATCGTGTACGCAATTGTTAAAGCTGGCGGACGCCAGGAGAAAGTCACCATCGGTGAAACCATCACTGTCGATCGCATCGACCAAGCTGCTGGAGCAACCGTAACTTTTCCTGCACTTCTCGTCGTAGATGGCGCAAGCGTCACATCTGACCCAAAAGTTCTAAGTGGCGTAAAAATTACTGGCGAAGTAATTGACGAAGTTAAGGGTCCAAAGATCGACATCCTTCGTTACATGAACAAGACTGGTTACCGCCGCCGTCAAGGTTTTCGTGCACAGCAAACTCGAGTCAAGATCACCGCTATCAGCGGCGTGAAATAAGGGGTTGAACAATGGCAAGTAAAAAGGGCGTCTCCTCAACACGTAACGGTCGCGATTCGAATCCGCAATACCTTGGTATCAAGCGCTTTGGTGGACAAGAAGTAAACGCAGGCGAGATCTTGGTTCGCCAACGCGGAACACATTTTCACCCAGGTAAGAACGTTGGACGCGGTAAGGATGACACTCTCTTTGCACTCGCTGCAGGAGCAGTTGAATTCGGTCGCGCTCGCGGTCGTCGTGTAGTGAACGTGGTTCCCGTCGCTTAATTTAGGTTTCTCAAAGAGAGCGAGCCGCGTTCGTGGCTCGCTCTTTTTATTTCCAAAATATTTTAGCCATTAGCTAACCGAAAGGAGCAGATAGAGATGACAACATTTATTGATCGTGTAACTCTCTACGCTGCTGCCGGAAAAGGTGGAGACGGTTGCGTCTCGGTAAAGCGCGAAAAATTTAAGCCACTTGGCGGCCCAGATGGCGGCAATGGTGGTCGCGGTGGTGACATCATTTTGATCGTTGACTCAAGCGTTACAACTCTCTTGGATTTTCACCACTCACCTCATCGCAAAGCAACTTCAGGTTCGCAAGGTTATGGCGATCGTAAAGATGGAACTTACGGCGAAGATTTAATCTTGCCTGTTCCAAATGGCACAGTCATCCTTGATGAAAAAGGAAATCAATTAGCAGATCTAATTGGTACCGGAACAACTTTTCTTGCTGCACAGGGCGGACATGGTGGACTGGGAAACTTAGCGCTCTCATCATCAAAGCGTCGCGCGCCAGGTTTCGCACTCCTTGGCGAACCGGGTGAAGAACGCACACTTTATTTAGAACTTAAATCAGTTGCAGATATTGCACTCGTTGGATATCCAAGTGCCGGAAAATCATCGCTGATTGCCGCAATTTCTGCAGCACGTCCCAAGATTGCTGACTATCCATTTACAACTCTGGTTCCGAATCTAGGTGTTGTTCAGGCAGGTGATACTCGCTTCACAGTTGCTGACGTTCCAGGTTTAATTCCGGGTGCATCGCAAGGTAAAGGTCTAGGTCTGGAATTCTTGCGCCACGTGGAACGTTGCGTCGCCTTGGTACATGTGCTCGATTGCGGAACGCTGGAAACAGATCGCGATCCAGTTAGCGACTTAGAAATTATTGAAGCAGAACTCGCTCTATACGGTGGCCTCGAAGATCGAGTCCGAATCGTTGCGCTAAATAAAATTGATCTACCTGATGGCAAGGCGATGGCCGATATGGTTGCGCAAACTCTGCGCGATAAGGGCTATGACGTTTATCCAGTATCTGCGGCTAGTCGCGAAGGCCTGCAGGAACTTCTTTATGGCATGGCGCGCTTAGTTCAGAAAGCGCGTGCTGAAGCAGCAACTGAAGAACGCACTCGTATTATCTTGCGTCCGGTTGCCGTAGATGATTCTGGATTTATCGTGCAAGCAAACGCTGATGGATCATTTAGCGTGCGCGGTCAGAAAGTTGTGCGATGGGTTCGCCAGACAAACTTTAAGAATGCAGAAGCAATTGGTTATTTAGCAGACCGCTTAGCTCAACTCGGAGTTGAAAAAGATTTATTCAAAAAAGGCGCAGTCGCCGGCAGTGAAGTTCGCATCGGATCAGGTGATAACGAAGTTGTCTTCGAATGGGAGCCAACTATCGAGGCTGGCGCAGAACAACTTGCTGGCCACCTGTTTCGTCGCGGTGAAGATTCACGCCTTGAAGGCGCCTGGGTTGTCGAAGAACGTGTTGTCGATCAACTATCTGATGATGAAATTGCGCAACAATGGGAGTACAACGTGGAGGACCCACATACTCCGCAAGCAGATTTAAGTAAGCCCCCAGTTAGCGAGGAAAAGTAAATGAACCGCATCGAAGTCACCGGCGCCAAGCGCGTTGTGATCAAGATCGGATCATCTTCTCTTACTGGGCAAGCAGGTTCTCAACTAAACGAATCTGCAGTCTCAAAGATCGTTGATTTGGTTGCGGCTCTTACTAAGCGCGGTGCTGAAGTTGCGCTAGTTACATCTGGTGCGATCGCAACCGGGCTTGCACCTCTTGGACTAAAAACTCGACCAAAAGATTTAGCAACCCAACAAGCAGTCGCATCGGTCGGTCAAGGTCTCCTTATTGCAAAATATAACCAGAATTTCGCACGCCACAACATCGTTTCATCACAAGTGCTTCTGACAACTGAGGATGTGGTGCGCCGTTCGCATTATCAAAATGCGCAGCAAACTCTCTTTAAATTACTTTCATTGGACGTTGTTCCGATCATCAATGAAAATGACTCGGTCGGAACGCAAGAAATCCGTTTCGGAGATAACGATCGACTTGCAGCACTCGTTGCGCTATTAATCGGCGCAGATTTGTTGGTTTTGATTTCAGATGTTGATGCGCTCTATGACGCGCCTCCATCACAGCCAGGAGCAAAAGCCATTCATCTTGTTAACGCAATGAGCGATATCGAATCTGTTGTTGTGGGTGGAGCAGGCAAAGCGGGCGTTGGTAGCGGGGGAATGGTTACCAAGATTGAGGCGGCACGGATTTCAACTGGTGCTGGTATTCCGATGCTGCTTACTTCACTTGAAAAAGCAGAGCAAGCTTTAAGTGGCGCTGAAGTTGGAACTTTATTTGCAGCACATGGCGTTCGCACAAATTCCCGTCTGCTCTGGTTGGCGCATGCCTCAACTCCACAAGGCCGATTAATTCTTGATGCAGGTGCAGTCACCGCAATCTTGGAGCGTGGAGTTTCTTTGTTGCCAGCTGGCGTTACAGCCGTGGAAGGTGAATTTATTTCAGGAGATACTGTCGAATTAGTTGGTCCAGATCAGAAGGTAATTGCGCGCGGATTGGTTGCATTTGATTCTGCTGAGATTCCACAAATGTTGGGTCGATCAACTAAAGAACTTGCGGCATCCCTTGGCGCTGAATACGAGCGTGAACTCGTACATCGCGATGATTTAGTTCTGCTTTAACTCTTCTTTTCAGAGATCTCGCGCAAGACTGCAGCAATTTTATCGCTGATTCCATCTGCACTAGTTGGCATATCACTCAACTTTACGATTACCGTGTCATGAAGCGCATCTTGATAGATGTATTGACCGTGTAGCCCCATCATCAAGTTAATCCCAGGATATGGGTGCCACATTTGTGCAGCGTAACCCCAGCCATAATCCAAATTAACTACAGGATTTGAAAGTCGAGCCTTCCAAGAAGTACTGGCAATCTTCGGCGAACCAGACATTAAAGCCAAGCCGACGCGTGCGTAATCCCGAGCTACTGCGTTAAAACAACAAAATGCTTTCTCGTGGCCATCAACTTTATCGACGTTCCAAGTTGCGTCGTATTCTGCGCCAACTTTCTTCCAGATGCGATCACTGAATTCATCAGCCAATCTATTCCCGGTCACTTTTTGAATTATTAGTCCTAGCATCTGAGTATTCACACTGCGATACTCTGGATAAGTTCCTGGCTTCTCCCTCATTTTACGATTATTTTTCATAAAGAAATTCATATCTGTGGTCGCATACATTTGTGCAATCGCTACACCCCAGCCAGATGGCCCTGTTGGATAGTTATCGGATACGCCAATACCCGAGTTCATGTCGAGCAAATCTTTGATCGTTACCTGATCAAAAGAGGAATCTGCCTTAAATTCGGGAAATATTTTGACGAAGGTATCGCTCTCCTTTATCTTTCCCTCATCAATTAACTGGCCAATAACAAGTGAAGTCATAGTTTTCGCAACAGAATAAGAAGGTAAGACAGTGGACTCAGTCTTGCCATTTAAATATTTTTCGTAGGTAATTTTTCCGCCTCGAATCACCAAGAAGGCATTGGTTTGGGTGTTGGCTAAGAATTCATCAAATGAAATCTTTATACCGCCCCAAGTAACTTCATTAATTTCTTCAGAAGCGCCGCTTAGCCATGGAGTACTTTCGCCTGCTGTTGCTTTAATGATATGAAATGGCATTAAGTCAGGGGTCTTGGATGCCGGCGCTAGACCTAATTTGATCGCTGCAATTGGCTCGGGATATCTAATCGCTTTGGTCAAACCAAAGAGGGCTAAATAAAGGATAAGAAGTACTACGACGACTCTACGAATTAATTTCAGCACGGCCAGAGGATATCTCCCTATACCCTTAGCCTCATGGATGCAGCACAAATAGTCGCAGAGCTAGCGCTCACTGCTCGCAGAGCAGGGCGCACCTTGTCGACTGCAACCGGTGCCGAACGCAAAGCCGCCTTATACGCAATTGCGGAAGCGATTGAAAAGCGTAGCGCTGAAATCGTTACCGCTAATGCCGTAGATATTGAACGCGCCAAGTCCGAAGATATGCACCCACAAATGCAGGATCGTTTGTTGCTCAATGCATCTCGTGTCGCAGGTATTGCAAATGGTGCTCGCTTAGTTGCAGATTTGCCAGATCCACTTGGTCAAGTTCTTCGCCATTCAACGCTGCCAAATGGACTTGATTTAAAACAGATTTCGGTTCCATTCGGTGTGATTGGCATGGTTTATGAAGCGCGTCCAAATGTCACAGTTGATGCTGCAGTAATTTTATTGATGTCCGGCAATTCGGCTCTGCTGCGTGGATCATCGACTGCTGCGGCTAGCAATAAAGTATTGGTAGATGTGATGCGAGATGCTCTTGCTACCACCAATATTTCACCTGATGTAATCCAATTAGTTCCATCCGATGACCGTGCAACAGTTAAAGCGCTCTTAAATGCACGTGGCAAAGTTGATCTAGTCATCCCACGTGGCAGTGCCGCTTTAATTCGCATGGTTGTCGACGAATCAACAGTTCCGACGATTGAAACTGGCGCTGGAGTTTGCCATGTGTATGTCGATGAATTTGCAGATATTGAAAAAGCGCTGCCGATCTTGATTAACTCTAAAACTCATCGCCCAAGTGTTTGCAACGCTGCCGAAACCTTGCTGGTTCATCGCTCAATTGCCCCAACCTTCTTGCCAATGGCTTTGAAAGCTCTTTCCGATGCTGGTGTAATCCTGCACGCTGATGCGACCGCACAGAAGGTGGCAGAAAAATTCGGAATTGCGTCCACCGCTGCGACAGAAGAAAACTGGTGCACTGAATATGGCATTTTAGAAATTAACGTTGGCGTAGTTGATTCAGTTGAGGCTGCTGCAGATCACATTGCAAGATACGGTACCAACCACACTGAGGCAATCGTTACTGAAAATAAAGCCAACGCTGATCGCTTCATCGCTTTATCTGATTGCGCAGCGGTAATGGTTAATACATCAACTCGGTTTACCGATGGCGAACAAATGGGCTTTGGCGCAGAAATCGGCATCTCAAATCAGAAATTGCATGCACGCGGGCCGATGGGGTTGGAAGCAATGACAACAACCACTTGGATCGTCACCGGCGATGGTCAAATTCGCAACTAACTGGCTTAGTCATTAAACTCAACCCATTATGAGCAGCCTGTCCCGTGATGAAGTAGCCAAACTGGCAGCGCTAGCTCGTATCGAAATGAGCGAAGAAGAGCTCGTTAACTTGGCATCACAATTTGGCAGCATTCTCGATGCCGTAGCCCGAGTGCAAGAACTTAATTTAGATGGCGTAAAAGCAACTTCTCATCCGCAACCACTTGAAAACATTTTCCGCGAAGATGTAGTTCTTCCTAGCCTCACACCAGATCAAGCGCTATCTGGTGCACCTGCGCAAGAAGATCAACGCTTCCGCGTCCCACAAATTTTGGGAGAAGCGGAATGATAAAAACAACTGCTTCCGAAATGTCGCTTGCACTTGCAAAAGGTGAAATAACTTCGGTTGCGCTAACCCAGCAACATTTAGATCGCATTGCAGATGTTGATAAAAAAGTTAAGGCCTTTCTGCATGTCGATACCGATAGCGCGTTAGCCCAGGCTGCAGCAGTCGATGCTGATCGTGCTGCAGGTAAGGCGCTTGGTCCTTTAGCGGGCGTACCTCTTGCACTTAAAGATGTACTTGCCCAAGAAGGTGTTCCAACCACCGCTGGCTCAAAGATTTTGCAAGGGTGGAAACCGCCTTATGACTCAACCGTTGTCGCGAAATTAAAGTCAGCTGGCGTTGTAATTCTCGGTAAGACAAACATGGATGAATTTGCGATGGGTTCATCAACTGAGAATTCCGGATATGGACCAACTTTTAACCCGTGGGATTTAACTCGCACACCAGGTGGTTCAAGCGGTGGATCGGCGGCCGCAGTCAGTGCATTCCAAGCACCGATTGCAATTGGTTCCGATACGGGTGGATCTATCCGCCAACCTGCCGCACTTACCGGAATTGTCGGAGTGCGACCAACTTATGGCGCAGTCTCGCGCTATGGGCTAATCGCTTACTCATCAAGTTTGGATCAAGCGGGACCTTTTGGAAGAACTGTTTTGGATACCGCGATGTTGCACGAAATTATCGCTGGATATGATCCAAAAGATGCGACAAGTCTTAAGGTGCCAGTGCCTGCGGTGGTTGCGGCGGCAAAATCTGGTGATGTTAAAGGTTTAAAGATCGGTGTTATCAAGCAGCTGCAAGGAAAGGGCTATCAAGCCGGAGTATTGGCGCGCTTTTACGAGTCACTCGAAATACTTTCATCCTTAGGCGCCGAAATTGTCGAAGTAGATTGCCCAAGTTTTGAGTACGCCCTGGCTGCTTATTACTTGATTGCGCCTTCCGAATGTTCTTCAAACTTGGCTCGCTTTGATGCGATGCGTTATGGCCTTCGTACAGGCGAAGCTGATGGCGCATCGGCTGAATCAGTAATGAATTCAACTCGCGAAGCTGGTTTTGGCCGCGAAGTTAAGCGCCGTATTATTTTGGGAACCTACGCACTTTCATCTGGTTATTACGATGCTTATTACGGAAGCGCACAGAAGATCCGCACCCTAATTATTGAAGATTACAAGAAGGCATTTATGCAAGCAGATGTCTTGGTATCGCCGACTTCTCCAATTACCGCATTCAAGATCGGTGAAAAATCGGAAGATCCAATCGCAATGTATTTAGCTGATGTAGCAACAATTCCAGTTAACTTGGCTGGTATCTGCGGAATGAGTCTGCCAGCTGGTTTAGCCGATGAAGATAATCTGCCGGTTGGTTTCCAGATCATGGCACCTGCAATGCAGGATCAACGTCTATATAACGTGGGCGCAGCGCTGGAAGCGGCGCTAGTTTCAAAATGGGGCGGTCACTTGATTTCCAAAGCCCCTGCGTTGGGAGGTGCCAAGTAATGGCTCTTTCATACGATGATGTAATTGCAAAGTACGAACCAGTACTTGGTTTGGAAGTCCACGTTGAGTTAAATACCGAATCAAAGATGTTCTGCTCTTGCAGCACAACATTCGGCGGGGAACCAAATACTCAAACTTGTCCCGTTTGCTTGGCGCTACCTGGTGCGCTGCCAGTTGTAAATGCCAAAGCGATCGAATCTTCAATCTTGATTGGCCTAGCCCTTAATTGTCAGGTCGCACCGTATAGCCGCTTCTCTCGTAAGAATTACTTCTATCCAGATATGCCGAAGAACTTTCAAATCTCGCAATATGACGAGCCAATTTGTTTCGATGGATACGTTGATGTAGAAATCCAAACTGATGAAGGCCCTAAGCAGTTCCGTATCGAAATTGAACGTGTGCATATGGAAGAAGACACTGGAAAATCGCTACACGTGGGCGGCGCAACTGGGCGCATCCATGGCGCTGAGTATTCGCTCCTTGATTACAACCGTGCTGGGATCCCACTTGTTGAAATTGTTACCAAGATTATTCCAGGCACTGGCAAGTACGCACCTGAAGTAGCAAAAGCATATGTTGCAGAACTTCGCGATATTTTGCGCGGGCTAAAGGTTTCAGATGTAAAGATGGAGCAAGGTTCACTTCGTTGCGATGCCAACGTTTCCTTGCGTTTGATCGGATCAGATGTTTTAGGAACTCGCTCAGAAACTAAGAACGTTAACTCACTTCGTTCAGTCGAACGTGCCATTCGCGGTGAAATGATTCGCCATGCTGAACTATTAAATGAAGGTAAGAAAGTTAAGCAAGAGACCCGTCACTTCCAAGAAGATACTGGCCTCACTAGATCTGGACGCTCGAAAGAACAAGCTGAGGATTACCGATATTTCCCAGAGCCAGATTTAGTCCCTGTCGCACCTGCCACAACCTGGATTGAAGAATTACGCGCACAACTTCCAGAACGTCCCTCACTTCACCGCAAGCGCCTGAAAGAGCAATGGGCAGTACCTGATAAAGAAATGGCGGCGATGATTAACGCTGACGTTTTAGATATTGTTGAAGAAACGGTTCTACTTGGGGCAGATCCAACTAAGGCGCGCACCTGGTGGCTCGGTGAAATTTCACGTGTTGCGAATGAAAAAGATATCGCGATCGCCGATCTATCGATTGCACCTCGTGATGTTGCCGAAATTGTTGCCTTAGTCGCTGCCGGTGAACTTACAGATAAGTTGGCGCGACAAGTTGTCGAAGGTGTTATTGCTGGCGAAGGTACTCCTGCGCAAGTTGTTGCTAAGCGCGGAATTAAAGTCGTTAATGATGATGGCGCACTTATGGCTGCAATTGAAAAGGTATGTGCTGAGCAAGCAGAGACCGCCGATAAAGTGCGCAATGGTCATGTTCCTGCAGCTGGCGCTCTTATTGGCGCGGTCATGAAAGAGACGAAGGGCCAAGCAGATGCCGCTCGAGTTCGAGAGCTTCTACTTGGCCACTTAGGTCAAGCTACTAATTAATTAGTTAGTGAACTGATACGCCTTCTGTTTCAACTAGTGACTCTTTTCCAATATTGATAAAGAAGAAGAGCACAATCGCGCCTGCAAATAACAACACCGCACTGAATTTAAATGCCACAGTAAATCCATGAGTCATCGCAAATGGCATAACTCGATCACCAAGCTGAGTGTTTGCTGCAGCATAGGTTGCTGTAGCGGTTGCCGCGATTGTATTTAGCAGCGCAGTACCAAGTGAGCCACCGATTTGCTGGGAAGTATTTAACATCGCACTTGCCACACCAGTGTCATGATTTGAAACTCCATGCAGTGAGGTTGAAGTCAGCGGGATAAATACCAGTGCCATACCGCTAGACATGATTAATAGCGATGGTAATACGTGAGTTACATAAGAAGTATCTGGAGTAATTCGGGTCATCATAAGCAGCCCAACACCAGCGAAAATCAAGCCCGGGACCATTAACGGTCTTGGCCCAAACTTAGGCAAGAGTTGTGATGCGATTCCCGCAAAGACAATGATGCCGGCGGTGAATGGCAAGAATGCAAAGCCAGATTTCAGTGGTGAGTATCCAAGGATCACTTGTAGGTAAAGTCCAAGGAATAGGAACATTGAAAATAGTCCGGCTCCTACAACAAGTGAGCCGAGGTATGAACCGCCACGGTTGCGCTCTGTTACGACGCGAAGTGGCATAAGTGGATTTGCTACCTTCTTCTCAATAACTACAAATACAACCAATAGAACTACAGCTGCGACAAGGAAGGAAATTGTGGTTGTTGATGACCAACCCTTTGTCGCGGCTTCATTAAATCCATAGGTGAGTGAGAAAAGTCCAGCAGTCGCGGTAAAGACACCGGGAATGTCGTATGTGTTATTACCCTCAGCTTTTGACTCTTTAACAAATTTGAGAGCGAGCAGAGCAGCAATGATCGCGATTGGAACGTTAACGCCTAAGCACCAACGCCATGAGAAAAATTCAGTGAGTGTTCCGCCAAGAATTAACCCGATGGCTGCGCCACCACCTGAGATCGCACCGATTACACCAAAGGCTTTGGCGCGTTCTGCCGGAACTGTGAAAGTTACCGAGATGATGGCAAGGGCAGCAGGTGCTAGCAACGCACCGAATACTCCTTGCAAGGCGCGAGATGCAAATAAAAGCCCTTGAGTGGATGCGATTCCACCGAGTGCCGATGCTGCTGCAAAACCGGCAAGACCAATTAAGAAAATTTTCTTGCGTCCCATGTAGTCACCGATGCGACCACCAAGAAGGAGCAGTGATCCAAAGGCCAGCGTGTATGCAGTGATAACCCACTGCTGATTTGCATCGCTGATGCCTAGGTCAATCTTGGCACTTGGGATTGCAATATTCATGATGGAGCTATCGAGCACGATCATCAATTGGGAAATGGCTACAACAAATAGTGTGCGCCATCTAGTTGGATCAAGTCCGTCGGTTTCTACTTGGGCGGGCTTTTTTGACACAAGGTTCTCCTTAAAAAAGGTAAGTTTTTGGTTATTAATTGGAGTGAATGAGCGCATTCTATTAGACTTGCCCACATGTCGCAGATGAAACCACGTTCAGGGCTAGTCACAGATGGTCTTGAGCGAGCACCTGCCCGCGGCATGCTTCGCGCAGTTGGAATGGGCGATGATGATTGGGTAAAACCACAGATTGGTATCGCTTCATCTTGGAATGAAATAACCCCATGTAATTTATCTTTAGATCGCTTAGCAAAAGCCTCCAAACAAGGCGTCATCGATGCTGGTGGTTTCCCTATGCAATTCGGCACGATTTCAGTTTCAGATGGAATCTCAATGGGGCACGAAGGAATGCACTTCTCACTTGTCTCGCGTGAAGTTATCGCAGATTCTGTTGAGACAGTGATGCAGGCAGAACGCTTTGATGGCATGGTCACTTTTGCTGGATGCGATAAATCACTTCCCGGCATGATGATGGCAGCAGCGCGAATTGATGTGGCATCGGTATTTGTTTATGCAGGTTCCACACTGCCCGGCCAAGTAGATGGAAACGATGTCACCATCATTGATGCATTTGAGGCAGTCGGTGCTTGCGCACGCGGATTGATTACCAAAGAGCGTGTTGATCAGATTGAACGCGCCATCTGCCCGGGTGAAGGTGCATGTGGCGGTATGTACACCGCAAACACAATGGCAACAGTTGGCGAAGCAATTGGTCTCTCGCTTCCAGGTTCTGCTGCACCGCCGGCAGTTGATCGCCGTCGTGATGCATTTGCAGTTCAATCCGGTGCAGCCGTTGTAAATATGATCAAACTTGGACTTACTACTCGCGATATTTTGACAAAGCGTGCATTTGAAAATGCCATCACTGCAGTTATGGCAGTGGGCGGCTCGACGAATGCAGTGCTTCACTTACTTGCGATCGCCCATGAAGCAGAAGTTGATTTATCACTCGATGATTTCCACCGCATCGGTTCTAAGGTTCCACTGCTGGGAGATTTGAAACCATTTGGTCGCTATGTAATGACTGATATGGATCGCGTCGGGGGAGTACCTGTAATTCTTAAAGCCCTTCTTGATGCTGGCCTATTGCACGGCGATGTCATGACAGTTACTGGAAAAACTATGGCCGAAAACTTGGCTGGAATTAATCCACCAGATGTTGATGGCGATATTTTGCATGCCGTTGCCACGCCACTTTCTACAGATGTCGGAATCACGATTCTTGGCGGATCACTTGCAACAGATGGCGCAGTTTGTAAGACCGCAGGTATTGGCATCGAATCTTTCCAAGGCCCAGCACGCGTCTTTGAACGCGAACAAGCTGCAATGGCCGCGCTAGAAAACGGCACCATTCAAGCCGGTGATGTAGTTGTAATCCGTTATGAGGGTCCAAAGGGTGGACCAGGAATGCGCGAGATGCTAATGATTACTGGTGCAATTAAAGGCGCTGGTCTTGGTAAATCAACTTTGCTTTTAACTGATGGTCGCTTCTCTGGTGGATCAACAGGCCTTTGTGTTGGACATGTTGCACCAGAAGCAGTCGATGGTGGACCCATTGCATTTATTAAAGATGGTGATTTAGTTAGAATTGATATTAAAGCGCGCACCTTGGATCTCTTGGTCGATCCTGCAGAACTTGCGGCTCGCAAAGTTGGCTGGCAACCATTGCCTCATAAATTCACTCGTGGAGTCTTGGCCAAGTATTCCAAGACTGTGGGCTCTGCATCCAAGGGCGCGGTCTGCGGCTAGTTTCACAATCTGAGACTTACATCTCAAACCTTGACTAGTAAGCCATTGGCGTTGGAGAATATGGGCATGGAAAAGAAGCTCGCGCTAACCTCATCATCAGCAATTGTGGTGGTGATTCGATAGCGCGTGCCTTTTTAAAGCACGCGCCCTCAGATATCTGAGGGTTTTTTCGTTTAATAAGTAGAAAGAAATTTCGATTAGCAAGGAAAGGAGTACGAAGATGGCACATGTACCAACTGCCAACGGCACCGCAATGACTGGAGCTTCTTCATTGGTCAAAAGCCTTGAAGCAGCCAACGTTGATGTGATGTTTGGAATTCCGGGCGGCGCGATTCTTCCTGCTTACGATCCAATTTATGATTCAACAATTCGCCACATCTTGGTTCGCCACGAACAAGGTGCTGGACATGCTGCAACCGGTTATGCGCAAGTAACTGGACGTGCTGGCGTTTGCATTGCAACATCTGGGCCTGGCGCGACAAATTTAGTTACACCACTTGCCGATGCTGCAATGGACTCAGTTGCGGTTGTTGCAATTACAGGTCAAGTTCCATCTCTTGCAATCGGAACCGATGCTTTTCAAGAAGCAGATATCCGTGGCATCACGATGCCATTTACCAAACATAACTTTTTAGTTACCAACCCAGATGACATCCCACGTGTCATTGCCGAAGCATTTCACATCGCCACATCAGGTCGGCCTGGTCCGGTTCTTGTTGACATTGCAAAAGATGCACTTCAGAAGCAGACAACATTTGATTGGCCAACAACTGTAAACCTGGCTGGTTACAAACCACAGATACAGCCAAATAAGAGCGCTATCAGCGATGCGGCAGCGCTTATCGCGCAATCTGCGAAGCCCGTTTTCTATGTTGGCGGCGGTGTCATCAAAGCTAATGCATCCCGCGAATTACTAGAACTTGCCCAACTTCTTGGTGCACCAGTTGTTACAACTTTGATGGCGCGTGGTGCTTTCCCAGATTCGCATCCGCAACATCTTGGTATGCCCGGCATGCACGGAACCGTTGCTGCAGTGACTGCACTTCAAAAGGCTGATTTGCTTATAACTTTAGGCGCACGCTTTGATGATCGCGTAACTGGAAAACTTTCAACATTCGCGCAAAATGCCAAGATTATTCACGCAGATATCGATCCTGCAGAAATCGGTAAGAATCGCTATGCCGATGTTGCTGTAATCGGTGACTTGCGCGAAACCATTACAGCCCTTATTCCAGCACTTACCGCCGTTCTTGCTAAGGGACGTACTGATCTTTCACCTTGGATCGAAAGCATGAATAAGTTAAGAGCAACTTATCCATTGGGTTATGACACACCAGCCGATGGTGCGTTGTCACCGCAACTTGTAATCGAGCGACTTGGAAAGATTTGTGGCCCTGACACAATCTTCACCGCAGGTGTTGGCCAACATCAGATGTGGGCAGCACAATTTATTAGTTATGAAAAACCACGTACTTGGCTTAACTCAGGCGGTGCGGGCACGATGGGTTATGGCGTTCCAGCTGCGATGGGTGCAAAAGTTGGCGCTCCAGATACAACTGTTTGGGCAATAGATGGCGATGGTTGTTTCCAAATGACAAATCAAGAACTTGTTACGTGCGCCTTAAATAACATTCCAATCAAGGTCGCAATCATTAACAATGAAAGCTTAGGAATGGTTCGCCAATGGCAAACCTTGTTCTATGACAGCCGTTATTCAAACACCAGCCTTGAGTCTAAGCGGATTCCAAACTTCCCAATGTTGGCAGAATCTATGGGTTGCGTTGGTCTTTCTTGCGATAGCCCAAATGACGTTGATGCAACAATTGAAAAAGCAATGTCTATAAATGATCAGCCAGTTGTTGTTGATTTCCGTGTTCATCGCGATGCCATGGTTTGGCCAATGGTTGCCGCCGGAACATCAAATGATGAAATCTTAATCGCCCGCGCTACGGCGCCTGACTGGGATTCACAGGAGCTCTAATGGCTATTCATAAATTAGAAGTTCTCGTTGAAAACGAACCAGGTGTTTTAGCCCGTGTAGCAGGTCTCTTTGCGCGACGCCTTTACAACATCGATTCGCTGACTGTTGGCCCAACTGAAAACTCTAAGATTTCTAAGATGATCATCGAAGTAAACGTCGAAGGTCACTCTTTGGAACAAGTTATTGCCCAATTAGATAAGTTAATAAATGTGATCCGTATCGAAGAGATTCTCGAAGGTGCGATCAGCAATTCAAAGCACGACACCCAACCCGATTACCAGAACTAACTCGAAACTAAAGGAGAAATACCGTGGCAACGATGTATCACGAAGAGGATGCAGATCTATCAATCATCCAGGGTCGCAAAGTCGCGATTATCGGTTACGGCTCACAAGGACATGCGCACGCACTTAACTTGCGCGACTCCGGCGTTGATGTCCGAGTAGGACTTAAAGAAGGATCCGCATCGCGCGCCAAGGCAGAAGCTGAGGGCTTGCGCGTAGTAACTGTTGCAGAAGCAGTAAAGGAAGCAACGGTCATCATGATCTTGGTTCCAGATCACTTGCAGCGCCACGTATACACCGATTCAATTTTGCCTAACCTAAAAGATGGCGATGCCCTCTTCTTTGGCCATGGTTTTAATATTCGCTTTGGTTACATCAAGCCTTCAACAAATGTTGATGTTTGCATGGTCGCACCAAAGGGTCCTGGACACTTGGTTCGGCGAGAATACGCAGGTGGACGTGGAGTCCCAGTAATCGTTGCAGTCGAACAAGATTCAACTGGTAGCGCTTGGCCACTAACACTTTCATACGCAAAGGCAATTGGCGGACTTCGCGCAGGCGGAATCTTGACAACCTTTACTGAAGAGACCGAAACAGATCTATTCGGTGAGCAATCAGTTCTTTGTGGTGGCGCGTCTCAACTAGTTATGTACGGTTTTGAAGTGCTTACCGAAGCTGGATATCAGCCAGAAGTTGCTTACTTTGAATGCTTGCACGAACTTAAGTTAATTGTTGACTTGATGTTCGAGGGTGGAATTGCAAAGCAGCGCTGGTCAGTATCTGACACAGCCGAATACGGTGATTATGTTTCGGGTCCTCGTGTAATCGACCCAAGTGTTAAAGAGAATATGAAGGCTGTTCTTGCCGACATTCAATCTGGTGCATTTGCTAAGCGCTTTATCGATGATCAAGAAGCAGGTGGCGTTGAATTTAAGGCGCTGCGCACCAAGGGTGAAACTCACCCAATTGAAGTTGTAGGCCGTGAACTTCGCAAGATGTTCAGTTGGATCAAGACTTCAAATAAAGATGATTACCGAGAAGGCAGCGCATCACGTGGGTAAACCTGTTGTATTAATTGCAGAAGAACTAAGTCCGGCGACGCTAGATGCGTTAGGTCCGGATTTTGAAGTACGCAATTGTGATGGAGCAAACCGTGCCGAACTTCTTGCCGAACTTGGCAAAGGTGTCGATGCGGTCTTGATCCGTTCTGCAACCAAGATCGATGCAGAAGCAATTGCGGCAGCAAAGGGTTTGAAAGTAATCGCTCGCGCTGGTGTTGGCTTAGATAATGTAGATATCCCAGCAGCCACAACTGCTGGCGTTATGGTCGTTAATGCACCAACTTCAAACATAGTCTCTGCAGCTGAACTAGCAATTTCTTTGTTGCTTTCTTCTGCTCGCTTTATCTCACCTGCACACGCGGCACTTCGCAATGGCAAGTGGGCGCGTTCTAAATACACCGGCGCAGAGTTATTTGAAAAGACTCTTGGCATCGTTGGTTTTGGTCGCATCGGTCAATTAGTTGCTCATCGCATGCAAGCATTTGGCATGAACGTAGTTGCCTACGATCCATACCTACAGCCAGCACGTGCTGCCCAACTTAGCGTCGAATTAGTTGAACTCGATGAATTGTTAAAGCGCAGTGATTTCATCACAATTCACTTGCCAAAGACGAAAGAGACTGCAAACTTAATTGGCGTTGAAGCGTTAAAGAAAGTTAAACCTTCTGTGCGCATCATCAACGCTGCGCGTGGTGGAGTTCTAGATGAAGCAGCTTTATATGATGCCATCACTGAAGGTCGCGTCGCGGGTGCCGGCCTTGATGTTTATGTCACCGAACCTTGTACCGATTCACCTTTATTCGCCCTTGATCAAGTTGTAGCCACGCCTCACTTGGGTGCATCAACAGATGAAGCACAAGAGCGTGCTGGAATTGCTGTAGCTGTCTCTGTTCGCAAAGCACTTGCGGGCGAATTAGTTCCAGATGCGGTAAACGTTAAGGGTGGGGCGATTCACGAAGAAATTCGTCCTTCACTGGCGCTCGTCGAGAAGATGGCGCAGATTGCAACAGGAATTGCGGGCGAACTTCCCACAAATCTCGATGTGCATGTTCGCGGAGATATCTCTGAACACGACTCTTCCATCTTGGCGATCAGTGCGCTTAAGGGTGCACTTATGGCAACGGGTGCTGAAGATGTAACTTATGTAAATGCGCCAGGGCTTGCTAGCGAACGTAATATGACTTCATCTTCAGATAGCGATCCAGTTAGTCCAGAATACCGCAGCATGATTTCTCTGCATTGCGCACTCCGCAACGGAAAATCAATCACAGTTGATGGAACGCTAATGGGAATTCGTAAAGTAGAGAAAATCATCGCAATAGATGGTTTTGATCTTGATCTTCCACCAGCCGATAACCTTCTCTTCTTGCGTTATTCAGATCGCCCCGGAGTCGTTGGCGCTGTTGGTAACGCCCTTGGCAAAGCTGGAATCAACATTGCAGGAATGCAAGTTGCTCGCGCTAGCGCTGGGGGAACCGCCTTGATGGCTATTACCGTTGACTCACCGGTATCGGAATCCATTGTTAGCGCTGTCTCCAAAGAAACCGGAGCGGACCTAGTTCGCTCTGTAACCCTAGTGAATTAACGAGAAGTTATTATGAAGAAGATAAATCTTGCCGTAATCGCTGGTGATGGAATCGGTCCAGAAGTGATTGCTCAAGGAATTCGCGTCTTAGATAAGGTTGCCGCAAAACATGGCGTAGCTTTTGAAAAGACTGAATACGATCTGGGCGCGGGATATTGGCATCGCACGGGGGAAGTTCTTCCTGATTCAGTTTTGGCCGAACTTGCCAAAGCAGATGTCATCTTGCTTGGCGCAGTTGGAGATCCAACAGTTCCAAGTGGAGTTCTAGAACGCGGATTGCTGCTGAAGTTACGTTTCGCCTTCGATCATTACATTAACTTGCGTCCTGCAGTTTTACGCGCGGGAGTGATCGGACCGCTTGCCACAAAGGCGCCAATTGATTTCATTGTTGTGCGCGAAGGCACTGAAGGTCCATATGTAGGTGCAGGAGGTGTCCTGGCTGAAGGCACAGATGCCGAAATAGCAACGGAAGAATCCCTAAACACTCGACGTGGCGCAGAGCGCGTAATTCGTGATGCATTTGCACGTGCTGCAAAGCGCGATCGTAAGAAGTTAACACTTGTTCATAAGAACAACGTGCTAACTCGCGCAGGCAGCCTCTGGACTCGTACTTTTAACGAAGTTGCAAAAGAGTTTCCGACGGTGACTACTGATTATTTACATGTTGATGCAGCATCAATGTTCTTTGTTACCAACCCTGAACGCTTTGATGTAGTTGTCACGGATAATCTCTTCGGAGATATTTTGACTGACATTGCAGCCGCAATTTGTGGTGGCATCGGACTTGCCGCATCAGGAAACATCAACCCAACTGGTGCATTCCCATCTATGTTTGAACCTGTACATGGTTCAGCCCCAGATATCGCAGGTAAGAATTTGGCTGATCCAACAGCAACAGTTATGTCAGTTGCGATGATGATGGATCATTTGGGCTATCAAAGTGCTGCCCGTGAAATTGAAGCTGCAGTAAACGCTGATTTGCTAATCCGTGGTGATAAGAAGCGCAGCACTACCGAAATCGGAGATGCGCTCTTAGCGCAACTTTAAAATGAAAATTTCACTAAATCCCAATGCCAAAGATGTTGCGACTCGCGATGCTTTAGTTGCTGAAGGTGGATTTGGTAAGTACTACACCGATCACATGGTTATCTGCGAATGGACAGAAAAAGATGGTTGGGCTGAGCCTTCGTTAATTCCTTATGGTCCACTTTCTTTAGATCCGGCCACTGCAGTTTTTCACTATGGACAAGAGATCTTCGAAGGTATGAAGGCATATCGCCAACCAGATGGCGGCATTTCATTATTTCGCCCCGAAGCAAATGCCCGTCGCTTTGCTAAATCCGCAGCACGATTGGCGCTTCCAGAAATGCCTGAAGCTTTATTCTTGGAGACAGTTAACGCACTTGTATCGCGCGATGCTGGATGGGTTCCAAATAAAGTTGGAGAGTCGCTCTATATCCGCCCATTTATGATCGCAACTGAAGTTGGGCTTGGCGTTCGGCCTTCTAATAAGGCGACATACATTCTTATTGCAACGCCAGCTGGTGCTTACTTTGATCCATCTAAGGCGGTCTCAGTATGGATCTCAACCGAATATGTTCGCGCAGCGCTGGGCGGAACAGGTGAAGCCAAGTGCGGTGGAAACTATGCGGCATCCCTTGTTGCGCAAAAAGCCGCTGCGAAAGAAGGCTGCGACCAAGTTGTTTGGATCGATGCCAAAGAACGTAAATGGATTGAAGAGATGGGTGGCATGAACCTTTACTTCGTTAAAGGTAAAGGCGCTGGCGCATCTGTAATAACCCCGAAGCTGACCGGAACGCTTCTTCCCGGAATCACGCGCGACTCAATTCTTTCTGCTGCTAAAGATTTGGGATACAAGACTGAAGAAGTTATGTTGTCGATTGATGATTGGCGCGAGGGCGTAGCGTCAGGTGAAATTACAGAAATTTTTGCATGCGGTACCGCAGCGGTAGTTTCGCCAGTCGGTCAAGCCAAGAGCGCCATGGGCAAATGGGTCACAGGCGATGGACAACCTGGCAAGATCACCATGGAAATCAGAAATCATTTACTCGCGATTCAGCATGGGACAACGGCTGATAAGCACGACTGGATGAAGCGGGTTATCTAATGCCAGTATCGGATGCGTTTCATATATATGACACAACTCTGCGCGATGGCGCACAACAAGAAGGTTTAAATCTCTCTGTCCACGACAAGCTAACCATCGCGCGTCACCTAGATGATCTTGGTGTTGGTTTTATTGAAGGCGGTTGGCCAGGAGCTAATCCAAAAGATACTGAATTCTTCGCTCTCGCCAAGAAAGAGTTGAAACTTAAGAACGCCACTTTTGTGGCCTTTGGAACAACTCGTCGCCCAGGTGCAAAGGCTGCTGATGATGTTTTGCTGGGCGCACTTCGCGATTCTGGTGCTCCTGCCGTAACTCTGGTTGCAAAAGCATTTGATCGCCACGTTGATCTTGCTTTGAAAACCACGCTAGAAGAGAACCTTGCGATGATTCGCGATTCAGTTATTCACCTTCGCCAAGAAGGGCAACGCGTTTTTCTTGATGCCGAACATTTCTTTGACGGCTATCGCGCTAATCGCGAATACGCACTCGAGGTTATTCGCGTTGCAATGGATGCAGGCGCCGATGTTGCTGCGCTTTGTGATACCAATGGCGGGATGTTGCCCGATGAAATCGCTGAAGTGGTTCATGATGTTTTAACTGCAACTTCTGCACGTATCGGTATCCATTGCCACAACGACACTGGCTGCGCAGTTGCTAACTCAATGGCGGCGGTTGCAGCAGGTGCAACCCACGTTCAAGGCACTCTAAATGGTTACGGCGAGCGAACTGGAAACGCAGACTTAGTCACAATCATCGCTAATCTGGAGCTAAAGAAGAAGCAGTTAGTTCTTCCTACAAATTTCCTAAGAGAGTCATTCCGAATCTCACATGCAGTTGCTGAAATTACAAATATTTCTCCATCTGGACGCCAGCCCTACGTTGGAGTTTCAGCCTTTGCACACAAAGCCGGACTCCACGCATCTGCAATCAAAGTTGACCCTTTCTTGTATCAACACGAAGATCCTGAATCTGTTGGAAATGATATGCGGATGTTGGTATCTGAAATGGCTGGCCGCGCCTCAATTGAATTGAAATCCCAAGAACTAGGTGTTGATCTAGGCGGAGATCGCGAACTTCTTGGCCGCATTGTCGATCGTGTAAAAGAGATGGAATCTCGCGGCTTCACTTTTGAAGCAGCCGATGCATCCTTTGAACTGTTATTGCTAGAAGAAGTAAATGGAAAGCGCCCGTCATTTTTTCAAATAGATCATTGGTTAACCACGGTAGAACGAGCTGAAAACCAGAGCATTATTACTAAGGCTGAAGTAACAGTTACTTCGCAAGGCAAAGCGATCTCATGCTCTGGTTCTGGAAACGGTCCGGTTAACGCATTTGATAACGCACTTCGCTCTGGTTTAAAGCAGCTATATCCAGAACTTGAAGTTCTAGAACTTACTGATTACAAAGTTCGTATTCTTGAAGGTCGCCTCGGAACCGGTGCGATCACTCGTGTTCTCGTGGAAACTTCAGATGGCAAAGGTGAATGGAACACTGTGGGCGTTCACGAAAATGTTATAGCCGCATCCGCCATGGCACTTGAAGATGCAGTTACCTTCGGCTTACTGCGTCAAGGGCGCAAACCCGAGTAACCTTTATCGTATGACTAGCGTTGCATTAAGTGATATTCGCAGCGCATTTGAACGTTATTTAGAAGCAGAGCGAAATCTTTCGGTACACACAGTTCGTGCCTATATGGGTGATCTAGATTCCTTTTTCGATCATTTAACTAAGTTAGATGTAAATGATTTTGCAACTTTGGAGCTCTCGCACATTCGATCGTGGCTTGCTAACCAGCAAATCAAAGGGGGAGCGCGCACAACTATGTCGCGCCGTGCTACCTCGATTCGTTTATTTACAAAGTGGGTGACTAAAAAAGGCTATCTCACAAAAGATGTTGGCGCGACCCTAGCCACCCCTAAAGGTGCGCGTACTTTGCCAGATGTTTTAAGCGTTGCCGATGCTTCAACTGCCATGGATTCGATGGCGACCAGAGTTGCTGAAGAAGATGACCCAATTTCAAAGAGAGATTGTGCGATGCTCGAAATCTTGTACGCCTCCGGTGCGCGCGTCTCTGAACTCTGTGGTTTGGATTTAGAAGATATTGATTATCAAAGGCAGACGATTCGCGTATTAGGAAAAGGCAATAAAGAGCGCACTATTCCGATCGGCAACCCGGCGATGCGCGCACTTGAGAATTGGTTAAAGAATGGACGCGCAGCTTTAGCAGGTGAAAAATCGATGCGCGCAGTTTTTCTTGGTTCGCGCGGCAAGCGAATCGATCAACGCACTGTTCGTACCGTGGTTTATCACGCACTTGAAGCGCTCGAAGGGGCGCAGAGAATGGGTCCACATGCGCTGCGACATTCGGCGGCAACACATTTATTAGAAGGTGGCGCCGACCTGCGAACCGTCCAAGAAATATTGGGGCACGCCTCCCTTGCTACTACCCAGATTTACACCCACGTTTCCACCGAACGTCTGCAAAAAGCATTTAAACAAGCCCACCCCCGCGCAGAAAAACAGGATTAGCCGTGGATTTTGCACCCCTTTTGAGAAGGTAAGATTCCCCCTGCACCTTAGTTATTCGGGAACGAAAATTAGGGTGACATCTCAGCACTTATGTATGAACTGACCAATTCAGTAATTGAAATGTCAGGGAATACAAGCCACTTCGGTCCAACTTAAGAAATTTATTTTCAAAGGTTGGTCGGCGTTGTAGGTGCGACGGGCTTAACAAATTGTTTAGCCACCAACCGATCAGGTTTATTGCGCTGTGCGCAAAAACCTAAGAAAGAGAGCGCTGCCATGGCAGTTGTAACAATGCGAGAACTTCTCGACAGTGGAGTCCACTTCGGACATCAGACACGTCG
>WLPJ01000007.1 GCA_009698815.1 Actinomycetota bacterium | reverse complement strand
CGCTGAAAGCATCTAAGCGGGACGCTCGCTTCAAGATTAGGTTTCTCACTGGTTTACCAGGTAAGACCCCCAGTAGACGACGGGGTTGATAGGGTGGAAGTGGAAGAGCCGCAAGGCTTGGAGCTGACCACTACTAATAGGCCGAGGATTTAACTACAAAGTTGCTACGCGTCCACTGTGTGGTTCTCGAGATACGGTCGAGAACCACGAAATAGATAAGAGATCTACATCTGAAAATGATGGCTTAGATCTTGAATCTAATTCAAAGGTTTTGTCGAAATCTCAATAGCGTTTCGGCGACCATAGCGAGAGGGAAACACCCGGTCCCATTCCGAACCCGGAAGTTAAGCCTCTCAGCGTCGATGGTACTGCAAGGGTGACCTTGTGGGAGAGTAGAACGTCGCCGGACTTCCTTTATAAAAAGGGGCACTTTCACGAGTGCCCCTTTTTTATTTGTCTTAGGTTTATTTCCCACAACTTTTATCTCGTACACTTCATAGCGCGTCAAAATAAATTTAAATAGGGGAGCACGAAATGGATGACAGAAAGCCACCTAGAGATTCGGCTCGCGGCAACTCATCGCGCCCATCCAGTCGTCCCTCCTCTTCTTCATCCAGCCGTCCCGCATCTGGTCCGAATAAGGATCGTCGCCGCGAAGATTTACCGGCGCGTGGTGGTTCAAGTGATCGTCGCGGTGCAACTAGAAATGTAAGTGCAGGTCGTGAAACCATTGATCCACGCGGGTTTCGGACAACTCCGATGGAGCGCGATCAATCGCGAATTCGTCCGCGAATCTTCGAACCAGATATTCCTGAA
Organism: Actinomycetota bacterium; assembly: GCA_009698815.1. GTDB lineage: Bacteria > Actinomycetota > Actinomycetes > Nanopelagicales > Nanopelagicaceae > Planktophila. The sequence continues at coordinate 109,447 of WLPJ01000007.1, read as the reverse complement.
GATGTAACTGGTGAAGAGTTAGAGAAAAGTGTTCGTGCAGAATTGTTAAGTCTTTCTGCTGAAAATGCCAAGGTAGTTGCGCGACATTTAGTTTGCATAAATATTCATATGGATTCTGATCCAGAGTTGGCGCATAAGCACGGAATCGCTGCCGCACATCATGCAGGTCGCTTGGCTGTTGTGCGCGAGAGCGCTGGCTATGCCGCATATCGTGCAGGACATTACGAGATTGCACTGAAAGAACTTCGCGCAGCTCATCGAATTTCTGGCGACGTTTCAATGTGGCCGGTTATGGCCGATTGCGAACGCGGTATGGGAAGACCCCTAAAAGCCTTGAATTTGGCTGGTTCTGACGAGGTTAAGCGCTTGGCCAAGCCCGAAGAAATTGAAATGCGAATTGTGGCATCCGGAGCCCGTCGTGATTTAGGCGAATTCGATGCTGCAGTCATTACCTTGACGTGCCGGGAACTTAAGACCGAGACTGAGGATTGGGCGGTGCGTTTGCGTTATGCCTATGCAGATGCGCTAGCAACGGCGGGACGCGGCGATGAGGCTCGTGAATGGTTTGCAAAATGTGCCGAGATTGATCATGAAGAGTCAACGGATGCCGATGAAAGAGCGCGCCGATAGTTCTATTTTAAGAGTTCTCCACAGTTAGCGACGAAATTGCGAATTTTTGTCAGTTGCTAGCGTCATGATCGCCTCCTTAATCAAAGGGAGTGAAGATGGCTATAAAGTCTGCGGTGAAAATTACGAAGAAGAAAGTTTCCAAGAAAGCAGAGTTCTCAGAAAGTGAAGAGATAGATCTATCTTTAAATGATCTTTTACTCCGCGGTCGTGTATCTGCTGCTGCAACAACGAAGGAACTGCCCAGCGGCGATAAGGTTGTTGAGTTCAGATTGATCGTTACTCGCGAAAACCGAGAAGACGTTGACACCTTAGATATAGCGGCTTGGAGCGCTAAATCCAGAATGACGGCTCTCTCGTTGGCTCCAGATGAATGGGTAGAAATCAGTGGAGCTGTACATCGGCGATTTTGGCAATCACCTGGGGGATTGGCCTCACGCTGGCAGGTCGAGGCGATCGACATATTGCGACTCTAACTCTGGCCCGCTGACTTAACGGTTTTTTAGATACTCTAGGCACATGGCTAAAGCATCGAACGACCTTTTCTCTACGCTGCGCACTTACCTTACAAAGGTAACCGAGGGCGAGCGAACACCTGCCGAAGTAGCAGCAGCAGTTAACTCTTGGGCACGTGAGAGCGCTGATGCCCTTAAGGCAAAGATCCATGAAGAGGTTGAATCCAGCGTTGCCAAGATGGGTTTCATTAAGCGTGATGAATTTGATCGTCTAGCCGCGCAAGTTGCTGCCCTCGGCGGCAAAGCTGCGTCGAGCAAGAAAGCACCTTCTAAGAAATCAGATTCAACAAAGAGCGCTGCGAAGAAAGTTGCAGGAAAGAAAGTTAAGAAAGCAGCTGTAAAGAAGGCGGCTAAAAAGTGAGCGATCAATTTTTGAACTCTAACGGTTCTTCTTCCGAGAATAATTTGGTTGAAGAAGTAAAGATTGAATTAAACGATATCGATACATCCGATCTAACCGAGCACTCTGCTCGCTTTGAAGCACTTCACGGGAAGCTGCAAGAAGCGCTCAACACCATTGACGGTCTATAGAAAAAGGTTGCGTTAATCAACTATGAAAACGCGTCTTGATGCTGAACTGGTTCGGCGCGAGCTGGCACGTTCACGCGAACACGCTGCCGATCTAATTGAATCGCGTTCTGTTTTAGTCTCAGGAATTCCTGCCACAAAATCTGCCACACAGGTTGATGCGGAAACTTCCATAACGCTACAAGGTGACCGCGATGATTTTGTATCTCGTGGGGGACATAAATTAGCTGGCGCACTTGAGGTTTTTGCAGATGTTCAAGTTTCTGGAAAGGTTTGTTTAGATGCAGGTGCTTCAACCGGGGGATTTACCGATGTTTTACTTCGTGGTGGCGCGAAGTTAGTTGTAGCCGTAGACGTTGGTTATGGACAACTGGCATGGGAGTTACGTCAAGATTCGCGAGTGAAGATTCTAGATCGCACCAATATTCGACATTTAACTGGCGAAATGGTGGGCGAAGAGATTGATTTAGTTGTGGCAGACCTTTCTTTCATCTCACTGTCCTTAGTTCTACCGGCGCTGGCTGCGGTCTCTAGGCCCAACGCTGATTACGTTCTAATGGTGAAGCCACAGTTCGAGGTTGGACGCGAAAAACTTGGAGCAGGTGGAGTTGTTCGAGATCCAGCGCTACGTCGCGCCGCAGTTCTAGATGTCGCAGATTCAGCATATGACGTAGGTCTTGGAACCATGGGAATCGCAGCATCACCTCTGCCAGGACCTGCCGGCAATGTTGAATATTTCTTATGGTTGCGACGTGGTGCACCTGCAATTGATGCCGCAGATGTTGATCGCGCTATCGAGATGGGCCCTACCTAATGTCACGTCATATAATTTTTCTAGTCAACGCATCACGTCCCGAAGCCCTCATTGCGACGAAAGAACTTTCGCAACTCTTGTTGAAGGAAGGTTTTGCTCTTTCTACACCTTCAGATGTCAGCGTTTTAGGAGTTACTCAAACTCCAATAGAAAAGCTGGGCGCTGCCGAGTTAGTAGTAGTTCTGGGTGGAGATGGAACGATTTTACGTGGTGCCGAAGTTGCTAGATCACAAGGGATTCCAATTTTGGGAATTAATCTAGGACACGTTGGATTTCTAGCGGAAGTTGAGAAACCATCACTCTCTGAAATTGCTGCAAGTATTACTTCTAAAGGCTACAAAATAGAGAACCGAATGGTTCTCAACTATTCAGTAATACGCAGTGGTGCGCAAATTTCTTCGGGCTGGGCTTTAAATGAAGTTACTGTTGAACGAGATGGAACAACGATGGTTGAACTTTTCGTGCAGATAGATGACCGCCCACTTTCGCGTTGGGGATGTGATGGGTTGATCTGCTCGACGCCAACAGGATCAACTGCATACGCTTTTAGCGCTGGGGGGCCAGTACTTTGGCCAGAGATTGACGCTTTAGTTTTACTACCAATTTCAGCACACGCGTTATTTTCACGTCCGATGGTGGTTTCACCGCAGTCTCAAATTGTTGTTGAGATCGAATCCAGTGACGCGCTTTTATCGGCAGATGCCTTGCGCAAATTGCCTTTACGCGCCGGTGATCAAGTCTTAATAACTAAAGACGATTCAGTAATAAAACTAGCGCACATCAAGCCAACACTCTTTACCGATCGCCTTGTTGCCAAATTTAAATTACCAGTTGAAGGCTGGCGCGGTGAGTGAACGTTCCTATCTAGAAGAGATTTCGATCCGCAGTCTCGGAATCATCGATCAATCAACGCTAGAACTTGGTAAGGGGCTAAATGTTTTAACCGGTGAAACTGGCGCTGGTAAGACCATGATTTTAACGGCGCTCTCATTAGTTTTGGGCGGCAAGAGCGACAGTTCACTAGTTCGCATAGGTTCTGATCGTTTGGTGGCAAGTGCGCAGTTTGTTCTTCCCAAAACCAATAGCGAGATTTCTTCCATCGCCGATGAATCTGGTGCTGATATTTCCGAAGGTTCGTTAGTACTTACTCGCACTGTAAATAGCGACGGAAAAAGCAAGGCGGTAGCAGGTGGAACAACTGTTCCAGCGGCAACTCTGGTTAACTTTGCAGATCATTTAGTAGAAATACATGGCCAGGCGGCAAATCATCAGATTGTAAAGAGCGCTCGGCAACGCGAGTTACTGGATAGATTTGCGGGCTCCGAGTTAGCTAAAGCAATGTCTGCGTATCAAGGGGCGCTATCGACCTATAACAATTTAAAGGCGAGAATAAAGTCGATGCGCGAGAACTCAACAAAGCGCGACCGAGAGATTGCTGACTTAGAAGAATTTCTTAAAGGTTGGTCCAAGTTAAAACCAACCCGTGGTGAATATGCAGAAGTTGCCAACCAAATTGCCCGACTTTCCAGCGTAGAAGATCTGCGCAGCGCAAGTGATGGAGCTAATCAGGCGTTATCCGATGAGACTTCCGGCTCACTCACCAGTCTCGGGGCGGCGCGGCGGTTCTTAGATATTGCCAAGGGGAAAGATTCCAGACTTGATGAGATCGCATCTGTCGTTGCTGAAGGTTTCTTCGTCTTGGATGAAGCCGCACGCGATCTAAGTAGTTATTTATCAGCACTTGAGGCAGATCCGGCAAAATTGGATGCTCTGCAGGTGCGCAAAGCAGAGATCATTGCATTTATTAAAAAGTGGGGAAGCGCTGCTGATCCGGATGCAGAGTTAATCGCGTTATCCGAGAAGGCAAAGACTGCGCGCGCCACAATTGCAGATCTAACTGGCGGGGAAGATCGCATCGCCGAATTAGAAAGTGAAATGCAAGGAGCTAAGAAAGAATTGCTAAGCCAAGCTAAGTTGCTGACTAAGATCCGAACAAGTGCCGCGCTGAAGTTATCCGAATCAGTATCAACGGAGATTCATGCGCTGTCCATGCCACATACTGAATTTTCGATTTCGATTAATTCGGCAGACTATGAAGGCTCGCTTAAGGAATCGGATTTCACAATTTTGGGATGCGATGAAGTCATCATGCAGATTCAGGGTCACCGTGATGGCCCGTTGATCGCTCTTGGTAAAGGTGCCAGCGGTGGAGAAATGTCGCGCATCATGTTGGCACTTGAAGTAGTTCTTGCCCAAACTCATCCAGTTGGCACATATATTTTTGATGAAGTTGATTCAGGTGTTGGCGGAAAGGCTGCGATCGAAGTCGGAAGACGACTGGCTGCGCTGGCTAAGCACAGCCAAGTGATCGTCGTTACTCATCTACCTCAAGTAGCGGCTTGGGCAGACACACATTTTGTTGTTAAAAAGAGTGATGATGGTTCTATTTCGCAATCAGATGTCGAAAAATTAGACAATCAGAACCGAATTGAGGAGATCGCGCGGATGTTGGCGGGGCTGGAAGGCTCTAGCAGTGCGCGCGAACATGCCGCTGAGTTACTGGCGATGCGCGAGCCAATTTCAAGATAGCTCGTCATAGATGATAGGTTTGTCTTCCATGGGCCAAGCGCATGTGACTAAACATATTTTCGTAACCGGGGGAGTAGCCTCGAGTTTAGGCAAGGGACTCACCGCTTCAAGTCTTGGCAGATTGCTCGTAGCACGTGGAATTCGCGTGACAATGCAAAAGTTAGATCCGTACCTAAACGTCGATCCAGGCACTATGAATCCTTTCCAGCACGGTGAAGTTTTCGTAACCGATGACGGTTCAGAGACAGATTTAGATATCGGTCACTATGAGAGATTCCTCGATCGAAACCTTGAGGGCTCAGCCAATGTGACAACCGGTCAAATCTATTCGCGTGTTATTGCCCGCGAACGTCGTGGCGAATACTTGGGCGAGACAGTTCAGGTGATTCCACATATTACAAATGAGATTAAAGAACGCATGCATGCTATGTCATCGGCCGATGTTGATGTCGTAATTACTGAAATTGGTGGAACGGTGGGCGATATTGAATCGCAGCCATTCCTTGAGGCAGCGCGTCAGATGCGCCAAGAAGTCGGCCGCGACAATGTCTTCTATCTTCATATTTCATTGGTTCCATATATCGGGCCTTCTGGTGAGTTAAAAACTAAACCAACTCAACACTCGATAGCGGCCCTTCGTAGTATCGGTATTGCACCAGATGCCGTTGTATTGCGATCTGATCGCGAGATCCCGATTGGCATTAAGAAAAAGATCTCTCTGATGTGCGATGTTGACGTGGAAGCTGTCGTAGCAGCCTCGGATGCTCCGTCTATCTATGACATACCGAAAGTTTTATTTGCCGAAGGCCTTGATGCCTACGTTGTACGGCGTCTGGCCCTCGGTGGCCATGAAGTGCAGTGGGGCGAATGGGATGATCTTTTAGATAAAGTTCACAATCCAAAATATCAAGTTAAAGTTGCTTTGGTTGGAAAATATATTGATTTGCCGGATGCTTATCTCTCAGTCTCTGAAGCCTTACGTGCTGGAGGTTTTGCCAATAGCGCAAAAGTAAATATCGTTTGGATTGCAAGTGATGACTGTGCAACACCGGAAGGCGCTAAGAAATCTCTGCAGGATGTTGATGCGATATGTGTACCTGGTGGTTTCGGAGTTCGCGGTATCGAAGGAAAACTCGGTGCGCTTAAATATGCGCGAGAGAATAAAATACCAACTCTCGGACTTTGTTTAGGGTTGCAGTGCATGGTTATCGAAGCAGCGCGTAATCTTGCCGGAATTAGCGATGCCAACTCTGCGGAATTTTCTCCTGAATCCGGAACACATGTAATTGCAACGATGGATGATCAGAAGGCAATAGTTTCCGGCAAGGCAGATATGGGCGGAACTATGCGTCTTGGTTTATACAAAGCCAACCTGGTTCCTGGTTCTTTAGTTGCAGCCACATATGGCGCGACTGAGGTTTCAGAGCGTCACCGTCACCGTTACGAGGTTAATAATCAATATCGTGACCAAATTTCCAGCGCTGGTCTTTCTTTCTCGGGAATTTTTAAGGAGAAGGATCTAGTGGAGTTTGTAGAACTGCCTAAAGAGGTACATCCTTATTATGTAGGCACGCAAGCACACCCAGAACTTCGTTCGCGTCCTACCCGTCCACATCCACTCTTCGTGGGTTTGATTTCGGCGGCCATTGCTTCGAAAGGCTAGAAGATGTTAGTTGGCGTTCCTAAAGAGATTAAGGTTCACGAATCACGGGTAGCGCTAACGCCAGAAGGTGTCTTCGAACTCGCCAGATTTGGGCATCAAGTAGTTGTTGAAGCAGGAGCCGGATTAGGTTCATCGATTACCGATTCAGAGTTTGTGTCAGCCGGTGCTCGCATTGAACAAGACGTTGATGAGATCTGGCTTTCTGCTGATTTGATTCTTAAAGTAAAGGAGCCAATCGAAGTTGAATATCCGAAGTTGCGTTCTGGGCAGATACTTTTCACTTATCTACACCTAGCGGCATCAAAGGCATGCACCGATGCTTTGCTAAAGAGCGGAACAACTGCGATTGCTTATGAGACCGTTGAATTAAATGGATCACTTCCACTGTTGGCACCAATGAGCGAAGTCGCTGGCCGTTTATCGATTCAAGTGGGCGCATACGCCCTGCAAAAACCTAACGGTGGACGAGGTGTTTTATTGGCGGGCGTTCCAGGTGTTGCACCAGGCAAAGTAGTTGTGATCGGCGGGGGAGTAGCGGGCTTAAATGCAGCGGTCATTGCCATGGGAATGGGCGCTGATGTGACCGTCCTAGATCGCTCATTGCCGCGCCTTGCCTACATCGACTCGCTATATAACGGACGTATTAAAACGCTAGCGTCCACATTGCACGCAATCGACCGTGAGATTAAGCAAGCAGATTTGGTAATAGGCGCCGTATTGGTACACGGAGCTAAAGCGCCGAAGTTAGTAACGAATGCGCAGGTGGCGCAGATGAAGCCAGGTTCAGTATTGGTAGATATTGCGATCGATCAAGGCGGATGTTTTGAAGATTCCAAACCAACAACTCATGCTGAACCAACGTTTAAAGTACATGACTCGATATTTTATTGTGTAGCGAATATGCCAGGAGCGGTACCGGTTGCTTCCACTTATGCGCTAACAAATGCGACTTTACCGTACGCCATTGCGATCGCTAATAAAGGTTGGGAACGCGCAATAGAAGAAGATCCCGCTTTGGATCGAGGGCTAAATGTGCACGCGGGGAAGATTCGTTATAACGCCGTAGCGGTGGCTCATGGTTATGCAGTTTGATAAAGTTGCAAAAAGTTTTTTAGATCATCTGCAGATTGAGCGGGCGCTTTCGGCCAACTCTATCTCCGCGTATAAACGCGATTTAGCGAAGTTTGAGGCTTTCCTTCGTGATAAGAGTTTGGATTTAGCCAGTGTCTCTGAGGAAGATATTGTGATTTATGAGGTTCATCAGAAAGCCGCAGGTCTTTCGCTGGCCTCAATCAATCGTTCCACATCTGCGCTAAAGACTTTCTATAAGTACTTGGTTCGCGAACACTCGATTTCAGATCCAACCACGGGTATTACTTCAAATAAATTAGCCAGAAAATTACCAAAGGCGCTCACGATCTCAGAAATGGAGTCCTTGATCAATTCAGCAGAAAGATCGAGCAACGCAACCGCGCTGCGAGACAAAGCAATTCTTGAAATGCTCTATGGGACCGGTGCTCGAGTAAGTGAAATTGTTGGGATTAACGTGAGTGACTTCGACAAGACCTTGTTTGAGAGTTCAGAGGTTGTCACCTTAAAACTAAGAGGCAAAGGTTCGAAGGAAAGAATTGTTCCCCTGGGATTTTATGCGAAGACAGCTCTGGATAATTACCTTGTTAGATTGCGTCCACAGCTTGCCGCAAAATCGAAAGATAGCCGCAGTAACAACGCTCTTTTCTTAAACTCGCGCGGCACACGGATATCTCGGCAGAGCGCTTGGCAGATTGTCATCGCAGCCGCTGACGCCTGCGATCTATCTGGAAAAGTTTCGCCGCACGTCTTTCGACATTCCTATGCGACGCATCTCTTAGATGGCGGCGCTGATATACGAGTGGTGCAAGAACTGTTAGGGCATTCATCGGTTACGACAACGCAGATTTATACGCTCATAACTATCGATAAAGTGCGCGAAGCCTATGCAACCGCGCACCCCAGAGCGCTGTAGATCTAGAGCGCTTTAGACTCCGCGCAGGCGTCGCGCCAAAATACTCTGATCGCCCTTAGCTTCTAAGTCTGCAACGATCACAGCAATGGATTCACGAACAATACGTCCGCGATCTACAGCAAGACCTAAATCACCACGAAGTGTTAAGCGTGCCTGATCGATATCGAAAAGTTCATCAGGGGATAGATAAACGGTAATTTTCTCATCATGTTTTTCGCGGCCAGATGGTGTGCGATCAACTGAAGTTACGCGACGACGTGGCGTGGAGCGAACACCTTTTTTTGTTTTAGGCGATGTTGCGCTTACACCAATGGGTTTCGAAACGTCGCTAACCTCTTCGACAACTTGGCGTACAGCGCTTAACGCGGGGGTGTTAGCGCGGAATAATTCATCCGCACCTGGCAAGCTAGCTCTACGTGTCATCGTGCGCCTCCTCTGGCAATTAATTCGCGGGCAAGTCTGCGGTATGAAGCAGCGCCACCCGATGATGATGCATAACTTGTGATTGGTTCTCCGGCAACAGTAGTTTCGGAGAAACGAATTGTCTTTGCAATGATAGTTTCAAATACATCCTCGGGATATTTTTCCAAGATCGCAGTTAAAACTTCGCGATTGTGCACAGTTTTCTTCTCATACATAGTGGCTAAAATACCAACTAATGTTAGATCAGGATTTAGAAAACTCCTTACTTTATCAATATTGCCTTTTAACTCGATGAAACCATGTAAAGCGAAATATTCACATTGCAACGGAACGATTACTTCATTTGATGCAACTAGAGCGTTAATTGTTAACTGCCCCATAGTTGGTTGGCAGTCAATCAAAATAACGTCATAGCGATCCTTCAACCTAGCCAGAGCGCGCTTCAAATATTGCTGTCCACCGATTTCGGCGCCGAGCGTTGTTTCAGCGGTACCTAGATCGCGGTTAGCAGGGAGAAAATCTAAATTTGCAACGGATGATTTCAAAACAATCTCGTCAATATTGGCATTCGGTGTCATCAGTGCGTAATAGACAGTATTTTCAAGTGCTAGCGAATGAGCATTTACGCCAAGACCAAGTGAGAGACCGCCCTGCGGGTCAAAGTCAACGAGAAGAACGCGACGACCAAGTTCTGCAATAGCTGCACCTAAGTTGATTGTGGTCGTTGTTTTGCCGACGCCACCTTTTTGATTAAAGATCGAGATTACTTTGGCATCCAAACCCTCTTTTGGGGCCGGTGGAATTCGAAAGTTTTTAGGTGCTCGTCCTAAAAGGGTGGCAGTAGTGGCCACATCATCGTCAAATGTCGATTTAGCGTTCAAGCGAGAAACCTCTTTCTGTTGGCGCGACTCTACGCTCCGTGCGCAGTTTTGAGCAAGTAAGCAAGTAAGGTTCCCTCCGTGGATACCGAGATCGATACTTCAGCCGAACCTTTGGCGCGCGGCAAGGCGCAGGTTAAGGAAGAGGTCGAAATCGGCGCGGGCTTTAGCGTCCACCTAGATAACTTTGATGGTCCATTCGATTTACTTTTACAACTCATATCTCGCCACAAGATGGATATCACCGAGGTATCACTAAGTATCGTCACCGACGAGTTCATCACCTTTATCCGTGCACTTGAGGCATCCGGTGAGGGCTGGCGCCTTGATCAAGCGACTGAATTCTTGGTGATCGCCGCGACCTTGCTTGATCTCAAAGCTGCACGCTTACTGCCGAGCGGTGATGTCGAAGATGAAGAAGATCTCGCCTTGCTTGAGGCTCGCGATATTCTCTTTGCTCGTCTGCTTCAATATCGTGCCTTTAAAGAGATCGCCGCTACCTTTGCCGCTCAGATCGAGGCGGCGGATAAGTCATTTGCTCGCGTGGTGGCGCTGGATCCAGCGCTATCGGCGTTGCTACCTGAGGTTCTAATCGGGGTGGGGCCAGCGCGCTTTGCAGCCATTGCCGAACGTTGTTTAACGCCTAAGAGCCCTCCAGTTGTAGGCATACAGCACCTTTACAGCAGCTTGGTGAGCGTAGCCGAGGAGTCCAAGCGGGTAGTCGAGGCACTTCGCGCAGGGCGTACGCTCAGTTTTAGAAATCTCATCTCCGATGCTGACTCGACCCTAGTCGTCGTGGCGCGCTTTTTAGCCCTGCTCGACCTTTACCGTCAAGGAGTCCTACGCTTTGATCAGGTAATCGCGATGGGCGAGCTTCAGATCAGTTGGACCGGCTCAGATTCCGGTGATATCGAGGCCACCGATGAATTTGATCTACCTGTAGTTTCGACAGAAGAGGATGAAAATGTCTAATCCAGAACTTGAGCGTTCTATTGAAGCGATCTTGATGGTCGTTGATGAGCCGGTTACAGAACTCACCCTGGCCACCGTCCTCGAGAAAACGGTGGATGAGGTCGTCGAGGCTCTTCAAACCCTAGTCGGCTCATACGAGGGCCGTGGCTTTAGCCTAAAAGCCATCAACGGCGGCTGGCGCTTCTATAGCCACCCTGAATGCTCAGCTGTAGTAGAAAAATTTGTGCTAGATGGCCAGCAGAATCGCCTTACTCAGGCAGCGTTAGAGACCCTCTCTGTGATCGCCTACCGTCAACCAGTCTCACGCGCTCGAGTTTCGGCTATCCGCGGCGTTAACGTTGAAGCGGTGATGAAGACCCTTGTTACTCGCGGCCTAGTTGAAGAGTTTGGGATTGAAAATGAGACTGGTGCAATCCTCTATAAGACGACAAGTTACTTCCTGGAGCGCCTAGGTCTGAATTCTTTAAGCGATCTGCCGGCCCTAGCTCCCTATCTGCCAGACCTAGATCGCCTCGATGAGATTCTTGAGTCTTTAACTGACTAGTCCTACCCTTTTTTGACCTGTCTAGAGGCCTTGCCGTAGACTCAAGGCTCAAACTGCCAATCCCGCTCATTTGACGGGGGAGGGCGATATGACTGTCGAGAATGGATAGCCAAAATATGCCTGAATTACGCTTGAATAAAATAATTGCTGAGGCGGGGATTACCAGCCGCCGGGGAGCCGATGAACTCATCATCGATGGCCGAGTTAGCGTCGATGGATTCATAGTCCGAGAGCTAGGTGCCAAATATGACCCTGATCTGGTAAAAGTAATGGTTGATGGTGAGACAATTACGCGTTCTTTGACTAAGAATTATCTTGTGCTTCATAAACCTAAGGGCGTTTTGTCCACCATGTTCGACCCAGAAGGTCGTCCCTCACTATCAGACTTTATTGACCTCCGTACTGAGCGCCTCTTCCATGTGGGTCGCCTGGACAAGGATTCGGAAGGGCTAATTCTCTTAACAAATGACGGGGATTTAACCTTCAGAGCCACCCATCCCTCCTTTGGCCTGGAGAAGACGTACATAATCGAGTTCGATGGGAAGCTGCCGGTTGGCGTAGATAAGGTTCTTTTGAAGGGGATCGAGTTAGAGGATGGAATGGGGCGAGTGCTGACCTTCAAGCAGTTATCGCCTCAATGGATCGAAGTCTCAATTCACGAAGGTCGCTATCACATCATCCGGCGGTTAATGGAGGCTGTCGATGTTCGTGTTCTTCGCCTCATCCGGACCAAGTTCGGACCGATCTCCTTGGGAGATACTTTAGAAGGCCGATGGCGCGATCTAAATAGCGGCGAACTGGTTAGTCTGCAAAAGGCTTTAGATCTTTGAATCTTTATCTATAACAAGTGGTTTTGTATTCAAATAGATATATCCATATTTGAGAGGCGCTTCAAAATAGTATAGATTTATCGATATTAGGAAGAGTTATTGCGCTCGTTATTGGCGGGCAATAATGATTTATCGACTTAAGTCATTTCAGGGAGTGTCGCCCAGATTCCCACGACTGTAATTTGAAATTCTTGGAATATCTTTTTATAGATAAACATTTAAAGCTCTTAAGATTTATGTAAATAGCGGAGAGTTTAGAAGCGGAGGGAGTACGATTTGCCAATGACTAGTGTTCGAGCGATTCGCGGTGCGACTCAGGCGTCAGCCAATACAGCGCAGGCTGTAGATGTAGCCACCAAGGAGTTATTGCTTGAAATAATGAAGGAGAACGACCTTTCGCCTGAGGCGGTCATTTCAGTGATTTTTACAGTCAGCCCAGATCTAAATGCTGCCTTCCCGGCGAGCTCCGCTCGCGAAGTTGGATTCGGAGAAGTTCCCTTGATCTGTAGCGTAGAAATCGACGTTCCTGGCGCGCTTGAGCGCACGATTCGAATTATGGCTCATGTGGAAAGTGATCGCTCGAAGAGCGAAATTGCGCATATTTACTTAGGCGCGGCCAAGACTCTGCGCAGAGATATAGCTCAATAAGAGGACCGCTAGGTCAATCTATGTCCCCTAAAACTCCCCAAAGTGGCGAATTCGCCTCGATAAAGATCATCGGTTCAGGCCTTATCGGTACCTCAATAGGTTTAGCTCTTGCCAATAAGGGCGTAAGCGTGGAGATGGCCGATATAGATCCGAAGGCGGCCAAGTTGGCCAGCGATTTAGTGGTATCAGCTCCGGTAGCTAACCCAGAGATAATTCTCTATGCCGGTCCTAGTTCCGGTCTTAAAACCTGCCTCGAAAGTGAATTTAAGGTGAACAAGGAAGTGAAATTTATAGATATAGGTAGCGTTAAGACTAAATCTCTACTGGACGTATCACAATCATCGGTTCCGACTAGACAATTCCTGGCTACTCATCCAATGGCGGGTCGTGAGGTCGGGGGAGCGCAGTCAGCTAGAGGCGATCTCTTCCAGTCGAGAAGTTGGATCTATATGCCGACCGATTTAGCGGGCGCGCCGATTGACCCTGATCTAATTGCCGCCGGTCTTTGGTTAATCCAAACTCTGGGTGCCAGCGCCGTTGCGATGAGCGCCGAAAGACACGATCGTGCGGTAGCGCTGGTTTCGCATCTGCCCCAAGTAACGGCATCCCTACTGGCCGCGCAGTTGGTTAACGTTGAGACTGAATTACTCGATCTAGCGGGAGCCGGATTGCGCGATACCACTCGAATTGCTGCTTCAAGCCCAGCCTTGTGGGATGAAATTTTGAATTCCAATTCATCGGAACTTCTGCCTCTATTGATAAATCTACAAAGTGATCTGGGCGCCTTTATCGCACGCTTAGGAGCAGCGGCCTCCGTTAGCGATCTAATCGAACGAGGCAATCAGGGCAGATCCAAGATCCCGGGCAAACACGGAGGAGCGGCACGTGAATACGCGCTCTTGCCAGTGGTGATTGAGGATAAGCCTGGTCAGCTGGCTGCGCTCTTTGATGAATGCGCAATTGCTAAGGTCAATGTTGAAGATTTAGCAATCGAACACTCACCAGGTCAATTCACTGGATTAATTACCTTGGCACTATCAGCTAAAGATGCGCAAATTTTACAGGCTCATTTAACTAACTCTGGATGGAGCGTTCACGCTCCCAGATAGATGCGAGATAGAATAGATACACAGCAACTTACTTAAACTTATAATTTGCAAGACAACGATGGGATGTAACACAAATGATCGTTGTAGCGATAGATGGACCAAGTGGGGCAGGTAAATCAAGCACTTCTAAACTTGTCGCAAAGCGAGCGGGTTGGAGTTATCTAGACACTGGTGCACTTTATCGCGCGGTCACGTGGCTGGCGCAAAGTGAGAATTTGACCAGCACGGAAGATATTTTGGCAGCGCTAAAACGATTTCCATTGCGGTTTGTAGCAAGTCCGATTGCACCACAGATTTTTGTCGGTGACACAGAAGTGACGGATGAAATTCGTAGTCAAGCAGTAACCGAATCAGTAAGTGCAATTAGCGCCATTGCGGAAATTCGTGCAGAACTTTTAACTATGCAAAGAAAATTTATCGAAAGCGCCGAGCGCGGGATAGTGGTTGAGGGGCGCGATATTGGAACGGTTGTTGCACCCGATGCGGCGCTAAAGATTTATTTACAAGCAGATTTGAGCGCACGTGCTGTACGCAGATCGGCAGAGGATAATTCCAGCACTGACAATGTAAGCGCTTCGCTAAGTGCGCGCGATGAGGTCGACTCTTCTCGCACCGTTTCGCCACTGGCGAAAGCAATGGATGCGGTATTAATTGATTCCACTGATTTATCTCTGGATGAGACCGTTGAACGGGTTTGGGAGTTGCTGAAAGAGCGCTCCTTATTAGGCTTACCGATAGTCGCAATTCTGGGTCGTCCCAATGTTGGTAAATCAACTTTGATCAACCGCTTCATTGGTCGTCGTGAGGCGATTGTTGAAGATACTCCTGGCGTTACTCGCGATCGTGTTCAGTACGAATGCGAATGGGGCGGACGCAGATTTATAATTATGGATACAGGTGGTTGGGAATCAAAACCAGATGGTATCTCAGTGCAAGTTAGCGCTTCCGCTGAGTTAGCAATGCAAGAAGCAGATGTACTTGCATTCGTTGTTGATGCTCACGTCGGTGCGTTAGATGAAGATGACATCCTGGTGCAAGAGTTACGCAAGGCTAAGAAGCCAATGGTTTTGGTTGCCAATAAAGTAGATAGCGATGTAGATGAGGCAGATGCACACGCGCTCTGGAACCTAGGTTTGGGTGAGCCACGTTTTGTTTCCGCCTTGCATGGCCGAGGTAGCGGAGATCTCTTGGATTACATTGTTTCGGAAATGCCTGAAGTAGGTGGTGCGCAGACTCAAGATGGTTATCGCAAAATTGCTCTGATTGGGCGACCTAATGTTGGCAAATCAAGTTTGTTAAATGCTCTAGCAGGTGAGAATCGTTCGATAGTTGATGAAGTTGCTGGAACAACGCGTGATCCAGTCGATGAGTTAATCGAGTTTGGCGGAACGGTTTGGCGTTTTATCGATACCGCAGGGTTGCGTAAGCGCGCTAACCAAGCAAGCGGTACTGATTATTACGCAACTCTTCGAACACAAGCCGCATTAGAGAGATGCGAATGTGCAGTAGTTGTATTGGATGCATCAGTTCCAATCTCCGAACAAGATTTACGGGTTATCACCATGGTTGAAGAAGCCGGTAAGGCGATGGTGATTGTGATGAATAAATGGGACCTCGTTGATGAAGATCGCCGTGATCAGATAGATCGCGAAATCGATCGACACCTAGATCAGGTCGAGTGGGCACAACGGGTTAACGTTGCTGCTAAAACTGGCTGGCATCGTGATCGTTTGGCGCCTGCCCTTCGGACAGCGATTGATAGTTGGGAACGTCGCGTTCCAACTGCCAAACTCAACTCTTTCCTTGGCGCCTTAATCGGTGCAACTCCGCCACCTGTACGTGGTGGAAAACAACCAAAGATTTACTACGCCACCCAGGCCGGAATAGCGCCTCCGAAGTTCGTGGTCTTCTCAAGTGGTTGGATCGAAGCCTCGTATCGCCGCTTCATCGAGCGCAGGCTTCGTGAAGAATTTGGTTTCCCCGGCACGCCGGTTCAAGTCGCGATTCGAGTAAAAGAGCGCGACTGATGGCCCGGAGTAAAAATCTAAATGTGCCCAATGCTTTGACTCTCTTGCGCGCCCTCGGGATACCACTCTTTATCTACTTGGCGATCGGGCTAGAAGCCGATGGTTGGGCAATTTTGACCCTGGCTATTGGGGGAGCAACTGATTACTTCGATGGAAAGTTAGCTCGGGCGTGGGGTCAAGAGTCGCGTTTTGGAGAACTTGCCGATCCAGCGATTGATCGCTTATACATAGTTGCAACTCTGATTGTCTTGTATATGCGCGAAGCTATTCCGTTATGGGTGATCGTGTTATTGCTGGCTCGAGATTTGGTTCTGGGCGTAGCAACTATTGGGCTAACTCTTAACTCTCTACCGCCGCTTCAGGTTACCTATCTTGGTAAAGCGGCAACATTTAATCTGCTCTATGCATTTCCCTTCTTATTACTTGCACTCCGCGCGGACTGGGCCGGGGTTCTGGCCTTCATCTTTGGCTGGAGTTTTGCAATATGGGGGATTGGCCTCTATCTATTCACAGGCGTTTCATATCTCCTTACCGCCCTTCGCGCCATTAGAGTTGCGCGGTAGTTCGTCCTTGTTTCATCAAACATTTCACATGAAGGAGACCTCGTGTCACTAATTCCAGATGATCTGCAATATACAAAAGAGCATGAGTGGGTTAGTGAAAGTCGACCAAACGTTTACCGCATGGGCATTACTGATTATGCCCAAGGTGCGCTCGGCGACATTGTCTACGTGCAATTGCCTAAAGTCGGCGAGACTGTCACTGCCGATAAAGTTTGTGGCGAAGTTGAGTCAACAAAGAGCGTCTCTGAAATATTCGCGCCAGTGACTGGAAAAATCGTTGCGATAAATGAGGGATTGGCTTCGACTCCAGAATCAATTAACTCAGAACCGTATGGTTCGGGTTGGTTAGCTGAAATTGAAGTGGCCGGTGCTCCTACAGGCTTACTATCTGCCGCCGATTATCGGCAAATTACCGCGTAGTTTTCCTGGGTTTGCCCAGCGTTTTTAAGCGCAGTAAATTATTTTTTTCCACTTGATTTATTGAGCCACTGACCCTAATGTCATCCTCAGGTTGAAGTTGAACCTGGCTGGATTACTTAGGAGAGGAAGGGGCCCACTTTTGGAAAAAGCAACAGAAAACAGTGAGCTCACAACCACCCTGCATCTTGGCCTACGTTCACTCGTTGGCGCCTCCCCAGAGAACGCGATTGATGCGCTTCTCTCGTCAATGGATTCGCAATCAAGTAGTGCAATCAAAGCAATTATTGAGGGCAACGGTGATCGTGCCATGGTGGTTATCCATCGCGGGCCGGCAAAAGGTGCTCGTTTCTTAATTGCCGAAGATAAGTGTTCCATCGGACGTTCACCGATGAGCGCAATCTTTCTCGATGATGTCACGGTCTCACGTACTCACGCACAGATATCCAAGACTGACAAAGGTTTTGAACTACTTGACCTGGGCAGTCTCAATGGAACCTATGTAAACAATAGTTCTGTGAATTCCGTTGAACTTAAGACCGGTGACGAGATCCAAGTAGGAAAGTTTCATTTAATTTTTATCAAGTCAAAAAAATAATTAACCATCGACTAGTAAAAAGGGAGAAACAGTGAGCGTTCCAGCCCGCGCGTATTTGAGTATCGGCGAAGTCTTAGGCAAGTTGCGAGGAGACTTTCCAGATATCACTATCTCGAAGATCCGTTTCTTAGAATCCGAAGGGCTAATTGAGCCTCAGCGAACTCCATCTGGTTACCGCAAATTCACCGCCTCTGATTTAGATCGTCTGCGATATGTATTGCTCTTGCAGCGCGATCAGTACCTGCCACTGCGCGTAATTAAAGAGAATCTAGAAGCTTTAGATCGCGGTTTAGAGCCAGCCGCCAACGGGGGAGTTGCTAGTCCGCGTCCGGCCTTGGCCAGCGTTGATGGCGATTCATCACCCGAATCTTTCGTGCATACATCAGATATGCGTTTGTCTCGCGAAGAGCTTTTAAAAGCCAGCGGTCTCACAGATACACAATTAGTTGATCTCGAGTCATATGGTTTCGTGGCACTTCGTGGCCGTCACTATGACAGCGACGCGCTATCGGTTGCTAAGTCAGTTGCTGAAATGGCGGGCTTTGGAATTGAGACGCGTCACCTGCGTTCATTTAAATCTGCCGCCGATCGCGAAATTGGTCTGATCGAACAAGTGATAACTCCAATAATTCGTCAGAAGAGCGCGGATTCAAAAGCACGTGCTGAAGAAGTTCAGAAGCAGATCGCTTCACTTTCAGTTCGCCTTCATGCATCTTTGGTACGCGCCGGCCTCAACCGCCCTCGCTAATTGAAATCCTCTTGCGGTTATAACCAATGATGGTAAATATGGAGGTCGTTGGCGTTCGCATCGAGATGCCCTCTAACCAGCCGATTGTCCTTTTGAAAGAGATAGAAGGCTCGCGCTTTCTGCCAATCTGGGTTGGAGCCGTTGAGGCAACCGCGATCGCTTTTGCCCAGCAAGGGCTTTCATCGCAAAGACCGTTAACCCATGACTTGATTGCAAACATTCTGGAAGTTGCAGATCTAACGATGACCTCGGTGCATATAACAGAGCTAAAAGATGGGATCTTCTATGCCGAAATCTCTCTCCGCAGTTCGGATGGATCAAATTTAAAGATCAGTTCCAGACCATCAGATGCCATTGCGATAGCGCTGCGTACCGCGAGCAACATTTTGGCCGACTCAGACCTCTTGGATAAGGTGGGCATCGATATTCCGGAGCGTTTACTTGGGGAGCAATCAGCAGAGTCCGAAGGCGGTGGAACCGATGTTGAAATGGAGCGATTCCGTGAGTTCCTGGAGCAAATCAACCCCGAAGACTTCGCTGGATAGCCCCTCTAAAGTCTCACTCTCTACTTGAGGTTTGGTCCGTGTCGGTCGTTGTATGAAGGGCTTTTGCCTCGTAACCTTTAGCCTTATCCCCAAGAGAATCGAGTTAACGTGACCTCCCCAGTTACGCCGGATGAGCAGACTGAAATTGGCTACCGTGGCGCTACCGCATGTGCGGCTGCAGGCATTTCATATCGTCAACTAGATTATTGGGCACGTACTGGATTACTAGAACCAAGTGTTCGCACCGCAAGTGGGTCGGGAACAGCGCGACTCTACGGCTTCCGCGACATATTGGTCTTAAAGATTGTAAAGCGTTTACTCGATGCTGGAGTATCTCTACAGAATATTCGCACTGCGGTAAATCATTTACGAAGTCGTGGCGTTGTAGAGCTAGAAAGTATCACCCTAATGAGCGATGGCGCATCAATTTATGAGTGTGCTAGCGCCGATGAAATCATCGACTTGTTGCAAGGTGGACAAGGCGTATTTGGCATCGCCGTCGGCAAGGTTTGGCATGAGGTTGAAGGTTCATTGGCGACCCTGCAGGGTGAGATGAATGGTCATGCGGTTACCGCCAGTGGTGTTGAAAGTAACGATGAACTCACATTACGTCGAAAGGCGAAAGGCGCCTAAAGGCAATATCCTTCCCTTTACTAAAGTCAAGTGCGGGGAGTAGCAATGTCTTACGAGGGTGAGCGCTTTCAAACGCGCCATATTGGGCCATCCATAACTGATGAGTCAGAGATGTTGCACCTGCTTGGCTACAAAGATCTGCAGTCTTTCATTAGCGATGTCGTTCCTTCCAATATTGCAATCGCGAAGAAACTTTCGGAGACGCTAGATTCGGCTAAGAGTGAAGTTGCGGTTATTGCCGAGCTTCGTGAGATCGCTTCACAAAATCAAGTATTCACTTCCCTTATCGGCGGTGGTTACTACGGAACTATTACGCCAGCTGTGATTAAGCGAAATGTTTTAGAAAATCCGGCTTGGTACACCGCGTACACGCCATACCAACCTGAAATCTCCCAAGGTCGACTTGAAGCAATCTTCGCTTTTCAAACAGTGATCTGCGATATGACTGCGCTTTCTCTTTCGAATGCATCGATGCTGGATGAGGCTACCGCCGCTGCTGAAGCTATGACCGTCGCGCGGCGTACATCTAAAACTTCCGATGACGCAGTCTTTTTAATTGAAAAACATGCTCATCCCCAGACCAAAGCAGTGGTGCAGACTCGGGCCAAGCCACTTGGAATCAAGGTATTTGAGGTCGATGCCGCACAGGTTGCACGCGATGGCTTTGATCAAGAATTCTTCGGGCTCTTAGTTCAATATCCAGATACAACTGGTGAAATTTACGATTACGCAAAAGTTGCGGACTACGCGCACGAAAAAGGCGCACTCGTAATTGCAGCCACAGATTTATTGGCGCTGACTCTGATTAAAGCGCCGGGGGAGTGGGGGGCAGATATCGCAGTTGGTTCGGCTCAACGCTTTGGTGTGCCGATGGGATTTGGTGGACCACACGCCGGATTTATGGCAGTGCGTGCCGGATTAGAGCGATCACTTCCTGGCCGGTTGGTTGGACAGAGTATCGACGCTCATGGAAATCCTGCTTTTCGTTTAGCGCTACAAACGCGCGAGCAACATATCCGGCGCGATAAGGCCACCAGCAATATTTGTACTGCGCAAGTTCTATTGGCAAATATGAGCGCCTTCTATGCCATGTGGCACGGACCAGTTGGTCTGCGCGCAATTGCAGAACGTGTAAATGGTTATGCATCCCGGTTACAAGCCGCTGCTAAGTCACCTAGCCAAAACATCTTCGACACGGTAATCATTGATGTAGCCGATGCACAGGCGATTCATAAGGCAGCTATCGCGAAGAAGTTTAATTTTGGTCGCATTTCAGATACGCAGATTCGAATCTCCTTTGACGAGACCACAACGGATGCCACCTTCAATCAAGTGTTGGGGATTCTTGGTTTATCTGATGGCAAGGCGACGGCAATCGCAGATCAATTCACTCGCCAATCAACTTATCTGTCCCATCCGGTCTTTAATACTTATAAGTCCGAGACTTCAATGATGCGTTACTTGCGCACCTTGGCCGATCGCGACCTAGCACTTGATCGCACAATGATTCCACTTGGCTCTTGCACCATGAAGTTAAATGCGGCAACTGAGATGGAGGCGGTAACTTGGCCAGAGTTCTCATCCTTGCATCCGTTTGCACCAGCAGATCAATCAAAGGGTTCACGACTAATTATCGAGCAGCTTTCAAAATGGTTGGTTGAGATAACTGGTTACGACGCCGTTTCCTTACAGCCAAATGCGGGCAGCCAAGGTGAATTTGCAGGCTTGCTTGCAATTCGCAACTATCACGATTCACGCGGAGATTTCTCGCGCAATGTGTGTCTAATTCCATCTAGTGCGCACGGAACAAATGCAGCAAGTGCGGTAATGGCCGGAATGTCTGTTGTTGTCATCGATTGCGATGAAGAAGGAAACGTTAGCCTGGATGATTTAAAGTTAAAGATCGCGCTAAATGCTGATGCACTGGCTGCGTTAATGGTTACTTATCCATCAACACATGGAGTATTTGAATCTGCGATCTCAGAGATTTGCGCAATGATCCACGATGCCGGCGGTCAGGTCTACGTTGACGGCGCAAACCTCAATGCTCTAGTTGGAACCGCGCAACCTGGAAAGTTCGGTGCAGATGTTTCGCACTTAAATCTTCATAAGACATTTTGCATTCCGCATGGTGGTGGGGGACCGGGCGTTGGTCCAGTAATTGTTAAATCACACCTTGCGCCCTTTCTGCCAAATCATCCATTGGATGCATCCGCTGGGCCTGCAACAGGACCTGGACCAATTTCAGCTGCGCCATTTGGATCTGCCAGCATCTTGCCAATTTCTTGGGCTTACATCCGCCTCATGGGGGGAGCAGGCCTAACGCATGCCACAGAAGTCGCCATTTTAAATGCCAACTACATGGCAGCGCGGCTAAAGAGTTCTTATCCGATTCTCTACACCGGCAACAAAGGTTTAATCGCTCACGAATGCATTCTTGATCTGCGTGAGATAACCAAGATTTCAGGGGTAAGCGTTGATGACATTGCAAAGCGTTTGATGGACTTTGGTTTCCATGCTCCAACTATGTCTTTTCCGGTCGCTGGAACTTTGATGATCGAGCCAACTGAATCAGAAGATGTTCTGGAGATGAACCGCTTCATCGATGCGATGATCGGCATTCGCGTCGAAATCCAAGAAATTATCGATGGCAAGCAAAGTATCGAAGGCTCACCTCTGCGAAATGCGCCGCACACAGTTGGAGCCATCGCTGCGACAAACTGGGATCGCCCTTATTCGCGTGAAGCAGGAGCCTTCCCAGCAACGATCACGGGGCTTATTCCGGGTGAGCTAATCGGCGCCAGGGGCAAGTATTGGCCCAGCGTTGGCCGTATCGATGGCGCCTTTGGTGATAGAAACTTAGTTTGTTCTTGCGCTCCGATAGAGGCTTATTCCTCATAAGAGGGCTTTGCCTCTGTGCGGGGTGGGGCTAATTTGGATTACTTGACATAATGTAACTTATCGGCGTTAGGTCTAAGCCTGTGCATCAGCCCCCAACGGGTTGTCTGCGTCAACGCTTCGATGACTATCGCTCTAGACATCTTGGAAACGCCGTTGATGCGCTCTACAAAGGTGATTGGAACTTGAGTTGCCGTTGCGCCGGCCAAATCAGCGGCCATCGCCATTTCAATCTGGAAACAATATCCAGTGGCGTTCATATCTTTCAGATTTAAGGCATTTAAAAGCTCGGCGCTATAAATGCGAAAACCACCAGTTAAATCATTTAAATTAATTCCAAGGGCTAACTTGGCATAGATAGTTCCGCACCTAGAAAGTAATTGACGAGACTTTGGCCAGTTAACAACGCTGCCTCCGGGCATCCAACGAGTGCCCAAAACGATTGATTTGCCTGGTTTAATTGCAGCGAGCATTACCGGTAAATCTTCAACGCGATGCGATCCATCAGCATCCATCGTCAGGATCTGCGTGTATTGCTTATCAGCTAGAACTCTATTGAAGCCAGCGCGATAGGCCGCGCCTAAGCCACCTTTACCAGGACGGCGCAGAATTTGCACCCAGGAAATCGCCAAGCTATCGATGATATCTGCAGTCTTATCAGGGGAATTATCATCAATTACGACGACATCAAATTGATACTCCGATCTCGATCGAAAACTAGAGAGTTTCTCCAGCAGTTCAACGATCGAAATTGCTTCGTTATAAGTTGGAATAAGAATTACTAACTTATCCATACCCAGAACCGATCCACGAGAGTTTGGTTGGTATTGAGTGACAAATTACCCACAAGAAAAGCCTTTTTATTCTCCGCAGTTTGGCTAAGCACTCGCCCATTATTGTCGATAAGAGCGGATATTCCAACGGTTGAAACAGATAAAATTGCACGTGAATGTTCCACGGCCCTGATGCGCGTAATCGCTAATTGCTGCGCACTCTCTGCCGTATTTGCAAATGTTGCGCTATTAGTCTGGACGATTAACGCCTGCGAATTAATGGCCATATCACGGACTAACGAATCAATAATAATTTCATAACAAATGATCGGGCCTAGCTTTGCCCTAGAAACTTGGTGTGTAACCAATTTATCCCCCGGTACAAAGTCGACCACCATCTTTGCCATTGGGCTAACAAATTCAGCAATTTTGCGCAGCGGCATAAACTCGCCGAACGGTGTTAACCCTCGCTTTATATAGGCGCTCTGCAAAGCGCCTTCTTTTGAGTACATGATGGAGGCGTTTTCTGGACTGCCGTTCTCTTGTTGTACAACGCCTGCAATTAGCGGTGCTTGCAACTCTCTGGTCAATTTCCTGATATCAGCTGCAACCTCTGGATATTCTCGCGGGTCTATATCTATGGCATTTTCTGGCCAGATGATCGCGTCATACGGTTCCTTAGCGAATTCTCTGGTGGCATCTCTGTGTAGGTTAAATACTGCTTTTGCCCTGGAATTAAACTCTAAGCCAACTTCAGGAGTATTACCTTGCACCGCAAGAAGTCGAACCGAACCACTCCCCTGCGGATTGTCGGGAATTAAAAGCGCTGTGATAAAAAGAATATTTATGCCAACAAAACTTTTTAAGCCAATTCTTGTGACAAGCACGGCGATCAGAACCGTGAACGATGAAAGCGCAAGCACTCCCCCAATTGAAACGATTGGCAGAGCCGGTGATTCCACTTGGCTAAATGCGATTCGTGTCCAACCAAAACCGCCAAATGGAAAACGGGAGCGCAATTCCTCCATAAGAAGAAGTACGAGCGCACTTAACCAAAGGCTCTTGCTCCGTTTAAAAACCCAACCAACTGGAAGATAGAACAAGGCTTGCAAAAGGGCTAAGAGTAGCCACGGAAGAGCCCCGACATACTTGCCACTCCAGTGCAGAACAATGGCATTTAGCGTTAACCCAAATACGAGGCTTTGAAGTACTGGCCTATCACTATCTGATAACTTGCGGAAGAAAAGTGCGAAGCCAAAGATTGCTAAGAACCATAATCCGATGGGTTCGAATGCCGCGCTAACCAAAAAAGCAGCGATAAGAATTATTACCATTTAAGAGCAGCAATCATTCGATCTACACTAGCCCCCAGACCGTAGCGCTCTTTCATTTCATAAATCTTTGATAGATCACTAGGTGCTTTCGGCATTTCAATATCCAACTTCGGTAGCGCCACATCACGAGCGCAATTAACTAAAGTAGGAGCAATCTTTAAATAATCAGCGCCTGCAATAATCTTCTTAGCTAACGCTGGCGTTAAAGCGGGATGCGAGGCATGCGCTGCGGCCAGCGCCTCATCGGTACTGGCAAAATTATTTGCAATTAACGCAGCACCTTTCTCACCGATTCCCCGAACACCGGGCAAACCATCGGAGGGATCTCCACGAAACATGGCAAACAAGGCGTATCTATCGCCGGGAATCTCATACTTTCGCTTTATCCATCCAATATCAACCAAGTCATGTTGCGAAAGCCCGCGCGCTAGATAGACAACTTTTACATCTCGTTTATCATCAACTAACTGAAATAGATCTCTATCTCCGGTGACGATTCGTATTGGCCCCTTCTCTTGCACCGCAAAGGTCGCCATAACATCATCGGCTTCGTAATCATCAACACCAACCATAGGAATACCAAATAAATCTAAGAGATCAAGTAAAATCGGAATCTGCGGGGTCAACAAATCAGGTTCTTCTTCGCCCTCTCCATCGGCATCGACACGATTGGCTTTGTAATCTGGAAATATCTCAACTCTCCAAGAAGGACGCCAATCGCCTTCGATGCAAGCCACAATCCGTTTTGGCGAGTACATACCAATCAAACGGGCTGTCATATCCAGATAACCACGTATGGCATTTACTGGCGTGCCATCTGGTGCCAATAAGGTATCGGGCATTCCGTAATAGGCGCGGTACCAGAGCGATGCGCTATCTAAAAGCATTAAAGTCATAGGTCATCCACCATATATGAAACGACGCCACGATCTAAACGCTTAATTGCTTCTCGACAAACAGGACGTAGCTTTTCGCTGGCGCCAGCTATCTGCATAAGTAAATCCATTAACTGTTTAGTCGATCGAACAAAGTCACCAACTGACAAATCGCTACTTTTTAGAACATTTGATAATGAGTTGCCTTGCGCCCAGCGATAAGAAATAAAGGCGAAGCCAAAATCTGGTTCCTTCTGGGTTTTAACATCAAACTCATTTTCAATTTCTTCCAATTTAGCCCAAATGCGGATTATCTCAGACAGAGCGTTCGTGACATTTTGATGTGGCATTTTCGGTGCGTAATCTTCGCGCGAGCGAGATTGGAATATCATCGATGAAGCAACTGCAAGAAGTTCCGGCGCGGATAAGTTATCTAAGATCCCGGCGCGGATTGTTTCAGTCAACAAGAGATCAGATTCAGCGTAAATCTTCGCCAGGATTTTTCCTTGTGGAAGTGGCTTCTCACCTTCGATATAACCCAAGTGAGTTAGAACATCACATATGCGGTCAAAGGTCTTTGCGATCACATTTGTGCGATTTTCAACTCGCGCTCTAAGTCCCTCGGACTCGCGAGATATTCGATCAGCTCGCTCGGCGAATCGGGCATGCGTTTCACGGTCATTGCACGAATGACAGGCGTGGTTTCGCATGGCGCGCCTTAAGCCATCAATTTCAGATTCCATGTGGGCGCGTTGGCGATTATCAAAGGTGCGACGACCATCGCGCTTAGAGAGTAACTTTTCTAGCTCTTTAGTTTCAGAGCGCAATTTCGCGTAGCCTTCAAAATCTCCCAAGTGACATTTCGCGCTTTCGATTAATTCGCGTCGTGCGCTCTCGTTCTTCTTAAGTTGCTTTACCAAACCAATAACCGCTCGATCAGCTTGGAATTGCGCAAAGGATGATTCCAGACTTCCATGTGCTCTCTCGCGTCCAAAGCGCGCAATTAAATTTATCGCCATGTTGTAAGTCGGAGTAAATGATGAACGCAGTGGGTATGTACGAGTTGATGCTAAGCCGGCAGCTGTTGCCGAATCAACAGTCGGAGACCACTGCACAACCGCGTTACCTTCAATATCGATTCCGCGGCGACCGGCACGGCCTGTTAACTGGGTGTACTCCCCCGGAGTTATCGGGACGTGGGCTTCGCCATTCCATTTGGTTAACTTCTCTAATACGACAGTGCGGGCTGGCATATTGATGCCGAGCGCTAAGGTTTCGGTGGCAAAGACTGCTTTAACTAAACCGCGTTGGAACAAATCCTCAACCGCGTTCTTAAAACTTGGCAGCAATCCGGCGTGATGGGCTGCGATGCCGCGTTCGAGAGCAGTTATCCACTCGCGATAGTCAAGGACTTCTAAATCTTCCTCCGGCAAGTTTGCAGTGTATTTTGCAGCAGTTGCCAGAATCTCAGCACGTTCTTCAGTATTAGTTAACTTAAGTCCGGCAGTTAAGCATTGCTTTACAGCGGCATCGCAACCCATACGTGAGAAGATAAATGTAATCGCAGGTAAAAGATCTTCGCGGTTTAGCTTCTCCATGATTTCAGCGCGCGATAACCGCGACTCTTGAGCGCCCCATTGTTCACGTCGATGACGCGGAATTCTAACCTTGTGCATCGCTTCACGTTCAAGTGTCAGAATCTCTGGATTTATCTTTCCAGGTTGACTAAATAGGTCAATCAGACTGGAATTGATTAGAACGTGTTGATACAACGGTATGGGACGATGCTCGCTAAGGATTACATCGGTTTGTCCGCGAACTTCCCCAAGCCATTCACCAAACTCTTCGGCGTTCGAAACGGTTGCAGAAAGGGAGATAACCTGAACAGATTCCATTAAGTGGATTAATACCTCTTCCCAAACAGCGCCGCGGAATTTATCAGCCAAATAATGCACTTCATCCATGACTACTGAGCCTAAATTCGTCAAGGTGTTCGAATTTGCGTACAACATATTACGCAGGACCTCGGTAGTCATAACCAAGATATCTGCTTCAGAATTAATGTTGGTGTCACCAGTTAACAGACCGACGCGCTCTTCACCAAAGCGGGCAACAAACTCTTGAAATTTCTGATTGGAAAGTGCCTTGATTGGGGTTGTGTAGAAACATTTTTTACCATTGCGCAACGCCAGATAGGCCGCAAATTCTCCGACTACCGTCTTGCCGGCACCGGTTGGTGCGGCAACTAAAACCCCGTGACCACTTTCTACGGCGTGGCAGGCATCAATTTGAAATTGATCAAAGGGAAACTCAAATTCTGAAATGAAATCCTCAGTGACTAGATGCTTGGAACGCTTCTTGGCTGCGGCATATTTAGCAGCTGGCGTAGTCATGGGGTCCACGATAGTCCAGCACCGGCGATACATTCAGCCTGAACTGGCAAAGTACCCACTCTCTCACCGTCAGCATAGGCAATTGCTGGCGCTGTCAGTGAAACTCGTCTACTTCGATATATATCGACCTTGGGATGATTAATGTGCTCACCCTTGAATACTTTTGGAAATACTTTAATAAATTCAAATTTACTTACCGGACGCAAGACCATGACATCAAAGAGCCCATCATCCATCCGGGCATCGGGACAGACCAACATGCCCGCTCCATAACTTGAACCATTTGCAACAGCAATCAGCATCGCTTCAGTTTGAATAGAGTTGTTATCCAACCCAATGGTGTATTGCATTGGCTTAAATTTTGGTAGCTCCATTGCGATCGCCACGTTGTATTTCATAGGTCCCTTAGGCCAGCTCATTCGGTTTGCTTTTTCGTTTACAACTGAGTCAAAACCAGTTGAAAGAATTGCGCCAAACCACTCGGAATCAACCAGCCCGAGATCAATCTTCTTTGGTGCATCAGTAGTCAGGCAATCTAATTGCTTGGTGATCGCAAGAAGAGACCAGCCCAACGCTCGCCCAAAATCATTTCCAGTACCTGCTGGAATAACTGTGAAAGGAATCGCGCGTGGAACCACTGATTGCATGACCAGATGCGCGAGCCCATCGCCACCAACTGCAACTACTCCTTGGCAGCCATCGCCTTGGAGATCAAGGAAGTTTTGCAAATTTGCCTGCAGCCTTTGCGCAGTCGTTGACGTAATTACCTGATAGGGCAAGGATTTGCTCGCAAAATAACCAGCAACTTCCCTGCCCAACACCGCGCCCTTGCCACCGCCAGAGACTGGATTAACTACGATCGCCCACATAGTCTTTAAACTTCTTCCGCAGCGAATCTCTTCTTTGCGCGACGTCGATCATTGAGCAATGCAAATAAACCAGATAGCAAATACAAAGCGATTAGAGGCAAAGCTAAGGCGAGCATCGAAAGTGGATCAGCACTTGGTGTGAATCCTGCGACGAAGAGAAATATTGCGAAAACCCAGATCCGCCATGGACGCAAAATGGCGGCGCCACTTAGGAATCCAATTAGATTGAAAGTGATTAAGAAAACTGGAAGTTCAAAGGCAAGTCCGAAAAGAAGAATTGCTCGCATTACAAAATCCAAATAGTCATCAAATCTCACCAGGTTATTAAGCGACTCCGGCGTGAAACCGAAAAGAACCTTGATTGCAATCGGCAAGATTGTATAACCCAGATATGCTCCTGCTGCAAAGAACGGTGTCGCTGCAACTATGAAAAAAACTGAGTTACGTTTTTCACGCCGGTGTAGCGCTGGAGCGATGAAAGCCCAAAGATGATAAAGCCAGATTGGGGCACTTATAATAACGCCAGTGAGCAGCGCAACTTTAATCTGCAAATTAAGCGGGCCTAAAACGCCATTGATATAGAGTGCGCCGCAGTGATCGGCCCCTAAATCCTGAGCCGCCTTAAGATCACAAACTGGTTGCGCCAAGGTAGTAATGATCTCGTTATAGAAAAACCAACCAATGATTGAGGCCAGTGAGATTACTATCGCGGATCGGAGTACTCGCTTACGGAACTCACGTAGATGTTCGATTAGCGGCATACGACCGCCAGTGGTGGTCGTCATGGCAATTATTGAGCGGCAGAGCCGTCAGTGCCGTCTTTCTTCTCGTCGCCATCTTTCTTCATCTCTTTCATCTCACCTTTGAAGATGCGAAGTGATTTTCCGAGTGAACGCGCTGAATCAGGCAGGCGCTTGGCGCCAAATAGGACTACTACGACAATGAGCAGAATAAGAATGTGGCTTGGTTCGCGTAGGAAAGGCATGGCTAAACGTTAGCGCATGCGGCTTA
This sequence comes from Actinomycetota bacterium, assembly GCA_009698815.1. Classification (GTDB taxonomy): domain Bacteria; phylum Actinomycetota; class Actinomycetes; order Nanopelagicales; family Nanopelagicaceae; genus Planktophila. The sequence continues at coordinate 79,618 of WLPJ01000007.1, read as the reverse complement.
GAAATTCCCAAATTCAGCGCGGCTAACCTGTACTCAAGGGATATCGGCGAAGAGCGCACTTTCATATAGATCCAGTGTTTTGCGACATTTCCTGGCGAGTTCAACACGCGAGGAGATCGGAGAGAGAACCTCAGTAGCCGCCAGCGTGCTCATGGCACTTCGGATGAGCCAGTCCTGACTGAAAGAGAAGGCTGTGAAACTCCCTGATCTGGCGGCAGCATCTGATGAGACAGCGATCCTAAATCTCTCCAAGGTACTTCTGATTCTTTTCGAAATGTTAATTTCCATTTGAAAAGCTTCATCATCTTGCGGTGACGTAGTTAGCGGCGTTTGGATGCCGGAGATAGAAATCTCTGCGATGCTGTCGAGTCGAAAGGTGCGATAGGCGCTGACATGATGGCAATATGCCTGCAGTACTTCATATCCATGATCAACCATTAGCTCTATTGGCGTTATCTCTCGCTTCGTAAGTTCATCGCGTATCAGCGAATGGTATGAGATCTGCAAATTCTTGCGACTTGCAATCGCATTTAAAATTGTTGCGCGATAGGAACTGTTAACAATCGGAGCAATGGTTGCGATATCACCGATTATGATCTTTATTTTTGTCTGCAATCCGGTTATCGCGTGTAGCAAATCAACACGTTTTGGATCTATTGATTTAATAAGTAGATCTAAGCCAACCAGAAGGATTACTAACTCATCTTTCGTAAGCAAGCGCACCTTCTGCAAAATTTCCGCATTGCGAATCGAAACAAAACCCGACTCGAATTCAAGATCGATTAGTTCAAGAGGTGTGTAGCCAGGCAGGCCGCACATCCAAAGAGTATTTAGATCGGAGAGTAATTCGGACTCGCTTACTCCAAATTCAGCGGCCAATTCTGATAGCGCGACACCTTGATGAGTCGAAATATATGGAACTAAGTCCAGCAATCGTGCTGCCTTTTCAAGTGGAGTGCTCTGCTTTTCAGCCATAACGGATCACCCCAGCCCGCAAGCTTTCAATAACTGAAGTCCTTAAAGATTCAGGCTTTAAAACAACTGCATCCTCGGCATACCAAAGGATCTCCTCTGCCATCCGTTCTTGATCGCGGTATTCGATCGAAACGCGTTCCCAGCCAAGTGGTGCTTTCTTATCGAAGATCTCGGTAGATCTAGTTCGTAGCGCCAATGCCCTGCCACTGCGCAAATAAAGTTCTGCGCTCTGTTGCGATCTACTTTCAAGTAAATGGCTTTCCACGCTAAAACTTTGGGGAATTTCATAATTGCCAGCGCGCCCCTTGGTGGAAAGTTCTCCCTGGATTCGATCCAAACGGAAACTGCGCAGATCTTTACGATCTAAATCCATTCCAAATAGATACCAATGTCCGTATCTGGATGCGACTGCATAAGGCTCTAGTACACGGTTCTCCTCTTGCAAAGTCTCACTTAGATAAGTGAAAGAGATAACTGTTCGGGAAGTTATTGCCGAGATTGCTAAGGCTAAATTCGCATCTTTGGAGATAATTGCTGGTGCTAAATCAGGAAGTGCCTCCGCGTCAGTTTCTATTCCAATAGCGTGTAACTTTATGAGCGCGCTAAGTGCCGAACTATCTAGGGCTGCTCCACGCCAAGCTTCAGCAGCAAGTGAGAGCAAGGCAATATCTTTACTGTCTAAATCCCCTAATTGAAACTGATAATTTTCCGGTTTTATTCGATAACCAGACTCATCTTCAAAGAGCGGATCGAAGGTACCGACTTCGATCATGATGCCGAGATTACGTAAATCATCTTTATCGCGCTCGAACATTCGTTCTTTACTTTCGGGCGTCCCCTCATAACCATCTACCGTGCGAAAAATCTCTGACTTAGTTAAATACCGTTTAGTTGCAAGCAAAGCAATAGTCAGATTAACTAGCCGCTCAGTCTTCCGCGACACCGTATGAACCTTTCGCAGGTCTGCGACGTCGCGCAAGAACTTCAACGCCAGGTGCCATACGTCTTGCAAATATCAAGAAACCGGTATGACCGATCATTCTTTGTTGTGGGCGAACTGCCAACCCTTCGTGATGCCAACCACGGACCATGCTTTCAAAACTTTCAGGCTCAGTGAAGTGACCATCTTCTTTCAACGCTTCAGCAGTAGCAGATAGTTGAGTTGTCGTTGCAACGTATGCCATAAATACCCCACCAGGACGCAGGACTCTGGCGGCTAACTCAATGCATTCCCAAGGCGCCAACATGTCGAGTATTACGCGATCGAAACTTTGTGAAAATTCCTTCTCTTGAACCGAACCAATATCTAAGGACCAATTTGCCGGCGCTCCCCCAAAATAATTGGTGATATTTGCCTTGGCATTTTCTGCGAAATCCTCGCGTCTTTCAACTGAGTGCACATGCCCGTTTTCACCAACAGCTCTTAGTAAAGAGAGCGTGAGAGCGCCACTACCAACACCGGCTTCGAGAACACGTGCTCCAGGGAAGATATCGGCAAAACCAACAATCAGAGCTGAATCTTTTGGATAAACAATGGTGGCACCGCGCGGCATCGATAGAACATAATCGGTGAGCAATGGAATAAAGGCGGTGAACTTCAAACCTGCACTGGTGCTGATTACCGAACCTTCCGGCAAACCAATTAGATCGTTATGAACAATCCAACCCTTATGGGTGTGCCATTCTTTTCCAGGGGTAATCGTGATGCTGTAAATCTTGCCTTTTTGATCCGTCAACTGCACCCGATCACCAGCAACAAAGAATCCGCGGTTGCGCTCTGCGGCGGTACTTGCTGCGTTCTCTGGTGGCTTAGACACAGGAGCATCTTAGGCGTTGCCTAGCCAAAGGCTGTATCTTCGACCGCATGAGCCAACTGCGTCTATCACCCAGTCGCATCAATGACTTTAATAACTGTCCACAACTCTATAAATATCGCACCATCGACCTTCTCCCCGAACCTCCCAGTATCGATGCCGAACGTGGAACTTTAATTCATACCGTTCTAGAAGATCTTTTTGAGCTACCTGCACCAGATCGAGATTTGAAGCGAGCCACCGAGCTACTTCCTTCTCGTTGGCAAGCCCAAATTGATGCTAAACCAGATATTTCCAAGTTAGTTCTTGATGAAGTCTCTTGGTTTAAACGCGCTGAGGAATTATTGGGTAACTACTTCACTCTCGAATCGCCAAATACATTTGAGCCAACCTATCGCGAACTTCATCTAGAAATGGATCTTTCTGAAAAACTATATCTGCATGGTTATGTTGACCGCTTAGATGTGGCACCGACCGGTGAAGTCCGCATCGTCGACTATAAAACCGGAAAGTCTCCAAAGCCGGGCTGGGAAGAGAAAGCGCTATTTCAGTTGCGCGTATATGCGCTGCTCTATTGGAAGAACAACGGAGTAATTCCCAAGTTATTGCAGCTTATTTATCTAGGTGATACTCGTTTAATAAAAAGTGTACCTACAGAGGCTGATCTAATTAAAACCGAGCGTATTCTCTTTGATATTGCCGAGGATATTCTGCGCGCTATCGAACGAAATGAATTCCGCCCCAAGCCAAGCAAGTTATGTGATTGGTGCTTCTTTAAGGCTATTTGCCCAGCTCACGTTGGTTGATTTCCCACCACTTACTCAAATCTTGAAGCAAAAGGCCCACAAAACTTTCGATTCTTTTCAATCTTTCACTCTCTTTGACCTCGATAAAATGTGGAATAGCCACCACGAATGCGCCGCTGGCAGTTGCTGCAGTGATACCCGTCTGTGAATCTTCGAAAATTAAACAATTCGAGATATCTACACCTAACAACTTGGCGGCATGTATATAGGGATCTGGGAAAGGTTTAGTCCGCGCGATGTCGCCGGCAGCAACAGTTTCTTTGAAATAATTATGGGTAAGGCCACTAATCACCGAATCTACTAATGTGCGAGGACTGGCGCTAACTAAGGCTTGTGGAATTTGTGCTTCAAAGACCAACTTCGAAAATTCAATTGCTCCCGGCATATATGCCGCCGTCGAACTCAACCTATTTTGCATCTCATCAATGATCACTTTGGCTAGAGTTTCAGGCTTAACACTCCCATTTAGACAACTAGACATATATTCAGTGACCCGCGCTAACGGACCTCCTAAGCATTGCAATTGATCTGCAGGCTGCCAGTCATAGCCATATCCCCGCATCATCTCGGTCTCGGCGGCGTGCCAATCCGGCTCAGAGTCAATGAATAAACCATCCATATCAAAGAGAATCGCCTCAAACATTTTTATCTACCTTAAATATTAGTTTGCGTTGAAATATTTTGCTTCAGGATGATGCACAATAATTGCAGATGTACTCTGCTCCGGATGCAATTGGAACTCTTCGGATAGTTCTACGCCGATGCGTCCGGGCTCGAGTAATTCGCAAAGTTGCAATTGTTGTTCCAAATCAGGACAGGCCGGATATCCGTATGAATATCGCGAGCCGCGGTAACCCTGATCTAGGATCCCTTGCAAATAGGGTGAATCTTGATCACGAACGCTCAACTCTTCGCGGATTCGCGCGTGCCAATGCTCGGCCAGCGCTTCAGTTAATTGCACAGATAAACCGTGGAGTTCTAGATATTCACGATAATTATTTGCAGCAAATAGCTCGGCGGCAGCTTCGCTGATCACATTTCCCATGGTCACAACATGGAAGGCAACAACGTCTGTTTTGCCCGATTCCTTGGATACAAAGAAATCACTTAAACATAAACGGCGATCACGAGATTGGCGAGGGAAAGAGAAACGGGTGCGTTCGGTTCCTTTGAGATCACCTTCATGATGCAAAATAATTAGATCATTGCCCTCGCTTACACATGGGAAATATCCATAGACAACAGCCGCGTTTAGCCAACCTTTTGATTGCACTTGATTAAGCAGCGCGCGAAGTCTTGGTCTGCCTTCCGTCTCGGCCATCGCTTCGAACTCACCACGAGCACCCTTAAGTCCCCACTGCCCCATAAAGAGCGCTCGTTCATCTAACATGCCAACGTAGTCGGCGAGGGGAATGCCTTTAATAATTCGAGAACCAAAAAATGGAACCGCAGGTATGCCGACATCCTCTGCGACGTCACTGCGTTTAGTATCAACTTCTTGCGTTTCTTCCTTCTTAGGGCGAAGTGGGATTTTGCGTTCTCTTAGCGCAGGTAACTCGGCCCCGAATACTCCTCGCTTAACTGCCATCATCGCATCCATTAAACGCAAACCTTCAAAGGCATCCCTTGCATAACGAACTTCACCCGGGAAGACCGCCGCTAGATCTTGTTCAACAAAGGCGCGCGTCAGCGCTGCTCCCCCAAGAACAATCGGCCACTTCTCGGCCAAACCGCGATTGGTTAACTCTTCTAAGTTCTCTTTCATGATGACCGTGGATTTAACGAGTAGTCCGCTCATGCCAATCACATCTACATTTGATTCTTGGGCAGCATCAATAATCTGATTGACCGTTTGCTTGATCCCGATATTTACGACGGTGTATCCATTATTTGAAAGAATAATATCGACGAGATTCTTACCAATATCGTGAACGTCGCCCTTTACAGTCGCAAGCAACATTGTTCCACGACCGGCATCATCAGTCTTTTCCATGAAGGGCTCAAGGTAGGAAACTGCGTTCTTCATTACCTCTGCACTTTGCAGAACGAATGGAAGTTGCATCTCACCTTTACCGAAGAGTTCACCGACCACCTTCATGCCTTCCAGCAAATGGTCATTGATAATCAGCAACGGCTTAATTCCTTCACTCATTGCCAGATCAAGATCATCAGTTAAACCGACTTTTTCACCATCAACTATGCGACGCTGTAGGCGCTGGGTAAGTGGAAGGGCTGCTAATTCGGCAGCGCGTACATTTCGAGATGCGGCGAGTTCGACACCCTCAAATAACTGCAAGAACTCAGTCAGTGGATCATAAGTGCAAACATCGCCCTCATATTTGCGGCGATCATAAATTAGGTCTAGTGCAACTTCCTTCTGGCGCTGATCAATGCGCGCCAAAGGAGTGATTTTAGAAGGATGAACAATCGCTGAATCAAGACCAGCAACCACGCACTCGTGTAAAAAAACCGAGTTGAGAACGACACGTGCCGCGGGATTTAAACCAAATGAAACATTGGAGACACCAAGTGTTGTCTGGACTTCTGGGAATTCACTCTTTAAGGTGCGAATAGCGTTAATGGTCTCGATGCCATCGCGACGTGTTTCCTCTTGACCGGTAGCAATCGGAAATGTTAGGCAGTCGATCAAAATATCGCCGGTCTTCATCTGCCAGTTCTCATTTAAATCTTTAATCAAACGACGCGCGACTCGCAACTTCCATTCACAATCACGTGCTTGCCCTTCTTCATCAATAGTGAGTGCAACAACAGATGCGCCATGCTCTTGTACAAGCGGCATAATCCGGGCAAAGCGTGATGTAGGTCCATCACCATCTTCATAGTTGACTGAGTTAATTACGCTTCGCCCACCCAAGGCTTCAAGTCCGGCTTTCAAAACTGCGGGTTCAGTTGAATCTAGAACGATAGGTAGTGTTGAAGCGGTCGCAAATCTAGTTGCTAGCTCTTTCATATCTTTTGCGCCATCGCGACCTACATAATCAACAGATAGATCAAGCATATGAGCGCCATCGCGAATCTGATCGCGCGCGATTTCTACACAGCTTTCCCAATCCTCAACAATTAGCGCATCGCGGAATGCGCGAGACCCATTGGCATTTGTGCGCTCACCGATCGCTAAATAGGTGTTGTCCTGTCTAAATGGCACATATTGATAGAGCGATGACGCACCTGGATCTAAGTTGCTAACCCTTTGCGGAATGGCCTTTGCCCCTAATTTATTTACAACTGCCGCCAAGTGTTCAGGAGTTGTTCCACAACATCCGCCAATTAGCGAGATTCCGTAATCACCAACAAAAGTTTCCAGCGCTTGGGCTAACTCAGCAGGTCCGAGCGGATATTCCGCACCCTTTTTTCCAAGAATTGGTAATCCAGCGTTTGGCATAACCGAGATGGCGCAGTTAGCGAACTTAGAGAGATAACGTAAGTGTTCTGACATCTCGGCTGGACCGGTAGCACAGTTAAGTCCGATCAAATCAATTTCAAGCGGCTCAAGCGCGTTTAGCGCAGCGCCAATTTCCGAACCCAGCAACATAGTGCCAGTTGTTTCAACGGTTACCTGGACAATTAGAACAACATCAAAGTCAACCTCTGCTATTGCCTGTCTGGCACCGTTTACTGCAGCTTTTGCTTGTAATAGATCTTGAGTTGTTTCGATTAGCAGCGCATCGCTTTTGGCATCCAACAGCCCTTTGCAAGCGATGTGGTAAGCGTTCTTCAGATGCTCGTAAGTTGTATGACCGAGAGAAGGTAACTTAGTTCCTGGTCCGAGTGAGCCTAAAACAAATCTTGGTTTTTCAGGTGTTGCGGCGGCATCGGCTGCCTCACGGGCGATTTGCGCGCCTGCATATGCTAATTCGTAGATACGATCTTCAATTCCATACTCGGCTAAGTTTGCCCAGTTGGCACCAAAAGTATTTGTCTCTATCGCATCGACACCGACTGCAAGGTACTGATCATGAACTTTTCTGACAATATCTGGGCGCGAAATGTTAAGAATTTCGTTGCAGCCCTCGTGGCCTTGGAAATCCTCCAGCGTTGGATCCGCCTCTTGCAGCATTGTGCCCATCGCACCGTCGGCGATTACCGTACGCGACGAAAGTGCCTGGCGTAAAAGCCCGGCAGGTCTATTGCGATTATGACTCGTCACATGAGCGAGGTTACCGTAAGGTGGAGATGTGGAGATTCATAAAATTCCTGCACTTCGTTCCCCAGTGATGCTAATCGCATTCTCGGGATGGAACGATGCCGCAGAAGCCGCTACCGGCGTAGCTTCTCATATCTTGGGCTCTTGGACCGATGGCATCCATGCCATTGATGAGCAAACTGGTGTTGTACCTGAATTGATAGCCGATGTAGATCCTGAAGAGTTTTATGATTTTCAAGTAAATCGTCCAATGGTCTATATGGATGATTCGCATATGAGATCTTTGACCTGGCCCAGCACACAAGTTTTCGGCTTGCAAATGCCGGAATTTGATTTTGATTTTGTAATTGTGCGTGGTGTTGAACCTTCTATGAAATGGAAGTCTTTTACGCAAGACCTAATCGATTTGGCCGATGACCTTGAAGTTTCAATGATTGTAACTTTAGGTTCGATGTTGGCCGATGCGCCACATTCGCGCCCAATAACTGTGACATGTAGCGGAGCACATCCCGACATCGCAAATCGTTTAGGAGTTGAAGTTAGTAAATATGAAGGGCCTACCGGGATCCTCGGTGTCATTGCAGATGCTTGTCTAAGACGCGGCTTAGATGCAGTTTCACTTTGGGCTGCGATCCCTCATTATGCGAGTGACTCACCATCTCCAAAGGCAACCCTGGCTTTAGTTAACGCGCTCGAAGATCTTCTAGAAGTTACTTTGCCGCAAGGTGAACTACCAACACAAACGCGCGAGTGGGAGTCAGAAGTAGATGAGTTAGCCCGCGAAGATAGCGATGTTGCCGAATACGTCAAGGCGCTAGAGGAAAGTAAAGACTCCACCTTATTGGAAGATGTTTCGGGTGATGAGATCGCCAGGGAGCTAGAAAGATTTTTACGCAGACAAACTGAGAATTAAATCGCAATCCCCAATAGCGCATCAATGGCTCTGCTTAACTCTCCAGCACTACCACCTGATTCACCATGATTGGTTGCGTTCATCCAATTCAGCAATGCGGATAAGGCTGCGGGAGTGTTCAGATCTTCTGAGAGCGCAGCAACTACCGCCTCAATAGTTCTATCAGTTGGTGCCACATCTTCTCGCGAGAGGCAAAGCCTTAGCTCATCAAGAAAAATTCTCGCTTCATCTATCTCTGAGTTATGCCACATATGATCACTGCGGTAGTGATGACGCAACAATGCGGTACGGATCACCATTGCATCAATACCTTCACGTAATAGTTGCGAAACAAAAACCAAATTACCTTTAGATTTACTCATCTTTTCACCATCTAAACCGATCATTCCAGCATGCACATAGTGCGATGCAAACTCTTTACCATTCATCAATTTAGCTTGAGCGGCAGACATTTCGTGGTGTGGAAATATCAAATCACTACCTCCGCCTTGAAAATCAATGGAGGTTGCGGAAGCTGGATCAATATCTAAGTAGTTAAGTGCGATTGCGCAACATTCAATATGCCAGCCTGGTCTACCAATACCATACTTACTTTCCCATCCTGGTTCATCGGGACGTTGCGCCAACCACAGAAGTGCATCAAGCGGATCTTGCTTACCTGCGCGATCAGGGTCTCCCCCGCGTTCGCTGAAAATTTTCAACATTTGATCTTGTGGCAGGTGCGATCTCGACCCAAACTTTGCATCGCTATGCACTTTAAAATAAAGATCGCTTTCAACTTTATAGACTGAGTCCGCCGCATCCAGCACAGAAATAGCGGTAATTACCAATGGGATCGCATCCACTGCTCCGATGTAATGGGCAGGCGGCAATATGTGAAGAGCCACCATATCGGAGCGGAAGAGATCTATCTGTGAAGTCGCTAGATCTTGCCAATCAATTTCATCTCGCTTGGCACGTTCTAGTAGCGGATCATCAATGTCGGTGATGTTCTCTACGAAATGAACTTTTGCCCCAGTGGCCAATAAGTAACGATGCAGCAAATCAAAAGCTAAGTAGGTATTCGCGTGACCTAGATGCGTGGCGTCATATGGAGTGATCCCGCAGACATACATCCGATATAAAGATTTAACTTCTACTTCGGAAATTTCCTGAGCGGCGGTATCGAATATGCGCAGTGGTGGTACACGAAAAGTTTTTTGCAGTGGCGGAATTGCAACGCTGGCCCAGGATTTCATAGTTTTATCTTAGAACGGCGGCCATGGAACGGGCGGCCAATCCGGATTAGGTTGCGCGAATGATCCCGCGGTTAAAGCTCGATCGATACGCGCAATAGTGGCTTCAATTTCTTCTGCCTCAATCAAACCCTCAATGATTTCTCGCTTGCTATCAGCGAAAATTTCGCGAGCCTTGTGTAAAAGATCGGTCTCTGAATCCGTGAATTTCTGACCCGCCCATTGCCATAAGACGGTACGCAACTTATCTTCTTCATGGAAAGTCACCCCGTGATCGCAACCATAGAGATGTCCTTCTGTGCTGGGGATTAAGTGCCCGATTTTGCGATCAGTATTGTTGATGATTATGTCGAAGAGAGCGAGCAAACGCAGCCGCGGATCATCTTTGGAATAAAAATCCATCAGCTCAATTTCGGGATCAATATCAATCCACATCTGGACCATACCGGTCCCGTAAGGACCATCACGCAAAATCGTTGGCGGAACTAAATGAAGATCTAACCAATGGCTTAATAAAAAAGTCAGATATTCGCGATTTGCCAGTGTGCCATCTGGAAAGTCCCAGAGTGGGCGTTCACCGGCGATGGGCTTGTAAATGCAGGCAAACTCTCGTTCACCATCAGAGTCTTTGACGGTGCACATGGCATATAAAGTCGCATTTGATGCATCGACTAATCGTCCAGTCACCGTCAGAGTCGCATTGTTTATATCGACCAACCACTTTTCGACCTGCGCTTTATCTGTAGACATCGCTATCTTCGATAACCGTTGGCACGAGGACAGAGATGTCCAGCAGGATCTATCGGTCCACCACAGAATGGGCACGGGACTCGACCAGCGCCAACAACGATATTTGCTCGTTTTGCAAAACTTTCCGCGTATCCCAGAGGCAAAAGTACTCGCAAAATATCCTGATCGCCCTCGGTATCGATTTCAATAAGTTCATCACTTTCAAATTGCGATTCTGCGATTGCCTGCATATCAATCTCAATTAGCGCGCGATCGGAAACATAAGCCAGGCCAATCACCCCGACGCGAAATTCTTCATCTATGGGACTTTCCAACGGCTGATCATCACCGACAACTCTTTCGAAGGTGGTTAAAGGTTCACTGCTTCTCACCTCTCGCAGAATCTGCAAGATTCGATCAGCAAGGGCGGAGACTTGCGCTTTTTCAAGGGAGACAGAGACCAAACGATTCTTCTCACGCGCCTGAATAAAGAAGGTGCGCTCACCTGGCACGCCAACGGTACCGACTACAAATCGCTCAGCTGGATCAAAGAGAAGAATTCTTGAACTCATTTAGATCTCGAACTTCCAGATCCTCCGCCAAGTAAGGCTTTGCCAATTGATTTTTTCTTGGCAGGAACTAAATCAGCGATAGCTGCAGTTGTGGAATTCAAAGTTATAACCCTGAAGTCTGTACCGTCGAAATCAAGGACAGTCACTGAGGCTGGATCAATTACAATCTTCTGGAAATTATCAAGATGCGTACCAAGCACGGCAGCCACAATGCTCTTTATTACATCACCATGGCTTACCAATATTTGATTACCGGGCGTTGCTGCCGCCCGATGCAGCGCGCGCATCGCACGAACCTGGACATTGGCTAAACCTTCCCCATCGGGAAAATACATCGCGCTGGGGCGGTTCTGCACCGTCTTCCATAATTTATGGCGATATAAGGAGCTGAGTTTCTTGCCGGTCCATTTACCGTAATCAACCTCGGAAAGATCATCGGTTATGAAAACTTTAGGCCGTTTGGCCGGTGTCGCCGCATCCAAAAAAGGAGCCATCGTTAGATGACATCTCTCAATTGGGCTGATATGAATCGATGCGACGCTAATTCCTTGCAATCTTTTAGCCAACTCGATCGCTTGTTTTTTGCCATGATCAGTTAATACAACGCCGGCAGATCTTCCAGCCAATATGCCACGGTCATTTGCAACCGAGTGGGCGTGACGAATGAGAAGTATCCGTGTCATGTTGGAAGGTTAGCGATAATTCTTCGCCTCGTCTTGCTATGGTCGCGCCATGGAATTACGTCAGGCAGGTGATTGCGGACTTCAACTCTCGCGACTTGGTTTGGGAACGATGACCTGGGGTCGAGATACTGATACACACGAGGCCGCCGATCAAGCGCGTGCTTATATTGAAGCAGGTGGCAACTTCCTCGACTGCGCCAGCCACTACGGCGATGGCGATGCCGAACGTGTAATCGGTGGACTTATCGGAACGCTCTTCCGTCGCGAAGATGTTGTACTCGCAACAAAAGCTGGCGTGGCATACGTTGGTGGAACTCTAAAGACTGATGCCTCACGCACCTCACTAATGGCATCGCTAGACCGCTCTTTAAATCGACTAGCCACAGATCATGTGGATTTGTGGCAGATTCAAGTGTGGGATTCTAATATTCCACTAGAAGACACTCTTTCAGCGTTGGATTGGGCATACACATCTGGACGCGCACGCTACGTTGGAATTTCTAATTTCAGCGGATGGCAAAGTGCCCGCGCGATTTCTTTGCAAGAATCGAATACCGCTAAAGCGCCTATTGCAACGTTACAGAACGAATTTTCACTTTTAAACAGAAGCGTTGAATCAGAAGTGTTGCAATGTAGTAGCGCCCTGAATCGTGGATTTATTGCCTGGTCACCGCTCGGACGTGGAGCACTTACTGGTAAATACCGAAACGGAATTCCGGCAGATTCCAGAGCCGCAACACCGCACTTCGCAGCATTTATTGAGCCGTATCTGGATGAGCGATCACGCCGTATCGTTGAAGCGGTAAGTGTGGCAGCGCAAGGTTTAGGTTATTCGCCACTTGAAGTTGCCCTCGCTTGGGTGCGCGATTTTCCTGGAGTAACGAGTGCCGTTGTTGGCGCCCGAACAGGCGCGCAACTTCGCGGGATATTGGCCAGTGAAGAAATTACTCTGCCTGACGTGGTTAGAACTGCCTTGAACGAAATCTCTGCCGACTAAGTTAGGTTTGCAAACTCAAGCATGTTCTAGGAAGTCCGCTAACACTCTTACGCCAAAACGAATTCCATCAACAGGAACGCGTTCATCTACCCCGTGAAAGAGTGACATGAAATCTAAATCTGCTGGCAAACGAAGTGGTGAGAATCCATAACCAACGATTCCTAGCTCCGATAGCGCCTTGTTATCTGTTCCGCCACTCATCAAATATGGAACTGGGATGCCTTCAGGATCCTCACGTAAGAGAGCCGCCTTCATTGCTTCGACCAAGGGAGCGTTGAAATCGACTTCCAGCGCGATGTCGTGTGAAATAGTTTCAATTTGTATATCAGGTCCAACAATTGCTCTGATCGTTGCATCCAACTCTTCTTCATAGCCTGGCAAAAACCGGCCATCGATAACAGCGCTGGCCGAACCCGGAATTACATTTGCTTTATAGCCCGCCTGTAACATCGTTGGATTGGCAGTATTTTGCAAAGTCGCTCCGATCATGCGCGCAGTTGAACCAATCTCTTTGAGCAAGGGTCTAAGATCCTTTTCGTCATAGGCCTTACCAGTGACACGTGCGACTTCGCGGAACAAATCTTTCACAGTCTGCGTATAACGTTGTGGCCATTCATACTTTCCAATTTTCGTTACAGCTTCGCTTAATGCGGTGATTGCGTTTTCATCGTTCATCATTGATCCATGTCCCGCGCGACCTTGCGCAGTCAATTTCATCCAATGAATTCCCTTTTGTGCCGCCTCAATCAAATACATGCGTTTTCCATCTGCAACTGTGACCGAGAATCCCCCGACTTCAGAAATCGCCTCCGTACAACCAGCGAAAACTTCTGGATATTTTGCACTCATGAAACGCGAACCATAAGTCATGCCCGCCTCTTCATCAGCAAAGAACGCGAGGACGATATCGCGCGATGGTTTATAGCCACGTCTTGCCCAGCCTCGAACGATTGCCAAAATCATGGCGTCGGTGTTCTTCATATCCACTGCGCCACGACCCCAGATCATTCCATCCTTTATCAGGCCACCGAATGGATCTACTGACCATTCATCCGCGTTCGCTGGGACTACATCGATATGGCCGTGAACAACTAAACCTGGACGATTCGAATCGGTACCTTTAATGCGCGCGATCACATTGCAACGATTAGGAGCAGATTCGTAAATTTTGGCAGATATTCCTACCTCAGCAAGTGATGCAACAACGTAGGCTGCAACGGCAGATTCATCTCCCTTGCCTTCGCCGTAATTAACGCTAGGAATACGAATCAATTCCTGACAAATGCGAATCGCTTCATCTTCGACACTGGTGAGATCTGAAACTTTGCTATTTGTCATGTCGGTATTCTCCCCCAAAATGTCCTCTCAGTGCATTCAAAATTGGAGCAATATTTTCGATCTATTTCCACCATTTTTGCGCACCGACCTCGACATTGCTATCGTTACCGTCACACTCGTCCGGGTGGCGGAATTGGCAGACGCGCTAGCTTGAGGTGTTAGTGCCCGCAAGGGCTTAGGGGTTCAAGTCCCCTCTCGGACACGGACAGGCAACATATGATGGAATTGGTGGCCTATGAACCTGCAAGGCGCACTGTCGCTAATAAGAGAGATCCCGGATTATCCAAAGCCAGGAATTCTCTTCCAAGATATAACTCCTATGTTGGCCAACGCGCAGGCTTTCAATCTAATTCTTAAAGAGATGTCTAAACACTGCACAGCTGCCGAAGTCATTGCTGGGATTGAAGCCCGTGGATTCATTTTTGGCTCCGCTCTGGCTGCGCATAACGGACTTTCCTTTGTGCCAATTCGCAAAAGTGGGAAATTGCCATACCAAACTATCTCTGAAAAATATGGACTCGAATATGGAAGCGATGAAATTGAAGTTCATGTTGATGCTTTTCTACCAAACCAGAAAGTGTTAATCGTTGACGATGTTCTAGCTACTGGTGGCACGCTATTGGCCGCTATCGAACTAACCAAACGATGCGGTGCAGAGGTAGCAGGCGTTCTGGTTCTCATGGAGCTAGGCTTTCTAGAAGGTCGCAAATTGATATTGGAGAAATACCCCGATCTACCAATAACTTCCCTGGTGACGGTTTGAGCGTTAAGCCTCGTATCCACCAGATTCAAACACTAAGAGCACTAGCCGCATTGCTAGTCGTTCTCTTTCATGCAAAGTTATCCCCCGGTGGCTTTATTGGCGTAGATATTTTCTATGTGATCTCGGGTTATCTCATTACCGGCATTATTATTAAAGAAATTGGTAACACTGGGAAGTTCAATTACGGGGCTTTTTATCTGCGTCGTGCAAAACGATTACTTCCCGCTTCGCTAAGCATTTTGGCTCTTACTTCGATCTTTTCCTGGTTGGTGCTCCCGCCAACGGTACGAGCCGACTTAGGTAAAGATGTTCTAGCCGCCTCGTTATATGTCTCTAACTATCTATTCGCCTTCTGGCAAAATGATTATCAAAACCTCAATGCAACACCTTCACCAGTTATTCATTACTGGTCACTTGCAGTCGAAGAACAGTTCTATATCTTCTGGCCAATCCTTGTTTTCTCGCTCTGGAAGTTGGGCAAACGTCGCGCAGTTGGAATAGGGATATTTGCCACAACTGTTCTCTCCTTCACTTTCTCCCTTTACTTAACAACTGTTAATCCGATCTGGGCATTTTATTCACTTCCTACCCGCGCTTGGGAACTAGGGATAGGTGCGCTCTTACTTTTCCTTCCCGAAAGAGTTTCGCTGCGAAGAAAGGTAGCTCCTACTTTGTTGGTCTGGGCTGGAGCCTTGCTTCTGATTTACTCAGTTCTTATTTTTTCAGAACGCACTCCCTTTCCTGGTTATAACGCGCTCTTACCAACCTTAGGTACCGCTATCTTGATCGCCGGGATCGCATCCTGGCCACCGATTTTGAATGATTTTTCTAAATTAAGAGTTGTTCAGTGGTTAGGCGAAATTTCTTATCCATTCTATTTATGGCATTGGCCCCTCTTGGTGCTTCCCAGCACTCGCTTCGGTCGCCCTTTAACTCTGACCGAACGAATCTTCTTCATACTTCTCACTGCGCTAGCCGCCGATCTAACACATCGCTTCGTTGAAAAACCTATTGCAAGTCGTCACTACACAACCCAAAAAGTTATCCGTTACTCGACTCTAGGGACGATTTCCTGTGTGGCTATTTCGGCAAGTATTTTACTTACAGATCAAGGAACTATTAAATTACCCAACGGAAGTTCTGTATCAATCACTGAAGTAATGGCCAGACCACAGGTATATCTAGATAATTGTCACGTTAATAACGGCGAAGTGAAGTCCGGTAAATGCACCTACGGCGATAAGTCTTCAAATAAGACCATCGTTTTATATGGCGATTCGCATGCCGCGCAGTGGTTTCCTGCCTTAGAGAAGTTGGCCAATGACAACGGTTTCAAATTGGTAAGCCTTACAAAATCCGCGTGCCCCGCGCCCGAAGTTAGAAAAGTCCAGATAGGCGCTTACAAGAACGCTGACTGCTTTAAATGGCGAGAAAACAGTATTAAGCGTATGCGCGAAATAAAGCCAGCAGCCATTATCGTCAGCGGTTTTGCGCACTTTGAAGTTCCAGAAAAATACTCATCTCGCGAATCTTGGTGGGCAGATGGTCAGCAAGTGGCCTTCAACCACTTAGTAGGTGCCTCCAAAAAGCTAATTTATATTTCAGATACTCCGCACCCTTCCCGGGATATTCCAAATTGTCTGGCTGCAAATGGTGGAGCGAAGTGTGATGACACTGAGATATCTGACTCTCGAGTATCTGGTGGATTTATCAAAGTAAATCCGACGCGGTGGTTGTGTACTGATAAATGTCCCGCAGTCGTTAATGGGATGGTCGCTTACCGCGACGCATCGCACATCTCTGTCGCAATGAGTCGATCTCTCTCCCTTGAATTGGGTGAGGTATTAACCGATCTTGGGCTGATTAGATGAGCAATAATGCGGTTTCACCTTTTAAATGGCAGGATGCCGCCTGTGGCTGAACTGATTTATTACTGTGGAACTATGGATAGCGGCAAGTCAACGCTTGCTCTGCAGACCGCGCACAACCATAAGAGTCGCGGCAGGACAGGTTTAATTTTTACCAGCAAAGATCGTGCGGGCAGTGGGGTTATTTCTTCTCGTTTGGGGTTGCAAAGTGCTGCGATAGAAGTCGATCCCGATTTAGATATTCACCGCTTGGTGGTCGAACGCCTCTCACTCGGTGATCGCATCGACTACATAATCTGCGATGAGGCTCAGTTTTATCAGCCTGAACAGATTGAAGGTTTAGCTAAGATCGTTGATGGATTGGGAATTGATGTTTTTGCCTTCGGGATTCTCGCCGACTTTCGTACAAAACTTTTTCCAGGTTCAGCGCGTTTAGTTGAGCTAGCCGATCGCGTAAATACCTTGCAAGTTGAAGCTCTGTGTTGGTGCGGTTCCCGCGCGACTCATAACGCCAGAACTCTCGGCGGGGTAATGGTTACCGAAGGCGAACAAGTAGTCGTAGGCGATGTCGCACCTGGTTCTGAAATTGCATATGAAGTACTCTGCCGTCGCCACCATATGCGCCAAGTGACGGCAAGAGCATCGCGCGCCGGACATACATCCCCGCAACCACTGCCATTTACCGAAGAAAACGACAGCACTAAGGGAGAGAAATAATGAAAGTACGCGGATATGCAGCCATGAAAGCTCACGCAGAGATGACTGCTTGGGAGTTCCAGCGCAGAGATTTGGGCGAACACGATGTCAGCCTAGATATTAAGTATTCAGGTATCTGCCATTCCGATATTCATCAGGTCCGTGAGGAGTGGGGTCCCGCTCTCTTCCCAATGGTTCCAGGTCATGAAATCGCCGGAATCGTTTCGCAAATTGGTAGCGCAGTCACAAAATTTAAAGTTGGAGATCGCATCGGTGTCGGTGTCTTTATTGACTCATGCCGCAAATGTGCTTCCTGCCTTAAAGGGTTGCAGCAATATTGCATCGAAGGAATGACTGGAACATATAACCAACTTGAGCGCGACGGAAAGACCCCTGCGATGGGTGGCTATTCAAATGTCATGGTTATCAATGAAGATTACGCAGTTTCAATTCCTGAAAATTTACCCTTGGATGGAGTTGCTCCTCTCTTGTGTGCAGGCATCACTCTCTATTCACCAATCAAACATTGGAAAGCCGGACCCGGTAAGAAAGTTGCTGTGATGGGTCTAGGTGGGCTTGGGCATATGGGCGTTAAGTTCGCCGCTGCCATGGGTGCTGAAGTAACTGTCTTCTCACATTCACCTTCCAAGGAGAGCGACGCTAAGGCGATGGGAGCGCACCATTTCGTCTCCACAAGAAACCCAGATTTCAATAAAGATTTAATTAAACACTTTGACCTAATTCTAAATACCGTAAGTGCGGAATTGGATATCAACGATTATTTGCAGATGCTAAATGTCGATGGAACCCTTGTGGTCATTGGCCTACCAGGAAAGCCATATGCCGTTGAAGTCGGATCTTTGTTACCGGCCCGGAGATCTCTTTCAGGATCAATGATTGGCGGTATAGCCGAGATGCAGGAAATGCTCAACTTCTGCGGAGAACATAACATCGTCAGCGATGTTGAAGTCATTAAGGCCGACTATATAAACCAGGCATACGATCGCACTGTAGCTAGCGATGTAAAATATCGCTTTGTAATCGACGCAACAACTTTCTAAAGTTTTATTGGAAAGAATGCAGTAGGGCAACGAAAAGCGGTGCTATAAAAAGCGCTGGAAGCAAGTTGCCCACTGCAATATCTTTGATTTTCAATAAACGAAGACCGATGCAAACCAGCATCAGACCACCGGTAATTGTCATCGCATCAATCTGGTAGCCACTTAATATATTTCCAAGCCCTAGGCCTATAAGTGTCCACGCACCTTGATAAATTCCGACTGGAATTGCCGCTGCGGCTACTCCCCAGCCCAAGCTTGCGGCAAATGCCATTGCTGCAAAGAAGTCGAGGCTAGATTTCAAAAGTAATTGATCAACGCCTGTCGACATGCCATCACTAATTGAACCCAAAATTGCAAGTGGACCAATAGCAAAGAGAAGAGATGCTGAAACGAATCCTTCTACAAATGTACTTTCTTCGTGAGCTCCGAATTTCTTTCGTAAAGTTTCTCCAACGGAATCCAACTTCGATTCCAAATTAAGTGCCGAACCAATTAGTCCGCCAATTAGCAATGAGCCTAATATCGCTAAAAGCGGCCATCCCTTTGGGAGAGCATCTATATATCGAGAACCCCACATCGGCGCCAGGGCGCTAACAGCTCCTAATATTGTTATGAGTCCAAGAACTTCAGTAATTAGGGTGCGAGTGCGCAGCAACATACGAGCCCCGACTAAAACCCCGAGTCCCGCTCCCCCAATTATGGTTGCGATATTTACCACCGTACCGAAGCCAACAAACATAGGTCGAAGGATAGACGATCTTTACAGTTGAAATAGGTATAAACTCCCCCAATGCATCTTCCCACTGGCTTAAAAAAGATTCTTGCCCACCTAAAGCCACATAAAACGGTGCCGCAGACCCCTTGGCGCGCTAACCACCGATGGGATCTTTCATTTAACCGCGTTCTAATATTATTTTTTGGGTTAACTATTTTCGGTATCGGAGACGCCTTTGTTGTGCAATCCAATATTGGTAATGCTCCTTGGACTGTCTTCGCGCAAGGTTTGAGTTTAAAGACTGGATTAACTTTGGGTTGGGCAACTTTCTTCACAGGTTGCGCAGTTCTCTTACTCTGGATACCTTTGAAAGAAAAACCTGGCTTTGGAACTCTTGCTAACATCGCAATAATTTCAGCTTCTATTCAATTCGGCGTAGATCATCTGCCTTTGCAAACATCTCTGCTTGGTGGAATCGCTTCGGCACTTTTTGGTATCGCACTTGTCGGATTGGGATCATCTCTTTACA
Organism: Actinomycetota bacterium; assembly: GCA_009698815.1. GTDB lineage: Bacteria > Actinomycetota > Actinomycetes > Nanopelagicales > Nanopelagicaceae > Planktophila. The sequence goes on along the minus strand of WLPJ01000007.1, from coordinate 59,759 downwards.
TCACCTGCGGTCTGGGGCCAGGTCCGCGCGATGGAGCCATGACCGGCCTCCATCAAAGAACTGGAATTCGCGTGGGGCGCGTCCGAATGGGCATCGAGGTCACGGTATTAATCGTGGGCGCTCTGCTCGGCGGAAAGATCGGACTTGGAACCGCCCTGTTTGCCCTGTTGGTTGGCCAAGCCGTGGCGGTTTCCTTCGGTGCAGTAGCGCGCCTTACCTCAAAGTAGCCAGTTATTCCGCTTAAATCAGGTTATCCCCTCGGTCTGTGAGCCGTCATTTCACACGGGGTCGAAACCACCCCCGATAACAAAATTAGGAAAGGCATGTCATGCTCGATAGCTATTTCAAAATATCGCAACGTGGCTCCACAGTAGCAAGGGAAGTTCGTGGCGGAATTGTCACATTCTTCACAATGGCCTACATCGTGGCGCTTAATCCACTAATCATCGGCCTCTCAAAAGATGCTGATGGAAAATTCATCGGCGGCGGAGATGCTCCAAACTTGGCGCTCGTTGCCGCGATGACTGCACTCATGGCAGGTGTATTAACCATTCTCATGGGAGTAATCGGTAAATACCCGTTGGCAATAGCAACTGGCTTAGGTCTAAACACTTTTGTGGCGGTAGGTATCGCATCACAAATGACTTGGGCCGATGCCATGGGGTTAATTGTTCTTGAGGGAATTATTATTACTATTCTCGTTCTCACTGGATTTAGAACAGCAGTGTTCAAGGCCGTTCCTGCGCAATTAAAGATTGCAATCTCAGTTGGTATCGGGCTATTCATAGCTCTTATCGGACTTGTTGATGCCGGATTCGTACGCCGTACTGGCGCCGGTCCAGTACCAGTAACTCTAGGTAATGGTGGAACTCTGGTTGGTTGGCCAATCGTTGTCTTTGCTCTCGGCCTATTTCTTACCATCGGTTTGATCGTAAAAAAGGTTAAAGGAGCGATTCTCATTGGAATTATTGTCGCAACCATCGCCGCAATCGCGATTGAATCAACGCTCAAGATTGGTCCACTCTTTAACGGAGCAACAGGAGAAGTAAATCCAAAGGGCTGGAATTTGAATGTTCCGGCAATGCCAGAGAAAATCGTAGCAACCCCTGATTTCTCTCTCTTTGGAGAATTTAATCTCTTTGGCTCACTAGATCGAGTGCCACTTATTACAGTGATTCTTCTCGTCTTTACGCTGATGCTCTCAGATTTCTTTGACACAGTTGGAACAGTTACTGCGATCGGCCACGAAGCCGGTCTTGCAGATAAAGATGGCAATGTTGAAAATATCGATCGTATTCTCTTCGTCGACTCAATTGCAGCAGTTGCAGGAGGAGCCGGCAGCATTTCCTCAAATACCAGCTACATCGAATCAGCTGCTGGCGTTGGAGAAGGTGCACGCACTGGTTTGGCATCTGTTGTTACAGGAGCCTGTTTCCTTCTAACAACATTTCTGGCGCCACTTGTTGCAATTATTCCTTATGAAGCCGCAACTCCAGCACTTGTGGTTGTTGGCTTCTTGATGATGACGCAGATAAAGGCTATTGATTGGGATGATTATGGGATTGCTATCCCAGCATTCTTAACAATTATCTTGATGCCATTTACCTACAACATCTCTGTTGGTATTGGAGCCGGCTTCGTTACTCACGTAGTCATTCGCTATATCCAAGGTCGCGGAAAAGAAGTGCACCCACTTCTTCTACTCGTATCAGGATTATTTATGATCTACTTCTTATCTGCACCAATTAACGCCTGGGTAGGCTAGAGAAAACTTCAACGGACTCGGCCTCGTGGTTAATGCTGCGGGGCCGAGTTTTTCTTTATCCATATTATTTCCGCTTTTCCATCATTAGATAAAAGTCGGTTCGCGCCACTAAAAGGTTTACTTCCAAAGAATCCACGGTAGGCCGATAGCGGACTGGGATGCGCGCTAGCAATTATTTTATCTGTCGCAAAGAACTTAACTAGTTCAGCCGCACTCTTTCCCCACAGGATGCCAATAACGCCACGCTCACCTAATACCTGTGCGCAACGATCGGTAATCTGGCTCCAGCCTAAGTTTGTATGCGAGTTACTTTCTCCTGCCACGCAGGTGAGGGTGCGATTTAACATAACAACTCCCTGTTCGTGCCAGTGAGTTAGATCGCCATTTATTGGTTGGCTAACGCTCAAATCTGATTGAAGCTCCTTAAAAATATTTCGAAGCGTTGGTGGAATCTTCGTTACCTGCGCCGGAACCGAAAAAGATAAACCCATTGCGTGCTCAGCGGTCGGATACGGATCCTGGCCAACGATTAGCACTTTGCACTTATCTAAATCTAGGGAGAACGCTTTCATCACATTCTCATGACTTGGCAGATAGTTTTTACCGAGCAGACTCTTCTCAATTCCATCTAACAAAGGAAGCAAATCTTGCAACGCTTGCGCCCAGGATGGATGCAATTGACTGCGGAAACTAGTCATGAGCTTCGGGCAAAAAACCTTTGGCCATCAGTTGTCACGTTTATATTTATTCCAAATACTGCCGACATATGTTCTGTGGTGATAACTTCGAAAATTGGTCCTGATATTGCGATCAGTCCATCTTTAATTATTAGCGCGTGTGTTGTTCCGGCTGGAATCTCTTCAATATGATGTGTAACGACAATACTGGCTGGGGCTAGAGGGTCTTGCGAAAACTGCGCAAATCTTCGCAGTAAATCTTCACGACCACCTAAATCTAAGCCAGCAGTTGGTTCATCTAAAAGTAAAAGTTCGGGATCCGCCATCAGTGCGCGAGCTATCTGAACACGCTTTTTTTCACCATCACTTAGCGTGAAATATCTGCGGTCCGCCAGCGTGCGCACCCCAAATGTTGTCAATAAAGCAACGGCTCGGGATTCATCCCACAAATCATAGATCTCATTCCATCTACCGACGATGGCATAAGCGGCCGTTAGAACAACATCTCGAACAAATTCATCATCTGGAATATCTTCTGCTAGTAAACTTGCGCATATACCTATACGTGTCCGCAGTTCAGATAAATCTACTTTGCCCATCTCTTTATCTAAAATTTTCACGGTTCCTCTTGTGGGAAAGATGCGCGTAGCCAGAATATTTAAAAGTGTGGACTTACCTGCGCCATTCGGGCCCAAAATCACCCAACGTTCACCGTTCTGGATCTTAAAATCTAAAGGCCCTAAAATATCTCGACCGCCACGAGAGACACTCACCCCTTGCATCGCAAGAATGCTCATCTGAGATTGGCTGTCCATAGATGAAAAAGATAGCGCGTATCACCGAGAATCAGGCTTAATTAGGGTTCAGTTAGATGTGATTCACGATAATCTAGGCGATCTAATGATGACCGATGGAAAAACTGAGCAATTCACTGGCCTCATCCTGCTATCTGGCGAGGATAAACCAGGTATTACTGAAGGGCTCTTTGAAACCCTGTCGCCTTTTGCCGTAACCATTCTCGATATAGAACAAGTGGTTATTCGCGAACGAGTAATTCTCACTGTTTTATTAGCAGTTAACCCCGCTCATGCAAAAGCTATTGAAGCCGATCTGGAAGAGTGTTCAGAGCGACTCGGAGTCGATATCGCCTCGGCTTTTGAGGAAAGTTCAATTTTAACAATTGCTGCAAAGCGGGCTTTATGTCATGTCGTAGTTCTAGCCCCTGAACTAAACCCCAGCGCCTTCACTGCCGTGGCACATGCAATTGCAACCAATGGTGGCAACATTGAACGAATACATCGCACTGCGAGTTATCCAGTAACTGCGATCGAGTTAACCGTCTCTGGAGTAGCGATTCTGGAGTTACGTACTGAATTGGCACAGATCGCTAATCAAAACTCGGTCGACATCGCAGTCTCCCCCGGTGGGTTAATGAGATGGGCAAAGAAATTAGTTGTGATGGATGTTGATTCCACGCTAATTCAAGAAGAAGTTATTGAACTTCTTGGCAAGAAAGCCGGAAAAGGCGCTGAAATCGCCGCTATTACCGAATCTGCCATGCGTGGTGAATTGGATTTTGAAGCGAGCCTGCGGGCCCGGGTTAAGTTATTAGCCGGATTGCCAGAGAGTGTTTTAACTGATGTACAGAAAGAGATCACCTTAACTCCAGGTGCCCGCACACTCGTTCGCACAATGCATAAGCTTGGTCATCACGTCGCTCTGGTCTCTGGCGGGTTTGAAAGCGTTATCGCTCCAATAGTTGCAGACCTTGGCATCAAACATATGCGAGCAAATAACCTGGAAATTCTCGATGGGAAACTTACTGGAAACTTAACTGGCCCAATCATTGACCGTGCTGGCAAAGCGAACGCCTTGCGCGAGTTCGCTCAAGAGCACTCCATTGCCCTAGAACAAACTATTGCCATCGGAGATGGCGCTAACGATCTAGATATGATCTCGATCGCTGGGCTAGGAATAGCTTTTAACGCTAAGCCGGCGGTTAAGGCTGCTGCTGACAGTTCGGTATCGGCACCGTACTTGGATTCGGTCCTCTATCTCTTAGGAATTACGCGCGAAGATATTGAGGAATCTGAAGCGCTATAAACGACAAGCGTGAATATCAGTTACTAAAATTCCGCGAGCACCTAGCGCCCAAAGTTCATCCATCAATCGATTTGTATCCTTGCGTAACACCATGGCTCGCACTGCCACCCAGTCAGCCTTTTGCAGTGGTGAAATTGTCGGAGATTCTAAACCTGGAGTGATTGTGCAAGCCTGATCAACGCTGACTTTAGGAATGTCATAATCTAACAAAACGTATTGACGCGCGGTTACCACACCTTGCAATCGACGCAATAATATTTCTAGCTCGGCTGGCAAATTGGAACTTTCGCGAGAGATTAAAATAGCTTCGCTTTGCAAAATCGGATCTCCAAATATGGCTAAACCAGCCTGCTTTAAAGTGTTCCCGGTACTAACAACATCGGCAATAACATCGGCAACTCCTAGGCGAACACTGCTTTCAACGGCTCCATCTAATCGAACGACCTCTGCTTTTACGCCACTCTTCTTTAGGTAGTCGCCTACTAAACCTGGATAGGCCGTTGCAATCCTTTTACCTGCAATGTCTTTTACCTGCCAATTTTTGCCCGCTGGGCCAGCGAAACGAAATGTCGAACCTCCAAAATCAAGGGGCAGAATTTCAGATGCTTTGGCGCCAGAGTCGATCAGTAAATCGCGTCCCGTGATACCTGCCTCAAGCTCGCCGGTACCAACATAGAGTGCGATGTCGCGGGGACGTAAGTAATAGAACTCGACTCCATTTTCTGGATCTGCCAGTATCAAATCTCGAGAGTCAACTCTTTGCCGGTATCCCGCCTCTTTTAAAATCGCGATAGATGGATCCGCTAGCGAACCTTTATTTGGAACAGCAATCTTTAGCACTATCGCTCGTTTCTATAGGTAACGGTAAATATCGGATGGAGTAAGCCCGCGAGCCAACATTAAAGTTTGAAGATGGTAAATAAGTTGGCTGATTTCCTGCGCTAGCGCTTCATCACTTTCATGCTCGGCTGCCAGCCAAACTTCACCGGCTTCCTCCAAAATCTTCTTACCAATATTGTGAACACCGCCCTTTATTGCAGCCACAGAGCCTGACTCAACATCGCCACTCTCAATTTTTTCAGCAAGTTCGGCGAATAGTTGATCAAAAGTTTTCATAGCCGTACTTTACTAGATACTGGCAGCGCGCTGACGGAGTATTTTCACCATCTCGGCCGGATCGGGTGAATTAAAAACGGCGGAGCCTGCGACGAAGGTATCGGCCCCAGCCTCTCGAGCAATTGCAATGGTATCCAGTGATATTCCGCCATCTACTTGCAACCAGATAGGTCGATCACCGATAAGTTCTCGAGTCTGGCGAACTTTTTGCATCATATCTCCCATGAAAGATTGACCTCCGAATCCCGGTTCTACGGTCATTATCAAGAACATATCTACAACATCTAAGAAATCTTCATAATCTGTTATCGCTGTGCCCGGCTTTAGCGCTAACCCCGCTCTTGAACCTGCGCCACGAATGTTCTTGAGCGTCGCACGAGGTGTTTGCGATGCCTCAACGTGAATCGTCACACTTGCAGTACCAATGGCTGCATAATCAAGGGCCAGACGATCAACGTCTTCAATCATTAAATGTGCATCTACCGGAATCGGACAGCCTTTGATGATCGACTCAGCAGCTGCAAAATCCCATGAGAAATTTGGGACGAATTTGTCGTCCATAATATCTAAGTGAATCAAATCCGAAACCGATGCGATTCTGGAGATCTCGTGTTGTAAATTATCGCGATCGGCGTTTAATACGCTCGGTGAAATACGGATCTCTTGCAAATTCGGCACATCCTAAGCCTAAAGGCTCAGTGGATCTTTCTTGCGGAAGACCGCCATGTACATCGCATCGGTCTCATGTCGATGCGTCCAGAGCGAGAGCGCACCGTCACGAATCGCCCCATGTAATCCTGCGGGCAGATACTCGGTCAAATCTACAAGTTCTAATTCTGGATGGCTATTTAGAATATCTTTGACTTGAATACTTGTTTCAGCTAAATGTGGTGAACATGTTGCGTAACCAAAATAGCCACCTACTTCCAGAATAGAAATCGCGGCATCGCTTAATTCGCGCTGCAATTGAGTCAGAGCTCTTAAATCGCTAACTTGGCGGCGCCATCTAACTTCGGGACGACGACGAAGAGCGCCAAGTCCAGTACACGGCACATCTGCCAAAATCGCACCAAATCTCTCATTGTGCGATGCGATATCGCGTCCATCGCCTACCCAAAGACGAGCAGTTCCAATTACTTGCTTAACTAACTCTGACCGCGGCTTCGAAATCTCATTGGCCGTGAAATCTCTACCGTTAACCTTTGCGATTGATGCCAGTAGCGCGGCTTTCCCGCCCGGTCCAGCACATAAATCAAGCCATGATTTTTCTTCGGCGACGATCGATGCGAATATTGATGCAACTAACTGAGAGCCTTCATCTTGCACTCCTGCTCTTCGGTGGCGAATCGCTTCCAGTGAGGCCGGCGTACCTTCGTATTTCAATCCGTATGGAGAAAAGGCAGTTGAAACTGCCCCTAAGGAAATAAATTCCTCTTGCGTTGAACGCCCGGGCCACCAAACTAAGGTAGGACTGGCTGGTGAATTATTGGCCGAGAGAAGTTTTTCTACCTCAGCATAATCACGTAGTAAGTCGTAGTAAGCCGAGACAATCCATTCTGGGTGCGAATACATAATTGCCAAACGAGTAACCGGATCTTTAATTTCGTTAACCGGCTCGAGCCATTGGTCCAAAGTCTGTGCACTCATTTTACGCAGTAGGGCGTTAACGAACGATGCCTTTGATTCACCAATTACCTTACGAGCTAATTCAACGGTGGCAGATACGGCAGCGTGGGAAGGAACCCGCATTTCGAAGAGCTGATGAGCGCCCAGGCGCACCACATCAACTATTCCGGGATCAACTTCACTCCAACTGCGATCGGAAACTTGGGCTGCAATGTAATCATGGCGCCCCTGCATCCGCAGAGTTCCATACAGCAGTTCAGTTGCGAAACCTTTATCACGTTGTTCAAAATCAGCATCAGCCAGCGCTTGAGGGAGCAATAGGTTCGAATACCCGTCCGAACGGTTTACCTCTTGCAAAATATCGTAAACCAGTAAGCGCACGCGATCCGGCTTTGGTGATTTAAAGGTATTACGCCTGGCTTCAACCATTGAACTGCTCGAATTTTTCATGGCTAAGTAGGTGTTGACCATTAGCCCATGCCGCCGCAGACATGGCGCTTTTGCCAGCGGGTTTGATCATCAATAGTTCAATGGCGCCACCGCCGGTTCCAACTAACACTGCCTTATCTTGCAGCGCTATTTCTCCCGGTTTCAATATCGATTCATTAACGATTGCAGCATCAATCTTTATCTTGATCCCGCGAAAAATACTCCAGGCACCTGGGTTTGGATAAAAAGCACGGACTTTATTTACTATTGCCAAAGAACCTTGGGACCAATCTATTTGGGCTTCTTCACTAGTCAATTTGTAAGCGCGAGTGGCCTCTTCACTTGATTGCACTTTAGGGCTCTGTCCGCTCTCGATCAGCGAGATAGCATCTAGTACCGCCTGTACTCCTAGCGATGCTAAATTTTCAAGAAGATCAGCAGTATTTGTAGTTGGACTGATATCGAAAGGTAGAGATGTGTAAATAGGACCAGTGTCCATTCCTGCATCTAACTTAAAGACCGTAACTCCGGTGGTGGAATCCCCCGCTTCTAAAGCCCGCTGGACGGGAGCGGCTCCGCGCCAGCGCGGAAGTAACGAAAAATGTAAATTAATGAAACCAAACTTTGGAATATCTAAAACTGTCTCTGGCAAGAGCACCCCAAAACCAATAGTGACAACCAAATCACATTGCGCAACTAACAAAGAAATTTCGTCACTAGATTCTGGTTTGTGCAGCTGAACTTTGTTTAAACTCGCCCAATCCGATACGGCGCTTGATTTTAAATTTCGGCCTCTGCCTGCAGGTGCATCAGGCCGCGTTATCACTGAGACGATTTGATGCCCACTTGCAAGAAGAGCATCTAGAGTCGGAACCGCAACGCTGGGCGTTGCCGCTATACAAATACGCACTACATACCCTTGCCAAAAAGGTTGTGGGGTGAGACCTTGACACTGGGATTCAACCCTGTTGCTTGCGCACTGGCAAACCAATCAGATTCGCGAATCTCTTTCATCGCCAATTTACGATTATCGGCGGAGAGGCGGTCGATAAATACGATCCCATCTAGATGATCGTTTTCATGTTGTAAACATCTGGCAAGTAGTTCGGTACCTTCAATGGTTACGGGCTCACCGTACATATTGAAACCCTTGGCAACGGCACGAAAGGCGCGCGGAGTTTCATAACTTAGCTCTGGAAATGAGAGACAACCCTCTTCACCGTCTTGTATCTCAACGCTGAGATCGAGAGTCGGATTAATCAAATGTCCCAGCGCTTCATCTACATCCCAAACAAAGACGCGAAGTCCAACCCCTATTTGCGGAGCAGCAAGGCCAACGCCCGGGGCTTGCAGCATCGTATCTGTGAGATCGGCAACAAGAGTTCGCAACTCTTTATCAAAATCGACAACTTGCGCGGCAGGTGTAACCAAGACAGGATCTCCGAAGAGGCGAATTGGTTGAATAGACATATGCCAAGTCTAGCGTAGAGGCTTACTTAAGATGAAAGTGCGTAAGGATCTACCCGCAAGAAGATTTTGCTCTTCTTAGTAATCGCCCGATGTCGAAGAAACTCATGTAGAAATTTAAGAAATATATCGCTCTGTGATATATCGCAAGTTAGCAAAATCCTGGAAAGATCCCCTGAGCTTTGCGAGGGGCCAAGTGCGAGTACCGAACTAGGCAACCTTTGATCGAACACTGCCTTTCGTATTCCAGCGATGATTCCAGTTGCATCTTTGCTTTCGGTCTCTAGTAGCACTGCTCGAGTAAATGGTGGTAACCCAACTTCTTTACGATCACTTAACTCACGAGCCGCCATAGTTGCAGGGTTCCATTGTGTTAGCGCTGCCGTGATGGGGTGCGCTGAATCAATAACAGTAACAATCTCACCTTTTGCAGAAACATGAGATGCCGCTTCAAAAAATGACTCGCGCGCACGCTCTTGCGCTCGTAAATCTGCAAACGAGAAGAACGAGTCTCCTTCAAGTAAAATAACGGCGCTATATCCATTGACAACTCTTGGGACCATCCCCGTTGTAGAAATAACTAGTGCAGGTTGACCATCTTGTGACTCGATTGGCTTTTGCGCATTTGAATAGAGAACTGGAAAACCTGGAAAAGCGCGTCCGATCTCCTCGGCATGTCGTTCCGCCCCGCGTCCTAGGAGCACCATGGAATCGGCTCCGCACCATTTACATTTGTGCAGATTAGCTTTCACTCCACAGTGCATACAATTAGCTGTCTCGTTACCGCCAGATTTTGACAACTTACCTCCGCATTCACAGAGGGCAATATTTCGACATTTCTTACACATAAGTGAGCTGGCATAACCTTTTCGTGGGACCAAAAATAGGACGGGTCCACTTTTCAGTGCAGTCCTTATCGAAGTGAAGATGCGCCCAGGTAGTAACTCACCATTTACAGACGGGTGATTCGTAACCTTCAAGCGGCTGCGCTTTGAGACAAATTTAATTTTCTCTTCCTCGATAAGTTTGGCTATTTCACTCGATGGCGAATAGCCAGCAAAATACAAATCTAAACCTTCGTTGGCACTTCGCATCAACGATAAATCCCGCACATTCCAACCCGGAGTCCTTGGCTCATAGAGCGACTCGGATATTTCGCGAAATACAATCAGCGTCCGCAGATCACTCGGTGAAGCAAAGATGGCGCTGCGAGTGCCAATGACTAATTTCTTAGATCCACCAATAGCTAGCAGATAATTTCGATAGCGCTCAGTTCTGGATAGAGAAGCTGAGAGAACTATCGCGGCATCCCCCAATAGATCACTCAATCGACGTAACTCGCGTTCTTCCGGAACAATCAGTAGGACCGATCCCAAATTTAACTTTGCCTTAGCAAATTCTGCCGTCTTGGCGATTGCGCTCTCGATAGGTTGAATATGTATATAGGAAATTTCTCGACTCTGTCCAGATTTCTTAGCAGAGACCCTCTCAATGACCGGCGCTTTCTTGTCTACGCCAGCAACTCGGGGCGGGATGGCACTTCGCACAATGTCGTACGGATGCGCCAACCATCTTTCTGAAGCAACCTTGATTAGCGAGATCAACTGTGGCGGCGCAACGACAACTGGTGATAAGACGCTTGAAATCATTTTAAGTCCCGCAAACGAAGTCGCATCAACGCGTGCTAAGACTAAACCCTCAACTTCTCGACCAGCGAAATTTACTCCGACTCTTACACCAGCCCGCACTGAAGTATCTAGGCGTTGCGGCACCAAATAATCATAAGTTCCATCTAAATGAGACAGTGAGTTATCTACCCATAGCCGTGCCACCGGAAGTACCGTTGCAATCGCGTTATCTTGGCGTGCAACCTCTTCGGTCTTTAAGCGAAGCGGCCGCGCAGTTGACACGGCACACTCCCCTAATTAATTAACAGCCGCGCGAAGTGCCTCTACGCGAGAAGTTGACTCCCAAGTGAAATTAGGAAGTTCGCGTCCGAAGTGCCCATATGCAGCGGTCTGTAAATAAATTGGTCGTAGCAGATTCAAATCACGGATTATCGCTGCTGGTCGAAGATCGAAAACGGTTGTTACTGCGTCTTGAATCTTCTGCACCGCAACAGTCTCAGTTCCGAAAGTTTCTACAAAAACACCGACTGGTTGGGCTTTACCAATTGCATATGCAACTTGAACTTCACAACGACGAGCTAGGCCCGCTGCAACAACGTTCTTGGCAACCCAACGCATTGCATACGCCGCTGAACGATCGACCTTTGATGGATCCTTCCCAGAGAAGGCACCACCACCATGACGGGCCATACCACCGTAAGAATCGACAATGATTTTGCGCCCGGTTAGACCGGCATCACCCATTGGTCCACCGATTACGAAGCGACCGGTTGGGTTAATCAAAGTGCGCATATCTTTACGGGGCAGATCGATCTTAGATAAAACTGGTTCAATTACATATTCGATAATCTCCGGCGTTAATTTCTTCGCCACATCTACTTCTTCAGCATGTTGGCTGGAAATTACAACGGTATCAAGGGCAACCGCGCGGTCACCGTCGTATTCGATGGTTACTTGAGTTTTACCATCTGGGCGCAGATAAGGCAGTGCTCCAGATTTGCGAACTGCAGAAAGTTGTTGTGCTAATTCATGTGCCAACCAAATGGGTAGCGGCATTAACTCTTTGGTGTCATCACAGGCATAGCCAAACATCAACCCCTGATCACCAGCGCCTTGTAGATCAAGAGGATCTACTGATGAGGCAACACGGTTTTCATAGGCGTCATCCACACCTTGGGCAATATCTTGTGACTGCTGTCCAATTGAAATTGAAACTCCACAGCTATTTCCATCAAAACCTTTTACAGATGAGTCATAACCAATTCCAATGACTGTGTCACGAACAATTCCAATAACATCGGCATAACCATTGGTTGTCACTTCACCAGCAACATGAACTTGACCGGTGGTGATCAGGGTTTCCACTGCAACGCGGCTTGAAGCATCCTGTGAAAGAAGTGAATCTAGGATTGCATCTGAAATTTGATCTGCGATCTTATCTGGATGGCCTTCAGTAACTGATTCTGATGTGAAGAGACGTTTTGACATTGGATTAACCTAACTGGATAAGTGCTTGGTCGAGTAGTAGCTCGGCAAGCGTGTCTTTGCTGGTCTGAGCAACTGGAATGTGAGCGCCATTGCTCGTGAGAATAAATCCTTCTGTCAGTTCTGACCCGAAGATCGCCCCACCAGAAACATCGTTTAGATAGAGAATGTTAGCGCCCTTAGCCTTCATTTTCTCTTGTGCAGCACCCAGATCGCTATTGGTTTCAGCAGCAAATGCAATAATTATTTGCTTATCTCGCATCTTGGCGATCGACTTAAGCAGATCAGGATTTTCGATCAACACAATATCCTTTAATTGACCTTTCTTAATCTTTTCACCTGAGATTTGCGAAGGTCTGGCATCTGCCACCGCAGCGCTCATGACAAGTAGGTTGGTAGCAGGAAATTCTTTCTCTAATGCGGCATGCATCTGCGCAGCAGTCTCTACCGCAATGACCTCGATACCGTTTAAATCCTTCGATTCTTGAATTGTTAATTGCGAATTTGCCAAAATAATCTTTACTTGCGCACCACGATCTCGAGCCGCACGGGCTACGGATGCTCCTTGGCGTCCGCTAGAACGATTACCAATGTATCTAACTGGGTCTATCGCCTCGCGAGTTCCGCCAGCAGTTACCAAGACTTGCAGACCAAGTAAATCTTTCTTGGCAGAAATCAACTTTTCAAACTTATCTATAATGGAAATGGTTTCTGGGAAACGACCCGGTCCAACTTCATCGCCAGTTAATCGACCAATTTCTGGATCCATAACTGTAAAACCACGGCTTCGCAGAATATCCACGTTAGCTGCAGTTGCCGGATCTTGCCACATCTGTGGATGCATTGCCGGCACAACCAAAATTGGTATGTCGACAGCCAGAACTAGATTTGTTAAGAGATCATCAGCGCGACCAGATGCAATTCGCGCTATTAGATCTGCAGTTGCTGGAGCGATAATCAACGCATCTGCCGTTGCCGCTAATGAAACATGTCTAACTTCATCCACGCGTTCCCAGACCTGTGTTGTTACGGGACGTCCTGATAGCGCCTCCCAAGTAGCGGCGCCGACGAAATTCAAACTGGAAGAGGTTGGAACTACAGTTATCGCATAACCGCGATCTTGTAAACGTCGCAATAATTCGCATGACTTATAGGCGGCGATTCCACCACCAACCCCGAGAATTACTTCTCGAACACGAGCCATTGTCTTAACGAAAGTTAATACTTAAGCGGTTGGTTCGAGATTTTCGATAGTTAGCAAACCCTCGTTGATTTCACGAAGTGCAATAGAGAGCGGCTTCTCGTGAACGTGGGTCTCAACCAGCGGACCAACATATTCGAGAAGACCTTCACCTAGCTGTGAGTAGTACGCGTTAATCTGGCGGGCACGCTTTGCAGCATAGAGAACCAAGCTGTACTTCGAGCCGCTCTTGTCGAGAAGTTCATCGATTGGTGGATTAGTGATGCCGTCCATTTGGTCCTCCTGGTTACGTGCGAATTAAAGCTAAATTACTACTGGTGAGTGGTTAATCCTATCAGGCGATCTACTACCTCTTCTACGCGCTCATTTATGACGTTTATATCGAAAAAGCTGGATTGTGCGAGTTCATCTTGGGCAAGAGCCAATCTCGCCGCACGCCTCTCCTGCGAATCTGTGCCGCGCCCTTCCAGACGAGAAACCAATTCTTCCCATGATGGTGGTTGTAAAAATACCAGTACCGCCTCTGGCGCCCGATCTTTGACCTGACGAGCACCTGCAATTTCAATTTCAAGCAATACATTTTTCCCGTCTCGTAACGCATCTTCCACTGGTTTGCGTGGAGTTCCGTACCTTGATCCTGCAAAATCTGCCCATTCCAAGAAAAGTGCGGATTTAACCGCGTTATCAAATTCTTCATCTGAATAGAAAAAATAATCAACGCCATCTACTTCATTGTGTCGCGCGATACGTGTCGTGGCCGAAACACTTACCCAGAAAGATTGTGTTTGTCGCAGCGCCTTAGCAACGGTGCTCTTACCAACCCCGCCAGGACCAGAGAGAACTATCAATTTTCCGCGGTGAATCGCGGGTACGCGATCCGGAAATTCGCGCATTAGCTTCGCACGCTGGGCATTGCCGAGACCTTGCACACGACGAGTCTGCGAAATCGATAAGCGATCTAGCGTTGCTATTGCTCGAACTTTCCCCACTCCAGCAAAAGATTCCAGAAGCTCAACGACTCTCATCTTGGCAATAGCTTCATCAACGGTGGCCAACTCGAAAATCGCCGAAAGTGTTAACTCCCCTGACTTAACTCGCGCTTTGGTTGCGGCCCGTGTCTGCCGTGCGGATGTGGATTTGGCCAAGGCAGCCTTGCGCTGTTCTGGAGTTAACTTAGGCGGTGTTGGCACAGGACAACTCTACGCAATAGCCGAAAGAATCTCATCGGCGATCAAACGCGCTTTAGCGGTCATTGCTGCTGCGCCATCTGACCACGATTTTGTGATTGGACGGCCTATAACTACGAAGTTTGCTCCGGCAGCGATCGCGTCTGCGGGTGTCATCGTTCGCACCTGATCATCACCACCCATTTCAGAAAGTGGTCTGACACCCGGTGTAATAATGATCGGCGTTTCACCAACTGCGCTACGTATAGCCGCAGTTTCGAGCGGCGAACAAACAATCGCTTTTGCGCCCGCGTCCACCGCAAGTTTGGCTAGCGCAACCGCGCTCTCTAAAGCAGGGCTGGCATAGCCAATCTCAAAGAGATCGCTTTCAGATAGTGAAGTCAGAATAGTTACTGCAGTTATGCAGACGCTTGGCACCGCATCAGCTGCAGCCTTAACCATCGCCGCTCCACCACTTGCGTGCACCGTCAAAAACTTAGGTTGCAATTTAGCAATCGCTTTTGCAGCACCCGCAACGGTATGGGGAATATCATGCAACTTTAAATCTAAGAATATCTCCGCACCGGTCTGGCTTATTACCTTCGAAACGCCGTCAGATCCAAAATTCAAATAAAATTCTAGACCCAATTTATAAACGCTAACACTATCTTTTGTCGCCTTAATCCAAGCAATTGCAGTATCGAAATCCGATGTATCTACCGCCAAAATTATTGGAGCTTTCATAGATCAGCCTCGCGATGCGCATAACCAATAGCCGATTTAAGAGATGGAAAACCCTTGGCTATAAGAAGATCACGTAATTCACTTTGAATATCAACTGCCGCATGTGGATTTCCAAAACTAGCCGTGCCAACACTGACACCAGATGCTCCAGCCAAAATAAATTCCAAGGCGTCGCGCCCCGATGAAACTCCGCCCATTCCAAGAATTGGAACCTCTGGCATCGCTGCGTGTACTTGATATATAGCGCGAACTGCTACAGGCTTTATAGCGGGACCAGATAATCCACCTGTCTTACCCCCAAGATGAGGTCGCATCGTGTCTAAATTTACAACCATTCCTAAAACGGTATTTATCAAGGCAAGAGCATCAGCGCCGGCTTCAACTACGCCCTTTGCGATCTCAGGGAGGTTTGTTACATCAGGAGAAAGTTTTGCAATAATCGGAAGTTCTCCCCCAATGGTTTTGCGGACCCCATCAATAACTCTACGAGATGCATCTGGATCACAAGCAAAGACCAAGCCACGATTTTCTACATTTGGGCAGGAGATATTTACTTCGATAGCACTAATTCCCGCAACTGATCTGACCTTCCGAGCCAGCGTTGCGTACTCTTCAATGGTCTCACCTGCGATAGAAATAATGATTCTTGAATTCTGCTCTACTAACCACGGAATATCGTTGGCGAGAAAGGCTTCAATCCCTGGACCTTGTAAGCCAATCGAATTTAACATTCCTGATGGAGTCTCGGCCATACGTGGAGTCGGACGCCCATAACGAGGTTTATTCATGATCGATTTGGTGACTACTGCGCCGATATCTTTTAGCGGGAAGAACTGTGCCAATTCTTTACCGGAACTGGCACACCCACTGGCGGTAAAAATCGGAGTATTGAAAAACGCGTTTCCTAGGGTAGTTGAGAAATCAAAGTCACTCATGAATTAACCTCAGGAACTTGCCCCACCAGATGCCATTGCACTTGTGACCCATCCATAACTGGACCATCAATACATGAGCGCAACATAGAAATCTTACCGTCTTCGCCTTTAACAGGAAGGACGCAAGTCATGCAGATTCCAATTCCACATGCCATAGCCTCTTCCACTGCACATTGATGAACTACATCTGTATTTGCAGTTAGCTCAGAGATGGCACGTAACATACCCATCGGACCGCATGAGTAGATAACATCGATTGCTTTCTGTTCTACCAAAACTTTAATTGGCTCAGTCACGCGGCCTAGTTCGCCCATCGTGCCGTCTTCGGTATAGATCTTAAGCGAATTTACTGAGCGCTTTCCTTCCATCGGCGCGTAAATTTTTGCGCTAGTTGACGCACCAAGCAACATATCAACTTTGCATCCGCGCGCTTTTAGAACCTCTGCTAAACCAAACAAGGGAGCCGAACCGTATCCGCCACCGACTAACAGCGCATTGACAGGTGATGTAGGAATTCCAAAAGCAGTCCCTAGAGGAAGAACGATGTCGACTTCTGAACCCTCGATCTGCGAGCAGAGCCACTTTGAACCCGAGCCATGTGGGGCAGCAATTAGCTCCATAGTGCCACCGAAACTTGCGTTTTCCGATACGCGAGATATCGCAAATGCGCGACGCAAGATCATCCGCGAAGAGTCTCCACCTACGCTTATCGCTACGAAATTTCCAGGACGACAACTCTTTACGAGATCACCAATACCAAAAACTATCTGGTGATACTGCCCGACTCTTTTATTCGCCAAAATAGTGGCACGCATGTGCGTTGCGCTGCGGTTAATTTGTGACATCACATCTTTAACCATTCTTGAATTGGAGAGACTGAAAGCTCACCGCGTTGCAACGCTCTAATTCCTTGTACCGCTGCGCTAAATCCAGCAGTAGTTGTAATGCAAGGGATGGATCTTTGAACTGCCGCAGTTCTGATAGCCCAGCCATCAGCACGCGTGCCTCGTCCAACCGGTGTATTGATAACTAAATCAACTCCACCAGTATTTAAAAGTTCGACGATTGTCTTCTCCCCCATTGGTCCTGATCCTTCTGAATTCTTTCGCACCTTATGCGCCAATATTCCATTATTAGCCAAGAAATCCGCGGTACCACCCGTGGCTATTAAATTAAATCCTAGTTCAGCAAAAGCTCGAGATGGTGCCAAGCCGGAGCTTTTATCTTTATCAGCTAAGGAGATAAAAACCGTTCCAGACTTTGGCAGCGGACCGAAAGCGCTTATCTGACTCTTGGCATAACTTTCCCCAAACGTGTGCGCGATCCCCATTACTTCACCTGTTGATCGCATCTCAGGTCCGAGAACCGCATCCACTCCGCGACCATCTGTTCTGCGGAAACGATTCCAAGGAAGTACCGCTTCTTTAACAGAGATTGCCTTTGCAACTCCATCACCACTCGCGGGCAACAATCCTTCGCTTCGTAAATCAGCGATGCTCGTGCCAAGTGAAATTCGCGCCGCCGCTTTAGCTAATGGAACCCCGGTTGCTTTGCTGACAAACGGGACAGTGCGCGAGGCTCGTGGATTGGCCTCCAGTACATAGAGAATGTCGCCAGCGATCGCAAACTGAATATTAATTAGACCTAATACACCAACACCTTGTGCGATCTTCAGCGTAGCTTCACGAATACTCTTCTGTTGACTGGGGGTAATTGTCATCGCGGGCAGAACGCATGCGCTATCCCCCGAGTGAATTCCGGCCTCTTCGATATGTTCCATTACGCCACCGAGGAAGAGTTCGCTTCCGTCATAGAGTGCGTCTACATCAATTTCAATAGCACTGTCTAGAAAGCGATCGACCAAAACTGGATGATCTGGAGTTATATATGTAGCTCTAGTTATAAAACCTGAAAGAGCAGCATCGTCATAAACAATTTCCATACCACGACCGCCCAGAACAAATGATGGACGAACTAACACTGGATATCCGATGCGTGCTGCAATATCTAGCGCTTCCAATTGTGAAGAAGCCATACCAAACTCTGGAGCAGTTAAAGCTTGTTCAGCTAGGACTTTGCCAAATGCACCACGTTCTTCGGCCAAGTTAATGGCATCTGGTGAAGTTCCCAAAATTGTTACACCTGCAGCTTTAAGGCCGGCTGCTAGACCTAACGGGGTTTGACCACCAAGTTGTGTGATGACGCCAAGTACCGGACCCGCCAAAGTTTCGGCATGGACCACTTCTAAAACATCTTCTAACGTTAAGGGTTCAAAATATAAGCGATCTGATGTGTCGTAATCTGTGGAAACAGTTTCAGGATTGCAATTGATCATCACTGTTTCATAACCAGCATCACGCAAAGTAAAGGAAGCGTGAACACATGAATAATCAAATTCAATACCTTGCCCAATACGATTTGGGCCGCTACCTAAAATAATGACCGCAGGTTTGGTCCGCGTGCGCACTTCGGTCTCTTCTTCATAACTTGAATAGTGATACGGCGTGAACGCTTCAAATTCAGCAGCGCAGGTATCTACTGTTTTATAAACCGGATGAAGACCTAAATGGTGACGCGCTTTTCGAATATCTCCTTCGTGAACTCCACGCAACTGCGCAATCTGAGCATCCGAGAAGCTCATCTCCTTTGCAGATTTAAGATAATCAAGGCTGAGTTCAGCTGGCTGAGCTAGCTCCCTCGCACGCAAGTTAATCAAATCTAATTGATGCAAAAACCAGCGATCGATCTTCGTTGCAGCAAAAACATCTTCAATAGTTGCACCAGCCCACATGGCCTGCTGAACTTGCTGTAAGCGATACTCGGTCGGAATTCGCATAGCGAGCAAGAGCGCTGCAACATCAATTCCAGAAATATCTGCAGGAAAGTGAAAGATTGCCTCTTTGCGTTCCAGCGAACGCAACGCCTTCATTAGCGCCTCTGGAAAGGATCGACCAATAGCCATCGCTTCGCCAACGCTCTTCATAGTTGTTGTCAGGCGGGGATCAGCATCAGCAAATTTTTCAAAGGCAAAGCGAGGCACTTTTACGACGATGTAATCCAGAGTCGGTTCAAAGGATGCTGGAGTGACTTGAGTTATATCGTTCTTGATCTCATCTAAGGTATATCCGATTGCTAATTTGGTAGCAATCTTTGCAATCGGAAAACCCGTTGCCTTCGAAGCCAGCGCACTCGATCGCGAAACACGTGGATTCATCTCAATCACAATAATGCGACCATCATCCGGATTAACCGCAAATTGAATATTGCAACCACCCGTGGCTACTCCAACTTCACGAATAATATCAATTGATAAGTCGCGAAGTTTCTGGAATTCAACATCAGTTAGAGTAAGAGCAGGTGCAACTGTTATCGAATCACCAGTATGAACACCCATTGGATCTATATTTTCGATGCTGCAGACAATCACTACGTTATCTGACTTATCGCGCATTACTTCAAGTTCATACTCTTTCCAACCAATTATCGACTCTTCGAGAAGTACTTCCGAAGTTGGACTATGGCGCAATCCCGCGCCTGCGATCTGACGCAACGATTCCTCATCGAAGGCGATACCAGAACCGAGTCCACCCATTGTGAACGAAGGACGAATAACAACTGGATAGTTCAAGACTTCAACACCAGCAATAATTTCTTCCATAGTATGACAAATAACTGATTTGGCTGATTCACCGCCAATTTTTTCAACGATTCCTCGGAAAATCTCGCGGTTCTCTCCACGCTCAATTGCGTCAACATCGGCACCAATTAACCTAGTTTTATACTTCTCCAAAGTTCCAGCCTTATGAAGACCAATCGCTGCATTAAGTGCGGTCTGCCCACCAAGAGTTGCTAGCACCGCATCGGGGCGTTCCTTAGCAATAATTTTTTCAATAAATTCGGGGGTTATCGGTTCGATGTAAGTAGCATCGGCAAATTCCGGATCTGTCATGATCGTGGCCGGATTAGAGTTGACTAAAATCACGCGAATGCCTTCTGCGCGCAGAACGCGACAAGCTTGAGTTCCAGAGTAATCAAATTCGCAGGCTTGACCAATCACAATAGGTCCTGAACCAATCACCAAAACGCTTTTTATTGATTCATCGCGCGCCACTAGATCACCGCCTGAACTCTTGGATATTTCTCCATTAGCGCGATAAAGCGATCAAATAGATAAGCGGCATCATGTGGACCCGCCGCTGCTTCTGGGTGATACTGAACGCTAAAGGCGCCGCGTTCAAGCAATTGCAAGCCTTCCACAACTCCATCATTTAAACCGATGTGGGTAACTTCCCCAGGACCGTAAACTGTATTAAAAATTGCATCGGTAGGCGCCTTGATTGCAAAGCCGTGATTATGGGCCGTTATTTCGACTTTGCCCGTCTTTTTATCCAGAACTGGTTGATTTATTCCTCTGTGGCCGAATTGCAATTTATACGTTTCAAATCCAAGGGCTCTACCCAATATCTGATGACCGAAACAAATTCCAAATATCGGAATTTCTGCGCCAAGAACTTCGCGAACCAGGTCGACTACATCGCTCATTGTCGATGGGTCACCGGGACCATTTGAGAGAAAAACTCCATCAGGTTTAACTGCCGTGATCTCCTCGAAGGTCGCGTTAAAGGGAAGCACATGAACCTCGACACCCCTTGCCGCTAAAGCGCGTGGCGTTGCACCTTTAATTCCAAGATCGATTGCAGCCACCGAAAATTTCTTTTTTCCAATAGCGGGCACAACATAAGTTTGCTCTGTCGAAACATCCGCACTTAAGTACGCGCCCGACATCGCATCAGTCTTGCGTACTTCGATCACCATTTCTTCGCGAGTGAGTTCAACATCTGAGAAGATTCCAACGCGCATCGCGCCACGATCACGCAGGTGGCGAGTTAGCGCGCGAGTATCAATACCTTGGATACCCACAATCGATTGTTCGATCAGTTCAGCTTCCAAATCTTTTTCACTGCGCCAATTGCTGGTGATCGTCGAAGGATTCCTGACAACAAACCCGGCCACCCAGATTTTGCGCGATTCGTTATCTGGAGTGTTTACTCCAGTATTACCGATATGTGGAGCAGTCATCACAACTACTTGTCTGTGATAACTCGGATCAGTCAGCGTTTCTTGATAGCCCGTCATGCCCGTTTGAAAAACTGCTTCTCCGAATGTGCGACCAGTGGCAGCCCAAGACTTTCCTTCGAATATTCTGCCATCATCTAAAACTAGGAACGCTTTAGCCATTACTTACCAGCACTTTCAGGCGAGCCTTCATGAATTGAGGCTAGTTTTCCATTTAGAAAAGTCGGAAGACCTCTGAAGAACGTAGCTGTGACTGCGCCCTGCAAATCCATTCCATGGAATGGCGTATTACGGCTGCGCGAAGCGACTAGGTCGCGGTCTACTCGGTAAGACTGGGCTGGGTTAATTAACGTGATGTTTGCGATTGCGCCTACCGTAAGTGCCTTACCGTGCTCTGCATAACGTGCAATTTTTGCAGGCGCGTAACTCATGCGATCGGCCACAGTTTCCCAATTCATTAAACCAGTTGTCACCATGGTCTGGTTGATAATCGAAAGCGCACTTTCAAGTCCCAACATTCCGAATGCCGCTTCTTGCCATTCACACTCTTTTGCCTCCGCCGGATGCGGGGCATGATCGGTAGCGACGATATCGATTGTTCCATCGGCTAAACCTTCTCGTAGCGCTTCCACGTCTTTTTGAGTGCGAAGCGGCGGATTAACCTTAAAAATAGGGTCATAGCTAAGAGCACTTTCATCCGTCAGCAGAAGATGATGCGGAGTTACTTCTGCAGTAACACTAATACCTCGAGCCTTCGCCCAACGAATAATTTCGACTCCCCCAGCCGTTGTTAAGTGACAGATGTGTAAACGTGATTGCACGTGATCGGCTAATAAAACATCGCGTGCAATGATTGCCTCTTCTGCAACCGCTGGCCATCCCTTCAAGCCAAGACGCGAGGAAATTTCTCCTTCATTCATCTGCGCCCCTTGCGTCAAACGCGGGTCTTGCGCATGCTGGGCAATAACACCATCAAACTTCTTGACATATTCCAGTGCTCTGCGCATAACGAGCGGATCGAATACACAACTTCCATCATCGCTAAAGACGCGAACTCTGGCGCGAGAATCAGCCATCGCTCCGATCTCAGCTAAATTTTCTCCCTTTAAACCTTCTGTCACCGCACCAATCGGAAAGACATCGGCAAACCCGGCGCTCTGACCAAGTGCGAAAACCTGTTCTACAACTCCTGCAGTATCTGCAACTGGTGACGTATTTGCCATTGCAGATACGGCGACAAAGCCGCCTTTCGCTGCGGCCATCGTTCCGGAAAGAACAGTCTCGGCATCTTCTTTGCCTGGCTCACGCAAATGTGTGTGTAAATCAACGAGTCCAGGAAGTGCGATCGAGCCTGCCAGATCTACTTTAGTAAAGCCTTCCGCTGCGATTAGATTTGGAGCAATCTCTGTGATCTTTCCAGCGCTAATTGCGATATCGCTCTTACTGCCATTCGGCAGAGTCAGACCAGTTAAAAGATAGTTTCCGTTTTTCATGAGCTAACTCCATTTTCTGCAATTTCCTGATTGCCTGCGAGCAGCAGATATAAAATCGCCATTCGAATACTTACTCCGTTGGCAACTTGTTCAACGATTACTGATCGTGCGCCATCAGCGGCATCGGCGGTAATTTCCAATCCACGATTCATTGGTCCGGGGTGCATAACTATTGCTTCAGCCTTCATGGCGCGGATTCGGTCACTATTTAGACCGAAGTATCTGGAATATTCACGAGCGTTAGGGAAATACATCTCGGACATTCGCTCCAATTGGATGCGTAACATCATGATTGCATCCACGCTGGCAATCACTTCATCTAAATCATAAGAGATTTGGCACGGCCAGGATTCGATTCCAACTGGCAAGAGTGTTGGTGGCGCAACCAGAACAACTTGCGCTCCAAGTTTAGATAATAAGAGAACATTTGAGCGCGCAACTCTGGAATGTAGAACATCTCCAACGATCGCAACTCGCAAACCAGCTAAATCAGTCGCGCCTTTTGATAGATGCTTACGGATAGTAAAAGCATCTAGTAAGGCTTGGCTCGGATGCTCATGAGTTCCATCTCCAGCATTAATGACAGAGCCCGACATCCATTTTGAATCGGCTAACCGTTGCGCAGCCCCTGATGCTGAATGTCGAATGATTACCGCATCGGCGCCCATGGCTTGCAGAGTTTGCGCAGTATCTTTCAGCGATTCACCTTTGCTGATACTTGAACCCTTTGAAGAAAAGTTAATGACATCAGCAGACAGGCGCTTGGCGGCTGCCTCAAAAGAAATCCGTGTGCGAGTGGAATCTTCGGCAAAGAGATTTACGATAGTGCGCCCGCGCAAAGTTGGAAGTTTTTTCATTGGTCCATCACTTACTCGAGCCAACTCTTGTGCGGTATCTAGAATCGAAATTGCATCTACCTTTGAAAGATCATTTATCGACAGTAAATGTTTCATGGAAGTGGCCCTTCAATCAGGACTTCATCAGCACCATCTAGCTCTGTCAGATGAACCACAACGCTCTGCTCGATCGATGTTGGCAGATTCTTTCCTACAAAATCCGCTCTGATCGGAAGCTGGCGATGCCCGCGATCAACTAGCACTGCTAATTGCACGGATTTCGGTCTTCCTATTTCACCAAGTGCATCAAGGGCGGCGCGAATCGTTCTGCCGGAGAAGAGAACATCATCTACAAGTACAACATCGCGGCCTTCCACACCAAGAGATGGGATAACCGTCGGCATAAGCGCCCGAGGAGCGCGCATCCGTAAATCATCACGGTGCAAGGTGATATCGAGAGTTCCCATCTGAACGCTTGTGCCTTCAATTGATTCAATTGCCGAAGCGATGCGTTTTGCAAGATGAGCACCACGTGTTGGAATGCCCAATAAAGTTATATTTGCTGAGCCTGAATTTCGTTCCAAAATTTCATGGGAGATGCGGATCAGCGCGCGAGCAATATCTGGCGCAGGCAGGGCAAGACTCATTTAAATCTCCTTCCCCGCCTCGCAGGACGGGTCGTTAAAGGATGTTGGCAAATGATACATCCCAATCGCACCATCCTGTGGACAGCCGGCGACGCGCTCACGGTGAATTGATCTAGCCTTGCCCGATGACAAATAACGCACCATTTGCCCAACCAACTAGCGCATCAGTCGCTCTACGAATTCGCACGCTGCGCAAGGCGCGTGGTTGGACGCTCCATGATGTCGAAAACCGTTCATCCGGTTCCATTAAGGCGGTAGTCATGGGTTCATATGAGCGCGGATCGCGTGCACTATCGCTAGCCCGCTCGATAGAAATAGCCGAGCTCTTTGGTATTCCAATTGCTAATCTACTTGGAGACTTCTCGCGCACCGATGCAGTTAATCCCGAAACCTTGACCATAGATCAAAGACGACTCGGTGAACTCGTAAAATCTGATCCCGATGTAAAGATCACCACCTTGCAATCCTTTATCTCAGCAATTGCTGCGCGCAGAAGTGACTGGAACGGTGAAGTATTGACGCTGCGTGCCAGCGATTTCGACACGCTTACCTTGGTTTTTGCCATAACTTTGCCAGAATTAAAAGCCTGGCTAACCGAGAAACGTTTGGCGCTAATCAGCCTTAAATAGCCAAACTATCTTTAATATTTGAAATTCTTCCAAGAACCCCATGGATGTATGCCGCCGAGTCATCGGTGGAAAGTTCTCTTGCTAAATTGAGTGCTTCATCAATTGCGATCGCATCATCTAGATCTTTACACCAAAGAATCTCGTAAATTCCCAGCCGCAAGATATTGCGATCTACCGCAGGCAGACGATCCATATCCCAACCTTGCGCATAAGTTGAAATGAGTTCATCAATCTTCCTGCGGTTATCAGCAATTCCAGAAATTAGCTCTTTTGTATATTCACGAATGGGTCGCGCATCGGGTCCCTCATCAACTACTTCTCGCGAGGCAAGTAAATCCGCAGGGGCTTGACCGCGGATATCACCCTCGTAGAGCAGATCAAGGCTCTGCTTGCGAGCCTTACTTCGGGCTGACACTAGTTGGCGCGGCCTTGGTATGAACCATCGCGAGTATCAACTAGAACTTTTTCATCCTGCTTAATAAAAAGTGGAACCTGAATTTCAATACCAGTCTCAACTGTCGCGGGTTTAGTTCCGCCAGATGAACGATCACCTTGTAGACCAGGCTCTGTGTAAGTAATTGTTAAGACAACAGATGCGGGCAGTTCGATATACAGAGGGTTGTTTTCATGGATCGCAACTATCGCCTCGGTGTTCTCAAGCATGTAATCTGAGGCTTCGCCAACGACGGCAGCCGAAATATTCATTTGATCAAAAGTCTTGTTATCCATGAAAACGAAATCTTCGCCCTCTTTATATAAGAAGTTCATTTCGCGTTTTTCAAGAATAGCTATTTCAACTTTTACTCCGGCGTTAAATGTCTTATCGACTACCTTGCCAGTAAGAACTTGCTTTAACTTGGTGCGAACGAACGCTGGACCTTTTCCTGGCTTTACGTGTTGGAATTCAACAACAGTCCATAGCTGACCATCTATATCAAGGGTCATTCCATTTTTTAGATCATTTGTTGATGCCACGATTTACTCCAGTTCGCGCAATTTGCGCAAGCGATCAACCAATTGCGAACTCAAAGAGCCTTACGCGAGGTTGGCCTTCGATTTTCGAAGGCAATTTGGGAAGTTTACCCGAACTTCTAAGCAGTCAACGCCTTTAAAGCGATCAAGGCTAATACGTAAGAATTTGGGCCAAATCCCCCGATGGTTCCATTAGCGACGCCAGAAATAACTGATGTATGACGAAACTCTTCGCGCGCCAATGGGTTGGAAAGATGTACCTCAATCAGAGGACTCTTAACCAACTCTGCAGCATCTCGAATGGCATATGAATAATGAGTGAAAGCCGCCGGATTGATGATCACTGGCATTTTCTTATCTGCTGCCTCATGCAGCCAGGAAATTATCGTAGCCTCGTCATCACTTTGTCGAACATCTGCAACAAAGCCATGAGTCTTGGCGGCAGATTCGATATGTGAAACCAATTGCGGATAAGTCATATCACCGTAAATAGCCGAGTCTCTTATATCTAAACGCGCCAAATTTGGGCCGTTGATAACTAGAACATTCATGAACTCACCTTTTCGTAGGCTGCCAATAAAATCTTCTCATCTGGATTTTCCAGACGATCGGTGATGCCGATCCCCTTAATCGTAACCAATCGCAGGGTTTTGCCGCGTGATTTTTTATCTAGATACATACTTGCCAAGAGGCTCGGCCACGCCTGACGTTGATAGCTGATTGGTAACCCTAAGTTTTTTAGAATATCCAGATGTTGCTGGGCTATCTCTGGAGTTATTAGACCCAGTGAGAGTTGAAGTTGGGCCATAAAGGCCATTCCTATAGCAACGCACTCCCCATGCCGTAAATCGTATTTACAATGTAATTCGATGGCGTGGCCCAAAGTGTGGCCGTAGTTCAAAACTTCACGGTCGAAACTCTCTCTGAAATCCGAAGAAACAACCCTCGCCTTAACCTTAATAGCGCGCGTAATCAGATCTATAACCGTATCGCGATTGGCGCGAAGATCGGAAATTTCTGATGTGCCAATTAAATCAAGGATTTTTGCATCTGATATAAATCCCGCTTTTACAACCTCAGCCAATCCTGCCGCGAAGTCACGATCGCTAAGTGAATCAAACCAAGAAACATCAATGATTACTGCAGTCGGACTATGAAAAGCACCAATCAGATTCTTGCCGTATTCACTATTGATCGCAGTCTTTCCACCGATTGCCGCATCAACTGCGCCAGCAACTGTTGTTGGAATCGCAATCCAGTCGATTCCACGCAGCCATGAGGCGGCAGCGAAACCAGCAAAATCAGTAACCGCTCCCCCACCTATACCTATGATCAAATCGCTGCGAGTAAAACCCGCGGCACCAAGCCAATCCCAAATTTTATTCAGCGTTGCACTGCTCTTGCCGGCCTCACCATCTGGAATCGGAAAGATGAGTGCCTCGGCATCCGTTGCGACCAGATCTTTTATGGAGCCTTGCATTTTCTCAGACACGATAATTGCTGCCTTATTTCGGCCCACTAACAATTTAGAGAGTTCAACTTTCCAGGAACTATCGATGATGACCGGATAAGTCTGCTCCGCGGCAACCTCAATAATCATTGACTTAGCCTAACAACACCTGATCTAGTGCTCATGTAGTTCCACCAACGATTTCCCGAATCTTTCCAGCGACTTCCTTTGGTGAGAGACCATCTACTGCAACGATATGAGTTGCCACGGATTCGTATATCGGCCGGCGTTTCTCCATTAGCGTTTGCCAGGCGGCGCGCGGATTGTTCAGCAAAAGTGGACGATCGCGATTAAATCCAACTCGTGGAGCCGCCGTTGCCAGCGATACGTCGAGAAAAACGATTGGTGTTGAAATCCCTTGCAACAGATCTTGAACAGGTTGCGATAAAGGCGCTCCACCACCCAGAGAGAGAACGCCATCTATTTCTGCAATAGCTTTCAGTACTACTTCTACTTCTAATTCGCGAAACCAAGGTTCGCCTTGATCGATAAATATTTGAGAAATAGTGAATCCAGTCTGCGCTTCAATGATGTCATCAGTATCCGTGAAAGAGCAATTGAGGCTGCGCGCAAGTTGTTTACCTATTGTGCTTTTACCAGCACCGGGAGGACCAATTAGAATTATCGATTTACTCATCTAAGGCTACTTAAAACGTAAATTTGCCATATAAGACTCGAAGTTACGACGAGTCTCACTAACGCTATCTCCGCCAAATTTCTCGAGCACCGCTTCCGCCAGAACAAGTGCCGCCATCGCCTCAGCAACAACACCAGCAGCCGGGACTGCGCAAACATCTGATCGTTGATTAATTGCCTTAGCTGCCTCACCAGTTTTTACATCGATCGTATCTAAAGCTTTCGGCACTGTTGATATTGGTTTCATCGCAACGCTAACACGCAGGATTTCACCATTAGACATACCGCCTTCAGTGCCACCTGCTCGGTCGGTACGACGTTTGATCAAACCATCGCTGCCACGTTCAATCTCGTCATGTGCAACCGATCCGCGGCGAGTAGCAGTTAAGAATCCATCACCGATTTCAACGCCTTTAATCGCTTGAATACCCATCATCGCACCTGCAAGTTTCGCATCCAGCCGTCGGTCCGAATGAACGTAAGAGCCAAGTCCTGGTGGAAGGTTATATGCCAACACTTCACAAACACCACCCAGAGTGTCGCCATCAGAATGTGCTGATTCGATTTCGCTGATCATCAGCGCACTTGTAGCAGCATCTGAACAACGAACCGGATCGGCATCGATGCGCTCCATATCGCCTTGCAACGGTAACGCCGTACCTTCGGGAATTCGAACCTGACCGATAGAAACTACGTGGCTAAGAATTGTTATGCCAACACTTTGTTCAAGAAATGCACGTGCCACCGCACCGAGTGCCACTCGCGCTGCAGTTTCGCGCGCGCTAGCTCTCTCTAAAATAGGTCGGGCGTCATCAAAATCGTATTTCTGCATTCCCACTAAATCTGCGTGACCTGGACGAGGGCGCGTGAGAGGAGCGTTACGAGCTAAATCTTTTATCTCTTCTTCAGGTACCGGATCGGCCGACATAACCTTTTCCCACTTTGGCCATTCAGAGTTTCCAACTTGAATTGAAATTGGACCGCCTTGTGTGAGGCCTAAACGAATGCCACCAAGAATCGTAATTTTATCTGCTTCAAAATTCTGTCGTGCGCCGCGACCAAAACCTAAACGTCTGCGCGAAAGATGATAATCAATATCTTTTGAAGTCAAAGATATGTTGGCCGGGATTCCTTCGATAATTGCCGAAAGGGCTTGTCCATGAGATTCACCTGCAGTAAGCCAACGCATTGGCATATTGTGTCAGATCGCAGCGCTATCTTGCGCACCAAATTACCGCGCCACAAATCGCTGGTGCTAAGGCGATAGATCCCGCGAAAGAGTGGAACCTGATCAGTTGGATTATCAAGAGTGCGGTAGCTATCAAGGTGAATGAAAGTAAGAAATCTGAGGCCATATCCCATGTAATTGGAATGTAGAAGAAGGATAGGACGATCAACAGCTTAATATCGCCGGCGCCGATTCTGGCCCACAAAATTAGCGGTGTAAGGAGCAGAACTGATAAGCCAGTTAGTGGATACACATCTGTGTGGGTGGCCACGCTAAGTGAAATCAGGGATAGAAAGGTAATCCAAAGTACGCGATTTGATATGCGATGGTGGCGAATATCTACAAAAGATATATACAACGAGAAAAGAATAAGTGCGACGAACATCTTGGAAGAGTAGTCCGCACAAGTAGCTGCTTCCTAAGGCCTGTGGATTAACCAATCGCTTTCGATAGCGCAATACGAAGTTCACTATCAATCGCACGTTCGCTAATCGAAGTCACCAAATTCAATTGATCAATGCCCTGGTAGAGCAAGAGTTCCAGGCCACTGATCGTTCTACCTCCGGAATCGCTCCACCTTCTAGCCAATAGCGTTGGCCAAGGTTTATATAAGACATCGAATAGAACTGCGTCAATTTGTGAGGCTAAATTATCAGCAACTAAGTCAGCAGCCCCAGAAGGTGTTGTGTTGACCACCAGGTCATATTTTCTCAAATCGATTTGATCATCCCAATCCAAGAACTCACATTCAATCCTGGTAAAGCACGCAGCTATCGCCGCACTGCGTCGAACACTCCTGCGCATTACATCAACGCTATCTGCTAGATCGTCCAGTGCCCCAGCGACAGCTCGCGCGGTTCCACCGGCCCCGAGAATTAAAACTTTCTCGAAACGATCATATCCAGCGTTAGATAGTGACTTTAAAAAACCAGAACCATCAGTACTCGTTGCCGACCAATGACCATCGCGGTTAACTAAAGTGTTTAAAGACTGAATACGCTTTCCCAAATCATCTATCTGAATCTGAATTCCTAATTCGAGCGCTTCCTCTTTTAGGGGCATCGTCAATGAAAGATAGTCAAACTCGCTACCACGATCGATTATAAACTTTTCAAGTTGGCCACTTTGTACTTCGATGGCGGTGTATTCACCCGAAATCCCCAAAAGTTTGAAAGCAGTCTTATGTAAAAGCGGAGAAAGAGAGTGCTCTATAGGAAAGCCAAGCACCGCACCTTTCAAAGCTTTACTACTCATTTCGAACTCCCAAATAGGCCGGCACGTAAGTTCTTTTTATATTCTATCTTCCAGGTTGAGAACTGGTCATAAGATGCGGTGAATCGCGTATCGCCCGGTGCAACAGTCACGAAATAGATCCAATCGCCTACCGCTGGATTGGCAGCAGCGTACATTGCATCAAAGCCTGGATTGCCAATAGGGCCTGGTGGCAGTCCGTATTTTATATAGGTGTTGTATTCCGATTTTAAAAGAGTTGATTTGGTACTCAAAAAAATGTCGCCTCTGGCTTTTTGAACATAATGCACAGTGGAATCCATTTGTAAGGGCATGCCCTTTTCTAAGCGGTTGCGAATAACGCGGGAAATCTTTGAAAAATCTTGATTTCTACCTTCAGCCTGAATAATCGATGCCATGGTTACCAGTTGCTGTGCCTTGTATTTCCCAGCACTGGTGGTAACACCGCTCTTAGATAACTCAGTCGTTGCACGATCTATCATTGCCTGCAGGGCGCCATCGGCGCTGGTTCCTTTAGCGAAAGAATACTGCGCTGGGAAAAGCAAGCCCTCCAGAACTTTGAAACCTTCAGGTAATTCCAATCGTGAGACTGTTGATTTGATATCAGTTTGCTTGAAGCCGGCCGCAACCATAGATTTGAAAATCTCAGTGCTCCATGCGCCTTCGACTATATTAATCAAGCCTGCAATTCGCTTAGCATCTAGCAGTTGGCTAAGGGCATCTGCTGCACAAATCTCCTTACTAACAATATGCGCACCTGGTGCGATTGTCGCCGATCTCTTATCAGCAACTGCTAATCTAAAAAAGGCTGAACTCGATTTAATGACACCTGCTTCATAAAGTTTGGTAGCAATATCTGAACCAGTTGCACCTTTAGCAATCTCAACTGAAACATCTCCTGCAGAATCAACGCTACAAGGGAAGTCTGGCGCGGACCTTACTCCAGATCGAAGTTGATGCACTCCCCCAGTGAAAAGAAAAACCACCGCAAGCGCTGCGATAACTCTCAGTGGCGCTGATCTACTTTCGCTCATTGGCCAAGCCTTGTTCAAGAATTGCAACCGCTGCCGCAGCATCAATTACCGAACGCGCATCCTTTGCGTTTACGCCAGATTCGCGCAACTGCTTGGCCGCCGATACCGTAGAAAGACGTTCATCCACCAGCACTACCGGGATATCAAAATTTGAAGTCAGCATCTCAGTGAACACGAGAACCTTTGCCACTGCAGATCCGTCCGCGCCACTTAGTAATTTAGGTTGGCCAACATAAAACTTTGTTGGTTCGTACTCGTCAATCAACTTTGCGATCTGCTTCTTTAGCTGCGGATCCTTGCTCTGCAAGGTAGTTAGTGGAGTCGCCAGAATTCCATCTGGATCACAGACCGCTGCACCGATTCGAACATCGCCATAGTCGAAGGCAATTCGTCGGCCGATGCGTGACATTACTTGCCTGCGAGTGAGCGTTCTATCGCAATAAGCGCCGCGTCGATTTCAGCGACTGCAGTACCGC
This sequence comes from Actinomycetota bacterium, assembly GCA_009698815.1. Lineage (GTDB taxonomy): Bacteria > Actinomycetota > Actinomycetes > Nanopelagicales > Nanopelagicaceae > Planktophila. The sequence goes on along the minus strand of WLPJ01000007.1, from coordinate 27,629 downwards.
CACCTTGCGCGAAATCATCTTTACCGCCACCGCCACCGCCAAGAACTGTTGATCCAATCTTGACTAGCGCTCCAGCTTTGTGACCCTTAGCCCGCGCAGCATCACTTACAGCGATGACAAGTACTGGTTTACCATCACAGACACTTATTAAACCCACCACAGAATCTGGATTTCGATTACGTAAATCAAGTGCGATTTTACGTAGATCATCGACGACGATTCCTTCAGCGACCTTAGTCAGAATTACGCTTGTGCCACCTAGATTCTTAGCTTGCGCGGCCACCGAAGAAAGATCAGCCATCGCCGATGCTGATCGCAGCACCGCTAACTCTTTCTCAATATCTTTCATCTTTGCTAGAAGTTCAGAAATTCGTTCTGGCAGTTCCTCTGTGCGCGCACCTTTAATTAACGTCGTTAAAGAATTTAGCAACATATGCTCTCGTGCCAGGAATCGATAAGCGTCGACACCGACCACTGCTTCAACGCGACGTACACCGGCCCCGATTGATGACTCACTCAATAATTTGATGACACCCAGCTGGCCAGAGCGAGCTACGTGCGTTCCGCCACAAAGTTCGCGAGCCCAATCTCCTACGCTTACAACGCGTACCCGATCGCCATATTTCTCACCGAATAAGGCCATCGCGCCCAATTTTTTAGCCTCATCCTGAGACATTACTTCAGCACTAACTTCTAGATTATCTAGCAGCAGAGTATTAACGCGTGATTCAACTTCATCGAGAACGCCTTCTGAAAGCGCTCCAGTCGCGGGGAAATCGAAACGGAAACGTCCCGGTGAATTCTCAGAACCGGCTTGCGTTGCAGTCTCACCAAGGATTTCGCGGAATGCCTTATGAACCATATGCGTTGCGGTGTGTGCGCGCGAGATCGCGTTGCGACGTTCTTGATCTATCTCTGCCAAAGCCACGTCGCCAATTGTTAGCGCACCTGAACGTACCCGGCCACGGTGCACTGACAGCCCCGTCACGGGAGATTGCACATCATCAATTTCGATGACTGCGCCATTTCCCAAAGTGATTAACCCGCCATCAGCTAATTGACCGCCACCTTCGGCATAGAAAGGAGTGCGTTCTAAAACAATCTCAACTTCATCGCCCGCCTGCGCACTTTTTACACTGACTCCGTCGAGAAGAATTCCACTGATCTTTGACTCCGCCGACAGATGGGCGTAACCAACGAACTCAGTTGCGCCATGGGAATCAGCAATTTTCTTATACTCGCTTAGATCGGTATGTCCGCTCTTCTTCGCCTTGGCATCCGCTTTTGCTCGATCGCGTTGCTCCTTCATTAGCCGCGTGAATCCAGCTTCGTCAACTTCTAAGCCTTGTTCGCGTGCCATTTCCAGCGTTAGATCAAATGGGAACCCATATGTATCGTGCAATTTGAAAACCTCTTCGCCCGGCAAGACATTAACTTTCCTACTTTTAAGTTCCGAGGATGCAATATCAAAGATCTGCGTTCCACTCTTTAGCGTCTGCAGGAAGGATTCTTCTTCTGAAATCGAGACTTCTAGGATTCGCTTCTGATCTGAAACCAGTTCTGGGTACTGCGAACCCATTGCGCCAATAGCTGCAGAGGTGAGTTCGGACATTACAGGATCATTTGTTCCAAGCAGGCGCATATTTCGGATAGTTCTGCGCATCATTCGACGGAGAACATAGCCCCGACCTTCATTGCCTGGAGTCACACCGTCACCAATTAACATCGCAGAAGTTCGTGCATGATCTGCAATAACGCGCAAGGAAATATCAGTTTTTTCGTCCTTACCGTACTTAACTCCAGAGAGAGCCATCGCTTTAGATAAAATTTGCATCGTCGTATCAATTTCGTAAATATTTTCCACGCCTTGCAAAAGCGCTGCTGTGCGTTCGAGGCCTAGCCCAGTATCAATACTTTTAGCCGGCAGCTCTCCTAGAATCGGGAAGTCATCCTTGCCGCCACCAGCACCACGTTCATTTTGCATGAAGACTAGGTTCCATATTTCTAGGTATCTATTCTCATCTGCAATGGGTCCACCATCTCGACCATAGGCAGGACCACGATCAAAATAGATTTCAGAACATGGACCACACGGACCAGGAACGCCCATCGACCAGAAATTATCTGCCATATCACGGCGTTGAATTCGCTCCTTTGGAATACCTATCTTTTTATGCCAAATATCAGCGGCTTCATCATCTGTTAAATAGACGGTCACCCACAATTTATCCTCGGCGAAACCGTATCCGCCATCGGCGATAGGTCTAGTTAATAAATCCCAAGCAAGTGCTATTGCTCCCTCTTTAAAATAATCACCAAATGAGAAGTTGCCACACATTTGGAAGAAAGAAGCGTGACGTGTAGTTTTTCCGACCTCATCGATATCAAGAGTACGTACGCACTTTTGTACAGATGTCGCGCGCTTAAAAGGCGGGGTTACTTCACCTAAGAAATAAGGTTTGAATGGAACCATGCCGGCGTTGACTAGCAAGAGATTTGGATCATCAGCAATTAACGATGCTGAAGGAACAACTGTGTGAGTTAAACCTTCTCGGTTATCACTTTCAAAGAAGCGCAGCCAGCGCGAACGGATCTCGGCGGATTCCACTTTTGGGGATCACTCCGCCTTCTTCTTCTTTTTTGAGCGTGATTTGCTCATGCCCGCTGCGCTAATTAACGCGCCAGCGACCTTTACTGCAGGGCCACTCTTATCCATAAATCCAGTAGCTGCATCTGCAACTTTTGTAGTCACATCCTCAACATTTTTTGTGATCCGGGCAAAACTTTCCAGCGGGCTGTTGACTAACTCAACCGTGCGAGTTGATTCGTGGATTAACGGAGCAGCTTCATCAGTTAGCGCTTTTAGCGAGGTTTTCGCTTCATCAATTAAACGCCCGATGCGGATAACGGCGTAGGAAACTGCAATGGCAATGACTAGAAGTGAGCAGGCAGCGATAATCGTTGCGACTCCTCCTGGACCGGTAACCATTTATATCCTCACTTAGTTTTAAATCTATCGCTAGCCTACCTGAGAAGGCCTTTACTTCTGGACTTCTACCTTTGTGGCTCCGTCAACGCCGCTCTCTTTACGCTGCGCGGGTGTTATCGGAGTGGGAGCACCAGTAAGTGGATCTCCCCCACTGGCAGTCTTTGGAAAAGCGATTACTTCGCGAATTGAGTCACTGCCTGTTAATAGCGCGCAGACGCGATCGAGACCGAGTGCGATTCCACCATGGGGAGGCGGACCGTAATTAAATGCCTCAAGTAAGAAACCGAATTTACTTGCTGCTTCCTCATCACTTAAACCAATAACCGTAAATACATCTTTCTGTATCTCGCGGTCATGGATACGAATTGATCCTCCACCAAGTTCGGTACCGTTTAAAACAATGTCATAGGCATAAGCCAAGGCGCTTGCTGGATCGCTAGCGAAACTCTTAACAAACTCTGGTTTAGGTCCAGTAAATGGATGATGAACCGCTGTCCAGCCACCGTTATCTGTTGGCTCAAACATTGGCGCATCTACAACCCAGAGAAATTCCCAAGCGCCTTGATTTATTAAATTGCAACGCTTACCTATTTCAAGACGCACCGCTCCGAGCAGTGCAAGGGAGGCGCTTCGCTCTCCCGCAGCAAAGAAGATGGCATCCCCGGCCTTTGCACCGGTGGCAGCCACAATTCCGCTTTGCTCTGCTTCAGAAATATTCTTTGAAACTGGCCCACTAAGAGTTCCATCTTCATTTACTAAAATGTATGCCAAGCCTTTAGCACCGCGCGCCTTTGCCCAATCTTGCCAAGCATCTAGTTCACGACGTGGCGAGGTCGCTCCCCCTGGCATTACTACGCTGCCAACATATGGAGCTTGAAAGACTCGAAACTCTGTCTTTGCAAAGAAGGCGGTCTGTTCGATAAGTTGTAAATCAAATCGCAAATCTGGTTTATCAGATCCGTAATTCTGCATCGCATCGGCATATGTCATGTGAGGAATCGGAGTTGGAATATCAAAACCAACTGCTTCTTTCCAAACTTTAACTAAGAGTTTCTCGGCAACGGCTAAAATATCAGCCTGATCAATAAAGGACATTTCAATATCTAATTGTGTGAATTCTGGTTGACGATCTGCGCGAAAATCTTCGTCGCGGAAGCAACGTGCAATTTGGTAATACCGTTCCATACCTGCCACCATCAAAAGTTGCTTAAATAACTGCGGAGATTGCGGCAAGGCATACCAACTGCCGGGTTGCAGGCGAACGGGGACTAAGAAATCGCGCGCGCCCTCAGGGGTACTCCGAGTGAGATAAGGAGTTTCGATTTCGAGAAAATCTAGATCTTCCATTACGCGTCGAATAGTTGAGGTAACTTTTGAGCGAAGTCGTAAATTAGCCGCCGGCTTTTCGCGACGCAGATCCAGATAGCGATACTTCAGGCGAACTTCCTCTGATATTTCAGAGTCGTTCCCGCTATCCACCGGAAATGGCAAGGCAGCAGATTCGCTAAGAACTTTAATGTCATCGCCCATTACTTCGATAGCACCGGTTGGCAGAGTCGAATTCGCGTTGCCTTCAGGTCGAAGGACGACTTCACCTGTAATTTGTAGACACCATTCAGCGCGTAAAGAACCTGCTAGCACTTCATCACGAATTACAACTTGAACAGAACCAGTTGAATCACGTAGATCAATAAATGCCACACCGCCATGATCGCGACGACGGGCCACCCAACCGGCCAGTGAAACAGTCTGACCAGCATGAGTTGCTCGAAGTGATCCAGCGTCATGTGTTCTTAACATCGGAGAAAATCCACCTTAGAAAGTTAAATACCTCAGAGCGCTCCAGTTAGAGCCTTCTGCAATTCCTTAATCTTAACCGATGAAGTTAGGCCATCGCTCATACGTTTGAGTTCAACCGTACCTGATGCAACCTCAGAATCGCCGAGCACAATTACATAACGAGATCCACTCTTATCGGCTGCTTTCATCGCACCTTTTAGCGCACGATCTCCAAATGCTATTTCTGTGCGTATGCCGGAAAGACGTAATTGCGCTGCCAATGAGAGCGCGACAGATTTCTGGTTATCACCTAGCGGGATAATAAATAAATCAGATGAGAATTGGTTTTCAACCAAGACGCCTTCGGCTTGTGCGGCGAGCAGAGCTCGGTCAACACCTAATCCGAATCCAATTCCAGAGAGCGCTTGCCCACCAAGAATTTCCATAAGTCCGTCATAACGTCCGCCGCCCCCGATTCCAGACTGGGCGCCCAATCCTTCATGAATGAATTCAAATGTAGTTCCGGTGTAATAATCCAAGCCGCGAACCATCCTTGGATTTACTTGGTAAGTGATACCAAGTTGGTCAAGGTAGCCCTTAACTTGCTTGAAATTCTCGGCTGACTGCTGCGAAAGATAATCAAGGAGCAGCGGCGCTTGCGCCATCGCTTTCTGCATCTCTGGACGCTTGTCATCGAATAAGCGAAGCGGGTTTATCGCAGCGCGTGCTTTTGTCGCCTCATCAAGATCTAGCTTTGCGATAAATTTAAGAAGATCTACGCGATGAGCCGTCCGCGATTCGTTATCGCCAAGTGAGGTAATTTCAAGTCGGTAATTACGCAGACCCAAAGATTTGAATCCTTGATCTGCGATCGCAATTACCTCGGCATCAATTGCTGGATCATCTAATCCGATCGCTTCAATACCAACTTGATAGAACTGACGATAGCGACCCGCTTGCGGACGCTCGGCGCGAAAGAATGCTCCTGAATACCAAACTTTTACTGGAAGTTGACCGCGGTCGAGTCCGCTTTCAATAACTGCGCGCATAACTCCGGCTGTACCTTCAGGACGCAGCGTTAGCGAACGCCCACCTCTATCTTCAAAGGTGTACATCTCTTTACTTACGACATCTGTTGATTCACCAACACCGCGTGAAAAGAGCGCAGTGTCTTCAAAGACCGGCAACTCCATTAGTTGGTAACCAGCAAGTTTTGCAGGAGCTATTAAAGATTCGCGTACCCATTCAAAGGCAGCCGACATCGGAGGTCCGTACTCGCTGACCCCTTTAGGTGCTTGAATCTTTTCGTACTTCATAGGCGCAATTCTTTCAGATAAGGATTATTTTTTCGCTCGAATTTAATTGTCGTCTCTGGCCCATGGCCCGGAAGAACGCGTAAATCATCGCTTAATGGCAGAACGCGGGTCTTGAGGGTCTTAACCATCGCCTCGTGCGAGCCCGATGGCAGATCTGTTCTTCCAATTGAGCCTGCAAAGAGAACATCACCGCTAATTAGAATCTCATCATTTATCGCAAACATCGTGCTCCCCCGAGTGTGGCCTGGCGCATGAATCGCGGTTATCTTCATTCCTAGAATTTCAATCTCATCGCCATGGCGCAAATTCTTGACTTCATTAGGTTCAGAAAATTCCATCGCATCAAGAGTGGCTAAGAATTCAGCGCCATGTGCTGCTTGCGGACGTAGCAAAAGGTCGCGATCTTCGGCATGTATATATGCCGAAATTCCGTAGCCATCGGCCAGAGGTTTGACCGAGAAGGTATGGTCTAAATGCCCATGAGTAATAAGTGTTGCAATTGGTTTTAGGCCATGTTCGGCAACTAGCGCCGTAATCTCATGCGAAATATCCGGCATGCCGGGATCAACAATGATGCACTCTTGACCGGGACCGGATGCGATTATCCAGCAGTTAGTGGCGAACATTGGGGCCACAAAAGAAGTCACCAACATTAGATCACCCCCATTTCCAGCGTATTTTGAGCGCGAACTTTCCTCGACAAGTAAGACAGGGTACCTTTTATCTCCGCTAGACCTCATCTGCACACTCAAACAACGAAGGCTTAAAAGCCGACGCGCTGAAAGGGAATACCATGACCGAAAATATCAATCCAGGATCAGTAAAGATCGCACCAACTACACCAAGTGCGGCAAGTGCCCTAATAGGTGATCCATCAAAATTCGGTCGAGTGGCAGATGACGGAACTGTATTTGTGCTTACACCAGAAGGTGAAAAGCCGGTCGGTTCCTACCCCGGAAAAACTTCAGAAGAAGCGTTGCAATATTTCGTTCGCAAATTTGAAGCTCTGGCATCTGAAGTTGCCTTAACTGCTGCCCGAATCACAAGTGGCGCAGTAGTGCCAGATGATGCATATGAAGCAGTGAAGAAATTACGCCAACAAGTACGCGAATTAAATGGAGTCGGTGATTTGCAAGCTCTTTCGCTATCGGTTGAACAAATTGAGCCGTTAATTGAAGGTCATCGCGAAGCATACGAAGCGAAAAAGGCGGTCGAGTTAGCAGCGAAGGCTGCTCATCGTGAGCAAGTTTTAGTTGAGAAAGAAAAAATAGTTGCCGAAGCAGAATCGCTCGCGCTTTCAGAGAATTGGAAAGTTACGGGAGATCGTCTTAAGACACTACTCGAAGAATGGAAATCTGCTCCACGTTTAGATAAGAAGGCAGATGCCGACTTATGGAAGCGTTTTTCAGCATCTCGCAACAAGTTTGATAAGCGCCGTCGTACCCACTTTGCCAGCCTAGAAGAGGTGACCTCTAAGGTATCTGCGGCCAAGAAAGCTCTAGTTGAAGAAGCAACTGCGCTAGCCACATCAACTGATTGGGTTGCAACCGCTCGTAAATTTAAAACTTTGATGGATCAATGGAAGGCCGCAGGTCGTGGCAAGCCAAGTGATGATGCCAAACTCTGGGCTAAATTCAAGGCAGCACAGGACCAATTCTTCACAACTAAGAACGCTGATTTAGAAAAACGCGAAGTTTCTATGACCGCCAACTTGGCAAAGCGCGAGGAGCTAATAGTTCAAATTGAAGCGCTGGTGCCATTTACTGATGCCAAGGCTGCCAAGAACGCCTTCCGCGATCTCGCACGTTCTTGGGAGAAAATTGGCATCACTCATCGTGATAAGCGCGCCGCCTTCGATGCACGGGTAGCGAAAGTTGAAGAGGCAATTAAGAGCGCTGAAGCTGAAATCTGGCGCAAGACTGACCCGGCGGCAAAAGCACGCGCTGCAGATGTCGTGAAGCAACTAGCCGAATCGATTGCGAATTACGAGAAGATTGCTGCTAAATCTCAATCTGTCGGTAACGATAAGAAAGCAAAAGAAGCTCTTGATTCTGCTGAAGCACGTAAAGTTTGGCTTGCCGAAGCAGAAAAGTCTCTCGCCGAATTTAACTAATTGCGATAGACGTCATAGACGCCTTCAACTGCTCTAACTGCCGCTAATACAGAATCTAAATGAGTGGCATCTGCCATTTCAAAAGTGAACTTTGAAATTGCAGTTCGATCCTTCGACGTGTTAACTGCCGCACTCAAGATATTTACATGTTGCTCTGAAAGTGTCCGCGTTATGTCAGCAAGCAACCTAGCTCGATCCAGAGCTTCAACTTGGATGTTGACTAGGAATACGCTGCCGGCTCCCGTCAACCATTTAACGTTAGCGATTCGCTCGCCTTGGTTTAGCCGCAAGTCTGCCGCGTTAATACAATCTTCCCGGTGCACAGAAATTCCGCTGCCCTTGGTGATAAACCCGACTATCGAATCTCCTGGTACAGGCGTGCAACAGCGCGCTAATTTAACGAGTACATCTCCGACGCCTTCCACCTCAATAGCACTACTGGAGCGGCGCACTGAATGTGAACCTGTTGGAACCTGTTCCATTGTTGGTTCGGGATGCGAATCTTCAACGCGCAATGAGACTACTAATTTTTCAATGATGGAAGCGGCCGAAACATGACCATCACCAACAGCGCTATAAAGGGCAGAAATATCCGGATAACGTAGATCGTGAGCTAACTCCAGAAGTGAATGTCCTGCAAATATTTTCTGTAACGGCAAGCCAGCCTTGCGCATCTGACGAGCGATAGATTCTCGCCCGGCATCAATGGCTTCTTCGCGTCGTTCTTTACTGAAATGAGCCTTAATCTTTGAGCGTGCTCTTGGAGACTTTACAAAGTTAAGCCAATCTCGCGATGGTCCGGTATGTTCACTCTTATTTGTGACGATCTCAACGACATCACCGTTTACCAAACGAGTATCAAGCGGAACTAATCGATTATTTACCTTTGCTCCAGCGCAACGGCTACCTACATCGGTATGGACTGAGTATGCAAAATCAACAGGTGTTGATCCACCCGGCAGTGCGATCACACTGCCCTTCGGAGTAAAGACGAATACTTCAGGACTGCCCAGATCAAAGCGCAACGCCTCTAAGAACTCTGAAGGATCTTCCGTCTCTTTCTGCCATTCGTGCAGTTGGCGAAGCCAGAGCATTTCAGGTGAAGCGGAGTTTGACTCATTTCCCTGCTTATATTTCCAATGTGCTGCGATACCAAACTCGGCGCGGGAATGCATATCGTAGGTTCTGATCTGAATTTCAATCGCTTTACCGTTTGGTCCAATAACGGTGGTGTGCAGAGATTGATAGAGATTAAATTTTGGCATCGCAATGTAATCTTTAAAACGTCCAGGAACCGGTGACCATCTGGCGTGAATTGAACCAAGAACGGCATAGCAATCGCGAACATCATTTACTAATACTCGGATCCCAACCAAATCATAGATATCGTTGAATTCTCGGCCTCTAACCACCATTTTTTGATAAACGCTATAGAAATGTTTTTTGCGGCCGGTTACGGTTGCCGAAACAGAGTCATTGAGCAAATCACCTTGTACTGCCGAAATAACTTCTTGCGTCAAAGCATCTCTGGAAGGAGATCTTTCAGCCACCAATCGTGAAATTTCTTCAAACTTTTTAGGCTCAAGTACTTCAAATGAGAGATCTTCTAGCTCCCACTTGATCGCATTCATACCGAGGCGATGGGCTAGCGGAGCATAAATATCTAGAGTCTCGCGGGCTTTTCTTTCGGCACTTTCGGTGGAGACATATTTCCAGGTACGAGCGTTGTGAAGTCGGTCCGCCAACTTAATAACAAGTACGCGAATATCACGTGACATGGCAACGACCATTTTACGAACCGTCTCGGCTTCAGCGGTTGGTCCATAAGTTAACTTATCTAGCTTGGTAACTCCATCAACTAAGTTTGCAATTTCATCGCCAAAATCCGCACGCAATTGGGTTAAGGAATAAGGCGTATCTTCAATGGTGTCATGCAGTAACGAAGCAATGATCGTCACATCATTTAAGCCAAGTTCGGCCAAGATTTGAGATACGGCAACTGGATGAGTTATGTACTCTTCACCAGATTTTCGCATTTGACCCACATGCGCCAGCTTTGCAACCTCATAGGCGCGTTCGACATCACTTAAGTTGCTAGTTGGATCATTCTCTTTCAGGGTCTGAATTAACGGTGCAACCAGAATATCCATAGCTAATCGAATATTTACAGGCGCTAGTGGCAAATAAATTCGCCTTACTTGCGACCCTTGCGTTTTGGTTGATTGCGAGGACCGCGATTACCACTTGGGCTTATCGCTGGACGTGCTGCAGTTGCAGATGAGACTGATTCAACGCTTGCTCCCCCACGAGATGCCACGCGCTTAGCCAGCGCCTGCATCGCAGGTTCCTTTTCGCGAAGTGAAGCCAAGAATGGAGGAGCAATAAAGATAGAAGAATATGTACCAACCGCTAGGCCAATAAATAGCGCTAGCGAGAGATCCTTGAGAGTTCCGGCACCAAGCAAGCCAGCGCCAACAAAGAGAATAGATCCAACTGGTAGAAGTGCGATCAATGATGTATTTGCAGATCGAACGATTGTCTGATTAACGGCCAAGTTTGCCGCCTGTGAGTAAGTCATCTTGCCAACAGCTGCAACTGATTTAGTATTTTCCCGAACCTTATCGAATACAACCACTGTGTCATAAAGTGAATAACCAAGAATTGTTAGGAAACCAATTACCGTGGCCGGAGTAACGTCGAAGCCAACGAGCGCGTAGATTCCAACTGTAATAAACACGTCGTGAACTACGGCAACGATGGCAGCTATCGCCATTTTGGGTTCAAAAGCCATCGCTAAAAAGAGCATGATGACTATCAAGAATGCAATAAGACCATAGAGCGCCTTCTTGGTGATTTCTTTACCCCATGATGGTCCAATTATTTGGGTATCAATCGATTCAATAGCAACATCGAAAGTTTGAGTAAGTGCGTTCTCAACGCCCTTAGATTGTGCGCTAGTTAGCGCTCCAGTTTGGATGCGAATCTTGGAATCGCCGATTTTCTGAACAATTATTTCGCCCGGAATATCAACTGATGCCACAGAGGCACGCGCTTGCTCAACGCTGATCCCTGATTTATTGACGGTGTAAGACGAGCCGCCCTTGAATTCAATGCCGAGATGCAAGCCTTGGATGATAAGTGCTGCAATCGAGGCAAGGATGAAGACCGCAGAGATTGAGTACCAACGACGACGCTGGCCAATGAAATCAACTGAAGTTTCACCAGAGTAGAGACGACCACCAAGACCGGAAAGTTTTGACATCGCTTACGCCTCCAATGTTGCTACAGATTGTGTTTGTTTCATACCGATGCTCTTAGGTGACAAGCCGGAGAGACGATGACCGGATGAGAAGAATTTAACTCCGGCTAAAATTGTGACGATTGGCTTTGTAAATAGGAAGACCACGAGAAGGTCAACTAGTGTGGTGAGACCAAGTGTGAATGCGAAACCACGCACGCCACCGACCGCGAAGAAATACAGCAGAACGGCTGCGATTAGCGAGACAGCGTCAGCAACCAAAATAGTGTGACGCGCTTTGAGCCAACCAGTTTCGACTGCAGAGCGTAGTGAGCGTCCTTCACGCGCTTCATCGCGAATACGTTCGAAGAAGACGATGAATGAGTCGGCCGTTACACCGATCGCCACAATCGCTCCAGCAATTCCAGCCAGAGTAAGAGTGAATCCGATTAACGCTCCAAGTACTAGGAAGAGTAGGTAAACCAATCCACCGGCAATAGCCAGTGAGCCAACAGTTACAAAACCAAGACCACGGTAGTAAAGAAGTGAGTAAATAACTACGAGTCCAAGCCCAAGGAAACCAGCGAGCAGACCCGCATTTAATTGATCGGCGCCCAAAGTAGGTGAAACCTGCTGAACTTCACCACGGTCAAATGCCAAAGGCAGAGCACCGTACTTAAGAACGTTGGCAAGATCTTGCGCTTCAACTTGAGAAAACGAGCCAGTGATTTGTGCATTTCCGGAAGGAATCGCTTCGTTAATTCGCGGAGCAGAAACAACCAGACCATCGAGAACAATTGCTACCTGATTTAGCGGTGATGCTAGAGTTGTTACGCGATTGGTTAGCACACCAAATGCCTTAGTTCCTTCGCCGTTAAAAGTTAGCGAAACAAACCAGGCAACCCCTTGCGCAGGATCCATACCGGCGGATGCTTCAGATACTTGCTGACCAAGAACTTCGGCAGGTCCGAGAATGTATTTAGCCCCGCCTTCGCGAGAACAAGAAACAATTGTGTCGGCTGGGCTATCAGCGCCAGTTCCTTCACGATTAGCTGGGTTGGTGCAATCAAGTGCGGCAAAACGAGAATTGATATCTGCGGCAACTCCATCAGCAGGTGTTGCTGCAGTAGCTGTGTCTGCAGGTGTTGGGGTCCCGGCACTTTCGGCAAGAACCTGGCGGAAGCGAAGTTCGGCGGTCTGACCAACTAGATCAACAACGCGACGTCCACTATCTCCAGGAACTGAAATTACAATTTGACGATTTGTTCCGCTGCCTTGCGAGGTTACTTCACTTTCAGCCACACCAAGTGAGTTAACACGTTGGCGAATAATTGTTACAGCCTGGTCTACCGCCTCAGATGTGATCTTGTTGGCATCATTAGATGCGCGAGGTTGCAGCGTCACGCTGGTGCCTCCGCGCAGATCGAGACCAAGGCGAACAGCTGAAGCGCCTTGAACAAATGCGGTAACGATTAATCCGAGCAGGATCACCGCCAAGATCACGAGGGAGCGGCCAGAGCGGGCAGGGCTCTTCACAGTTTTATTTGGTGTGGACATAGGAGCAGAGTCTAGGCGTCAAGAGCGGGCGTGTCGAAAAGCGTCGCAGCCCCGGCAGGTGGTGTTCGTCCCACGTGGGCCCAACCTTGCGCTGTTGCGATGCGCCCGCGCGGTGTTCTGGCCATAAATCCATTGCGGACCAGAAACGGTTCAGCAACTGATTCTACAGTTTCGGTCTCTTCCCCAACTGCAATTGCTAGCGTTGAAAGACCAACTGGGCCACCGTTAAATCGTTCGATTAAGGCAACTAATACTGAGCGATCGAGACGATCAAGACCCTTCTCATCAACCTCATACATTTCAAGTGCCAACATTGCGTCCTCATGCGTCAAATGGTTGGCACCCTTGGCACCAGATCGAACTTGCGCATAATCACGGACTCGACGTAACAAGCGATTGGCAATACGCGGCGTTCCGCGGGAGCGGCCAGCTACTTCTTCAACAGCCTTGCCATCAATTTTCAACTGTAAAAGCGCTGCGCTGCGGCGAATGACTTCTTGCAATTCAGCTTCTTCGTAGAAATCTAAATGCGCGGTGAACCCGAAGCGATCACGTAGCGGGCTCGGTAATAAACCGGCACGGGTAGTTGCGCCAATTAAGGTAAAGCGTGGTAATTGCAATGGAATCGCCGTCGCACCAGGGCCTTTGCCTACGACAACATCTACTCGAAAATCCTCCATCGCCAAATATAAAAGTTCTTCAGCTGGCCTTGGCAGGCGATGAATTTCGTCAAGAAATAAAATTTCCCCTTCGACAAGTGATGAAAGTATTGCGGCCAGATCCCCTGCATGAGTAATCGCTGGTCCGCTGGTGATACGAATCGGAGTCTGCATTTCACTTGCCAAAATCAGCGCCAAAGTTGTCTTTCCCAATCCGGGCGGGCCTGAAAGAAGAATATGATCGGCGGCAGAATTGCGCTGTCTGGCCGCGGTTAACAGAACATCAATCTGATCACAAACTCTTTTTTGACCGATAAATTCAGCGAGCGTTTTAGGGCGAAGGGCGTGCTCGGCAGCTGAATCATCACTAATAAATTCTGGAGTAACTAAACGATCATCGCTCATCGTTAGCGCCCACCCTTCTGCAGGGCACGCTTTAACAAATCAGATAAATCGGTGGTATTTGCATCGCTACCTTCTTCAGCGATCTGACTAACCACTGTTGTAATTGCGTTATCAGATTCTTTTGCGCTAAAGCCAAGAGAAATCAGGGCGCTAGCCAACTGCTCGCGCCAAGCAGGTTGATGATGTGCAATTTTATGTGATGTGCCAAAATCAGAGAGCTTGCCTTTTAATTCCAAGATTAAACGTTGCGCGCCTTTTCGCCCGATACCCGGCACCTTTTCAATTGCTGCAATGTTCTCTTGCGCAATTGCAATACCTAATTGGCCCGGAGATAGGGCCGCCACAAGTGAAAGTGCGACCTTGGGACCGATCCCACTGACTGTTTGCACTAACTCAAAAAGTGCCTTGACGTCATCATCTAAGAAACCGTAGAGCGTTAGCGAATCTTCGCGCACAACCAGGGATGTAAAAAATTGCGCGGGCGCACCTATATTTAGCGAGGCGCTCGTCGCAGGAGTTATCGAAATTGCCAGGCCGACTCCCCCAACTTCAACGACAGCGCGATCAATCGCAAGGAAGCGCACCGTGCCATTAATTAAAGAGATCATTTACCAACCAACTTAGCTAACCGAGATTTTTCTGCGGCAACTGCCATTGCTAATTTAGTATCGCCTGAACCACGCCAAATATGACAGATAGCTAGAGCGAGTGCATCCGTACTGTCAACCGGCTTAGGAATCTCTTTCAGAGAAAGTAGCCGCTTAACCATCTCTGCTACCTGCACTTTATTTGCGCGACCCGATCCCGTGACTGCAGCCTTAACTTCACTTGGAGTGTGCATTGCGACCGGAATTCCGGCGCGCGCAGCAACTAATAAGGCAATACCCGCTGCCTGGCCAGTTCCCATCACGGTGCGAACATTATGTTGCGCAAAAACACGTTCCACGGCGATGACATCTGGCTTATGAAGTTCCACCCATTGCGTTAACTCGCGCTCTAATTGAAGAAGTCTGAGTTCAAGGGCCGTTGTACTGGGCGTCAAAATCACACCGACGCCAACCAACTGAAGCGGTTTACCTGGTGCTCCACTAATTACGCCGACACCACAACGCGTCAAACCTGGGTCTACTCCCAGCACGCGAATTAGTTGTTGGCTCATAACTTCAAAGCCTATGACGTGGAGTACTTGCGCCTAGGAAAGGCTCGCCATAACTTCATCAGATACATCGAAATTACTGTAGACGTTCTGAACATCGTCTAACTCCTCAATTGCATCAATTAATTCGAAGACCTTTGTGGCGCCTTCGGCATCTAGCGGAATACTCATCGAAGGCAAGAATGACGAATCAGCAGATTCATAATCGACACCAGCTGATTGCAGGGCAGTGCGGGCTGCGACCAGATCGCTGGCTTCGCAAACTACTTCAAATGATTCGCCTAAATCATTAACTTCTTCAGCGCCAGCTTCAAGAACTGCTTCCAGAACCTTCTCTTCGGTTACTCCGCCATCTTTACTTACGATGATTACGCCTTTGCGATTAAAGAGATATGAAACTGATCCAGGATCTGCCATCGAGCCACCATTGCGAGTTACAGCAACGCGAACTTCAGATGCCGCGCGATTGCGATTATCAGATAGACATTCGATCATTATCGCAACACCATTTGGTCCATAGCCTTCATACATAATTGTTTGCCAATCAGCGCCGCCAGATTCGAGGCCAGCACCACGCTTTACTGCGCGATCGATATTATCCGCTGGCATGGAATTCTTCTTTGCCTTAGCGATTGCATCGAAAAGTGTTGGGTTGCCATCAACATCGGCTCCACCATTGCGCGCCGCTACTTCGATGGCCTTAATTAGCTTTGCGAAATTCTTCGCGCGACGACCGTCGATGACCGCCTTCTTATGCTTTGTCGTTGCCCATTTGGAATGGCCTGACATTTAGAACACCTCAATCAGTTTAAATCCCGAATTTAATGTCGTTACTTTATCGCGCCAGCACACACTTGATCAAAGAAGTAACGATGTACGCGTAAATCTGTGGTTAATTCCGGATGGAAAGAGGTGGCAAAAAGAGCGCCTTGGCGAACTGCCACAGGGTGGCGCTTGCCGTCGGCGGCCATAACATCAGAAAGTACCTGTACTGAATCTGATAACTCTTCTACCCATGGCGCGCGGATGAATACCGCGTGCATTTGGGCGCCATCAAAGTTTAAATCACTTTCAAAAGAGTCAACCTGGCGCCCAAAGGCGTTGCGGCGCACAGTCATGTCAAGACCGCCGAAGGTTTCCTGTCCATTGGCGCCGTCGACAATACGATCAGCTAAGAGAATCATTCCGGCGCATGAACCATAAACCGGCATGCCATCTGCGATGCGTTTTTTTATATCTATAAATAGATCAAAGGTACGCGCCAATTGTGCGATCGTGGTTGATTCACCACCGGGAAGTATTAGCGCATCAACTTCGGCTAGCTCTTCACTTCGTCTAACAGTTAGACCCGCATGCCCTGCTTGTTTAGCAGCCAATAGGTGCTCACGGAAATCGCCTTGCAGCGCCAGAACACCTATCTTCATTGCAGTTAGCGAACTACCAGCCGCGTTCGGCTAAACGGTGCGGTGCTGGCAAATCTGCAACATTTATACCGACCATTGCTTCACCTAAACCGCGAGATGCATCAGCCACCACTTTGGCATCATCGAAGAAAGTTGTCGCCTTAACACAAGCCAAGGCACGTGCTGCTGGATCGCCTGATTTGAAAATACCTGAGCCGATAAAGACACCGTCGGCGCCCATCTGCATCATCAGTGCCGCATCTGCGGGTGTTGCAATTCCACCAGCAGTGAATAGAACAACTGGAAGTTTTCCGGTTTCGGCAACTTCCTTAACTAGTGCATATGGCGCCTGAAGTTCCTTGGCTGCAACATAGAGTTCATCTTCGCGCATAGATGAAAGGCGGCGGATTTCCCCGCCAATTTTGCGCATATGCATCATCGCATTTGAAACATCGCCTGTGCCGGCCTCACCCTTAGAGCGAATCATTGCCGCCCCTTCATTGATGCGACGCAGCGCTTCACCAAGATTTGTTGCACCACAAACAAAGGGAACTTTGTAATCCCATTTATCAATATGGTTTTCAAAATCTGCAGGAGTTAAAACTTCTGATTCGTCAATGTAGTCAACGCCGAGCGCTTCGAGAATGCGGGCTTCTACAAAGTGGCCAATGCGCGCTTTTGCCATCACCGGAATGGTGACTGCGGCCTTAATCTTGTCGATCATGTCAGGATCAGACATGCGTGCGACTCCGCCTTGGGCACGAATATCTGCGGGCACACGTTCCAAAGCCATGACTGCACATGCACCAGCGTCTTGGGCGATCTTGGCTTGCTCAGCGTTTACGACATCCATGATGACGCCACCCTTGAGCATTTCTGCCATACCGCGCTTAACGCGTGCTGTGCCGACTGCCTCTGACATTTACAACTCCCTTAGTGAAAATTCTTATAATTTTCCAGTAAGTCTTTACTGGATCTTTAGTGAACCAATACTACTTTGAACCCTTGGTTAGCGCATCTGCAATATTTGACGTACTTACGGGCGTAAATACAGGCTGCTTATCGGTAAGTGCCACCCAGATTTGACCTGGAGCGAAGAGAATTTCTTCACCAGTTGGCAAAGTCCATGAAGTACCCACTTCGGCAGTTGGACGATTCCAGAGCGCTGCAATTGCTAGCCCATCGCGCAAAATAAAACCTTTTCCACTTCCGACGGTGGCAGAAAATGGTGTGACTCCACCAACTTTGTCGAAATATTCAGATGGAGTTATTGAAACCAATTGAATAACAAAGGTGGTCGGACCTAAATGAATTCCGGATGCCGCCAAATCCGGCAATCCACGGTTGGACAACAACCAGCGTTTCTCCAATTGTGACCAAGCTATGTCATAAGAGCTTGCTGGCCAAGAAACTTTAACTGAACTAATCACTGTTCCAGTTTCTGGAATATCGCCAAAGTTCCAACCAATATTTTTGGAAATCGCGATAGCACTTCCCTGTTCGGCAACTTTGCTCATTAGCGTTTTCGCTTGCAGCATCATCGCAGTTGGTGCCATTCTTGCTAGATCATTGGCGTAGATATCGCGGCCTTGCCTTTGCGCCCCAAGATTTTCTAAATTCGCTTCTGCTATAACGGGCAAGAGTTTGCTCTGTGCGCCACTGTAGGCAAATGCAACGCGGCCAAATTGTTCAAGTAGTTCGATATCCGAAATTCGCGCACTGCGCACTGGGCCTATAACATCTGGAATCTTCGAGGAAAATACCGCAGCAAGACGCGTCAATCCACCTTCTACTTGTTCGATATAGACAACGTCGGCATCTTCTAGCCCCACTTGCGGATGCGCAGCAGGAGTGTCATCAATCTTGACCACCAAAATCGGTCCATCGCTACCATTGCGACCACTGATTGAATTTCGACTTTCCTCTTTCACAACTTTCGTTATCACCTGCCCAATATCTTTAATTCCGGCAAAACCAAATACAGCTCCGGTCACAACTGCTATCAAAACAAAACCAACTATAGCCAGTACTAGCTTTTTAAAGGACATCGGCTTCGAATTCGTATGTCACTGGCAGTGGCGCGCTACCTGCAAGTCGGAATATTCTAAAAACAGGCTTCTTGCGCACCATTTGAGTGCGAGTGACTGCATCTACGTGCATTGCAATTGCTACACGAATCTTGTCAGTTAACTCCGAGAGTTCGCGTAATAAATCTTTTTCGATAGAACCATCCACGAGATGACCGTCATTTAGTAAAAGACCGAGCGCTCCCGATAAACCACTTTCCGCTTGAGAGCGCGTCTGCATCTGCGCATCTCTTGCCTGATGAGCGGCGGCCGTTAAAAGTAAAGCAGATGCTGGATCTGCAATGTCACTTTTGGCAATCTCAAGTGCAACCGCCGCCCGTCGCTGTAGTAGTCCATCTAAATTCGCCCAACTGGTCTCAACGCGATGATGCAACCTGTCTAGACGCGTCGCCGAATATGACAGATACCAAATTACGAAGATGACAACAAGTGCGATAGATAAGAACTTTTCCATTACTTTCCTTCTCTTCCCAAGAAGCGATTCCATGCCCGATTTTCCGAAGAGAGGGTTACTCCTACACCTCCGACTAAAGCCATTTCATAAATCGAAAAGATATCTTCAGCAACAACATCCCAATCAAAGCGCTGGGCATACACCTTTCCGCGCTGCGCCAAAGACTTTCGCTTATCCGCATCACGCAACAACTCAATTACTACCTGCGCCAATTCCTGCGGATTTTCAGATTGGAATAAGGCGCCATATTCACCATGGCCGAGAAGTGAATCAAAGGCTGGAATATCACTCGCTACAACAGCAGCTCCTCCGGCCAGAGCCTCCGCCAAAATAATTCCGAAAGACTCACCGCCAGTATTTGGAGCAATGTAGAGGGAAACAGATGAAAGAAAGTCTGCCTTTTCTTTCTCGGTTATGCGTCCTAAAAATTCGAAGCGATGTCTTAGTTGCGGATCAATCTGATCTTCTACTTCCTTGCTATCTCCAGGTCCAGCAACTAAGACGCGGACATCCGGTGCAAAGCGAGCGATAATTGGCAGCGCCTCAAGTAATACCGATAAACCCTTTCGCGGTTCTTCATATCGCCCAATGAAACCAAGGGTATTTCCACTCCATTGCGCGCGAACCTCACCATCACGGTAGCGATCTGCATAAATTCCATTTGGTACAACGACGGCATCAGTTTCTAGATGCTCGGTTAACGTCTCACGAGCTGCCTCACTCACTGCGATACGGACTGTAAGTTTCTCAATCACCGGCTCAAGGATCGGACCGATCGCAAAGATCGCTTTCTGCCGCTTTGCTGCCGCATGAAAAGTTCCAACTAGTGGACCTTCGGCAGCCCAGCAGGCCAAAAGTGAAATTGACGGAATGGCAGGCTCATGTAAATGTAATAGATCAAAATTTCCATCAGATATCCAATGACGAACTCGTGAAAATGCAATCGGGCCGAATAAAACTCGCGCAACTGCCCCGTTATAAGGAATCGAAATCGGTTTTCCTGCGCTGACTACATAATCTGGGATAGCAGCCTCATCAATTACCGGCGCTAAAACTGAGACATAGTGGCCTTTAGCAATCAAATATTCCGCTAAGTCTCGTACATGATTTTGTACTCCACCAGGTGTATCCCAACCATACGGACAAACCAGACCAATCCTTAACTTTTGCAGAGTCATTTCGTTCTCTCTTTAAAGTCGCCATCAACCCAGATGCGTTGCAACATATGCCAATCCTGCGGATGTTTGGCAATTCCCTTAGCGAATTGATCTGCACACTCTTGCACCACCGTTGAAACTCGCTGCGCTTCTGTTCCCTGTTCAGGAATAGCCACGCTATTAAACTCGATATGAATCCCAGTATTTGTATAAGAAACAAAAGCTGTTATCAAAGGTATGCCAGTGCGAATCGCTAACAAGGCAGCTCCGGCAGGCATGCGCGCAGGATGTCCGAAGAAAGTCACATCGACTCCGCTGCGAGACAAATCGCGATCCGAAACCAGCGCAATAAGTGCACCTTCACGCGCACGCTGCATAAGCGTTCCCATGGATCGCCCATCTAGCGCTAAGACTTCCATGCCCATTTTTTGGCGGTACTGAAGAAATTTATTGAATAAGGCTTCGGGTTTAACTCTTTCCACAACTGATACGAGCGGAAATCCCATCGCGCAAAAATAGAAACCAGCATGATCCCAATTTCCGGCGTGAGGCAGGGCAACAACGACGCCGCGACCATCTCTCATTGGGCCCGTTAATAACTCTTCTCGCGTCGCCGTTACGGTCGTCAAAATACGGGACTTCGACCAATCTGAGCATCGAAAAGTGTCACACCAATAACGCATGCTCGATGAGACTGCAGCGCGCATAAGTTGATCCATGGCTTCCGGAGTGTTGCCTGGCTCAACTCTTTGCAAGTTACTGCGTAGCCTTTTCATCCGCGCGCCATTGCGAAATAGGACGATTTTGCCAATACTTTCAAATATTGAGTAAGCCATCTTTTCAGGCAAAGCGCGGACTAGCCGCCATCCGACAAAATACGGAATCGATGATAAAAAATCTTTATTCATATTATTAAATCGCAGCCTTCACAATCAAAATTCTTTGCGCCACAGTGACGGTAGCCAAAATCAAAAGTAGCCAGATCCCAATGGTTAGCGCGTAAGGAACCCCTAGGCCATCGAACCCGATTGCGGTTAAAGCCAAAATTAGCCGCTCAGTTCTTTCTGCAATGCCACCTGAACATTCGATATTTAAAGATTCCGCCTTGGCCCTGATATAAGAAACCAACCCGCCAGCAACTAGCGCCGCTAGCGCGATTGGTGCGAGCGGATCATCAATATTTATCAAGGCAATAGTTAGCCCAACCATGATCGCAGAATCCGTAATTCGATCAATCGTCGAATCTAAAAATCCGCCCCAACGACTGGCACCTTTCTGTGAAATTCGCGCCATTGCGCCATCAAAGAGATCACTTAGCGCAAAAATTGAAATCGCAATCGTGCCCCAGAAAAATTCTTGTCGTGGATAAAAATAGAGCGAACTAAAAACAACTCCGAGCGCCCCAATTGCCGTAACAGCATTTGGGGTTAGGCCAAGGCGAAGTGCCCCACGCGCAATTGGATTGATGGCGCGGGTTATGGCTGGCTTTAAAGAAGCGCTTAACATCGCCACCATCGTAGGCTTAAGGGCGGAATTTCACCTATTCTGACGCTTGTGACTTATGCAAAACGCATCCATATCTACGGCCATGTCTCGGCCCAACCCCAAGCGATCGCTAATCTATTTGGCGCAGAAGTCTCGGACACTGCAGTTGCTGAAAGTGATCTAGCAATCTTTGTTATAAATCCAGCAGCCGGTATTGACCAGCCAACTATTGATCTATGGCAATCTTTAAGCGATTTTCAATTACCAAGAATGGTTATTGTTAATGAACTAGAAGGATCAGATTCAGATTTCGAAGATGCCATCATGTTGGGTAATCGCGTCTTGGATCAACTTGCAACACCTTTCCTTGTTTTACATGGTGATAAAGGTGAACCAATTGCTTTGATTAACCTTGAGACTCAAGAACTGCGTGATTACAGCACCACTCCGCCAACCCTGCGTGCTAGCGATGTAGAACACCAAGAGTTGGTAGCCGATTTTCGCGAAGAGTATTTAACCGAGATTGAAAACGCTGGCGAAGGTGCATTCGCTGCAGGGCTTTTATTTCCAGCAATTCCAGTCGTGATTTCAAATGGACTGGGAATAGATATTGTAAAAAGCTATTTAGATCAACTGCACTAAATTTACTGCTCTTAATTAAATAGCTACCAAGCAGCAGCAAGCTCGGCGCGCGTCTGCGCTAGTAAGACCGGCATAACTTTTGTTTGACCGATGATCGGCATGAAGTTGGCATCACCTGACCAGCGTGGAACAACATGTTGGTGAATATGTTCGGCAACCCCAGCCCCGGATATAGCACCTTGATTCATACCTAAGTTAAAACCTGCTGGCGCTGCAACCTTGCGCAAGGTAACCATTGCGTGGGCACTCATCGCAGAGATTTCATCACGTTCGCCCTTGGTGAGATCAGTTAAGTCAGCGACATGGCGAAAAGCACAGATCAATAAATGACCTGCGTTATATGGATATAAATTCATAACCGCGTAGGCGAACTCGCCACGCGCCACGATTAAACCTTCTTCATCTGAAAGTGTTGGAATTCGACAGAAAGGGCAATCTTCTTCGTTCTGACCTAGCGGCCGGTTCTCACCCTTTAGATATTCCATGCGATGAGGCGCCCATAAACGCGACCACCGATCTGGCATTCCTAAATCAGGTGAACTCATCGCTAGGCCTGCTTGCGGTCGGCAATTGCTAATTTAATCTCAGCGATTGCGTCATGAATAGATATTGAATTCTTTTGTTCACCGTTGCGATAGCGAATCGAGACTTTGCCCGCGACTTGATCTTCTTCACCTGCAATCAACATATACGGAACCTTCTGCATTTGAGCATTGCGGATCTTCTTCTGCATGCGATCATCAGATGAATCAAGGTCAATGCGAATTCCCGCAGATCTAAATTCTTTAACAACCCCGGCCAAGTAATCAGCAAAGGCCTCGGCCACAGGAATAGCCGTCACTTGCACCGGCGCCAACCATGGTGGGAAAGCACCTGCATAATGCTCGGTAAGAACGCCGAAGAATCTTTCAATTGACCCAAAGAGCGCGCGGTGAATCATCACTGGGCGCTGGCGTGTTCCATCTGTTGCCGAATATTCAAGTTCAAAACGTTGCGGCAATTGGAAATCAACCTGGATGGTCGACATCTGCCAGGTGCGACCGATCGCATCTTTTGCTTGCACTGAAATCTTTGGGCCATAGAACGCTGCGCCACCTTCATCTAGAACTAACTCTAGATTTTGCGCAAGTGCTGCTTTACGCAACGCTGCTGTGGCTTCCACCCAATCAGATTCTTCGCCGACAGACTTTTCAGGATTGCGTGTGGAAAGTTCCAGATAGAAATCTTCCAAACCATAATCGCGTAACAAATTAAGTACGAAGGTAAGTAGTGAATCTAGTTCACC
The DNA here is from genome assembly GCA_009698815.1 of Actinomycetota bacterium. GTDB lineage: Bacteria > Actinomycetota > Actinomycetes > Nanopelagicales > Nanopelagicaceae > Planktophila. The sequence goes on along the minus strand of WLPJ01000007.1, from coordinate 3,904 downwards.
GACCATTTGCTCTTTTGTACAGTAAATATGGGCGTCATCCTGTGTGAAACCACGCGCACGAGTAAGGCCGTGCACTACTCCAGATTTTTCGTAACGATAAACAGTTCCAAATTCGAAAAGGCGCAACGGTAGTTCGCGATAAGAGCGCCCGCGTGAGGCAAATATAAGGTTATGGAAAGGACAGTTCATCGGCTTCATGTAGTACTGCTGGCCGGCACGTTTGATTGTGCCATCAGCATGTAGTTCTTCATCCATAACCATCGGTGGGTACATACCTTCTGAGTACCACTGCAAATGGCCAGATTTTTCAAAGAGCGCGGCCTTAGTTAGGTGCGGTGAATAAACGAATTCATAACCTTCATCTTCGTGGCGTTTGCGAGAATAATCTTCCATCGCACGCCTGATAATTCCGCCTTTGGGATGAAAGACGGCTAGACCAGAACCGATTTCTTCTGGAAATGAAAATAAATCAAGTTCAGTACCGAGGCGACGGTGATCGCGCTTTTCGGCTTCGGCTAGTAATTCAAGATAAGCATCGAGTTCTTCTTGTGATGGCCACGCTGTTCCATAAATACGTTGCAGCATTGGATTCTTCTCTGAACCTCGCCAATAAGCAGCAGCCGTACGCATTAATTTAAATGCTGGAATATGTTTTGTGGAAGGAAGATGCGGACCACGACAGAGATCAGACCAAATCGGTTGTCCATCGCGACCCAAATTGTCATAAATTGTTAGCTCAGCTCCACCGACTTCAACGCTGGCTTCATCTCCTGCGCCAGATTTAATTCCAATTAATTCACACTTATACGGCTCGTGCGCCAACTCTTTTAAAGCATCTGCTTCATTTGTAACGCGACGCCGAAAACGCTGTCCATCTTTAATGATCTTGCGCATCGCACTTTCGATCTTCATGAGATCCTCAGGATTAAAAGCTCTCATCGGATCAAAGTCGTAATAGAAACCATCGGTAATTGGTGGGCCAATTCCTAATTGAGTCTGTGCAAATACTTGTTGCACGGCTTGCGCCATCACATGAGCTGTCGAGTGGCGAAGTACAGAAAGACCTTCAGGTGATGAAATTGAAATCGCTTCAACCGAGTCACCATCAGCGAGTTCAGTCCAGAGATCCTTTAAGACCCCATTTACTTTGCAGACGATAACTTCCTTGCGCTCAGCAAATAGCTGGGTGGGACGGGTTTCAGGTTCAACCGATACCGAAACTCCATCGACCTTGATCGCGATCGCAGACATGGGCTTAGCCTACCGAATGCCTGTGTGTGTTTGCCCAAATATCCGCAGCCAGCGCCTTGCAATCTTCATCTATTTGTAAGGATTTGCCATCAATTGATGCAACCGAAAGCGCAATTTTTAAACTCGAGATTACGAAGGCCGCATCAACTTTGTCCAACTCCGATTTAAATATTTGCTTGACCGCTACCCCACATCTTTCGATGACTATCCCCCGTTGAATACCTGGCAGTACTCCAGAAGATAGCGGGGTTGTAATCCAATTTCCATCTATCCGGAAAAGAAAATTCGAGACCGCGCCTTCCGAAACTTCGCCACCTTCGTTAATACAGATAATTTCATCAAAGCCACTCTGCTGCGCCTGCTCTAAAAGAACCAATCGATGTTCGTATGGAAAGGTCTTGATACTTATAGATTCAACAATTTCTGAATCCGCAACAACGGCCAATTTGGCTGGCTTAGTTATATCTGCATAGCTTTGGTGAACAGCAATGAATCGCCCCTTTGAAAAAAGTAAACGTAATCGGCCAATGGCGTGTGCTTCAGAAATTAAAAGTGAGCGTATTCCAGTTCGCACGACTTCTTCGTTTGGTAATGAAAATCCTTTGGCAGTTGCTGCTTCTAACGCCCGACGCATGTGGCGCCCAAGTTCAAAGACCTCACCATCTTGGGTTCGAATCGTTTCAAATACACCTTCACCGCTTGGCCAACCACCAGCGCCAACATTGGCAGCCGCCGAATCCGTTAACTGGTCGTTTAACCAAATCTGCATTAGAGATTTCCTCCAGCAATCGAAATCAATTTTCTCGCCTTTAGTTGCGTCTCTTCCCACTCAGCCATTGGCTCACTCCCCCAAGTAATCCCCGCACCTGTTCCAAAGTGCAGCTGCGAGTCACGCAAACTCCAAAATGTTCTGATGGCAACTGATAACTCAGCTTGATCACCTTCTATCCAACCGAGGATTCCACAGTAAGGACCACGTTGTACGGGCTCATTGTCTGCAATAACTTGTAGCGCAGAACTCTTTGGCGCACCGCTAATGGACCCTGCCGGTAGTAACGCTGTAATTATTACCTTCCACGATATTCCCTCTTTTAATTCACCCGTCACATCAGATACTAAATGTCTAAGGCCCGGATGATCCTCAGATCTAAGCAAGTTGGCCACATCGACGCTCCCGTCGCGACAAATCTGTCCAAGATCATTGCGCATTAAATCAACAATCATGATGTTCTCGCTCTGATCTTTTTCACCAAATCCATTCTCATCAAGGGTTTGCGTCCCTTTTATTGGCGATGTCAACACTTTATTACCCTCACGTTTTAGGAATAGTTCGGGAGAGGCCGATGCCATGGCTAACTCTGGCAAAGATAAATATGCGGCATAAGGTGCTGGATTTGAACTAAGGATGCGCCCGAAGAGTGAGGCTAGCTCATCGCCAGAAAAATCTGCCGTTAGCACACGGCAGGCATTTACTTGATAGACCCATCCACTTGCGATTGCATCCCTGATTTTTGCTACGTAATTGCAGTACTCACTTTCATCAAGTGATGTCTTCCAATTGCCGGTAACCAAAGTATTTGTCGATCCGCTTAAAGGAAAGCGCGCCTTCATGACTTGTCTAAATCGCGCTAAACGAACCTGTCCTTCAAAGCTAACGCTAACTGCCCAAAAATTGCCATCATCTAAACGTGATAAATCATCAGTTACTTCAATGAGAGATCTGGCATATCGCCCGCTCATCCAGAATGAGTCATCACGCAAATCCATGCCCTTACGCTACGGTGAAACCGCTCGCTTTGGCGGATAGCCCCTTGCTGCGATAGATTTGCCCACGCACGAAATGCGGACGTAGCGCAGCTGGTAGCGCGGAACCTTGCCAAGGTTCAGGTCGCGGGTTCGAACCCCGTCGTCCGCTCGGATTTACCGCCGCTTTGGAATTAATTTTTCAAAATTAATTTCGCAAGTGGCGGTTTGTCTATGTAAGAAAAAGTTTGGTCGGATGGCCGAGAGGCGAGGCAAGGGACTGCAAATCCCTCTACACGGGTTCAAATCCCGTTCCGACCTCCAAGAGGGAACTACGTAGCAAGAACTACTTGGGAGAAGCAGATGGCAGAAGATGAATCACAACGTCCTTGGGGACGTTATGAAATCTTGTCAGAAAGTGACTCGCACAAAGTCAAAACTATCTGGGTGGTTCCAGGAAAACGTCTTTCATATCAGCGCCATGAAAAACGTGCTGAACATTGGTTCATTATTCAAGGCGATGCTCGCATCACTTTGAATGGTGATATTTTCGAGATGGGTGCTGGCGATTCGATTGATATTGAAGTCGGAGATCTACACCGAATCGAAAATATCGGTTCAGAAGATGTAATTTTCGTAGAAGTTCAAACTGGAACATACTTTGGTGAAGACGACATCGAGCGTATTGAGGACGATTTCGGGCGTTAAATCGCTCGGCTATACTCTTCCAACAATTTAATACATACCGAAATTTAAGGCCCGGACGATTGGCTCAGCGGTAGAGCACCACATTGACATTGTGGGGGTCACTGGTTCGATCCCAGTATCGTCCACCATTTAGTAGAAACTGAACTAAAAATACGGAAACTCCGTAACTAGTTCTAATGACTACCATCTTGGACAGTATCGT
>WLPJ01000006.1 GCA_009698815.1 Actinomycetota bacterium | reverse complement strand
AGATATTTCCCTAGATTAACTAAATGTGAAGTGCTGTGCATTTCTATATTTGATTTGTCTATTCTAAATTTGAAAAAATATTTCCCTAGGGAAATATCTTCTTATCCCAACTGCTCCCTGTCATATGCCTATGTGCAATATATAGTGTAAATAATTACCGCAAACATGGTGCTTATTATCATGATAATAGTGAACTTTTCCGATTATCGCAGGGAACTTATTCGTTCTTATTATCATGATAATAGTCTTATTAAATGCACGGAAACCCGGTCTCTGGCGCAGAAACCTGCAGCTTAGTTAGGCAGTAGCCCAAAATACTCTCCGTAACTATCTTCTCCTTGTCGGTTACTCTGAGTAACCTTCAAGCATGAATGAAGAGCTCCAGCACGGAAGAGCGGCAGCCATATGGGAAGTCCTGATCTCCCGAGCGGCGGAAGATAAGACTCTTACATATAAGTCACTATCTGAAGAGGTAAACGTTCATCATCGAGCATTACGTCATGCTCTAGAAGTTATCCAGGAATATTGCCAGACCCACAAACTGCCTCATCTGACCGCCCTGGTCGTTAATTCAACTACCGGGGTTCCCGGTGCCGGTAACAATTTAGATGATTCCCAGTTAGAGAAGGAATATCAGAGAATATTTCGCTACAAGTGGGCTGCAATGCTGAACCCTTTTAACAATGAGAATCTTAAGAACACTCATAGCTGGTGGGAAAGCAGCCTGGAAGAGAAATTCTGGGTGGAGTCAACGGATAGAACAGATATCGGTAGAAACCTTCTCGCGCCTATTAGTACTCATGCAGGTCAGAAGCTGGTCGCTTTCGTGGAGGATGGAGATGTTGTCTTCCATTACTACCAACCAACAAAATCGATTGTTGCGTTCTCGGTTGCAAGAGGATTCCCGAAAATTGGTGAGATCCGATGGCCAGACCGAAAGAAGTCAGAGATTAGCCCTGCCTATAAAATCGACCTAATCAATTACACGGAACTTGATGAACCAATTACGTTAAAAGAAATTCAGGATAAGCAGGGCTCGATACGAACTATCAAGTCTGCTTTGGATAAAAAATACGATGGAAAATCTATCTACTTCCCATTTCAAATTCCGAAAGAAAAAGTCATACAGCCTGCACAAGGTGCCTATCTGAGCAAAATGCCTAAGGCGTTAGTTGATTTATTCCCTACTGCTGTTCAACAACTTGGAGTGGATATTGCACCCGAGATTTCGCACATTAAGTCACCGATTACATCAAGGTTGGCAACATACAAACCTACGAGTCCAAAACCACCAGCTGAATCTTCATACGGAATACAAACTGATGAAAAAAAGAAGAAGGCCACAGAGTTACGAGGAATGGCGCTCGCTACCAATTATCTAGAGAAGTTGGGCTATGCCGTTGAGGACGTAAGTTCCCAAAAGCGACTTGGGTATGACTTAAGAGCCGTTAAGGGAGATGAGGTAGTCGGAGTTGAAGTTAAAGCAAGCATTATGTCTCGAATAGAGGTTGCCGTCACAACTGCTGAAGTTGAGTATGCCCAAATTGCAGGTGAAGAATTCCGTTCTCTTCTCTATGTCGTGGACCAGATTGTTTGCACCAAAGATGGGGATGAATACAAGACTTCAGGTGGTCGCGAAAGGTTTTGGTGGGATTGGAATCCAGATGAAGATTCTCTAAGTCCGATTGATTATCGATTCACCCTTCCAACGGCTTGAACAGAAAGGCTTAGTTTTTCTTACGTCGTTTGGCCATTAGAGACAGTTAGAGATCTCGTAAATAAGTGTTTACAAGGTGTTACGAGCGCACTACCTTATGAGAGTGATTGAAAATCCTTGGCTGACTTTTAATCCTCAAAAGAATGAGCCCAAAGTTCATCTGACAGATCTACCTTATTTTCAGGGGTTTAATAAGGGAATGGGTTCTAGGGAAAGTAAAGATAAAGAGAATTACCTTTTGGCTGAACACTTAGAACCTCATCCTTATCTCGGGAACCCCAAGGCGAATATCTTTGTGCTTATGGCCAATCCGGGAGTTAATGAAAAAGAGAAGAACCCAAAATTTAGAATGAACGCAAATAAACTAGAGCAGAATACAAGGAACTTAAGGCACGTAGATTTAGAATCCTTTAGGTCAAGAATTGACTCACCCAATAAACCTGAAATGGAGAGTGCTTGGTTTAAACCAAGAGTCCGAGAGCTTGTGGCAAAGACTTCAGTAGAGAGAGTGACTCGAGGTTTATTCCTGCTTAATTTCCATGCCTACCATTCAAAGTCTTGGCATCCTATTCCCTTCACATTCCCGACCCAGCACTACTCCTTTAACCTGGTGAGTGAGGCGATTAAGCGAGATGCGTTAATCATTATGAGCAGGAATATGTTGGGATGGTTCACTGCCGTGCCTGAGTTGTTTGACCATAAAAACAGAGTGGAATTTAAAAGCACAAGAAGCATCTATCTAACTGAAGGCAATCTGGGAAAACCGGATTTTAAGAAGTTATTGGCACGACTATGAGTGGAATTCTTTACCGAAGGGGTAACGGCGCGTGGATCTCACCAACTGATTCAGGATATGCGAGCGAAGATCAACTGCAGGCGATGATTTCAGAATTCCCAGAGTTATTACCTGGTGTGAGCTCTGATTCATTTGTATGTAGAGAATTCAACACAGACTCTGGGCCAATTGATAATGTGATCATCAATTCCAAAGATGGTTCAATCACTTTGGTTGAATGCAAGCTTGCGAGAAATCCTGAGGTTCGCAGGAAGATAATTGGTCAGATAATTGATTACGCAGCAAGCATCAGCAAGCTCTCATTTGAAGAGTTCCACCAGCGTTGGCAAGATCGTGGTGGCGCAGATCTAACTTCGGTAGAGACTACAAAAGGACCCTTATCGCTAGGAGTCACAACAAATCTTGAAGGTGCAAGGTTCACATTACTACTGGCGGTTGATGAAATTAATGAGCCACTTAAAGATATGGTGATTCTTGTAAACAAGAAAACTGATGCGACTTTTCGTGTTGCTCTGATTGAATTGGCTCGCCATTCGACCGGTGATACAGAAATCGTGATCCCCCAAACATTTGGTTATGAGGCTCTAAAGCCTCAAGTTGATGCCTATGAGCAAAGAAATCCTTGGACTAAAGATGAGTTTGCTGCTTGGTTACTTTCAAACGAGCCATCCTCTCTCCCGAAATTCGAATCACTCATGGCCTTGCTCGAATCCGATGGCCATAAATGGGGCGGCACAAAATCTGAAACTCCCTCTGGCGCCATATGTGTCAAAACAGCAAGAGGTTTTAGGTATCCACTTGTATTCCATACCTTTGGCAAAGCCACAGTTGAAGCTAGATTCGTTGATTACAAAAAAGAACAATTCGTTGATGAGTTAGTTACATTTTTTGAGAACATTGAAGGAATCAATATTGAAGCAATACGCTCCAATGACTATGGGGCTAAGCCAAAGATTGATGTGGCACGAGTTAATGATCTAAGTGTTTCGAAAGCATTGCTTGGAATGTGCTCACGAGTTGCCAAGGGCTAATTAAGGGGTATTGAGCCAGGTCCATAGTTCATTTTTGATCTCCTTCTTAGTTAGTGCCCGCTCTAATTCTTGTCCTTTGCCCATATCTGTTATCTGTTGAACAATGATCAAGATGGGATCTGTGGGGTTTAAGCCGAATCTATTGGCAATTTGTGGAAACTCTTCAGGCTCTACAGTGTGGTTAAATTCGTAATCGCCCTCATTTTCATGAAGGCCGTAATACTCAAACTCAAAAAAGAGTTTGCCTTCTAAAGCCAGCGATGCATAAAGAACTGGCGTGCCTTCATCTCCTATGATTGAAATCTGTGACATTTGTTCTACCTCCCTTAAAACTGAACCTTGAGTTTTAGCTCGCGTTGATCTCTAGTAAGGGGATCACTCTGAGTTTGGCTTAGTCATCTTGGCTATCAGTGAGAGCGCTTCATCTTCGGTAAATCCCCCAGTCATAAGGGATTTGTAGATTTCATGGAGCCGGACGGCAGACTCCTCCAGGGCAGATAAGCCCTCAAAACCTTGTAAGTTTTCCATACTCAAGAAGTTATCAGTGGCCACTGACAGTCTCTGATCTCAGAATGACGTAGTCAGAAAGCTGGGATGCATAGTCACATATTTCGGAGAAATTCATTTTTCGAAGGCACCGTGTAGCCGGACAGTAAATTCTGGTGTCTTCGCCAAAATAGGAGATTGCAATCATTTATCGCACCCAAGGCCGTCGCCGTCACGATCTAGCTTGTGTATGTCTGTGCCAACTACTTTCACGGGTGCAAGGCCAAGACGTTTAATGTCCGTGCAATCGATATCAGCCGGGAAGATGGGAATGCAACCCGCATAGTTTGGGTCGCAATTCGCGCCGGCTGGTGGGGTGGCCGATACGTGGGAGATGTTGCCTGCCACTGTCTTTATGGCGTTGTTCGGCGTCAGCTTTGCACTTGGACAGGTTTTCCATAAACCAAGCGACTTAGATTTTGCATTCTCCGCCGCTTTAAGAATCTGAGATGAGTGCTTCCCTTTTTGGCCTTGGTAGAAATACGGGGCTGCCGCACCGATCTCTACCATTTTTAGATTAATGTTTGAATTTCCTTTAAATACGTACCGAAGTAGACGGCCATAACGATCTACTTGATCTAGCTTCGGGTCAGCCCTTAATGTAATTTGACCAGGCAATTTCAATAACGAGATTAACGCGCGTCTGGCTTCTTCGCTGTAGCACTCACCCGAGGCGAGTTCCGGGGTATCGATCTGTAATAGCCTGACTTTTTCACCAGTGCTCAGAGTTATTGTGTCACCGTCATATACCTTGATAACTGTCGGAGCTGCTGTCCCCGTAGCGGTACTCAAGATCGATAATCCGATCGCAAGTAACACACCTGATGCAATCATTTGCGAATTCATCGGGAGCCAACTAGCTCCGCTGTGCTGAATTCAAGTCCCGAAGTACGAAAATCCAGCTCCGATGCTTGCAGAGATGCATGCGCACCGCTCATCTCATCACGACGAGATTGAATATTTGCATCGCGGTAAACTGCTACAGATTCCTCGTACTGTGCACGAAGAAGTATCTTCTTACTTTCAAGTACTTCAAGTTCGCGATCAAACATCTTTGATGTATCGATCTCTGACTCTTCTACAGACGCACCTGACTTTAGCTTTTTGCTATTACGACGATTCTGAAGATTACGCAGGAACCAAACTTTGCGTTTAGCGCGAGCGACAGCACTTTCAATTTCTGAATAGTGCATAAATGAAATCAGGATTCCAACTCCAATGAATGTAAGTTGCAACAGTGTGTAGAAGATCCATAGGTAGACAATCTTTTCGTCTTCTGTCATACCTGTTAGATTGCCTGAAGTAAGGACGCCATTGCGTGCTCGGATATTAGATAAGAAGGTGATGGTTCCAACTAGTAAAGCTCCAGCAACGCCAAACATCACATGATATATGCCGGACTTTGGCCGATTACGATCAAATAGAGATTTGAAGTAAATGCCAAGTATGTGAGCTGCCCCTACAGAGAGCCCGCTTACCGCTAAGGTAACAATCAGCGAAGTTCCCACTTTTTCACCAAGTAAAACTCGAAATGCAGGTGCAGTAATTGTGAACTCACCGATGAAGAGTAGGAACAAGAATGGAAGATAGAAGATATTCCCAATTTGGCGAATTCGCGCGAATTTCGCCATAGGAACTTCCTCTGCTCCGCCATCTAGCTTTGCCTGGACGGATGCTAACTCTGCTTGTGCAAGAGCCAGATTGTCCGCAAGGGCTTGTGACTTTCCCTTTTCTTGGATTTCATTTCTTAACGCATTAACCTTCTGATTTTCCTTAGCTAGTTTCTTCTCTTCAAGCTGAAGATCTAGCTCTCTGCCAAATGCTGCATATTGACGCTGTAGCTGCATTAAATAGGGAATGCTGTTGTATTCCCATTCTTGGCGAGGAATTTGATTCTTGCCATCGCGTCGACCGTGCTTACGGGCGTCCTTGATTACTTCCTTTGGTGCTGATGATTTTGACTTGCTTTTCATTTTATTACTCCTATTTTCTTTGTTTGGATTATTAGAAGCCTGAGAGATCAGACTGCTCTGTTACGTTTGTTATTCCGATTTGATTTAAGTAGCAAGTCCAGTAGGCCTGAACTTGATCCAGAGTTTTTACATTTACTTTCGAATTGCGAGCGCCAACAATCACCACATTCACAGATGAGTAATCATTGGCAACATTCCCTGCATCTTGAACTGCCATTTCACACACGCCATTAGAATCAATTCCCTTCAATCGACGAGGAAGAGTGAGTGAGACCTCATCGACTAAGTCAGAGGCGATTACAAGAGTGAGTCGTGCTGATGGATTTTCTGCTTTTGCTGTAGCTAAGTTCCTTAAACTAGCTTCAACTGCACCTTTAACGTCAGAACCCATTTCAATTCCTGGGTTAGCCACAAAGTCTTGAAGGCGCTTGAGGGATATTGCCGTTTGTTTTGCGTCTTGGCAGATGATGCCTGCGGGGAACTTCAGAGCATCAGGGAGAAGTTGTTGGCGACCCAACATCCCCACGATCTTGATCACACAATCAGCCTGATTGGCTTCAAGTGCTGAGTCCTGCCAAATCTGTGTTCGTGCATTAACGAAGCCATCCCAGAGTTGAAGTGCGCCCTCTAGGTTCGGCGTCTTCTCCTTTATGTACTCATAAAGGCTCTGGCTTGTTTTTGTTGAAACGAGAAGAATTCGAGGAGCTTGGGCCGAGTTCTTGGTTACGAACTGAATGCTTAACCCCCGAGGAGCTACAGGAGACTGGGCGAATGGATTACCCAGTGACTGTCCTGCGATGAAATCAGTAATTCCTGATCCCAACGCTTCCAACTGAGCGGTTGGATAAGTGGACCCCGACAAGTCCAGGACGTATGTAGCTACCTCGGGAGCTGGCATCTGAGGGAAAGGCTGACCCTCATATGCTGATTTGAGTGAGCTCACAGGAGAGCAAGCTGAGAGCGACATGACCAGTGCCGCTCCACTTAAACCAACGACCAAAGCTCTAAAAGCATTGTTTCTTACTGCTTTTACTGAATTCTTGCTTAACATTTCTTCCTCCTACTGAGGTGTCTATCACCTCTATAAACTTTATAGTAGATTATAGAAACAAGAGAAGTCAAGCCCCCTGGCCAAAATATTTGCTGCGGCGTGTCGCCTCAAGCGTGAATTGAGCGCAAAATAGATCCGATAGGGCTCGGTGGCGCATGTAGCCATTTCTTATAGATATTGATATAGTTCTTATAGAAACAATATGGAGGCACAATGGCATCTATGACAGGCAAGCAAATTAAGGAGCGCCTAGAGCGCGACCTTGGCTTTGAGGCTAACCGTGCCCGTTTACTTACCGAGGCAGCGGCCAGTTCGGAGATCGCTACCTACTGGGAGCGTAAAGGCTTAGGCAAGCTTGATGAAAAAACATATTCTGCGCTCGCAAAGGCTGGCCTAGTTTCTGGACTCGCGGGTCGCCAGAAGCTAAGTGACATGATTAATAAGCTTCCTGCCACTAATCCCAAGAGCGTTGATTTAACAGAGGTGGTTATCGAGATTAGTGCACTGGTACTCGAGCATCAGAAAACTCTCAACCTGAGCCGAAATCGTGCCAGCTGCGTAAATGCACATCTCAATATTTTAGATCCGGAGAGATCTCTTCCCCAGGTCTACTCCCCTTTTCTAAACCCTGATGCTCTCAAGAAGGTGGTGGTGCGCTCCAATAACCTCTTAAAAGTCAGTGTTTCTACCGCAGTAGATTTTTCTAAATGGATAAAAGATTCACACGAGCTGCTCTCCGATATTAGCGATGGCGAGCAAGCCGATGATGGTGAAGATGATTTTGTTGAAGGTGCAAGTAAGAAGGGCCTCATTAGCAGGAAGGCAATCAACACTTACTTCAAGCAATGGGAACTATTTGCCAACGAAAAATTAGGCCCAAGCTTCTCTATCGAAGTGAGAGAAGATGACGCAAGTCCCCTAACCGCTAGACTCAATAATCTTGAAGATGGGGCATCCAGAACATGGACCACAATGCTAGGAGATATTACTGAGGCAAAGACATCTTCAGTATTTCAAAAGCGCGCAACAGCAGTAACTGAAAAAGCCACGATAAGTGCTGTTCTCCACAACTTAGATAACTATGACCTCGAATTGAATGGGAGACCATTAAAAATTCAGTTATCTTCAGGAGTCACTGAAGAGGCTATCTCCTTATTTGTGAAGGCGATGAAGGCCCAGTTCCTTGTTTATACGGGAAAGGGCTTGCTAAACGTTTCACTGCAAAGCGGAAAATCTGTTGTGACAATTTCACTTTCAACAGCAACCAAGCAAGACCTTAAGAAAGTTGAAGAGATCCTGCTGCAATTGATCTAGCTCCAGGAGAATTGACCAAGGATTAGCTAGGAATAACCCGGTATCCACTACATAATTCGACTAAAGGAGGTGCGCTGTGGAGCCAAAAAAGGCAAACGACCCCGATGAGTTAGGGGGCTGGCGCATCAATGGCCGTCTGGGAGAAGGCGGCTTTGGAACAGTCTTCTTAGCTGAGAAGGGTGCGCAGAAGGCAGCCATCAAAGTAATTAGAAAAGAATTTGTTGAAGCAGATGAAGCACGTAATCGGCTGGCTACGGAAGCTGAAGTTCTTTCAAAACTTTCGGATCCATCTATCGGAAAAATTCTTGAATCTGACTTAAGTGGAGAATTCCCGTGGATCGCTACAGAATTCATTAACGGACCTACTCTTGATGACAAAGTCAAGTACGAAGGCCCTCTCGAAGAAATAGCATGGTTCAACCTTGCCGCAAATATTTTCCATGCAATCGTTACTGCAAATGAAATTGGCATTATTCATAAAGATATAAAGCCTAGCAATATTATTCTAGGCGAAACAGGCAACAAGTTAATTGATTTTGGCATCGCCCATATTTCAGGGCAAACAAGAACCGCGATCTTTGGTGACCGCGAAGGCTCAACCCCCTTCAGCTCGCCGGAACATTTCACAATTAGGCCAAATCCTAAAATGGACGTCTTTAGTGCAGCCGCAACTCTCGCCTATGCTGCAAAAGGTGGAAGTATCTGGAAAGGCGACAATGACCTTCAGCTAATGAGAAGTATCAATGAAGATTCACCAAATCTTGAGGGTCTTTCCGAGAATCAAGAAAAATTCATTTTCCCCCTCCTGGAGAAAAATCCATCCGACCGCCCAACCGCTCTTGAAGCCCATCAAAGCGCATTGGGCTACATTGAGTTTCTTCTTGGGAGGACGAAGCAGCCTCGTCCATTGAAATCTCGACGACGAACCATGAAGGTAATTTCTTCTAGGAAGACTCTTGTTTCAGTTTCGCTTATTTTAGTAATTTCGGTTTTCTCATCACTGCTTTATGACAGAAACTCGACTATTCCTACGAAAGTTCCCACAATTTCAGCTTCACCTAAACCACTTGACACACCTTCTACGACACCCACTGTGACCAAGGACCCACTAAGCCCTCAAATTGGTAAAACATCCAGTTCTCGGGAATGTGAAACTGAATATGAAAATAAAGGACGCAATGTCGTAAAGAAATGTTTACCTTCGGCAAATGCGGGAGACCTTACCTCTATTTTCTACGTTGGGCGTGAATACTTTGCAAACTCAAATTTTAAGGATGCCGAAAAATGGTTTTTAAAAGGTGCTAAAAAGAATGATCTAAATAGTATGCGCTATTTAATTGATACTTACACTCAGTTATCTAACACAACAGAGCGTGATCGTTGGACGAAGACGTGTGCAGATACGAGTTACGCACAAACTGATACGGCTCCTTTAAAGGACGTCGCTTACTGCAAGATGATGCAGGGTTTCATTCTCACTCGTGCTGGAGCTACTAAAGAAGCAATTATGTATCTCAGCGATGCCGCTGATTATGGCAATAGCGACGCGGCGGCTTGGCTAGGAATTCACTACAGAGACCTCGAAGACAAAGCTAATGCCCTCAAATGGCTTACGAAGGCGGCCGAATTGGGAAGTACGACAGGAATAAATGCCTTAATTGGTTATGCCGACCAGATCGGCGACAAAGAGCTAACTCGAAAATGGCTATTAGTCTCAGCGAATAGTGGTAACCAGGTGAATATGGGCGTTCTCGCCATAACCTATTTTTACGACAAAGATTTTGCTGCGGCCAAGAAATGGGCAACACAAGGCATGAGTTTTGGAGATCTTCTCTCCACATACGTACTTGGTGCGGTTACTTATGACTCAGGTCAAAAGGAAGAGGGCAAACAGTTACTACTAAAGGCTGCCAATAAAGGAAATACCGATGCGATTCGCAAGCTTGGAACAATTTATCGCCTGGATGAGAAAAACTTGGAAGAGGCGGCAAAATGGTATGAAAAATTGGCAGCGCGCAATGATTTCTCCGGAACTGCCTTTTATTCGGCCCTGCTTTTTATGCTAGGGAAAGATAAGGAATCGTGCACATACAACGCCAAGCTGCTCGAACTAGGGAACCGTGCAAAGGAAAAAGGAACCTATGATTCTTCTCTAATGGATAAGGACATGGAAAGAGCAAAAACAACTGCTGATGGATGGTGTTTTAAGATGTACGGCAGTGGTTAGTATGCGAGTAAATAAAGGCTAGTAGAACTTAATCTTTCGCTTGAATTCAATCTTTTCCCCGGTCAATGAGCCATTTTCATCGTAAGTTCCTGCGTTAAAATAAATCGTGTAGGTGCCTGGCTTGCTTGCAAGTGTCAACTTAGTTGATTTCGAGGAATACATAAAAGCTTTTCTGCAAATTTTAACCTGTAAAACTCCAATACGAGCCATAGGTGGAAGTGCCTGATCTCCCATATAAGTTAGAGTCGACATCCATGCCGCATAACCATAAACCCGCTTACTGTCATTTGGTGTTATTGAGACTAAAAAGACAGAATTTTCACGTGGCAAATTTTCATCTGTTACGTATTTGAAGGCAATGTTTTGACACCCTGTCTGGTTTAGCTTCACCGTGGCTGGGTAATTGATTGTGACGTACCCATCAATGGTGATCTCTTCTGCATGTGCCGAAGGAATCACGCCCATGGCTAAAACTAAAGTCAGAAGGAAAATGAGTCTTTTCACCTCCCTAGTGTGCACTTTGAATCTCGAGGTAGCAACGAGGTAGTAACGCGGATAGTCGTTTGGATGCCTAATTCGATAATTGAGCGTTTACTAGGCTTATTACATGCGGTAGTGTGCGTGATTAGTAGTGCGTAAGTCCTTACTTCCGTTAACTCTTAATCACCGGATTTGAAGTCAAAGTGGTTCATCCATTGATATGCCGTGTCATATGTGCAAGCGGCTCCATAGAAATCTCGGACCTTTGTTTTCCATCCGCATGAACAGGCTTGATATATAAAGTTTCTTTTTCGATCAATATCAAGTCGCCAGACGTGGGTATCAAGTTGAGAACTAGTCGGGTAAAGGTTCAGCATTCAAGGGATATTACGTGTGGGCACTGACAACCTAATGGTTTATCCGAGCAATTCATCAGCAGCATTGTCAGCACCCGCAACTAGGCTTATCTAATGGGACAAGAGGACGATGACATTGATCTTTACTCAGAGATAACTTTGAATCTGTGGCAGGGTGGCACAGGTCAATACGAGACTACTTATCAAGGGCAGAAACGATTGCCTGCGATGAATGACCCAAAGCCATTTGATGTGGTGGTTAGCCTGAATTCATATGCACTGCCAGTTGGCTGGTTGGTGAAGGAACTTCGATTCGGTTTTGCAGATGGGCCACTAGCACCAGAGATAATCGAAGAAATTGAACACGTTGCAGAGTGGGCGTATTTAGAGTGGAAGAAAGGACGCCGTGTGTTGGTGCGATGTGAAGCCGGCCTCAACCGTTCTGGTCTCGTGATCGGACTTATCCTGATGCAAGATGGGATGAGCGCCAAAGAAGCCATCGCTCTCATCCGCAAGAAGAGAAGCCACCATGCATTAAGCAATAAGGAGTTTGAGAACCACCTTCTGGGATGGGGATAACTTTGGTAGGGCTTTTTAGATAGATGTCCTACAACTCTTAAGCATGAGTGTTGCTTTCCTATGGTCTAGTTATAGTTGTGCAATCGTGCGATTTCCTGCCTTCGCTGAGTGCAAACCATTTTTCACAGTCAGCACATTTAACACTTATACCCTCAGGGGAATCCCATACAAAACGACTATTACTTCTTTCGCTTTGCCCTCCCAACAGCATGTTTATGTATTCTTCTGACTCCAGCCGCACGTAAAAGACAGGCTTGGACTTACGTTCCACCAAAGACTTATATTCCTTCACTGGGTCACCCTGTTGATTGGCCCATTCACTATCCGGGCGCTCCCAGCGCCAATCGATGTTGATATTACTGGCAAGTGAAATAACATTTGGAAAAGAGATTTTTAAAACATGGCCAGTCACGTCATTTTGAAGTGGCAAACGATAAAGAGTGCAGGCTTTGCACCATCGGGTATAGCACTTAGCGCGACCCTTATCCCTTAATTCAGAAAGCTTCCCGTGTGCCAACATAAAATTCTCAAGTCCATTTGATTCACCCAGAAGTGATGATCCTTCAAATATCACACGGTAAGGGTGGTAAGGGATTTCAATCTCTGGGATTTCAGAAACAATATCTACGGTGTAGCCCATAGCCATTATTTCTTTTGCCTCCTTGGCAATTTTCTCCCATGTAGCGTCTAACTCAGCAGTTAGCGGCGCAAACTTGCTTTGCTCTTTAGAAATACCCGATAAGACTTCTACTGAAATTCTTTCAAGAACGGATGTATCTATTCGTTGAGGTGATTCTGGAATCATCGGTCTAGGTCCTATATGGTTCACAAATTCACCTTCCCATCCACATTCAATACATTTAACCGTTGGGTCATTATCTGAAATACAACAGCCACCTATCGCATACTTCTTCTCATCTATTGGTCCATCTGGGTACCCGTAAACGATTTTTCGTAAGCTTGTTTTAGATTTACACAATGGGCAGCTTTTCAATTATGTTCCCCATCAATAGCATTGAGAATCTCATCCACAAAGGCGTCTTTCTCTGCCTGTGTCATTTGATTTACTGGCTTGGGAACCTCTATAAAGAAAGGACCATCGCCCTGCTTTTGCTCTGGTTTCTCTTTCATAGTTCAAAGATACAACCGAGAACTGACAGTCACTAGGTCTATACTCAAAGTAGGTCAAGAACTAAGCGTTAAGCCTTTAGCTGCTTAGTACCAACCGCGCCAACCGCGCACGGTGGTTCTAAAGGAAGACCTGCTGGCGATGACAGACACCGCCAGAAGAGCGGGTCTCTATATGAGGTCCATTAAGGGCTGGTTTGTTATGTCTAAGCGAAATAAGAAGAGTTATGTCGATGTCTCAATTTCAAATGAAAAGCTAGAGGAACTGCACAGCAAGATGGATGGCAAATCCGGAATGCGTAAGTACGGGCGCTATAAGGCGTGGCTGCATTATGCGAATTTGAATTCGTGGCAGCACCAGAAATGGCATTGGGGTTACGTTAACTATGCGGGTAAGCAATGGCACTGCACGTGTGGGTTGGTCGTGGAGATGGATGCAGTGGCCGAAGTTGGTGGGCTTGCGGGGCTTGAGCTAGATGCGGCCCATCGTGCGCGTGGGCATCGGTCACTGCCAGATTTTGGCGCCGTTGTTGTCTCATTTATCTATGACTACAAATGGATGGAAGAGCTTGGGGTTTATTACTTTCATGCCTTCTGTCAGGTGTATGGTGATTATGTGCTGGAGCGCCCCGGGAGAGAGGCGGATATGTTTGCCGATATTCACAACGTTAGTTGCGGGTAGTCTCCGTTAACTTTAAATAAACACTAATGCGAACTGTCGATACTTTCGGATCATTAAAAATTTGTATCAAGTGTTCGAAACTATAAGTGTCAAAAAATCATATGCGAGTCCCGATAAATTGCCCGTGTAGTCCCAATAATCTGGTCTACATTGACTAGTTTCGAGATCCAGCCCATGCTATTATTGATGCTTTAACAGACTTTTTAAAAGATTCTATTGTTCAAAATCTACGGCAATTAACCGGAGGAAATTTGAAGCTTACGCCACCGGGAAATTTGTCCGCAGGTAATAATCTCGACGACTTAAGACGGTTCAATATTTCAACAGTTCTAAAGATCGTCCATCATGAACGCTCTATATCCAGATCAGATCTTTCCATAAGAACTGGGCTTAATCGATCAACAATCTCTGCACTAATCGGAGAATTGACTTCACAGGGTTTAGTAAATGAAATTTCGGATAAGAAAAACAAAAGAGTTGGACGACCAAGTACGGTGGTGGTGGCAAATCAAAATGCAATAGCGATAGCTGTGAACCCAGAAAGTGATGCAGTTAATATTGGGGTAATTGGGCTTGGAGGTTATGTTCACAAACAATCAAGATTTGAAACAACTGGTGCTCCTACTATTGCTGAAACAATAAAAATTACAAATGCAATCATTGATGGTCTAACTAGTGTTTCCAAAGAAAATTTCCAAATTATTGGAATCGGTCTTGCTATACCGGAGTTAATTCGGAAAGAAGATGGATTAATTGGATCTTCGCACCACCTGGAATGGAAAGAAGTATCTATAATTCAGCTTATTGAAAGCTCCACAGGGTTTAAAACCTCGGCGGGAAATGAAGCGTTCTTAAGTACTTTAGCTGAGCAGGTATTTGGCTCTGGTGTTGGCATAAAAGATATGGTCTTTATCAATGGCGGTTCTAGCGGTATTGCTGGCGGAATCGTTTCCGGTGGGCAATTAATGAGAGGTCATAAAGGTTATGCAGGCGAGATGGGCCATACCAGAGTTGC
Source organism: Actinomycetota bacterium (assembly GCA_009698815.1). GTDB lineage: Bacteria > Actinomycetota > Actinomycetes > Nanopelagicales > Nanopelagicaceae > Planktophila. Next base: position 104,934 of record WLPJ01000006.1, on the reverse strand, counting down.
ATTAACTGGTGGTGTGGATTCTGCCAATGTGGTGGGCACGGTGGAAGCAGAGGTCTCGAGAGAGAAGCTTCTATCTCTACTAAATTTAAAAATTGCAGATTATGATCAATTTGATTATGCCCTACGCACCTCCAAGTCTCATGCAGTATTAAGTGAAGTCGGAAGACAGTTGGAGTATCTGGCATTGGCGATTTCAAACTTTATTAACTTGCTAAATCCCGAATTGATTATTCTTGGTGGATTTTTGGGAACTATTTACAGTATGGACACCAAGAAAGTTCAAAAAATTGTTGCAATAAACACTTTAAAACCAAGTTACGAGTCTGTCCGAATCAGTCGCGCAGCACTTGGCGTAAACCAAGTCGTCCTTGGGGCGGCAGAACTGGTATTCATGAATTTTTTATATGACCCTGCGGGTCCAGAATTTACTAAGAGTAAGATTAATTAAGCCATAGAAAAGGTGGTTCGGATTCTGAACAAAGAATTTGTAATTGAGAACTCCAATGGAATGAAGGCCACTTTTTCCAATTTTGGAGCGCGACTTATTGAGTTAATGGTCCCAGACAGGATCGGTAATTGTTCTAATGTTGTGCTTGGATTTAATACTCATGAAGAGTATGTAATAAATGTTGGAAACTATTTTGGTGCCACTCTTGGGCGGGTTGCGGGAAGAATTTCCAAGGGTGTTTTCAATGGAGGCCGCCTTAGATTTCAATTGATGGTCAATGAAGGGGGAAACCACTTACACGGAGGTAAAGAGAAATCACTTGATAGAGTTTTCTGGTCGAGCGAATTATGTGAAGTTGCAGGATCTCAAGCAGTGCAGTTCTCATATGAGAGTAAATCTGGAGAAGGCGGATATCCGGGAGATTTGTCCGTTGCGCTTACTTGTTCTCTCACAAATATAAATGAATTGATTTTCGAATATTCAGCCAAAGCCTCGTTAGATACTCCTGTAAATATAACAAATCACATCTATTGGAACCTTCATGATGCAGGTGCAACTAGCGTTCTAGATCACGAATTGCAGATTAATGCGGACAAAATAATCAAGATGGATGCTCAATTGCTACCTGCAGGTGGGTACTTATCTTGTGCCGAATCTGGGATGGATTTTAAAAAGCTTACCAAAATTGCTCATTCACTACCTACGAATCCAACTGAACCTTGGCCAGGTATTGATAATACTTTCGTTCTTTCGAATAAAACGACTGGCGAATTAACAGAGTCAGCAATACTTTATGACCCAACCAGTGGCCGAAAAATGACAATAACAACCACTGAACCTTCCTTGCAAGTTTACTCAGCAAATCGTTTGGGAGATTTGAAGGGTAGGCACGGAATTAAATATGGTCAAGGCAATTCGATCTGCATCGAAACACAGCGAGTGATAGATAACCAGGTCTTGCCAGACTTACAATCGATAGTCTTAAAACCGGATCAGGAATATTTTCACAAAACGATTCATAAATTCTCCGCAGAATAATTTAACGTTTATTAAAGGCAGATACTGCAGCGCGCATTATGTCAATATCTTCTTCAGTCGTACCACCTGAAATTCCAATTCCGTAACGTTCACCTGTTGAAACTATAAATGGAGCACCGCCACCGAATGCAATCAATTTGCTTCCGGAATTAACAGCAAGCCCAAATAGTGGTGCATTCGGCTGAACTTTTTCAGTTAGGTCTTCGGTGACAACGTTGAAAGTAGCCGCGGTATAGGCTTTTCTAAAAGCCATCTCTAGTGAATGCATAGGTGCCTTATCCATCCGATGAAGCAACGCCGCATTTCCATGGACATCCACGATACTAACTACGACTCCAAGCCCCATTTTACTAGCAGTCTCTTCCGCTAACTGCGCAATATGTTTTAACTCCGTAAACATTTTCTAGTTCCTCTCCATTGTTATTGGTATTAGTGGTGCTGCTATTCGATCAATTGCTTTTTCTTTAACTCTGCCCAAAATTCATCTGGTATTGATTGTTCAAACCAGGCATAGCTCTCAGTTTGTTGTTCAATGGTTCGCGATCCTATACAAACGTTTGCTATCGCAGGTCCCCTTGCTGCAAATTGAATTGCTGCAGCACCTAATGAGATTTCATATGATTTACAAACTTCTTCAAATTTTTGCACTTTTGCGACAATCTCCCGAGGAGCAACCGCATAATCAAATTTGGCACCCTCTGCTGAACCGGTTGCTAGAATCCCAGAACCGAAGACTCGACCGTTGATAATGCCTACTCCGCGAGCATGGCACCTTGGTAACAATTCCCGGCCAGCACTTTGATTTAACAATGTGTAAGTGCCAGCGATTAAAAATGCATTGACATCTACTTGATCTAAAGCGCTCAAACAAACATCAACTTCATTTACTCCAAACCCTATAGCCTTTACTACTTTTTCATCTCTCAATTTGACAAGCGCTTTAGCTGCCCCAGCAACCGCTTCATCGAATCTTGCTTGGTAATCATCTCCATGAGTCCATCTATCTGTGTCGTGAATCAATACGACATCTAAATAGTATGTGCCTAATCTCTGCAGGCTATCTTCAACTTGACGCATAACGCCGTCATAAGAGTAATCAAATTCAATTTTAAATGGGGGTGTATCAACCCAAGGAGCAGAATCGAAAGTTCCAGGTTTTGCTGGAAGTAACGTTCTCCCTACCTTTGTTACTAATTGATAATCTTCCCTTTTCTTGTTGAGTAGAAAATCCATTAAACGATATTCCGCTAGCCCGTGTCCATACATAGGGGCAGTATCGAAAAAACGCACTCCGTCATCCCAGGCTCTTTCAATCAAATTATGAGCAGTGGAAGAATCCATAGGCTTGCCAAAATTACCTAGAGGCACGGTTCCAAAACCCAAGATCGTTGAATCCCAGTTCTGTCCACCAAATTTCGCTCTTACTGAAATTTTAGACATACGCAAACACCTCCTTCCAATTCACTGAAAGTTTGCTACCTCGAAGTTGTAAACAACTTCGAGGTAGCTCACCTCCCCCACCATCAATTTGATGAATTATTTACAAGATCAATAAACTCTGCTGTTGACATGACATCAGCGTATTGAGCTTGCATGTTGCGCAAGCCTTCCCAGTATTGACCGTAACCTTCTGGAGTATCTTTGTCATAAGCTGGATTGCGACCTCCACGATTTAGAGGAATCGCAGTTCCAGAGTCGGCAAGTACGATGACTTTATATCCCAATTCAAAACCATCGCGTGCAGTTGTGGGTACGCAATTACCAGTAGATGATCCATTGATAACTAAATATTCACATTTTGCCTCGAGTAGCCATGAATTAAATGCAGTTTCAAAGAAGCTGCTATTACGATGTTTTTTCAATAGAGCCTCACCTTTAGCCGGTACAAACCCGTCACAGAGGGCACCATCGAATGTTCCGTGATTAAAAGGTGAATCTGGCTTACGCCAAGATGGATACTTCAATCCCCAAATTCCGATGTCATAGCCATTTGGGTCCATACCCCACATAGACCAATTGACAGTGATTCCTTTTTCTCTCGCTAAATCCAAAACCTTTTTTGCTTGAACTAACGTTTCTTCTCCTGAAGGCGCTCCTCCCACGCTTTCTACGTAGTCAGAGCCTTTCTTGGATAGGCAAAGATTTTGAATATCCAAGCAGTGAACAACAGTTCGCTTTAGATCAATCTTGTTTGGGATAATTCTGTTGGAACGATCCACATACTTATCCAGTTTCTCTTGATGCGTTGACATTTTATGCCCTTTCGTTAGTTTGAAATTAATTTATTTTCTTTTTTATCCCCGGTGCTAACTCTCTATCTCTAATTTCCCGCAGCAGACACCTCCTTCGGTGGCACACGAAACTTTGCATACTGCAACGCCCTTGAAGTCCAACAGGAGTTCTGGCCAACTCACGTCATGGACGAAGTACGGGTCAGTTGTGTAGGTACCATCAATTGTGTCTTTGAGGGACTTTGGACCAGGGAAGCCGATGACTTTCCAGCCAATTTGATCTTTGTTACCGCCATATACCGGATCAGAATAAAAACCTTGGCGAACATGCAAACAAAGAGTGTCGAAGAAAGTTTTATCTTGATCGGTATTTCCTTGAAGGCGAGAGTAATAAACTTCGTGGATATCAAAACGAATAGGTTCTGGTTTCGGCCTACCACTTAACTTCTCCAAAATTCTATCTTGAGTCTCTGCAGGACTCTCCTTAAAATTTTTGGATCCAAATTCACCCGCTAAGTGATCTAAGTCTTTGACTCCTTCACGGTACATAGCCTTAAATATTTCATTACTGACTCTAGCGGCAGTCGCATCTCGTCCAGACATTCGCAAAAAACCACTTCCATCTGCCGCGGCATACACGTAGTCAATTCCTGATAGGTAACGATCGATGAAGACGATTACTCGTGCTTCTTTTGCTCCAGGATCATGATCAGTTGGAATGATTCGTGCGGCTGCGGCTTCAATAGTTTCCCACTCATGATCAGTAAAGAAAAGCTTTTTACTTGAGTCCGGATCGATAGTTAGGGGAACAATTTCCCACTCAGATTTCGAGATCATATTTTATTTCCTCCCTAAATTTTTAAGCGGTTCAAGAACAGTTTTCTCAGTTCTGCCCTTTAGATAAACTTTGGCGATGTAATCAGCACAGCGCCAAGAGTGAGCCATGATTGTTAGAGTTGGATTTACTCCCATTGCGGTTGGAAAACCTGCACCATCTAATACAAAAACGTTCTCAGCAGAATGAGCTTGACCCCATTCATTTAGTACAGACTTTCTAGGATCTACTCCCATACGCACAGAACCTTGCTGATGGCAGGAATTTCCAGTGAATTCATCGCCCAGATAAACCGGCATAGTGCGAATAGCGCCGGCTGCCTCAAGGATTTCGACATTTTTGTTGATCTGCCAGCGGCTCATCGCCGTGTCGTTTATGTGAGGCTTATTTGTAATTCGTGCAACGGGAAGCCCCCACATATCTTTCACATCAGGATCCAAATCAACTCGATTACTTTCCTGAGGCATATCCTGAAGGATGAAACCTATTTTCATTGAGTAATTGAAGAAATCTCGATCCGAATCTTTTGCAGCCTGACCCCAACTAGGCTTGCCTGGCATAATCATGTTAATTGGTTGACCAATTTGTGTGGTTGCAATAATGCCACCACCGATATGGCCACGATTCTCATCTGTTTCATAGAATTCCATTGACCCACCGCTTTGATAATTTCCGGTAAATCCATAGAGTGGATCAGTAAAGTCTTTATCAAAAAGTCCTACTGCAAAAATGTATTCGTGGAATGTCGCATTCTTTCCAACTAGTCCTGAATCATTAGCCAACCCATCTGGGAATCTGCGAGATTTAGAAAGTAACATCAATCTTGCAGATTCAATGGAGCCTAATGAAAGAATTACGACGCGCGCTTCTTGTCGAAATTCTATGCCATCTTCATCTACATAGATAACGCCTTTTGCGACCCCTTGATCATCAACAATTACTTCTTTTACAAAGGAATTTGCCCTTACTTCGAAATTTCCTGTTTTGATCGCGTCAGGTATGAATGTCGTGGCTACGCTTGATCGAGTCGCCGTAGGATCTCCATATTGATTCCAGAAACTTGTGCGATTTATTGCTTCTCGCCCCAATGCATTGTCTTTGGTGATGTGAGACATCGGCAATGGGAACGCGTTAATATCAAGTTTTTTGCAAGCGTCATAGAAAGCTTTTCCAAATCGAGTTGGAGGAAGTGGAGCACTTGGATAAGGCTTGCTTCTAAAACCTGCCCCTTTCTCAGCACCGGTTAAGCCTGAAATTCCATACTCCCATTCAACTTTGGTGAGATATGGTTCCAAATGTTCGTATCGGTATGGCCAATCAGCCAAACTTGCGCCGTGTAAATCACCATGGAGACTTCTAAAAATAAAATCCGACGGTCTAGGTCTTGGCGTCCATCCAGCCATGTGGCTAGTTCCGCCGCCAACATTTGAGGGAACAGGCGAGAAATTGAAAATTCTAGCTTTGGAATTTACATCGCTGCGAACAGTGCGGGGCATAAGTTTTACATCTGGCCATAAGTAGCTACGGTTTTGGAACTTAAGTTCGTCTCCGGAATAGTGTTCTTCGTGACGCAACCATGGTCCTTTATCAAATCCAATAACCGTGTAACCCGCCTCGCTCAATACCTTTGCCGCGGGACCACCACCAGCACCTAATCCAACAATGACTACATCAACCGCATCTAACGTGCCCGACTTGTTCATTTCATTTCCCCTTCTAACTCCTTTTTTATTGAGGGTGTAGATGCCTGGCGTCGTAATTACTACGGCGCCAGGCGTCTACTACTGGCTAGTACTTAACCTTTGTGGCTAACTCAGCCTTGATTTGTGATTGGAAGATATCGACATTGCTCTTGTCGACGATCACTGTTGGAACTCGAATGAATTTAGCGACATCCATGCCGAGTACTTTGTGTGCGAACATGGTACGAATCATGGTGCGACCCATATCGGCATAACCAACATTTACTGTTGCAGTCAGATTGCCTTTACGGATTTCGTCCATACCGGAAACAAGTCCATCAGCACCGATAGTGATGATTCCTGACTTGCCATCCCAGTGCTTCAAGCGCGCGGCGTCGATTGCTGCTGATGCTCCAAGTGCCATATCTTCATTTTCGCCGTAGATAGCGTTAATTTTTGGATACTTGGTCAACAAGTCTGCCGCAGCAGTCAAGCCTTTATCGCGAACGTATCCACCGTCAGCGGCTCCAACAATCTTAAGACCAGGGAACTTCTTAATGACAGCTCTAAATCCCTGCTCGCGAAGTTTTGTCCAGTCAGATCCTGCTGGCCCAAGGATCATAATAATTTCGCCTTTTCCTTTAAGTTCCTTAGCGATGTATTGCGCTGCTAAAGCACCGGACTGCCAACGATTGTCATAACTGATGTTTGACACGCTAGATAAGCCAGCTGTTGCATCAGTTGCTTGAGATTTCTGATTCAACTGCTCCGTTGAGTTAAACTGGTAGAACTCAACACCCTTCGCAGAACCTTGCTTATAAAGCTGTTGCATGACTGCAGCCGGAGCAGCAGAGCATACGAACACTGCGTCATACTTCTTGGCAACATAGTTCTGAATGAAGCCCGTTGTTTCCACACCGGAGTGGGCATTATTCAGCGGTGCTTCCTCTGTCCAGACCCACTTTACTCCGTACCGAGTCTCGTAATCTTTCATCTGGTTCCATGCACCCTGTTGTGCAATGGTGTAAGCCTCAGAAAGGATCGGAGGAGCAAAGCCGAGCTTAATTGTCCGACCGTTTACCAATTTACGGATTGCCGCATCTGTAGCTGCAGTGTCAACTGTCGCCGAAGTGCCTGTTAGAGCGTCTTGTTTTAATGTTCCTATGGCATTTGCGGCACTTCCGGTCATTGTTAAGGTCACCAATGAGGCAATAACAGCTAATACCAAAGTCTTTGTTTTTATAGTACTTTTCATTCCGATCCTTTCATTCGATCATTTTCATGATCCTTGTAGTGCATTCTTCTACCCGACGTAGAAGAAATCTATTATTTTTTATTTGTACTTCGCATCAATATTTTCGTTCGCGAGGAGATGACAAGCTGGTTCACTAAAACTGCCAGTAGCAAAATTCCACCAATAAAAATTTTCTGATAGCTTGACGGAACACCTAAAAGGTTGATGATATTTATCGTCATGGCAAGTACTACTTCACCCAGTATTGCTCCCAGTATTCGTCCGCGACCACCCATCAGACTTGCGCCTCCGATGAGTGCGGCGGCTATTGCAAGAACCTCATAACCGCCCCCTAGATCTGGTGGCACCGTGGTATTTCGACCAGCCATGATGATGCCACTGAGAGCAGCACAAACTCCAGAAATCACGTAAGCCAAGATTCGTATGTTTGTAACATTTATTCCAGATTGTCGCGTCGCTAATCTGTTACTTCCTACTGAAAAAAGATGAACTCCAAATTTGGTTTTTTTCAACATCGCTCCCAAAGCGAATGCAACGACTATTGCTATCACCATAGGAACTGTCACTTCGCGATAAATCGGAGCTAGCCCACCGATTTGCTTGTAAGTCTCATCCATATAGCCCACGATCGGGGTGCCTTTAGTCCAGATGAATAGAATTCCAGTGGCAAAAGCCGACATTGCCAATGTTGCTATGAAGTCAGGTAAGCCAACAACTGTGACAAGAAGTCCATTGAGACAACCAACGAAAGCGCCGACTGCTAGTGCGCAAACTATTACTAAGGGTACCGACATTCCTTGCAAGGCCAATTTTGCAACAATTCCTGCACAGAGGGCCATGACGGCGCCAATAGATAAATCAATACCGCCGGATATAAGAACTACGGTCATTCCCATCGCTAACAACATCACAAAATAGCTGCCACTCAAGAAATTTGTAAAGTTTTGTAAGGTAAAGAAAACTTCAACAGTAAATGAGGCAACTCCACCAACGAGAAGTAATAATATAATTACACCTAAAATAGGATCCGACAAAAATTTTTTCATCGAAATGTTAAACCTTTGATTAGCCATGATCTCCCTCCTTTCGAGGAGGTTGTGCTAAAACACGGCTATCAAATCTCGAACGCAATTGACCAATATCCTGAATTTTTTGGTCAAAGATGACGCCGATAATCAGTGCTAAACCACTCACAATTCCGAAAAAGATTGGCTCGACACCTATAAGTTGCAATCCTTGTGCCAATGTTCCGATGAAGAGACCACCAGCCAGGGCAGCCGCCGCCGAACCTCGTCCACCTGCCAGACTTACGCCACCTACGACCGCACCTGCGATTGCCGTAAATTCGTAGCCAAGACCCAGAAAGGCTTGAACTCCACCAAGTCTTGAAGCCAAAAGCACGCCAGCACAACCAGCCAGAGTCCCTGATAATACGAAGGTCGCTAGTTTTACATTGCGAACATTGATTCCCGCGACATTTGCAGCGGCTCCACTATTTCCCATTGCAAAAATTCTTCTGCCCAAGATTGTTTTGAGCAACAAAAATTGCATCAAGAGAATGATTGCTCCCGCGATGAAAAATGAGGTGGGGATACCAAAGAAACTGCCGTATACCAAAGAGGTAAAAAACTCAGATTCTGCTCCGTAGAGCTCTGTAGCCTGGCTCAACACGATGAGTAATCCCCCGGAAATATTGAGTGTCGCTAATGTCGCGATGAAGTCATTTATTCCAAATTTTGTAATAAGAAATCCATTGAGAAGTCCAAAAAATGTACCTGTCGCTACGCCTAGTAAAATTGATAAAGCGGTTGGAAGACCAGACGCCAATGTCCACATTGTTATTCCCGCACTTAATCCACAAACTGTACCGATTGATAGATCGATAGATCCACCAATTATCACAATTGCGGCACCCACGGTGAGTAAAAGAACAGGAACAAGATTTGTGATGTAGTCGCCAACTGTTGCATTAAAAATTGGTACAACAAATTGAAAAAGTGCCACGATTAAGATTAGGAGACCGAAAATTGGAACTCCAGTTATGGAGACACTTCGAAAAAAGAAATTCTTAAATTTCATTTTTTAACCTTTTTCCGGCAGATAAAGCAAGTACTTCCGCTTTGATTTCTACTACTCGGGACTTTTCTATAGAGTTCTGAACATTTTCAATTCTTCCTACTATGGAGCCATTTCTGAGCACTAAAATCTCGTGAGAAAGTTCTAGAAGTTCTTGGATTTCAGATGCAATCACTATTGCAGCCCCACCTTTCGAGGTAAAATCTCGAATAAGTTCGTGGACTTCGGTTTTTGCTGCAACATCAACACCTTGTGTTGGCTCATCAATGATTAAAACTGATGGCTTGGAATTTAGACATCTTGCGACAATTGCTTTTTGCTGGCTTCCGCCACTGAGATTGTTTATCTTTTGATTTACGCTTGGAGTTCGAATTGAAAGTATCTCTTTATACTTGGTCGCTAATTCGCGTTCTTTTTTCCGGCTTATGATAAATCCGAACCTGCTGACACTTGACAAATTAGAAATTGAAATGTTTTCTGCAACCGATAAGCCAGAAATAATTCCTAGTTGCTTCCGATCTTCCGGGAGCATTGCGATACCCGCTTTGTAGGCAAAAGCAGATGATTTGAAATTAACTTCCTTGCCCTTTAAAAAAATCTGACCAGAAGTTCGGGTATCAATTCCCATGATCACTCTTGCTAACTCTGTTCTGCCGGCGCCCGCCAATCCAGATATCCCTATAACTTCACCAGCATGCAAGCTAAAAGAGATATCTCGAAGCACGCCTGCTCGACTTACTGCATGCAGACTTAGAACCTCAGGTCTATTGGACTTATCATCTTTTTGTAAACGATCATTTTTGGTTCTCAAGCCTGCTTCATTTGATTGGATTCCAAACATTAAGTTTGTAATTTCTCCTACTGTGGAATTTTCTAAATTTAGAGATTCAAGCGTTCTGCCGTCACGGAAAATGGTGGCAACGTCTGCAAGGCCATGAAGTTCATCTAAATGATGGGTTACCCAAATGAGACCGACACCTCTGCTACGCAAATTACGCATATGATCAAATAAGTGAAGGCGTTCTTCTTCTTCCAAGCCAGACGTTGGTTCGTCTAGAATTAAGATCCGAGCATCAAAAGTCAAAGCTTTAACAATCTCGATGACTTTCTTTTTCAAAGCTCCAAATTCGCTAATCGGGATATCAAGCTCATCCTTTGATATTCCAAATATTTGGGCAAGTTCAATAACTTCATTTTTCATTTTTTTGCGATCTAGCAATACCTTCATGCCTGCTCGCTCAATAATTAATTCCCGGCCTAGAAAGATATTTTCAAGTGTCGTAAGTGCGGGTACCAAAGAGAGCTCTTGGTAGATAGTGGTAATACCTGACTTAATCGCGTCCCTTGGATTTCGAGGTGCTAGTGCAGAGCCTTCTAGAAGAAACTCTCCAGAATCTGGTTGCGTAACTCCGGAGAGGATTCCAATCAAAGTAGATTTGCCAGCTCCATTGCCGCCCAAGACGGCATGGATTTCACCTTTTCGAACCTGAAGACTCGCGTTTTCAAGTGCAGCCACTCCCTGGTAACTCTTACTAATTTGGCGAATATCAAGGATGATCGGGGCCGACCGAGTAGTCGATAAAGCAGTGGGAAAACTCATTTTGGCACCTATCCCTTTCTATCTAATTTCTTCAGTTTGACCTGGAAGCCGGGAGACCTCTCGATTCATTTGAGCAAACAATATGTTGAAGCAACAACATATGCAAGAGATTGGCAAGTATTTATCGCAAGTTTCGCCAAAAACTTAAATAATCCTGAGTGGCGCTATTTACCTATATAAGGCAAAATACGACAAATCTCATCCTATGGGGCTTGATTTCAAGGTAATTTGGGCAATCGACGCTCATGTTCAATTGTGGCGGCATCCGGTAAATTCCATATTTCTTCCCCTTATGCTAGTTTGTAGTTTTAATCAACAAATTATTGAAAAAGGATTGAGGTCCAAGATGTATCTGACACCGACCAAGGCTGACAAGTTTTCCTTTGGGCTATGGACCGTGGGGTATAACGGCACCGACCCTTTTGGGGGGCCGACTCGAAAAGGGCTTGAAATAGAGGATGTCGTGACCAAATTGGCCGAAATTGGGGCGTATGGCCTGACCTTCCACGATGATGATTTATTCCCGTTTGGCTCATCAAATCAGCAGCGAGAGACCATGATCCAACGGCTAAAGAAAATCCTGGCAGAGACCGGGATAGAGATACCGATGGTCACCACTAACCTCTTTAGCGCTCCCGTCTTTAAAGATGGTGCATTTACTTCCAATGACCGCGGGGTGCGCCGCTTTTCATTGCGGAAAGCATTTCGACAGCTAGACCTCGGCGCTGAATTAGGCGCAAAGACATTTGTAATGTGGGGTGGCCGTGAAGGTGCGGAATACGACCATGCTAAGAATGTTTCGGGTGCCATTGAAAGATATAGAGAAGCGCTAAACATCTTTGGTGAATATGTAACAGACAAAAAATATGACATTAGATTTGCAATTGAGCCAAAGCCAAACGAGCCACGGGGCGACATATTATTGCCGACGCTAGGTCATGCAATAGCTTTTATTAACACGCTAGATCGACCTGAGCTTTTTGGGGTAAATCCTGAAGTCGGGCACGAGCAAATGGCAGGATTAAACTTCACAGCAGGAATTGCCCAGGCCATCGAACATAAGAAGTTATTTCATATAGATCTAAACGGGCAACGGGGAATCAAATATGATCAGGATTTAGTATTTGGACACGGCGATCTTATGAATGCTTTCACGCTTATTGATCTTCTGGAAAATTCTGGTCCTAATGGAACTCCAGCTTATGACGGTCCTCGACATTTCGATTACAAGCCAAGTCGTACCGAAGATTACGAAGGAGTTTGGGATTCTGCACGTGCAAATATGAGGAACTATCTGATTTTCAAGGAGCGCTCCAAAGTATTCCGTGCGGATCCAGCAGTTCAGCAAGCGTTACGGAATTCAAGAGTATCTGAAATTAGTATACCTACATTAAACCCAGGTGAAAATTACAATGAACTAATTGCGGACCAAAGTTCATTTGAAGAATTTAACACGGATGAATATTTCAACGGTAAAGGTTTTGCTTTTGTCAGATTAAATCAGTTAGCACTTGAACATCTTCTTGGAGTGAAATAGCAGATGTTTGTTTAGGGCGTAATGCACCGTTTCCTGTAAATTCGTCAGCTCCACAAAGCGCGGCCCATCGTGCGCGCGGGCATCGGTCACTGCCAGATTTTGGCGCCGTTGTTGTCTCATTTATCTATGACTACAAATGGATGGAAGAGCTTGGGGTTTATTACTTTCATGCCTTCTGTCAGGTGTGTGGTGATTATGTGCTGGAGCGCCCCGGGAGAGAGGCGGATATGTTTGCCGATATTCACAATATTAATTGCGGGTAGTTACGCAGAGTCACAAATGCAAAGTGGCCCCACGTAACTAGCGTGAGGCCACTTGGTGTGCGTACCACTGGCGGGAATCGAACCCGCTACACTTCCCATAGTTGGTGGGGTGCTCTATCAAATGAGCTACAGCGGTACGCAAGGCTGAACCTAAGTCAGTTACGAAAACTGATTTAGTTTTTTTCTTTTCGTGTGGATATCTTTTAATCACCGGGGCCGATTCAAAAAACCCTTTATCTTTCATCTTTAGCCCTACCCTTACGATATGTCTTTCAAAAGGATTGTCTTACTGATCGCCCTCTTTATTAACGCAATCTGTATCTACACCTACTTCTCCAACATGGTCACAACGGGTAACAGAAGCGCTAACGGATTTATGGCCGTGTTTTTCATCCTATTTTTGGGGTTATTGAATGGTGGCCTGTTTATCATTTATTACGTGAAGAGATTCTCATTCATTCGAGCCGGTCTGCTCATTGCAGTATTTCCGATTATTTGTGCTTTCTTATATTCGGTTATCAAGGGTGGGTCGATGTTTGATGAGGGCTCAGGTGGCGGTGGTTATCTCTGGTTTTTAATGGCCAGCCTGCCCTTAGGTCTGCTCTTTATTCTGGTTGGCCTGATTGTTAAATTAGTGGGCAGGACGTTTGGGTACTGCCGATCCAGGAATCACTTGATGTTGCGCTCTTAATGGACTCGGCGTTGGCCTTTACTGGCTCTCAAAAGTAGATCTGGGGCCATAGCCATCTTGGATGATGGGATCTAAGAGCAATGCTTTCGAAAATAGTTTGAAATTGGTAGCGCCTTTTTGCAGGTTAAATGGAATGCTTTCCCCACCGCAAGGGGCGATCCCTGCCCCGTTGAATTCCTAGGAGGAATGATGAGACGTTCGAAATCTGTGGCAGCGCTGCTGTCACTGGCATTTATTCTCAGCGCTTGTAGTTCAGGTGCCGAAGATGAAGCCGGTTCAGGTGCCCAAGCGCAAGAAGGCGCACTCGCTGCTTACGATGAATCAAAAGCTGGTGGAACACTTCGCTTAGTAGCAAAGGGAGCAGCCGGAACTCTAGATCCACACATTAACTACACGCTGCAATTCTGGCAGCTCTATCAGGCTACATACGACGGTCTTCTTGCATTCCGCAAAGTTGATGGTCCAAAGTCATTTGAAATTGTTCCTGACTTAGCAGAAGCTCTTCCTGAAGTAAGTGCTGATGGAAAGACTCTCACATTTACTCTTCGCTCTGGAATTAAATTCTCAGACGGCCGCGATGTCACTGTGGCAGATGTTAAAGCATCATTTGAGCGTATCTTCAAAGTCTCATCACCAACAGCTGGTGGTTTCTATAACGGAATAGTTGGAGCAGATAAGTGTCTAGCAACTCCAGCTACCTGTAATTTAGATAAGGGAGTCGTTGTAGATGCAGCAACAAATAAGATTGTAATTAATCTAACTGGTGCTGATGCAACAATTAAATACAAGTTGGCACTTCCACACGCTGTGGTACTGCCTGCTGATGCGCCAAGCAAAGATGCTGGCTCAGATCCAATTCCAGGAACTGGCGCCTATGCATTTGCTTCATATGATCCAAACAATGAATTAAAGATGGTTCGCAACACCCACTTCGTTGAGTGGAACCGTGAGGCACAGCCTGCTGGTTATCCTGACGAAATTGTTTACTCCTTTGGTTTAACGGCCGAAGCGCAAGTAAATGCCATCAAAAATGATCAGGCTGACTGGATGCTCGATCCAATTCCAGCAGACCGTTTATCTGAGCTCGGCACCGAGAATGCTGACCAGATCAATGTCCATACCCTTACAGCGATGTGGTACTTACCAATGAATAACAACATCGCACCATTTAATAACGTTAAGGCGCGTCAAGCAGTTAACTACGCCCTCGATCGTAATGCGATGGTCAAAATCTTCGGTGGAGAACAACTAGCATCACCTGCTTGTACCTTCTTACCACCAGGATTCCCAGGGCACGCTGACTTCTGTCAGTACACAAAGGGTGCAGATACAGCGTCACCTGCCAAGGAATGGGTTGAGCCAGATCTAGAAAAGGCAAAGGCTTTAGTAAAGGAATCTGGAACTCTCGGCCAGAAAGTCGGCGTTGTGGTCTCAGATGATGAAGTTAATAAGCAGATGGGTGAATATGTCCAGAGCGTATTAAATCAAATTGGATACAAGGCGACGTTAAAGCCAATTTCTTCAAATATCCAATTTACCTACATCCAAAATACAAATAACAAGGTTCAAATCTCGCTATCCCAGTGGTATCAAGATTTCCCTGCTGCAATGGACTTCTCATATATCTTGCTTGGTTGTGAATCATTTACACCAGGTTCAGATTCCTCAATCAACATGGCTGGTTACTGCAATAAGGATATAAATAAGCGCATGATCGCTGCCATGGACTTAGCTGTAACCGATGAGGCTGCTGCTAACAAAGAGTGGGGCGTAATTGATAAGGACATCATGGATGAGGCTCCTGTAGCTGTTGCCTTTACACCAAAGCAAGTTGACTTCTTGTCAAAGCGTGTAAAGAACTACAACTTCTCGAAGCAGTTCTACATGTTGGTAAGCCAGCTACAGGTTAAATAACCAGTCGCTCGCTAATTAACAAGAAGAAAAAGTAAGCAAGTCCTAGGTAGAGTGGGTGTATGACTGATCGTGAGCCAGCAGTGCAAGTTCTTTCCGAAAGTCCTGGAAGAATTGCACGAGAAACGCTGGCTCACGATCGTCGTACTTGGATAGCCTCAGCGCTACTTTTATTTATAGTTGTCTTAACTTTGTCGGCGCCTCTATATGCCACCTATGTTTCAAAGACCGATCCCTTCGTCTCCTCAATTAATGGAACGACTGTCATTGATGGGCAAGAGGTGTCAGTTCTCCAGCAATCAACAGAAGGTCTGAGAATTGGTGTCAATCCCATCGGACCAACCTGGCGCATCGGCTCCTACGCACTTGGCGCCGATAACCAAGGCCGCGATGTTGCAGCCAGACTTCTATACGGTGGCACCAATACCTTGCTCATTGGTTTTACGGCAGGTTTTCTAACGATAACGATCGGCACTTTGTTAGGAGTCATCGCCGGGTACTCAGGTAAATTTGTTGACTCATTTATCTCTCGTATTTTAGATGTGATCTGGGCATTTCCGGTCTATCTACTCTCTATCTCGCTCTCGGTGGTTTTATTAACGAGTGGTTTTAAATGGGGACCAATTTCACTCGAAGCAGGTTCGCTCTATCTTCCGATATTTATTATTGGACTTGTCTATGTGCCCTATGTTGCGCGCCCAATTCGTGGACAGGTAATTGCGCTACGCGAGCGTGAATTTGTTAAGGCTGCTATCGGAAGTGGCGCTAAGAGTAGTCAAATTATCTTCCGTGAAATTCTGCCTAATGTTATTCCGAGTGTTATCGTTTTTATTCCAATGATGGTCGCCCTTGCCATGTTAACTGAATCTGCGCTCTCTTTCCTATCTATAGGCGTTCAACCACCTGATGCATCTTGGGGAACAATCATTAAGGATGGACTCGGCTTGCTCTACACCCGCCCACTTGTTGCACTTTTGCCGGGTTTACTAATAGTAATTACGGCAGTCTCGCTAAATTTACTTGGTGATGCAGTTCGCGATGCGCTAGATCCAAAGGCCCGTATGCGAGGTGCTGTGTGATTGCCTTTATCGCAAAGCGATTTAGCGCAGCCATCTTTGTATTAACCTCAATCAGCATTCTCGTTTTTCTCATCTTCTTTGCAACACCTGGCGTCGATCCAGCTGCGCGAATCGCTGGCCGCAACGCTAGCCAAGAAACGTTGGCTCAAGTGCGCGCAACCTTTGATTTAGATAAACCACTTCCCGAGCGTTATCTCTCAATGATGGATCACCTCTTTATTCAGCGCGATCTAACATCATATGTAAATCGTGGTGAAGAAGTTTGGCCGCAACTTATTCAGGCAGTCCCAGCAACTCTCTCGCTAGTTATTGGCGCTTCAATTATCTGGTTGCTACTGGGAATAGGCCTGGGCGTAACCGCTGCGGGAATGCGTAAATCTTGGATAGATCCAGCGATCGGCGTTGTCGGAATTATTGGCGTCTCGCTACCAGTTTATTGGCTGGGCGAAGTTGTAAATCTAATAACGCAAGGAAGGCTTCATGACACCGCTTTCCGCTGGGTCCCCCCGTTAGGTTATGTACCTCTAACGGAAAATCCAGGTCAATGGTTTCTCTCACTTCTTTTTCCTTGGCTAACGCTCTCACTTTTATATGCGGGTATATATATCCGAGTTATCCGCGGTGAGATTGTTGGCTTGATGCAGGAGGATTTCGTTAAGACCGAGCGCGCAAAAGGTGCGAGTGAAAAACGGATTCTTTTAAAACACTCCAGCCGAATGAGCCTTATTACCGTGGTCTCACTCTTTGGCCTTGATTTTGGCGCACTCGTTGGCGGATCAGCTCTTCTTACAGAAGTTGTATTTGGAATCCAGGGCGTTGGGCGATTGACCTTTACTGCGCTGCAGAATTTTGATCTCCCCCTAATTATGGCAACTGTTATGTATGCCGCTTTCTTTATCGTTATCGCAAACGCGGTTGTTGATGTTCTCTATGCCTGGCTAGATCCACGGGTGCGCCGTGGCTAAATTACTCGAAGTAAAAGATTTAAACGTCACCTTCCGTACTCGCAAAGGCTTGGTGCGCGCGGTTAACAATCTCTCTTTCTCAATTGACGCCGGTGAGGTACTTGGAATCGTTGGTGAATCTGGTTCAGGCAAGAGCGTTTCGATGGGCGCTGTTATGGGACTGATCAAAGATGACAACGCCGAAATTACTGGTGAAGTCTTATTTCAAGGTGAAGATTTATTAAAGAAGAGTGATCCTGAACTTCGCGCGGTTCGGGGTAAAGATATTGCGATGATCTTCCAAGATCCCATGACGGCCCTTACCCCGGTTTATACAGTTGGTTGGCATATCCGTGAACAGTTGCAACTACATAGCTCGATCTCAAAGCAGGCAGCGCGGGCGCGCGCGATTGAACTTCTTGATGAAGTTGGTATCCCAGATCCAGCAAAGAGAGTTGATCAATATCCACATGAATACTCTGGTGGAATGCGCCAGCGCGCCATTATTGCGATGGCGCTATCGCTAAATCCAGCACTTCTGATTGCAGATGAACCAACAACTGCGCTAGATGTAACTATCCAAGCGCAGATCCTTGATCTACTTGAGCGCCTTCGCAAGACTCATAACTCTTCAATTATCGTAATCACTCACGATATGGGTGTTGTCTCTGAGATTGCTTCACAGGTATTGGTTATGTATGCCGGCCGCGCAGTTGAGCGTTCGAGTAAAGATTCGCTCTTTAAATCTCCGCAACATCCGTATACAAAAGGTCTAATGAACTCAGTTCCGCGCATCGACCGTGCACGTACATCGCGACTAGAAACAATTTCTGGTCAACCAGCATCGCTTTTAAATCTTCCAGTCGGCTGCGCATTTCAAGCACGTTGCCCGCAGGTAAAGCCAGCTTGTTCTAGCGTCCCACCTTTTATTGCAGATAGCCAAGGTTTTGGTGCAGCGTGCATTCTGCTAGAAGAGGGTGTCCGTTAAATGTCAGAGCTACTTCAGATAAAAAACCTCTCTAAAATTTATAAGACTGCAGGAGGTTCTCTTTCTGTGCGAAAGAGCTCAGTCTCAGCTCTGGAAGACGTTTCATTTTCAGTTTCACAAGGCCAAACTTTAGGAATTGTTGGCGAATCCGGATGTGGAAAATCAACGCTAGGTCGAGTGATTTCAAGGCTTGATACACCCTCTGCTGGTGAGATTATTTATAAAGGTGAAAATATTGCTGGTAAGTCACTATCGGCGATGCGTCCACTGCGTAAATCGATTCAGTTTATTTTTCAAGATCCTTATGCATCCCTAAATCCACGTCGCCAGATTGGCGCAATAGTTGAAGAGCCGCTGCGCATCAATGGTGTCTCCAAAGAAGAGCGCAGATCGCAAGCACAGGCTCTGTTAGAGCGAGTTGGGCTAGATAAAGGTTCTTACGAAAAGTATCCGCATGAGTTTTCAGGTGGTCAGCGCCAGCGCGTGGTTATAGCCCGTGCCCTTACTCTTAAACCAGAGTTGATCATTGCAGATGAGCCAGTAAGCGCACTTGATGTCTCGATTCAAGCGCAGGTCTTAAACCTCTTCAAAGAATTACAAGAAGAACTTGGCTTAACCTACATATTTATCGCCCACGACCTTGGCGTAGTTCGCCATATTTCAGATCGCATCGCGGTGATGTATTTAGGACGCATCGTTGAGATCGGTAGCGTCGAAGAGATTTACTCTGACCCCAAGCACCCATATACCAAAGCACTTTTGTCAGCTAACCCACGTATCGGTGAAAACGGTGCAAGTAGCCGTCAAATTCTTGTCGGAGATATTCCATCGCCGCTTAACCGCCCTAGTGGGTGCTCATTTCATACCCGCTGTCCGATCGCAAAGCCAGAATGTGCAATCAACAGCCCAGCACTTCGTGATATTCGTGGCGTGGATGTGGCCTGCGATTTAATCTCTTAAAAGTTAATGGTTAAAGATTAAAGGGACGCGGACAAGCAGCAAGCTTTGGAACTCGCAATTTGGCAATTACTGTTCCTGTGCTGGGATGAACGTTCTGTGCAATGCCCAGATCGCAAGCAACAGATAGAAAGATAAAGGCATCTTCAATCGTAAATCCCCAATGGTCTACCAATAATCCGGCTGCTTGTTCGCAGGCAATCCGCATCGCCGCTTCGATATCTTGTACTGCAACCCCATGTGTAATCCAGCAGCCATCTAATTCGGTTACAGGAAAATCTGTCGTAATCGCTTTGATGACTTCAACTTTTATTAAGACATCACCGCCGATCTCAACACCGGTACCGGAGATTTCACCATCGCCCATGGCTGCATGCATATCTCCAATGCCAAGTAGCGCACCTGAATGTTTGACGGGCAGATAAATTGTTGAACCAACTTTATTCATGTTGTTATCTAAGTTTCCACCGTGCTTACCTGCTGGCATAGTGGCTATTTCTCCAGATTCAGGTGCAACCCCGATTACACCCAACATAGGCGCTGCTGGAAATGAAACGTGTTCGTTCATCGTTACAACGCCATCGACCACTTTAAAGAATCTGCCGTAAGGACCTTTTAAAAGGTGTGAAAGCTGGCCTTCTCCTTCAAAGCAGCGCGCAACACCACGTTCTTGGGTAATGATTTCCAAAATAGTAACTGCCAAAGTATCGCCTGGTTCGGCGCTCTTTACATAGATCGGCCCAGTGGCTGGGTTTACTTTGGAGTCATCAATATCTTTTGTGAGATCGGCGTCAACGATGACTTGCCCGGCAAAGCAATCCCAGGTTTGGAGATGTATTAACTCACCTGGTTCAACGGTAAGCACCGGCTGATGGGTACTAGCGAAACTATAGGTGTGATGATCGCGCGAGAGGTAATGATTGGCGCTCTTAAATGACTCTGGCAACATGTGAGAAAGATAGCGAGTTCTAGGACTTTAATCACTATGCAACCGCCACATATTGATGCACAATTACGGCATTCGTTTCAGAGGCTAAATTTTCAACGCTTTAATCTAAGTAGGAGGAAAAGTGAAGTATCAGGCAGATCACCACATTACCAAAGACCAACATGTCTGGGCATTCGCCGCAGATATGCAACCAGTGCTTCGCGTTAAAGCTGGTGCAACTATTCATCTTGAAACTTGGGATTGCTTTACCGGACAAGTTCAGAGCGAAGCAGATACAGTTGAAAAACTTGATTTAAATCGCGTTAACAGCGCAACTGGTCCAATATTTGTAGAAGGTGCGATGCCTGGAGATTCACTTGCAGTCACTCTAAAAACAATTGATCCGGGTCCTCAAGGTGCTGGCATGGTGATCCCTGAATGGGGACAGTTGATTCACAAATCAAAATCACCAGTAACTAGAATCTTTAAAGTAAGCGATGGCATCGTGACCATGAATGAGAAGGTTTCGTTCCCAGCAGTTCCAATGCTTGGAGTAATTGGTGTTGCACCTGAATCTGGTGCCATCGCAACCTTTGAAGCAGGCCGCCACGGTGGAAATATGGATGATCACTTCCACCGCAAGGGTGCAACGCTTTACATGCCAGTTTTTCAAGAAGGCGCACTTCTTGCTATTGGTGACATGCATGCATCAATGGGTGATGGAGAAATCTCCGGTACCGGTGTTGAAATCGGCGGAGATGTTGTGATTTCAGTAGATGTTATAAAAGGTGTAGCAGGTGGCTGGCCAGTAACTGAAGATGCCGACTCGTTCTATACCCACGGAACAACTCCTGGCGACTTAGATGCGGCGATGACTATCGCATGCGAAGAGGCGGCAAAGATTCTCGTTGATCAGTGGGGATTTACTATCGAAGATGCCTTTATCTTCCTCTCTGTCCAAGCAGATCTCGGTGTTGCACAGGCGTGCCATCCATCTCCTGGCACCAAGATCGCGCGCGTGCGCGTTCCAAAGTTAAAATCCAATCCCCGA
This sequence comes from Actinomycetota bacterium, assembly GCA_009698815.1. Lineage (GTDB taxonomy): Bacteria > Actinomycetota > Actinomycetes > Nanopelagicales > Nanopelagicaceae > Planktophila. The sequence goes on along the minus strand of WLPJ01000006.1, from coordinate 83,420 downwards.
CCATTTAAGGTGCTGCTATGAGTGAAATGATGAAATGGGAGCATGGCAACACTTGGTATCGTGTAGTTGGCGATCTCAAGAACGGTAAGACACCATTGCTGGTTTTACACGGTGGACCTGGCGCCGGCCATAACTACTGCATCCCAATCGCTGAGTTAATCGCACAAACTGGACGCGCCTGCATTCTCTACGATCAAATCGGTTGCGGTAATTCAACGCACTTGCCAGAGGCGCCAAAGGAATTCTGGACGCCAGAGTTATTTATGCAAGAGCTCGTTCTCTTAACCGAACATCTGGGCATCGCAGATAACTATGCAATCATCGGTCAATCTTGGGGCGGTATGTTGGGAATGCAATTTGCAATCACACGTCCGGCTGGTCTTACATCTCTAATCGTTGCAGACTCCCCCGCAAGCATGGACGTCTGGGTCTCTGAAGCAAATAAGTTGCGAGATCTACTTCCGCCAGAAGTTCAGGCAACGCTACTTAAACATGAAGCAGATGGCACAACTGATAATCCAGCATATGAAGCAGCCGTAACTGTTTTCTATGATCGCCATCTCTGTCGCATCCCACAACCACAATGCATGATTGACAGTTTTGCTCAATTAGCAGCTGAACCAACTGTTTATCACACGATGAATGGCCCAAGTGAATTCCATGTTATCGGCTCTCTAAAGACATGGGACATCCGAGCTGATCTAGCAAAGATCAATGTGCCGACACTTCTAGTTTCGGGACAATTTGATGAGGCGACTCCAGCGATGGTTAGCGAGATTCATTCATTGATTCCAGGATCAACTTGGGAACTCTTTCCCGAGTCATCTCACACACCGCATCTCGAAGAGCCAGCGCGCTTTAAGCGAATCATTGGTGATTGGCTAGATAGCCACGCTTAAAGTTTTAAACAGTCTTACAACCTAAGGAGTAGAAGATGCCTAACAACAAATCATTATCTTTTGGTGGTCACGCGCTCGTTTGGGCTGGGGATTGGACTGAAGCAAGTGCTCGCAGCGCTGCAGCAAGTGCTCAGCGTGCTGGCTATGACTACATCGAAATGTTGATGATTGATCCAGACTCTATTGATGTGGCTATGACAAAAGATGTTCTAGCCGAACATGGATTATTTGCTACCGCATCTCTTGGTCTTTCTCCTGCAACTGATGTAACAAGTACAGATCCGTCAATTGTGAAAAAAGGGGATGAACTACTTAGAAAAGCTGTAGATAAACTTCACGCCCTGGGATCTGCTGAACTTTGTGGTGTTATCTACAGCAATTTGGGCAAATATCCGGGCCCTGCCTCACCTGAAAATCGGGCTAACTCAATTGCTGCCATGCAAAGACTTGCTGATTACGCCGCTGATAAAGGAATTAACATAAGCCTTGAAGTTGTAAACCGATATGAAACAAATATTATGAATACGGCAAAGGAAGGGCTTAAGTTTCTTGAGTCCGTCAATCGCCCAAATGCCTATCTACACCTTGATACCTATCATATGAATATCGAAGAAGATGGAATGTCAGCAGCGGTGTTAGAAGCCGGGGATGCACTTGGTTATGTCCATATCGGTGAAAGCCACCGAGGTTATCTTGGCGCGGGAAATGTTGATTTTGATACATTCTTTGGCGCGCTAAAGAAGATAAATTACAAAGGTCCAATTACCTTTGAGTCATTTTCTTCAGTAGTTGTCGATCCTGAACTTTCTAACGCGCTCTGTATCTGGCGCAACCTTTGGGAAGATTCAGATGACTTGTCGGCCCATGCCCTGAAATACATGAAGGCTCGCTATAGCTAATAGAGCTATAGCGTGGACTAGGACAAGTAATTTGGGGCGGAAGAACTAGTTCTTCATTACGCCAAGGATATTTTCAACGAAGATAAAGACCGCGAGTAATATGACAAACCAGCCAAAGGCGCTTTTTAATTTCTGGGCTTTAACTCGATGGGAGAATATAGAGCCCACCAGTGCGCCCAAGGATGTTCCAATAAGTGCGGGCAGAATTATCTTGAAATCAAAAGCGATATCAGTATTAAGTGATACCAATGACTCACTATCAAATCTGAGGACATACCCCGAAAAAGCTCCGAGGCAATTGGTAATTCCTATGACAAATGAGGTTGCGATGGCATCTTTTATGGCTAGGCCGCCAAAGAGAACTAGGGCAGGGACAACCATAAATCCGCCGCCAACACCCACGGTGCCAGTAATGAAGCCAACGAGTGCGCCATTTAAAATTAGGCGGTGGGTAATGGGCCTATGTGTAGTCTCTGTTTCCAAATCGTTTCGGCGGCGAATCATTGCAATTCCAGTTACTGCCATGATCAATGAAAATGTGAAGAGCAGGATCTCACTCGGTAGATGAGATCCAACTTGCCCGCCCACAAAGGCGCTGAGCATTCCTGAGATTCCAAAGATAAATCCAGTGCGCCATTGGATGTGACCACGCTTTGCGTGGCCAATAAGACCGAATGCAGTAGCTACTGCAACGACAATAAGGCTGGAAGCTATCGCTTCCACCGCCGGCATATGTTCCACATAGAGAAACAGCGGAGTCGTCATGATGGAGCCGCCGGCGCCAAGCAGGCCCATGATTAATCCAATTAATACGCTAAGTGATAAAACAAGCATTGTCTTTAGTGCCTATTAAATGTGGTGATTCGAGTCGGAGGCGCGTATTCCTTGCTTGTGATAAATCTCGAGCGTCTTTCTAAATGGAATTACTCCATACTGATCGGCTAACTTCTGCCACTCAACAGATAGCTCAGCAACAATTTGGGGATTGGCACCCGAAAGATCCTTCAATTCATTTCTATCGGTTGTTAAATCATAGAGTTCCCATTCCCAGTCATACTGGCGAACTAACTTCCACTTGCCTTTGATAATTGCGCCATTACCAATGTGCTCCCACCACAATTGTGAACTCTGGGTATCTGAACTTTGAAGAGCGGGCAACATGCTGCCCCCCACAAGAGGTTCTAGCGCATTTCCATTAAGGCTTGCTGGGTATGTGACGCCAAGTGCGTCATAGAGAGTTGGAGCAACGTTTACTAACTGGAAAGTGCTGGTATTTACTTTGCCACAGTTTAGCTTGCCTTCTGGCCAGTGAATGATGAAAGGTGACATAACGCCGCCTTCATGTGTGTAACGCTTATAAAGTCGAAATGGTGTGTTGGAAACATTTGCCCAGCCAACACCGTAACTTGCATAGGTGTCTTCTCCCCCAGGCATAACATCTGGATCATTTCCAAGAACAACTTTGCGGCCATCGCGAGTGCGTGTGCTTATTAAGTTCTTAGCGCGACGAAATTCTGAAATATCATCAAGTGGCAAGGCCTCGGCACACGCCCCATTATCTGATAGGAAGATAATGATGGTGTTATCCCATTCGTTATTCTTTTCCACTTGATCAAGAATCTTGCCTATCGCTGTGTCCATCTCTGTGACCATCGCTGCATAAACTTCCATGCGCCGTGCTTGCCACTTCTTCTCTGGCTCTTCTTCCCAAGCCAGAACTCGCGCATCGCGTGGACTTAACTCTGTCTCTTTAGGGATGATGCCCATTGCTTTCTGTCGCTCTAGTCGTTTTGCTCTGATGGCATCCCAACCTGCGTCATAGGTGCCCGCATATGACTTGATCGTCTCTTCTCTTGCGTGAAGTGGCCAGTGCGGAGCGGTGAAAGGAACGTAGAGGAAATATGGCTTATCACTTGGTCGCTCTTTAATGAACTTGGCGGCCTCAGTTGCGATTGCATCTGTGTAGAAAAAGTCAGGGTTCTTATCTGCCTCTAATTCAACATTTTCTAAGCCGCGAGTAAGTGTGCCCGGGCGGAAATATGTTGCGCAGCCATCTAGCGTGCCAAAGAAATTATCAAAGCCTCGATCAGTTGGCCAAGCACCGTTTGGCACATTTGGACTATTGGTGAGGTGCCATTTACCTGTGATTGCGGTGATGTAACCATTTGATTTCAAAACTTCGGCAATAGTTGCACAGCGAGTATTTAAGTTGCCTGCATATCCACCTTCTGCGGCATTGCTACCAGTCAAAATACCAATTCCGGTTTGGTGCGGATGAATGCCAGTAAGTAATGAGGCGCGGCTTGGGCTGCATCGTGGGGTGTTATGAAAATTTGAGAGTTTTACGCCACTGCCAGCCAGGCGATCTAGGTTAGGGGTGCGTATCTCCCCGCCGTATCCACCAATGTCAGAAAAGCCAAGGTCGTCAGCTAAGAAAATAATTACATTGGTCGCCTTGCTTTGCATATTCATCTCCCTCTCGATTGTTTTTAACTACTGAATAGCCAGATAGGCATTCATTACCATGTTCTTATTTTCATAAATATTCATAATCTGCCGGAAAGGAATTACTCCGTTCGTCTTAGCGATTTCTTCCCATTTAGCAGTGAGTTCTTTAACAACTTCAGGGTGTTTGGCGCTTAGATCTGTTATCTCACTTCTATCTGTATCAATGTCATAGAGTTCCCAAGGGAAGTCATATTGACGAACTAGTTTCCACTTGCCACTTCGCAGAGCGGCATTGCCGCAGTGCTCCCACCATAAAGTTGGATTGGAAACATCTGCTCCTTTCCACGCACCGAACATGCTCTGTCCGACAAGTGGGGGCAGCTTCACGCCGGCACGCTCACTTGGATATTTAGCACCAAGTAGTTCTAATAGCGTTGGCATCACATCAGTTAATTGGAAGGGCTGCTCAAAAATCTCTCCAGTGCGAAGTTTTCCCTTTGGCCAGTGCGCCACAAATGGGGAAGCAACTCCGCCTTCATGTGCCCATAATTTGAATAATTTAAATGGGGTATTGGATAAGTTGGCCCAGCCGCGACCATAACTTTGATAGGTCTCTTCTCCACCCGGCATAAGAAGTGGATCATTTCCGATTCGAACGTCTCGGCCATCTTTAGTTTTCTTGCGCACGATGTCACTGCGCTCTCTAAAATCTGAAAGCTCGCCAAAAGGCATTGGATCAGCTGATGCCCCGTTATCTGCCAAGAACAGAACAACAGTGTCTTCCCAATCACCATTTGCTTTAATCTGATCAAGTACTCGACCGATTGCTTGATCCATCTCGGTGACCATCGCTGCATAAACTTGCATGCGACGAGCTTGCCATTGGTGGTTCGCCGCATCTTCCCAGCTAGGAACGCCTTCATCTCGTGGGCTTAACTCTAGGTATGAAGGCAGAAGCCCTAAATCTTGTTGGCGCTTTAGCCGACTTTTGCGCAACTCATCCCAGCCCACGTCGTAGACGCCGTCATACTCTTTGATGGTTTTTTCTCGAGCATGCAGCGGCCAATGTGGCGCCGTAAATGGAACATAGAGAAAATATGGCTTCTCGGCGCTTTCTGATTTATGATTTTTTAAAAATGCAACAGATTCATCTGCAATCACATCGGTATAGAAGAAATCTTTGCGCTCTGCTTCGTGATCAATATTTTCTGTGCCACGCGTTAGCGTTCCTGGTTGATAGAAGCTTCCGCATCCAGTCATGGTTCCCCAGAACGTGTCGAAGCCGCGAGCAGTTGGCCAGGCATCATCAGGGATGTGATTGCTCGGAGTTAAATGCCACTTGCCGCGGATTGCAGTAGTAAATCCTTCTTGCTTTAGAACTTCGGCAAGAGTGATGCAGCGATCATTTAACTTGCCGGTGTAACCACCATCGGCTGAATCATCCTTAGCAAGAATTCCCATACCTGCTTGGTGGGGATGTAAACCGGTAAGAAGTGATGCCCGGCTTGGGCTACAACGTGGCGTATTGTGAAAGTTGCTCATCCGAACACCGTTTGCAGCCAGTGCATCGATATTTGGAGTCTTTATCTCACCGCCATAGCATCCCAAATCTGAGTAACCCAGATCATCGGCAAGGAATATAACTACATTTGTCATGACTTCACGGCGCCAGCGGTGAGTCCAGAAACAATCTGACGACTTGCAACGGCGGTCAAGATAATAATTGGAATCGCCGCCACAAAACCAGAAGCAGACATCTGACCAAAGGTAATTTCATAATCTTGTACTAGCGAGGCAATTCCTACAGTCAGCGGAGCCGCTCCGCCGCCAGTTGTCATAATCAAGCCCATTAAGAACTCATTCCAGGCCATGATCGCAACATAGATTGCTACGGCGCCTAAACCAGGTTTTGCAAGTGGAAGAAGTACTGAGAAAAAGACTCGTCTCTCAGAGGCACCGTCTACTATCGCGGCCTCGCGCAGCTCGTCAGGAATTTGATCAAAGTAAGACTTAATCATCAAAATCGCAAAGGGCAGATTAAAGACGGTATTTACTAGAACAAGTCCTGTAACAGAACCTAACAAGTTCAAGTTTGTCAGGGTTACATAGATACCGGGAACAAGAGTAATTGGAGGAACGATAGGAAGAAAGGAAGCGAGGATAAATACTGGAGTAGTAGCCCACTTCGGTGGCTTTAGCTTTGAAAGCGAGTATCCGGATCCGGATCCAATAACCAAAGTCAGAATCACTGTGCCAAAAGTTATCGTTAGGCTGTTAAAAATCTGTCTCAGAAAGTTCTGTCCCGGGTCAGCTAAGGTTCGGAAATTGCCTAACCAAAATGAGAAATCAAAACTAGTACCGATAATTGACTTATTGGGTAGAAAAGCAAGAATTGCAATCCAAATGATTGGAATTAGAGTTATAACGATCGTCACAAAAATAGCTAACTCTAAAGTGACATTAACTTTAGATTTTTGAACTCTCTTTTCCATAGTCATTAGCGAGACCTATTCTTTCTTCTCAGTGAATAAGCAATTCCAACAATCAGCCCCAAAATCGCAACGATGCAGAGACTGAGCGCACTGGCATAGCCAAAATCAAGGACATCAACAAATATCTCGCGGATGTGCAAGCTGATAAGAGAAGTGGCGCCCTCTGGCCCACCCTTGGTCAACAAGTACATTTCATCAAAGGCCTTGATACTCATGATTGTTCTAAGAACTGCGATTACTGCGATCGTCGGTAATAAAATCGGCAGAATAATTCTTCTAATCAATTGGCCTTCATTGGCCCCGTCAACTCTTCCTGCTTCCAAAATCTCTTGATTTATTCCATTTAGGCCCGCATAAATGAAGAGAAAGACAACCGGGGTCCAGTGCCAAACATCGACTACGACCACCGAGATGAATGCGCCAGCCTTACTATTTAGCCAAATTTGTGGCTCTCGACCTAGAGATTCTAAAATTTTATTTACTAGCCCCATTGTTGGATCAAGAATTAGCAGCCACATAACGCTGACCACAACTGGAGCAACCACGGCCGGCCAGACAAATATATTTCGAGCCGCGCTCTTAAAAATTCTTGAGCTATTGACCATCATCGCCCCGGCAGTTCCTGCGACAAGGGTCAAAATCACACATAGAGTTGAAAAGAGCAAGGTGACCTTGATCGAATTAACGGCCAAGGGATCATTTGGAATTTTCTTAAAGTTATCTAGTCCGTTGAAGGCAGAGAAGAACTCACCATCTAAAACCTCAGTTTCCTGAAATGACAATCTAACTAATTCATAGAGCGGATAAACCGCAAATATGGCAAGGAAAACTACGAATGGTAGAAGGGCGACAACTGATGTCGCCCTTCTACCTGAAAGGGAGAACGAGCCTCTAGTACGACCACTAACTGCGGCGTTCTTCATACTTGAATTCCCTCTCATTTCGTAATTAGTTACCTGTTATTTATTTCTTGGTGTAGCCAGGAGGACATTTAATATCTGCGCCCATTCTGGTCACAGATATTTGTCGATCGCCCTTAACACATGTGATGGTCGTTTTTTCATTGACCGCAAATGTTGTTGCCTTCACAACTTTTACCAGATCAGCGTTTAGCGCGTTGATTCCAGCAAGAGGCGTAACAGTTCCAGCGGCAATTGCAGCTAGGCGTGTCTCTGTTGCAGTCAACATAGGAGCAGCAAAGGTCTGACGGATGTTCTCTGAAACAAACTCCATTCCCTTTTGATAGACCGCAAGGTAGTCACGTTGAGTTGCAGTCAAATTCGCATCTGCAATGACATCTGTACGAGTTGGAATTCCGCCGTATTCAGCGAATTTCGTTTGGGCTTTCTTTGAGAGTACCCAGTTGATGTAACTCAAAGCAGCCTTCTCACGCTCTGATGTGAGTCCAGTTGGAATAGCCATCGCCCATGTTCCAGAGACGACACCAGGATTACAAGTAGGGCAACCCTTTGGCATAACTGCAAAGCCGATCTTGCCGGCAACTTTTGATGCAACCGGATCATTCATCGCATTTGCAGCTGCGAATACGACCTGACCTTGTGCCGCATCTCCAGCTTGCATTGCAGCAATTACCTGGTTCTGACCAATTGTGTTAGTTGCTGGCGGACCATATTTAGCCAGAGCACGTAAGGTCGTTGCTGCTGCTCTGCCTTCTGTAGAGTTAATAATTGGAAGCCAGTCTTCGCCCTGCTTATTGAAGAATCTTCCACCGTATGAGGCAAGGATGTGGATGTAGTCATAGGTAACACTCGCACCGCTGGTTGTTGCCTGTGTACGAATGATGTATGGATACTTCACAACTTTTGCTGCCTTAATTTTTGCAGCGTTAGCCAAAACTTCATCCCAAGTTGTTGGAACTGTGAGTTTTAGTTGTTCGTAGATATCTTTGCGATATAGAAATACGTTTGTATTTCCGTTCAAAGGCATGCTCATCACATCGCCCTTTGGATCGCTAAACCTCTTTGTTGGATTCCAATAGATGAAGTTTCCGTATGAGCCAATATTTGGATCAACCTTGAAGTTAGGATCAACTGACTTAAATGGCTTAACCCATTTGTTATTTGGGAATTCGTGGGTGAAGAGTTCATCGTATTGATAAACATCATAGGTTCGGTTGCTGGCCTGAATATCTGTGACCAGTGTTGGACGCATTTCTGCGTATGGAAATACGCGAACATCGACTTCGATGCCTGTTTCCTTGGTGTAATCAAGAACTAACTTCTTATACGCATTCAGCCATGGAGACTGATTGACGTTAATCGTCAACTTCTTAACTTCAGCCTGAGCAATTGACATAGGTAGCGATGTAGCGAGAATTGCAAATAACGCAGTTCCGGCAACGGCCACCTTCCGCCATTTTCTTGCTTTTATCATTGCTTACCTTCTCTCATTTGCTTCTTTGCTGGGTTCACAGTGAACCTAGCAATTCTGTGTTTTTATCCGCTACGCAACGAAATCCGATGTGCGCAGTGAAACCATTTTTTGGTTGAGATGTTCGGGCAGAAAGGCGATATCGATTGCAATATGAGTCATGGCATAAGTAAGAGCCACCCTTAATCACTTTGCTCTCACCTGATAGTTGTGAATTATCACTCCACCAGTCCGAGCACCATTCCCAGACATTTCCGCAGACGTTATAGAGCCCGTATCCATTTGCGGCAAATGAATAAACTGGAGCCGTGGCGAGATACCCATCTTCGCCAGAATTAAAATCAGGAAATTCTCCCTGCCAAATATTGCAGCGAAATTCATTATTAGGTGTTAGTTCATCTCCCCAAGAATAAAGAGAACCTTCGCGACCTCCCCGAGCAGCCTTTTCCCATTCGGCTTCCGTTGGAAGTCTCTTTCCGTTCCATTGCGCAAATGCATTGGCATCATCCCAAGAGATGTGGACTACGGGGTGATCAAGAATTTTTGTAATTGATGAACTAGGTCCTTGCGGGTGGCGCCAATCTGCGCCATTTACCCCAACCCACCATGGCGTATTTGAAGACTTGCCAATTAAATGTTGCTCATCGAGTTCGGAAATTAAATTGGCGGGAACAAATGACCAGCCCAATAGTTCTGCCTCGGTCTTGTAATCGGTTGCTTCAACAAATTTTGAGAAATCTAAGTTTGTAACTGCAGTCTCATCGATCCAATATTCATCGAGTTCGACAGATCTTTGCGGTCCTTCCGCATCTGCCGGATAAGCCATTGCATTGTTAGTTCCCATTAAAAATGGGCCCGCTGGAATCCGCACCATTTTTGAGTAATCTCGTATTGCAGTTTTTGGGGCTGTGAGTAGGGATATACCTGCGCTGCGATTTTCCACAGTCAAGGTCCCAGCTGGACTACAGCATCCACTCCCCACGAGCCCTCCTTAGATAATCTCAGTTAACTAAATTCACGTACATATCTGGGGCTTAATCCAGGAAGTTACCCCCCATGTACTTTTATATAGTTAAGCCTCTATACTAAAACTAACCATCCTCAAATGATGTGTCAAGACTCACAAGGGTGCGGCTATTTTTTAAGTCCAGCAGTTGGATCGCCAGAGGAAACGAGGTTGACCATGCAAGCGGTCAAATCACCCTCGAATAACCCTAAAAATGGGCAAATCCTAGAACAGTCGGGGCTGCGCCGACATAACTTGGGGATCATCTTCAGAGCTTTGCGAGATTCGGGGCCACTTTCGCGGGCGCAATTGGCCAATGCAACTGGAATGACCAAGCCCGGGGTAAATAACATCGTTGACGAGCTGCTCGAGCGAGGACTTCTTACTCAAGGCGTAGAAGAGTCAAAGCCAGAGCGGGGTCGCCCTGGCGTTCTGCTCTCAATTAATGCAAAAGCCACTTCGATCATCGTCATTGAGCTGCGCGCCTTTTATACATCAATAATCACATTTGATTTGCTCGGCCAAGAGTTCTATCGCGAGCGAACTACTACTTCCTACAACCTCACACCCGAAAAGCGCACCATAGAAGTTGCGCCATTGCTGGAACGCGCAATTCAATCAGCCGCCCGCCAGACATCGCGCATCGCCAAATTAATTGTCGTTTTTCCTGGAATTATTGATGCAGAATTGAAAGTTTCTTCTTCATCGCTTAATTGGGAAAAGTTAGAGTTGATGCAGTACGTAAAAAATGTAGTGCCGCCAAGTATCCCAATAGAGATAAACACTGTCGCAAAACTCGCCGCATTTGCTGAATACGAATATCTTTTAAAAGAAAATAAATCATCCAAGCTACTGATGCATCTCGAATTGGGAATCACTCCAGGCATCGCTGTTGTGCAAAATGGTGAAATACAATTAGGTGCAAACTTATCTATGGGAAATATTGCCCACATTTCAATTAACGAGCATGGCAAATTGTGCAAGTGCGGAAAAATTGGGTGCACAGAGACTGAAATTGGCTTTAAAGTCCTGATTGAAAACACTTGTCCTGATCTAGTTAAAGACTGGAGCAAGGACAGTGAGTTCTACCTAAGTGAGATCATCACGAGGGCAAAAAATGGCGATGAAGTTGTATTTAAAGGCATTGATCTTATTGCGCAATCTTTAGCGACAACTCTTTCAATCTTAATTCCCATTTTAGACCCAGATATGGTGATTTTAGGAGGATATGCAGTGCGTATCACCGACTTGCTCATACCGAGGCTGAAGCATCACTTGGAGAGAAAAAATAAAGATATTACTTCTTTCTCAATAGGTACATCTGCCCTAGATACAGATGCGGCGCTTTTCGGCGCCTGTATTTTGGCCCAAGATGAACTCTTTAATTCTCCTCATTCAATTTCACAACCCACATGATTTTGCTAAACCAAAGACAACTACCTATTGTCAATTCTGTGCGATCAAATACAATTTCATTCTGGAGCAATTCTAAATATCTCGAATACACAAAAGGTGTATTCATAAAGGAGAGTGCCTAGCAATGCAACGAGTGGGCTTTCGCTTGCAGGTTCGTCCAGAGATGATGGATGAATATGTTCATCGCCATGAACAAGTTTGGCCCGACATGTTGCAGGCACTTCGCGATACTGGCTGGACTAACTATTCACTTTTTCTAGATCGCAACGACGGAACACTCTTTGGCTACTTTGAAACCCCAAATCTAGAAGCAGCAGAGGTAGGAATGGCGGCGCTAGAAGTAAATGAAAAATGGCAGGCAGATATGGCTCCTTTCTTCACCGGACTTGATGGCAAGGCAGCCGATGAAGGTTTTAAGACACTCGAAAGCGTTTTTTATTTACAGTGAAGTTTTTTTCATCAACCAGGTAAAGGAGTACAGATAGTGGCAACACCAAAAGAGGCAAAGGATGTGCTCAAGCGCTTCTGGATTGAAACTCCATCCTGGGCTTACGGCAACTCTGGAACAAGATTTAAGGTATTCGCCCAATCAGGTGTGCCACGCGATCCATACGAAAAAATTGCTGATGCGGCGCAAGTTCATAAGTTCACCGGTGCTGCTCCATCAGTAGCTCTTCATATTCCTTGGGATAAGGTCGATGATTACAAGCATCTCGCTGATTACGCATCTGGGCTTGGAGTGCGACTTGGCACAATTAACTCAAATACATTTCAAGATGATGATTACAAATTAGGTTCGGTCTGCCATCCCGATGCCAAGATTCGCCAGAAGGCGCTGGACCATCTCTATGAATGCATCGAGATCATGGGTAAGACAGGCTCCACCGATCTAAAGCTCTGGTTTGCCGACGGTACTAACTATCCAGGACAGGATAATCTGGCAGCACGTCAGGATCGTTTATCTGAAGCCCTTCGTAAATGCTATGACCGACTGGGACCAGACCAACGCATGCTTCTGGAATACAAGTTCTTTGAGCCAGCTTTCTATTCAACTGATGTTCCCGATTGGGGAACTTCATATGTGCACTGCCTTGAACTCGGCGAGAAGGCGATGGTGTGCGTTGATACTGGCCACCATGCGCCAGGTACCAACATTGAATACATAGTTGCCTTCCTGCTTCGCAAGAAACGCCTTGGCGCATTCGACTTTAATTCACGTTTCTACGCCGATGATGACTTAATTGTTGGTGCGGCAGATCCATTCCAACTCTTTCGAATTATGCACGAGGTAAATCAAAACGGTGGCTTTGATGTGGGAACTCCCGTCTCTTACGTACTTGATCAATGCCACAACATTGAACCAAAAATTCCTGCACAGATTCGTTCCATTACCAATGTGCAAGAAGCTGTAGCTAAGGCTCTTCTTGTCGACCATATTGCTCTAAAGAAGGCGCAACAAGAGGGCGATGTACTTGGTGGAAATGACATCTTGATGCATGCGTACAACACAGATGTCCGGCCACTTCTTGATGAACTTCGTAGCGATATGGGCGTCGAAGCAGATCCCAAAAGTGCATATGCTCGAAGCGGATATGCAGAAAAGATTGCAGCGGAACGAGTTGGCGGTGTTCAGGCGGGATGGGGCGCATAATGACAGTACCCAAAGTTGTAAAAGAACTTCTCGAACGCAGTAACTTTCTAGGTTCAAACCCAAAATTTACTAATTACGCCGGCGGTAATACGTCAGCGAAGGGTTTCATTACCAATCCCGCAACAGGTGAAGAGACAACAGTGCTCTGGGTTAAGGGTTCTGGTGGCGATCTCGGCACAATGACTGAATCTGGCTTAGCTGCTCTAGAGCTAGAGAAATTTAAAGCACTTAAGAGCGTTTATCGCGGTGTCGAGCATGAAGATGAGATGGTCGCGCTTTTCGATTACTGTCTATTCGGCACATCCAAAGCAGCTCCTAGTATCGATACAACAGTGCATGCGCTCATTCCATTTGATCATGTAGATCATCTGCACCCAGATTCGATAATCGCACTTGCAACTTCTGCAGATGGTGAGAAATTAACACGTGAATGTTTTGGCGATGAGATTCTCTGGGTTAATTGGCGCCGTCCGGGATTTCAACTTGGACTAGATATGGAAAAGATTGCCTCCGAAAACCCAAAGGCAAAGGGTTGCGTTCTAGGAGGACATGGCCTCACAACATGGGGTGCAACAAGTAAAGAGTGTGAAGAGCGCTCTATTGCAGCGATCACCAAAGCTGAAGAATTTATTAAGTCAAAGGGTAAGAAAAACCCGTTTGGATCGGTTGTTGAAAAATACAAGCCGCTGGATTCGGCATCACGTATCTTGCGCGCCGCTGAACTTGCCCCTCATCTGCGCGCTGTGGCTTCACGTGATTTGCGTATGGTCGGCCACTTTACAGACTCAGATGTAGTTCTTGATTTCACGCAGGGCGCTGAACTCTTTCGGTTAGCCACCCTTGGTACTTCTTGTCCAGATCACTTTTTGCGCACGAAGATTTCTCCAATGGTTCTAGATACAGCACCTGATGCGCCACTTGAAGAAGTTCTCAAACGTGTTGCCGAACTTCATGACAAGTATCGCGAAAATTACGCCGCTTACTACGCACGTCATGCATCAAAGGACTCCCCCGCAATGCGTGGGGCTGACCCAACAATTATTCTCGTGCCCGGAATCGGAATGTTTTCATTTGGAAAAGATAAGCAGACCGCTCGCGTTTCTAGCGAGTTCTATATCAACGCCATTAACGTTATGCGCGGAGCCGAAGCTCTCTCAACTTATGCACCTATTGTCGAGTCTGAAAAATTCCGCATTGAGTATTGGGATTTAGAAGATGCCAAGCTAAAGCGCGCACCTAAACCCAAGCCACTTGCTAGTCGAATTGCACTTATCACAGGCGCTGCTTCGGGTCTTGGTAAGGCAACTGCCCTGCGCCTAGCAGCAGAGGGTGCGTGTGTTGTCGTTGCAGACCGCGATAAAGATGGAGCTGTTGCTGTTGCAATCGAAATTGGCAATTCGGATAAAGCGATTGGTATCGCAATGGATGTCACTGATGAAGGTGCGATTGCCGAGGCAATTAAAGCTACCAACTTAGCTTTCGGTGGCGTGGATATCGTTATCAATAACGCTGGTATATCAATCAGTAAATCTTTAGTCGAGACAACTGTCCAAGATTGGGATTTGCAACACGACATCATGGCCCGCGGATCTTTCTTAGTATCGCGTGAAGCGACCAAGGTTATGATCGCACAACATTTAGGTGGAGATATTGTCTATATTTCCTCTAAGAATTCCGTATTTGCCGGTCCAAATAACATTGGTTATGGATCAACGAAAGCGGATCAGGCGCATCAAGTTCGGCTATTAGCGGCAGAACTTGGAGAACATGGAATCCGCGTTAATGGCATTAATCCTGATGGCGTTGTAAAGGGTTCAGGAATCTTCTCATCGGGATGGGGAGCAAATCGCGCTGCCGTCTATGGCGTTGAGGAATCTAAACTCGGTGAGTTCTACGCCCAACGAACAATTTTAAAAAAGGAAGTTTTGCCAGAACATATCGCAGCGGCAGTATTTGTTCTGCTTAGCGGAGAACTATCTCTCACAACTGGACTACATATACCTGTCGATGGTGGAGTATCTGCAGCCTTCTTGCGATAAACCATTATGAAGTTCTGTGCAGCGATAGATCTTGGCGCCTCCAGCGGACGCATAGCTGTGGGGTCTCTTGATTCAGGATCTCTCGTGATTCAAGAAGTCCATCGCTTTAAACACGAAGCGAAAGCTTCTGAAGATGGCGGGCTGCGCTGGGAATGGGCCAAGATTGTCGATGAGGTTAAGACCGGTTTATTAAAGGCGCAAGAGTTTGGTGAAATCATCTCTATCGGTATTGATACCTGGGCAGTTGACTACGGATTACTGGACGCTCAGGGAAATCTAATCGAAGAACCTTATTGCTATCGAGATTCACGAACCGATGGTTTGATGCAATCAATCTCAGACTCACTTGGTGCAGAGTGGATTTATCAGAGAACCGGAATTCAATTTATCTTCTTTAATACCGCCTACCAACTGCACGCTGCGCGAAATACGGCGGCGCTCAAAGGCGCGGCTACTTTCTTAATGCTCCCAGATTTACTTAACTACGCTCTCTCTGGAGTGCAGAGCAACGACATTACCAACGCATCATCTACACAACTCTTAAATGCTCACTCGCAAGAATGGGATTGGGAACTCATCGACAAACTTGAGATACCCAGGTCTATCTTCCCTGCATTGCATAAGCCGGGGATAAAAATTGGCAACATCAAAGGCCATGGCAAACTAGATGGCCTCTCTGTCGTTGCAGTTGGTTCTCATGACACAGCATCTGCAGTTGCTGGAGTACCGCTTCTCTCTTCGAAAGATTCGGCCTATATTTCAAGTGGTACTTGGTCGCTAATTGGTCTTGAGCTTGATAAGCCAATCACTAACGCGAAAGCGCTTTCATACAACATCACCAACGAAGCGGGCGTGGCAGATCGCATCCGGTTCATTAAAAATGTATCAGGGATGTGGTTGCTCGAAGAATCTCTTCGCTATTGGAACTCTCAAGGTCTTACTTTGACCGCTGCAGATTTGACCCAAGACGCTCGCCAGCTTCCTCGTGAACAAATCATAAACACAAACGATCCACGCTTTGCCAAGCCTGGTGCGATGCCGGAACGTATCGCTGCGTATTGCCGAGAAACTAACCAAAAAGTTCCTGATACACCCGCCGAATTTGCTCGCTGTATCTTTGACAGTTTGTCCGACGCTTATGCGCAATCACTTCGCGAACTAGAAGATGCCGCTAACGTTAAAGTAAAAGAAATAAACATTATTGGCGGTGGATCGTCAAATGATCTTCTAAATCAATTAACTGCGGATGTAACAGGTCTTCCCGTGATTGCTGGACCAGCTGAGGCAACCGTGATGGGTAATCTAATTATTCAGATGATCAGCGCTGGCTGGATTGCAAACCTTGAAGAAGGACGAAAACTAATTGCAGAATCTATTAAACGAAAAGAATTCCAACCCAAATAGTCATCGCCTTTTCCAAGCACCGGTCGACCAGAGCACCCAGATAACTAAGAGCGGTTGAAAGAGCAGGCGAATTGCGCGGGCTCGATCGCTGTCCAGGCCGAAAGCATCGATGTGGTTTACATATTGCGAGATGTTGCCGGGAAAAATTGCGATGAAGAATGCGGCGGTAAGCCAGCCAACTTGGGTGCGATATTTCCAAAGCAGAGCAAGAGATAAGCCCAGTGCGATTTCGACAATGCCAGATGCGATGACAACGAAGTCGGCATAATCTTTAAGCGAGGTTGGAACTTGTGCCCGAAATTCCAAACGGTTTGTCGTCAAATGGCCGATACCGGCATAGACAAGGGCAGCACCTAAGAGAAGTTGCGTGGCATTTTTTAGATAGCGCATAAGTTAATTACAACGTTGATTGGTTAGGACTCGAAGTCTCCGCCGCGTCCAGTAATTTTCTGTTTCTTTTTAGCCGGGCGGTCGTAGACAATCAACGCCACCGAAAGAATGACGATGAAGGCTGCCAGAATCAGAAATTTATCCAACGAATTAACCGAGTACTGCCCATACAACTAGTGCGAATACGCCGGTTCCTAGTCCAACCATTGCAATTGCTGACAATGATAGAAGTCCCCGTGAATCTGCAATTTTAGTTGCAAGCGCCGAAGGCTTCTCAATTTTCTTCAGATCTACAAGCAGGGCTTCAGCCTCACGAACGGCTGCGTATTGAGAAATAATCGCCAGGATTCCGGTGGCTGCGGCAACGCCAACAGTTAGGTACTTGGCGCCATCTGATGCGCTCTCAAATTTTCCATAAGCTGCCAATACAAAAACGCCAATTAGCAACAGTGTTGGTGCGATTTGAGCATTGATAATCTGTGTGCGCTTTGTGTTCCAAAGCTCTAATAAACCTTTTTCATCCATGATTGCTCCACTTGGTCTGTGGATTTCTTACGAGTTGCTAAATGCTAAGCCTGAACCCTGAACTTTGCATGTCCAATCTAGAAACATTAGATATATAGCCTCCGGTCTCTGAGCGTAATTTTCTTGCTTTTGGTTTTATTTGGCGGGGCGGGACGGAAAAATCAACATAATAATGTTATAGATTGGAATTAATAAGTACCAACCGCGGTGGTCTACATCGTGCATGCGCCGAATTGCGCAGGTAATAGTTGGAATGAAAAGCAAGAGATTCCAGATCGAGCCTAAGTAATCACCCGGTATTAGCGCATCAATTAGTCCCACGCCAAACGAAGTTAGCCAGGTGAAGAGAATGAAGAGCCAGAACTCGGAGCGAGTTGCTTTGCCTTTGTAATCAAAGTAGCGACCCAAAGTGTTTATCGGCGATTGAATAAAGTTAGGCATAGGACCCATGATACGACTCCGCTCTCAAATTGATTGGTTAACTTTTCTAGAGGAATTCAATTAGAGCAGCCTTCGCTGCCGCTTTTGCATCTCGGGGAGTGTTCGCACTACGCGCACTATTGGCTGCTTCCCGTGCAGCCGATGCATCGACGCGCGATAACAGATCTAGGACCGCAGCCACCGAACTAGGCGATGCGCTTACAGAATTAATCCCAAGGCCTGCCATGACAACTGCCAACAAAGGATCAGATGCCGCTTCGCCGCAGACTCCAACTTTAATGCCAACTTTTGCGCTATCGATTGCAATTGATTGCAACAGTGAAAGTAGTGCTGGTTGCCAAGGGTTTAAAAGCGCGGCGACCCCTGAGTTAACGCGATCTGCTGCGAATAGATACTGCGAAAGATCATTTGTTCCAATGCTCAAGAAATCAACAACGCCCTTTAGCTGTGCAATTACTTGAGTTATTGCCGGAATTTCAATCATGATGCCAACTCGCGTAAAGCCCGCTGCGCGGGCCGCTTTAGAAAATTGCTCCGCTTCTTCAACTGTGGCAATCATTGGCGCCATCACTGAAACTTCAATCTTCTTACCAGTTGCTCGGACGGAGTCAGCGGCTGCCTTAATTGCATGCAACTGATCCTCAAAAAACTGTGGAGAAATCGCTGCCACGCGCTGTCCGCGCACACCGAGTGCCGGATTTTCTTCACGGCCAAGACCTAAGAATGCAATCGGCTTATCACTTCCGGCATCCAAAGTTCGGACAATTATTTCGCCATCAGGGCCAGCGGCTAATACTTGTTCGTATATCTTCACTTGTTGCGCACGCGTCGGGGCAATTTTATGATCTAAGAAAAATAATTCAGTTCTTAACAAACCAACGCCATCTGCACCTTGAACTTTCGTAGCATCTGCAACAGAACCGACATTGGCCATTACTTGAATAACCGGCGCACCATGGCTTGAACGACCCGCCCACCAATCACCAGTGGAGTCTTCCAGCACACCATTAATAATTACCTGTGATGCATCTGGGTCAATAACCACCATTTGCCCATTTACTAACTCGTCAGCTCCGGCACATGCGACAACTGCAGGAATGCCGCGAGATCTGCAGACTATTGCGGTGTGAGAAGTTGGTCCCCCACCTTTGGTAACTACTCCGACAACTACATCGTTAAAGGCAATAGTGTCCATCGGAGTTAAATCATCGGCGACGATAATAAACTTGCCGCTCGTCGGTAATACCGTTTCATCACTTTCGCCACTCATCCATTGAATTAAGCGATAGACAATCTCATCAAGATCGGCAACTCTTTCGCTAAATTCGCCACCGGCGCCTTCGAGCAGTGATTTAAATTCACTCATCGCAAGTTGCAGCCCAGATGACGCATCCCAACCTTGCTCGCAGAAATCTTTTGCCATATCCGCAAGCTCAGGATCGGTTGCAAAAGCACATTGGGCTTCTAAAATCTCCTGTAGTTCTCGATTGTCTGCAGCTTTAATCTTGGCCGCGTATTGATTTTCTAAATTAGCAATTGCCATGCTTAACGCATTAACTTCAACTTCAACACCCAGTGAACTCTTTGCCATTGCAGGAAGTGATTTGCGTGCTGACCAACGCAGCACTTCAGCGCGCACTGCGCGATTGCCTACGCCAATGCCTTCTAGGGTGCGCACAGATTCCATATGCAGACGCTACTCGCTAATTGTGGCTACGAGTTTTTCAAATAGCTCATTTGCAGCGCCCTCATCGTCAGTAGCAAAGGCGATTGTTAAGGTATCCCCTTCGTGCGCCTTCAAAGTTAAAAGGCGAAGTGGGCTATTGGCTTTAACTAATGGCGCGCCTGGCTTGCCAACGGTGATTTCAAATGGCGCTGCCTTTGCAATAGCCGAAAATTCATTTGCTGGGCGGGCATGTAGGCCAACCTTTACCGTGATCACGCACTCTTTGATGATCATGGATTGATAACCACTTTTATGGCATTTCCACTTAGTACCGCATCTATGGCGCTTTGCACATCATCAAGTTTAACTTTATGAGTAATTAAATCCAAGACTTTTACCTCACCTGATGCGATCATATTTAGCGCATCTAAATTCTGTTGCGGGCTTGATCCATTGGCGCCGAAGAGTGTTACCTCTTTGTAGTGCACGATATTGGCATCACAATTTATAAAGGGTGCATCCTTGGGCAGTCCTCCAAAGAATGAAACCTTTCCACCAGGTGCCACCATAGAAATCGCTTGTTCTTGCGCCTTGGCGGCCGGGGCTGCAGTAATAATGATGCGGGGGCCATGTCCGTCGGTTACTTTAAGAATTTCATCTTCTAACTTCACCTGCGACATATCAAAGGAAGCATCTGGCTTAACTACCTTCGCCGACATTTCCAAACGACCCCCATTGATATCTGCTAAAAATACTTTAGAGGCGCCAAGTGCGCGAGCCACGCGAACATGCAAGCAACCGATTGGTCCGGCTCCCATCACCAAAACGATGTCACCCTTTTGGATATTTAAAATCCGTTGCGCATTTAATACACAAGCTAGCGGCTCAGTAACGGCTGCCTCGTCGTATGAAACATTTGCTGGAATCTTATTTACGCCATTAACGCGGATAACTTCATCAGGAATAATCATAAATTCGGCGAAGCCACCTGGAAATTGATAGCCCATTGAGAGTTGGTTTTCACAAATGGTCATTCGGCCCGCGCTGCAGAGCCAACATGTTCCACAAGGAATAGCAGCGATAACCTGCACGCGATCGCCAATGGCATAACCCTTAACACTGCTACCGACAGAAACTATTTCACCTGCAATTTCGTGGCCAATAATCTGTGGTGGATTCAAGCGTGGATGGCCATGGTTGTAGATCTTGGCATCCGTGCCACAAGTGGCGCAGCTACGGACCCTAATCAAAATCTCCTTGGCGCCTTCTTTAGGCGTTGGGACATCGACTACTTTCAAATCTTGGGGGCCGCTATATAGCGCTGCTTTCATGGCAATTTCCTCTTTCGTTACTTCAAAGCTAGATGGGCTAAATACTACTTGGATTTAAAATCTCTAAAACCTGCAATTTATCTTTTGTACTGAGCAAAATTTCAAACTTCTCATCGTCAAGAAGCGCCTCGGCTAAGTTGCCGATAATTTCTACATGCTCATCGCCTTGCGCGGCGATACCAATACAGAGTTTGACTTCCTCGTCATCCCAGATAAATGGAGTTGCAAAGCGGATAAAAACAATCTGACCAAAATTTACATACTTTCTAGATTCGTCTGTGCCATGCGGCATTGCAACGGCATTACCTAAATATGAAGATGCGATCTGTTCTCTCTCCCACATCGCGTCGGCATAATCTTGTGAAGTAGCGCCCAATTCAACAAATTGTGCCCCACACAGCGCTACAGCCTCCTTTTTCGAAGAGGCTGTAGCACCGAAGTGGATTCCGGCTTGCGTCAAAAGGTTAGGCATCGCAACCTGTCATGAAATTACTCATGTGAGATTGTTCCGCCTCCTTGAATTGCACTAACAACAGATGCAATAGCTGGATCCCCCAGAAACATGTCGAATGCAATTACGACTTTATCTGGAACAGCTTGCCGCGCCCTACCCGCTAGCCCACGGTGGCAGAGGATCAGGTCGGCGCCCATTGATTCAAGTTGATTTACAGGTGAGTGCTTGACGGCGATACCAAGTGGCTTTAACTGCTTAGCCAATTGATTTGCAACCATCACGCTAGATCCCATTCCTGCTTCACAAGCGATCACAACGAGCTTTACATCAGAACCGGAAATGCTTGGCATTGGTTATCCGTTCTTCAATGAATCTTTGCGAGATTTTGCTGAATCGAGATCGTCATTATTTGAGCTATCGGTCTTTAGCAAGAACCAAGCAGCTGCAAATGCAACGGCCGCAGATACTGCGATCGCAAGTAGTACTTTGAAGGTGTCACCCTTAGGAGTAACAACCATATAAGCGAAGATTGATCCTGGAGATGGTGTTGCAGTTAGACCGTTATCAAGCAGAACGTTCATTGCAACGCCAGCTGCTCCACCAGCAATAGCTGCGAGGATCAAGCGTGGCTTCATGAGAATGTAAGGGAAATAAATTTCATGAATTCCACCAAAGAAGTGGATGATGATTGCGCCAGGGACTGAACCGCGCACGATACGTGGTCCAACCAACCAGAATGCAAGCAATACACCGAGGCCAGGACCTGGGTTTGTTTCAAGCATGAATAGAACTGACTTTCCAGTTTCCTTTGCTTGTGTAACACCTAGTGGTCCGAGCACACCATGGTTAATGGCGTTGTTGAGAAAGAGAACCTTGGCAGGTTCAATAATGACTGATGCAATAGGAAGCAGATTGTTGTCAACAAGTGACTGAATACCGTTTCCGAGTACAGTGCTTATGCTCTTTACAACCGGTCCGATTGCCTTGAAGCCAACCATTG
This sequence comes from Actinomycetota bacterium, assembly GCA_009698815.1. Lineage (GTDB taxonomy): Bacteria > Actinomycetota > Actinomycetes > Nanopelagicales > Nanopelagicaceae > Planktophila. The sequence goes on along the minus strand of WLPJ01000006.1, from coordinate 60,968 downwards.
CCATTCCAAGACCTGTGATACCAAGGCTGAAGTTGCTAATAAGCATTTCAAAGCCGACTGGAACCTTTGGATCTAGAACTGCATCGATCTTCTTCAATACCCAAGCTGCTGCTGGTCCAATAATCATTGCACCAAGGAACATTGGGATATCAGTACCGCAGATAACGCCAACAGTTGCAACCGCACCAATAACGGCACCACGTTGCCCATGAACCATTCGACCACCTGTTAGACCAATAAGAATTGGTAACAAGTTAACGATCATTGGTCCAACCATCTTGGCGTACTCCTCATTAGGAATCCACCCTGTTGGAATAAAGAGAGCGGTTAGAAGTCCCCAAGCGATGAATGCTCCAATGTTTGGAATCACCATTCCTGCGAGGTTTCCACCGATCTTTTGTAGCTGTGAGCGCCAACCCGAATGGGAATCTGCGCTTCCTATGTAATTGGTCATGCTTTATAGCCCTCCTCTTGTACAAGAGATGCCAGACGAGTTCTGGCAATCAGAACAGCAGGGGTATGCCGAACTGAATTCTTAGTGGCGTCAGCTGTGAAGTAGATCTTGACCAAGGGACGCCTCCTTTGGATTTATCTGTGAAATAAGTTGCAATGAAATTTCGTTTGGCGCAGTTGTAATTCCGGTTCCGCGCGATTTAATCGCAGCAGCCGACCAGGCAACTCCAGTTGCAAGGGCTTTAACTGGACCACTTTTAAAGCTGCCAATAAATCCAGCGAGTAACGCGTCGCCTGCTCCAACGGTATTTGTTGCATTTATTTTTTCAGCGTTGGCACGGAATAAATCTTCACCGTTCCAAAACAGACTTCCTTTTTCTCCCAGGGATAGAAGTACATTTTGAGCACCCATTCCAACCATCTCAAAACAAGCGCTTACTGCATCTGCCATAGTCGAAATTGCAGAACCAATTAAATTCTCAGCTTCTTCTTGATTTGGCTTGATTAAGAATGGTTTGGCAGCAACTGCAGCGCGCAATACGTCGCCACTGCAATCGACTACGACCTTAGTACGATTTACATTGTCAGAAACAAGTTTGGCAAGCCATGCTGGATCAAGTCCTGCGGGCAGCGAACCACCAATGACTCCAAATTCGCTGCGGCGGGCTCGCAATTTAAAACGCCCAGCAATTCTCTTTGCTTCAGTCGAAGTCCACGAAGAAGATTCTGCATTGACTTTTGTAGTTAACCCCTCGTGCACTAAAGAGACGTTGAAACGAAGAGGTGACCCGATGGGCAATATCTCTAAACGTAAATTCTCTGACTCTGCTGCATTTAAGAAAAAATCACCATTTACTTTCGCCATAGGAACAAGGGCAATGTTATTAACTTTCATCAAAGTTAAAACTCTTGAAACATTTACACCTTTACCGCCTGCGTGTAGCCCAAAACTAAGCGCGCGATTGACTCCACCTAACTTCAAAGTTGAAAGTCCATAATCAAAATCAATTGATGGGCTGGGAGTCAAAGTAGTGATCATGCCAGCACCACTTCAATCCCTGCTTTTTCCATCTCTTGAACTGCAGCGTTATCAGCCCCTATATCGGTAACAACACGATCAATTTCATTCAATTTCGCAAATCGAGTTGCAAAAGATTTTCCAAATTTGCTGCTATCGACCATCACTATGGTTTCGCGAGCGTGAGCGATCATTTTGCGTTTCACGGCAGATTCATCAGAATCGGGAGTTGTGAAACCAATATTTATATCGACCCCATTTGTACCAAGGAATGCGATATCGGCATGAAAATTCTCCATCGCATTTAGGGCTAAATCTCCCACCGCGCTTAGAGTAATTGGGCGAATACGGCCACTTAGTAAAATTACATTCGTTGTTGAATCACCGATATCGGTTGCCAAAAGCAAGCTATTGGTGACAACGGTAAGCTCTTTCTTATCGCGTAAAAATGGAAATAAAAATTCTGTAGTGGTGCCGGCATCGACAAAGATGGTTCCAGATAGCGGCAAATATTGAACTGCCACTGCTGCGATCTTTTGTTTAACTTCGTTATTAAGCGAGCGCCGCTCTGCTACTGAATATTCTCGTGAGAAACGGTCTAAGGCGATCGCCCCACCATGAACCCGGCGCATCAACCCGCGCCGTTGCAAAACATCCAAATCCCGCCGAATGGTTTCAACGGCTACAGAAAACGCGTTGGCGGCGTTAACGACATCGACGCGGCCATCTTTCTGAGCCAATTCGACGATCGCCAGGCGACGTTCTTCAGTCAACAATTAAGGATCCCCCCGAGCAAGCATCGTGGGATATCAGGGAGGAATGCCCGATATTGCCCGTTTTGCAAATACTAAAGGGTGAATCAGGCAGAAAGCAATAACCTATGCGGCACTTATTCCTTTGGCGTGTCGCCTGAGTCACACCTTTTGAGCGCGCAGCGGCGGGCGAGGGCGCCGAAATCTGGCGCTAAATGCGAGAAAGGGCTTAGTTGTTCTTTACGTATTCGGAAGCGTGTGGAAAACCATTGGCTTCAAGCTTTTCGGCCAATTCAGCCTTTACAGCCTTAACGACCTTATGTGTTCCATCGCAGTTCTTCTCTTCATCTCTGGTGTAAGTGCAAACGCAAGCGCCCATGACATCTCTCTTTTCTGTATTGGATAAGCCCAAATCTTATAGGACCCAGAGAGAAAAGGTTCCTTGAAAGTTATCGCTGAACCGCAAATGGCGCCTTTGTTACGCCATTCCCCCGCCATCGACTACTAGGGTTTCACCAAAGACAAAGGATGAAGCATCGGATGCTAGGTAGCTAACTGCCTTGCCAATATCATCGGGTGTACCAATTCTTTGGGCAGCAATGGTTTTCTCCCATTTGGCTAGCGCTTCCTTATCATCGCTTAACCAAGAGGCCATAGGCGTATCGATTAGGCCAGGTGCCACGGTATTTGCACGAACACCTTTCGGGCCAAAATCAATTGCGATAGAACGAGTAAACAAGACTACGGCACCTTTTGATGCGGAATAAATAGGTCTATTGCGACCACCACGTAATCCAGCAGTTGATGCAATATTTATTACATTTCCTTTGCCGGTTGTGACCATCGCTGGGATAAATGCTTTACACATAAAGAACATTCCCTTGATATTTACATTCATCATCAAATCAAATTCTTCTTCTGTGAAGGTAAGAAGGTTGTGCTCAAAGAAAATGCCCGCTGAGTTAACTAGGTGCGTTGGGTTACCAATACTTTTCGCTAGCGAATCTCGCAGCGCAACTATCTCGCTCTCCTTCGTCACATCTAGTGCAAACCAATGTGATCCGGGGATTGATTTAGATATCTGCTCTACTTTATTTGCATCTTTATCAACGCAGATCACCGTGAATCCATCACCGGCTAAAGTCTTAGCGATTCCAGCACCGATGCCGCCGCCAGCTCCAGTAACAAGTGCAATGTTCTTCTTAGGCACTAGTGCTCTCCTCCAGTGTGTGCGAATGTCTTGCAAGTTATCTGCCAGCGACCGTCAAGGACAGATAATGTGAAGTAATCAGTGAATGAAAGGGTACCCCAGAAACCTTCCTCCTTAACAGTTGCCGTTGCCGCGGTTCCATCGATTTGAATATCAGTTATCTTTGCTACGAGTTGTCCGGCATCGCCCGGTGAGCCAACCATTAACTCGACAAAGCCAGTTTTATCCATGTCGTAGTCAGTTCCACCCATAGTGCCAAACCATCTCGCGCTTGTATGGAAAGCTTTATTTAATTTTTCCGCATTACCTTTACCGGCACCTTCGATATATAGATTAATCAGAGCTGTTACTTCATCCAAATCTTTGCTCAACTTGTGCTCCCTCGTAAATAGCAGTGAATATTTCTTCGTTTAGTCAAGGTAGACCTGTTATGAGAGTTATAAAAGGGCTCGATTGGAAATCTTTAAATACTCGACTGGCGCACGCTCGGTGTTGGATTACCATTGCTCAATGTCGCGGGTAGCAAAGGTCAAGAATGGTTTTGTTCCAAAAGTCTGTTTGCGCTGTGGCCTGGAATTTGAATGGCGTAAGAAGTGGGCCAAGAATTGGGCAGATGTGAAGTACTGCAGTGATCGGTGCCGTGAGAATAAATGAAGCACGTTATTTATATCCCCTTTGATCACCTACATCGCAAGCACGGTGCACTTAAGGGCGCTGATCCCAAATCAGATCTGATTGTATTTGTGGAAAGTGCGCGCATGACCACTGGGCGCAACTGGCACAAGGAGCGGTTGTTCTTTCTAATTTCTAGCGCCCGCCATTTTGCGAAGTCGCTAGAAGACGAAGGCTTTAAAGTTGAATACCTAAAAGCTGCCACAACAATTGATGGGCTAAAGGAAATCACCAAGAAGCACGGGGCGCTGCCGATCGTTTGCGCAGAGCCAAGTTCCTTTCGCCAATATGAGTCACTTAAAAAACATAAGGTGACTTTCGTTGAAAATGATTTCTTTCTAACTTCTCGCTCTCTCTTTAAACTTTGGGCAGATGAGCAAAAATCTTATCTCATGGAAAATTTCTATCGAAAACAACGGCTGCGCCTAAATGTATTGATGGCCGGAAAAGATCCAATAGGTGGGTCTTGGAACTTTGATAAAGAAAATCGTGTGCCACCGCCGAAAAAATATGAAGGCCCGGCATACCTGGAACATAAGCGAGATGAGATTGATAAAGAAGTAGCAAATGAGCTCTCGCACGTTCCCACTAATACTTGGGCAACAACGCGCAAAGGCGCACTTGCGCAGTTGAAGAATTTTATTGATAACCATTTTGCCGAGTTTGGGCCACTAGAAGATGCCATGACAACCCAGAACTGGGCGCTGCACCATTCACTGCTTTCTCCCTATTTAAACAATGGTCTTTTGCATCCTAGTGAGGTAATTGATGCGGCAATGAAGGCATTTGAAACCGGCAAAATTCCAATTGAATCTGCCGAAGGATTTGTCCGTCAGGTAATTGGTTGGCGTGAATATGTAAACGGAATGTATTGGTTTCTGGGACCTGAGTATCGAAGCAATAATCAATTAGGTGCCAACCGCAAACTGTTTCCGTTATTTTCAGATCCTGGCGCCACCAAGATGAATTGCATGAAAGAGATAGGAACAGATATCCAAAACCGGGCTTGGGTGCATCACATCCCCCGGTTAATGGTGCTCTCTAATTTGGCTTTAGTAACTGGCACCAATCCGCAAGAATTTCTAGATTGGATGCGCGAAGTATTTATCGATGCCACGGAATGGGTAATGGTTCCAAATGTTATTGGCATGGGTGTTCACGCCGACGGTGGAGCGATGATGACTAAACCATATGCCGCAGGTGGTGCCTACATCTCGCGGATGTCTGACTATTGCAAACCTTGTGCCTACAACCCCAAGCTGCGCGTTGGCGCAGATGCTTGTCCTTTTACAACTTTGTACTGGGATTTTCTAGATCGCCATAGAGAAACATTTGCTAAAAATCATCGAATGAGCCAACAAGTATTTGGGCTAAATCGCTTGAGTGATCTGCCCGAGTTAAAGGTGCGCGCGCAAGAGGTACTAAAAGGTTTAGAGCAAGGAATTATCTAGGTTTAAGAAGTCGCGAGAGAATTTTTACCGGCCATGAGTTTCGGTGGCTAGCAATCCAACGATAGACAACGCGTCCCAGCGGGCCCGAAAGGGTGATTAGCACTGACAGAACTCTGTTACCCCTACGAATTAGCAGGAAGGCTGCCGCTTGAGCGCCGCTAAAACGGTGCTGCTCGGTGATTACAAAGACTTCACGTGAGCATTGTTCTGCACTTAATCCAAATTGCGCAAGATCTGCAGTGTGAAAATCAATAGCACTAATCTCAAGTTTCTTAGAAACCCATGAAATGGAATTTTTGCATAACTGACATTGACCATCGTAGATAACTATTATTTTGCTCATGCGTGAGCCACCTCATCACTTGTCACGCTCAAATTCTAACTCACCTAACGAGTCAAAGGTAGGTAAAATAAAGAAAGCAAAAAGTGAGAATAGGTGAAAATGATAAGCAAATTCGGTGATCTTAAGAAGTTTGATCTAAGTTTAATTAAATTTCTTAATCGAGTCAGTATGCCAGCGCTTCAAATCTCACTCGGAATTGTTTTTATTTGGTTTGGAGTTCTTAAAGTTTTCGGTAACAGCCCAGCTAATGACCTAATTATAAAGACTGTCTATTGGTTTAATCCTGATGTTTTCATTCCGATTTTGGGTATCTGGGAAGCAACAATCGGAATATGTCTACTCTTTCCGTCCTTTATACGCTTTGGGCTCTTTCTCCTTGCCCTACAAATGCCCGGAACATTCTTGCCGCTAGTACTTCTTCCTGAGGTATGTTTTCAATCTTTCCCATTTGATTTAACTCTTGAAGGACAGTACATAGTTAAAAATCTTGTGTTAATCGGCGCTGCCATGGTTGTCGGTGGCAGACTCACTCCCTTCGTAGAGAAGAACTAAGCCTTTAGCAACGCCATTGCTTGCTTAATAATCTCTAGGCGATACGCAGTTCCTAACGAGATATGGCCCTGGCCTGGGAGAAAGTTTAATTTGGCCGTTGGGATGTGTTTAGCGAGCCATTCACCGTGAGCTTTAGGAACCATAAAGTCATCATCTCCTTGCCACACTAAAACGGGCTTGTTGATCGCAGCTAAATCAAAACCAAATTTCTGCACGAATGCCAAATCATCATCTGCCCATCCATCAAAACTATCGACTACAGAATGTCTGAGATTTATAGCCATGTCTGCTGCGACATCAGGGGTGAGTGCAGCCTTATCGACATCGCCGATTAACCCTCCAAAGGCAGAGATAACTTCGGGCCCCGTAATATTTTTATAGGCAGGTGCATTCTTTGACATCCATGCCTGAATCGCTGCTTCACCTTTGAGTGCTTCACCGAATTCTTCTTCGTTTTCAGGTCCCATGTCGGCTAAGAAATCTAAATCATCATGTCCCCATTCGGCGACACCCGCCAAAGTGATTGCACCCTTATTTCGTGGATCGCGTGTCATGTTGATTGCATGTGGGCCGCCACCTGACCAACCAATTGCTACAAATTCTTTAATATGAAAATGATCAAGCAACGCTTGTTGATCAGCTAAGTCATCGGCGACCGTGCGACCTTTATGGCGATCTGATTTACCGTAACCGGCGCGACTTGCCGCGATTGCTAAACAGTCGGTTACTTGAGGCAGCCATTTTGACCAAAGCTTATCGGCGCTAGGTGTGCCATGAAGAAAGAGGATTGCTTGATCTGACTTAACACCGTTATCTTCGTATTCGAAGTTGCGGCCATCAGAGAGTTTTAGTTGCGACATGGACTGACCTTATCAAGTGAGGTACGGATGATGTTGACTGAACTGACGACTTCGCAGAATTAGGCGCCAGTACCCACGTAATCGCGCAGCGCTTGATTTTCAGATTCCATTTCTCCAACGCGGTTCTTAACAACGTCGCCGATCGAGACTATGCATATTAATGCGCCTTCGCCATCAACAACGGGAACATGGCGGATACGGTGCTCGGTCATCATCTTCATCAGCTCGGCAACCGTGGTATCTGGTGTGCAAGTGTGAACTTCAACGGTCATGATGTCGCGAACATGCATACCAATTAGTTGATCGAGTTTGCCGGGCATGGCGCGCACAACATCGCGTTCAGAGACAATGCCATCAATGCGCTTGCCATCACTTGATACAACCAGTGCACCGATGTGATGTGAATTCAGGGTATTAACTACATCGTGAATACTGGCACTTGCCGAAATAGTTTCAACACGTTTGCCCGAAATAATGCTGCTGATCTTCATGGTTGTCCTTTCCCTGGAAGTGCTCACATCGTGCACCTACGGCAGGGCAAAGGCAATAGATTCCATTCAAAAAGAATCTAGATTTATAACTTCTTATAACCAGACGGGCATTTTGGCTTGGTACCAGTTACGCTTTTTACAATCTTTAATTTTACGCACCGGATTGTGGTTTTCTTGGCGACAGTTGGTACGAGCTTTGTCGATGCAGTCGCGACAGGGGTAGCGCTAGGGGTAGGCTCAATTTCTGCAGCAAGTGGCGTTTTAGAGACAGATAACTTAATTGTGGGAGCGCTGTAGTGAAATCCTCGTGCGTGCACGACAAGGAATCCCTTTTCAATTTTAAATACTGTTGAAGCTACTTGGACCTTTCCATCGGCATTTACAACGGAGACTTCAACTTTAGGCGCTTTTGAAATGTTGTTACCAGCCCACATGCAGTCCATCCAAGCAACCGACATATAGGTGCTAAAAAAACCAGTGTTAATAGCGCCAGTTGACAGTAAATGCGGAGAATATATTTCAAACTTCATTGTGTCGTTGTCTACTAAGTGAGGAGTACCTCCTCCGTAGGCGTTGTGGGAAGTCACTGGATAGCCTAATTTGCTACATCTGGTATCGCCATATGAACCACCTGGTATGGAGCTGGCATGATCAATTATGAAATATAGGCGGATGGTCTCTGCATCAGATTTTGTAAGATCCGAAGCCCGATCGGAAAGGCCCGAAAGCGGACCCCCTGAGTAATTAGTTCCGGCAAATGGCGAACCGATATATGTGTATCTGTGGCCATTTGTTATTTTTTCGTCGCTGTATTCGGCATTGGAAGCCATAAGAAAAGCAGCCACTGGAACAACCCAGGAACTTCTAAATACATATTTGAACTTGATACCAGAATTAACATCCTTAATTTGTAAATCTATGAAACCAAAATCCATTTTGGGCTGCAAGTTAAAGTTTACTTGCTCTCCCTTGTAATTTTCGCCGTTAAGAAAGCCATAAGTATTAACCTCACGCGTAGATCCATCGACATCAATAAAACTCCATCGTGAGACACCATCATCACTTACTTGATTTTGAGAGTCTGAATAACTGCCTGTGGAGAAAGAAATCAGCTTTAATTTATTGGATGTTCCATTTGGAAGAAGTGCTTCTAGAGACTCGATGCAAGTTAAATTGCCAGGGGATTCACAGAGCCTAAGCGCCATTCGTCCATTTGTGTTTTGGGGAATTTCTATAAAAGGAAGTGTTTCAGCGTTTGCTGTTGCAGATAATGAAGTACTCGTGAGGAGTAGATATATAAGTACGAATAATCCTTTGCGGTTCACCCTTTAAGGCTAACTCCCAGTAACTGCTAAAGCGAGGGTTTGATGATGGTTATTCCACCTGTTGCTTGGTTATCCAGATCTGCAAGCGCAATTGCACCATCTTCTAAACCAACTTCGCGCTTAACAAGTAGTGCGGGATCCAGCGCCCCGCTTGCAACTAGTGCCAACATTTCAGGGTAATCGCGCGCGGCCATTCCGTGCGAACCAAGTAGCTCCAACTCCCATGCAATTACGCGAGCCATTGGCATTGCGGTAAGACCATTTGGTGTGAGAAGTAAACCTAATTGCAGATGCCGCCCGCCGCGAGCAAGTGAGAGAACTGATGCTCCTGCAGTTGCTTCACTGCCGAGGGCGTCAACTGCAACGTCTGCTCCACCTAAGTTTTGCAGGAAGGCAACTGGATCAGTGGTCCGTGAATTAATCGTTTGCGCACCAAGGGATGCGGCAACTTCAAGGGCGGCTTCATTTATATCTACGGCATAAACAATTGCACCCTGTGCTTTTGCAATCATTACTGCACTTAAGCCAACTCCGCCGCAACCATAGATAACAACTTTTTCACCAGCCTTTAATTTTGCTCGCTTAATCAAACCGCGGTAGGCAGTAGCAAAACGACAACCAAGGGCTGCAGCAGTTGCGAAGGAAACCTCAGATGGAATGTTTATTAAATTGAAGTCGGCGTTATCGATTGCAACATATTCGGCAAAAGAACCAAAACCCGTAAATCCAGGTTGCGTTTGTGTTGGACAGACTTGAGCATCACCGCGCAGGCAGTAAGTGCATTTGCCACATCCGCAGACAAAGGGAACGGTTACGCGATCGCTAACTTTAAATTTTCTTACTGCGTTTCCAATTTCAGAGATAACTCCTGCAAATTCATGTCCTGGAACATGCGGCAAGACGATGTCAGAATCATGGCCCATCCAGGCATGCCAATCACTGCGACATAAACCTGTTGCTTCCACCTTTATTACTGCCCCGTGATCTGTGGGATGTGGGATTGGTATATCAACTACCGAAAGCGGTCCTTTGAATTCGGTGAAGTAAATGGCCTTCATGCGCTTATGTTAGTGAATGATCTGAAGTAAAATGGTCAGGTGCGGTTAGTATGCGGCAATTCCAATATATGGTTATTGATTGGTCTTTTTTAAATCTCGATAAAAGTTTTCGTGTGGCCCAACCACTAATAAAGTAATTTCTTGTCGTGAGACTATGCGGTAGGCAAGAAGCCATCGAGTTTGATTTGTTTTGAATTTATAGACGCTTACGCCGGTGAGGTCGCCAGCCTTGGCATCGCCGAGTGCTGGGTTTGCTGCGATCGCCATGACAGCTTTATCTAGGGCGCGTTTTTGATTCTTATGAAGGCGCTTTAGGGAGCGTGAGAACTGAGCGCCATAGCTAATTTTCATCAGCCGAACGAGTACTCCTCGGTCGCTTCCTCGGCATCGGCTTTCATGATTTCCCTGATCAATGAGAAAGAAAGGTCAGGGTTTTCTTCTGCGATCAGCGCCATACGAAAATAAAATTCGATCTGGCGTGGAACAGAACGGTGCTCAACAGCGGCGATGCGCTTGGCATCTTCGACTAGTTCATCGGAGAGTTTTACAGTTTGTGCCACGGCGGGCCTCCTTTAATTCAACTGGGTCAGCGTAGCAGAAGAGGTGGCAAAAGGTAACTTTTTACAACTTTACAAAATATTAGCGTAATGCGCTAATGGCCACGCTTAACTACGGCGTGGCCATTAGGTGTGCGTACCGCTGAGGGGGATCGAACCCCTACACTCCCATTAGTTAGATAGGTGCTCTATCCATTGAGCTACAGCGGTACGCAGGACGGAACCTAAGTCAGTAGAACTTTGCTGACTTAGGTTTTTTACTTTGTTGTGGATAAGAATCGAGAGACAAACCCGCATTAGTTGGGCAGTATTAGTCCATGGGATTTATTGCCAATTGGAAAGCTAAGCGCAAGTTCAAGAGCGATAACCAGCAATATGCAATTACGCATCAAGATTGGCAAACCGATATAGAAATCTTTAAGAAGATTAAGGAAGCATTTGAACTTGCCGCAAAAGGTGAAGATGTTGTTTCCAATCAGACGATACAAAAGGCTGGAGAAATTGTTCTCTGGGGTGCTCGGGGTCAGTTTCATGAAGCAGGCCGCGGCGCCGGGCAATTCGTAGGCGCTAGCCAGGGTTTTAGCATTCCGGTCGTTGCCGGTATTCGTTATCGAGTTGGTGCAACCCGTGGCACATATGTTTCAGGTGATCCGATTCAAAAATATGGCGAAATTGGCGATGTAGTCCTAACAACCAATCGCGTCTTATTTAACGGGATGATTAACACCAGAGAATGGGCATTTGCTAAGTGGAATGGGGCGGCCGCCTCTGATGATGAAACTGATTACATATTTAACGTGAGCAATCGCCAGAAGACATCTGGCGTTTTATTTAGCACCCGCGATGGCCGAGAATTTAATCGCTATCTATCTTGCGCACTTATTGCCGCCGAATACGGCATTGACCGCGTGATCACTGAAGTCGACAAAAACATGAAAGAACTTCAAGAAGATAAGCCCATGCCCCCGGTTTTACAGCTTGAGGCGCCTAAAGAGCTCAAATAGTTAACTCCCCTAGAATCGCTCAAGACTTCGTGCAATCTAGGAGGCGTAAGTGGCAAAGTTCTTTAGCGGTGGCACGATCTGGTGCGGCGTCGGTCGCGTTGCTCAATCTGCTCGCGTCGATGGCGGCAAAATTGTTGAATTAAATGGCGCCGCACAACCTGGTGATGAAAGCGTTGATTTACAAGGTGGATTTCTAGCGCCGGCATTTATGGATGGGCATGCTCACCCTTTATTTGCAGGGCGTGAATCACAAGGTCCGCTGGTAAATGGTTTGCAGAGCGTTGCCGAAATGGTTGCTGAAGTTAAGCGATTTGCAGATGCTAATCCGAATGTGACTTGGATTGTTGGCGGTGCGTATGAAGCAGCCGCTGTTGCTGGTGGAGATTTCCTGGCAATTTGGTTAGATGAAGCCGTCAGCGATCGCCCTGTTGTTTTGCAAGCAGTTGATCACCACACAATTTGGGTTAATAGCAAAGCAATTGAAATCGCTGGAATTACCGCTGAAACTAAAGACCCAGATGGTGGAACGATTGCGCGAAACCCTGATGGCACAGCGCGTGGAACTCTGCGCGAGCCATCTGCAATGGACCAAATAATGAAGCACTCCCCCGAACGCACTTTGCAAGATGATGTTGCAGCGATTGCATGGGCATCAGATCGATATTTGGAAAGCGGCGTAACTGCAGCTACTGATGCTTGGGTTGAACCTGGAATGGCTGAGGCGTATATCGCTGCTGATAAATCTGGTGCGTTAAAGATTGATATGGATCTATTTCTTTTGGCACAACCAGGCTCTTGGCGTGATCGAGTTACATACTTTGCAAAATTGCGTAAAGAGATTGAGGATTTGGGCACTGGATCTAAGTTGGCTTGCAAGACGATCAAGATAATTGGAGATGGCGCGCTATCTGCCGGAACGGCTGCGCTGCTTTTACCTTATTTAGATGACCCTTCATCTTCTGGTCTATTAATTTGGGAAGATGACGAAGTTTTAGATGCTGCAGTTGTTTTTGATTCGCAGGGTTATCAATTGCATATTCATGCCATCGGTGATGCTGCGGTGCGCCAGGCCTTAGATACGATTGAAAAAATGGCAGCAGTAAATCAAAAGTGGGATCGCCGGCCTGTGATTGTGCATGCGCAGTTAATTGACCCAGAAGATTTGCCGCGATTTGCATCCCTTGGGGTGATTGCAAATTACCAACCTCTTTGGACTTACTTAGATCCAATGAATAAAGAGTTGATTGCACCTCGTTTAGGGGATGCACGAAATGCGCAGCAATATCAATTGGCATCAATGGTCAAATCTGGTGCTCGCCTAAGTTATGGCAGTGATTGGCCGGTTACCTCTTATATTCCGTTGGAAGCACTTGCTGTTCCGACTCATCGCCAATCACCGGATCGCATGCCACCGCAAGGTTGGAGTCCGCAAGAATCAATTTCAGTTGAAGAAAGTTTGAGTTTTTATACCGAAGGCGTGGCCTATCAAGGCTTTAATGAGCAGCGCTTTGGCCGAATCGCAGTTGGGATGCAGGCAGATTTAATGCATCTCGCCGCTAACCCGATGGAAGTTGCGCCCCATGATGTGGCGGGGATCAAGATACGGGCCGTTTATAAGTCTGGGATCCGCGTCATAGGATGAGCCAATGACTACCACCGTAAATCACTGGATCGATAATAAAGAATATGTAAGCACCTCTGGCCGCACCGCACCTGTTTATGACCCAGCACTTGGCGTTGAGACAAAGCGGGTTGCCTTGGCAAATGGTGCAGAAATCGATGCGGCAATCTCTGCTGCGAAGAAAGCATTTCCGGGATGGTCAAAGACTTCACTTGCTGGTCGTCAGCAAATTATTTTTAAATTTCGCGAACTATTAAATGCCAAAAAAGGTGAGCTCGCCGAAATCATTACCAGCGAACACGGCAAGGTTTTATCTGATGCCCTCGGTGAAATTACACGTGGTCAAGAAGTAGTCGAATTTGCAGTTGGAATGCCGCAACTAATTAAGGGTTATTACTCTGAAAACGTTTCAACAGGTGTTGATGTTTACTCAACTCGCCAGGCACTTGGCGTTGTCGGAATCATCTCTCCCTTTAACTTCCCAGCAATGGTGCCAATGTGGTTCTTCCCAATTGCTATCGCTGCCGGAAATACCGTTGTCTTAAAGCCTTCAGAGAAAGATCCATCTGCGGCAATCTGGATTGGCAAGTTATGGAAAGAAGCGGGCTTGCCTGATGGCGTCTTTAACGTTCTAAATGGCGATAAAGAATCAGTAGACGGTTTGTTGCACTCCCCTGATGTCGAAGCAATTTCATTTGTTGGTTCTACCCCTATTGCACGTTATATCTATGAAGAATGCGCCAAGGCCGGCAAGCGCGTGCAATCACTTGGTGGCGCCAAGAACCATATGTTGGTCCTGCCTGATGCTGATCTTGAACTCGTTGCAGATTCTGCAATTAACGCAGGCTTTGGTTCTGCTGGAGAACGTTGCATGGCGATCTCAGTTGTTGTCGCAGTCGAACCGGTTGCAGATGCGCTGATCGAAAAGATTGTTAGCCGGATGGATAAGTTACGCACCGGCGACGGACGTCGTGGTTGCGATATGGGTCCACTAGTTACAAAAGAACACCGCGATAAAGTCGCTGGCTATATTGATGTGGCAATTAAAGATGGCGCAAAAGTTGTCGTCGATGGTCGCGGCGTTAAGGCCGATGGCGATGCCGCTGGCTTCTGGCTTGGACCAACCTTGATCGATAAGGTGCCAACAACATCTAGCGTTTATAAGGATGAAATCTTTGGACCAGTCCTATCTATTGTGCGCGTTAAATCATATGACGAAGGCGTTTCACTGATTAATAACGGTGCCTTCGGCAATGGAACTGCCATCTTTACCAACGATGGTGGCGCAGCTCGTCGTTTCCAGAATGAAATCCAAGTTGGCATGATTGGAATCAACGTTCCAATTCCGGTGCCAGTTGCGTATTACTCATTCGGTGGTTGGAAGCAATCACTATTTGGCGATACCAAAGCGCACGGAGAAGAAGGTGTTCACTTCTTTACACGCGGCAAGGCGATTACATCTCGTTGGCTTGATCCAAGCCACGGCGGCATCAACCTCGGTTTCCCACAGAATTAATTAGACTCAAATAAATTAGGAAGGCGGAAATAATTATGGCCACTCGCAAGATGAGCGTAGGACAAGCGATTATTGAATTCCTTTCTCACCAATACACCGTCGACGGCGATCACCGCGAACGCACCATTGCCGGAGTCTTTGGAATTTTTGGCCACGGAAATGTTGCCGGTATTGGTCAAGCGCTAAAGCAACTTTCTATTTCTGATCCAGGCTTAATGCCTTATCACCAGGCGCGTAATGAACAAGCGATGGTTCATGAATCATCAGCCTTTGCTCGCATGTCGCGCCGTCGCGCAACCTTTGCTTGCGCATCTTCCGTTGGCCCAGGTGCGACCAATATGTTGACCGGCGCAGCGGTTGCGACAACAAATAGATTGCCCGTTCTACTTTTTCCAGCAGATACTTTCGCAAACCGAGTATCTGATCCAGTGCTGCAACAACTTGAGCAGCCATATGACTTAACAATGTCTGTAAATGATGCATTTAAACCGCTCTCTAAATTCTTCGATCGCATCAATCGCCCAGAACAAATCTTCAGTTCACTTCTTGGCGCGATGCGCGTATTAACTGACCCGGCCGAAACTGGCGCTGTGACTATCTGTCTTCCTGAAGATGTGCAGGCAGAAACTGTTGAGGTTCCGGAAGAATTCCTAGCCGATCGCGAATGGCATATCCGCAGACCGCGTCCAGATATTGGTCTTTCTAAAATTGCCGCAAGTGCGATCGCCAAGTCCAAGCAACCTTTCATTGTCGCTGGCGGTGGCATCATCTATTCAGATGCACACGATGCGCTGGCTAAATTTGTTGAAGCAACTGGTATTCCAGTTGGAGTTTCGCAGGCCGGAATGGGTTCGCTAGCTTGGGATCATCCACAAATGTGTGGCTCAGTCGGCGCAACTGGCACGACCGCGGCTAATCGTTTAGCCAAAGAGGCTGATTTAGTTATCGGTATCGGAACTCGCTACAGCGATTTCACAACTGCCTCACGCAGTATTTTCCAGAACCCTGACGTCAAATTTATCAATATAAATGTCACCGCCTTTGATGCCTTTAAACATGGAAGCGCTATTCCAGTTGTGGCAGATGCTCGAACCGCACTGGAAGAACTGACTTCTGAATTGGCTAAATTCAAAGTTTCTGCAGATTATGCAAAACGCATTGCTGATGAGAATAAAGAATGGGATGCCATCGTTAATGCGGCATTCGTTGATCAAAAGTTGGTCAGACCAAGTCAGAGTGAGATCATCGGCGCAGTTCAAGCAGCCACTGATCCACGCGATGTTCTAGTTGGTGCGGCCGGTTCACTGCCCGGTGACTTGCATAAGTTATGGCGCGTGCGCGATCCGCTTGGTTATCACATGGAATACGCCTTCTCTTGCATGGGCTATGAAATCGCAGCTGGACTTGGTGTGGCACGTGCTGATTCATCGCGCACTCCAATTGTCATGATGGGCGATGGCTCATATTTAATGATGCATACCGAACTTGTAACGGCTGTTGCCGAACGTCTGAAGTTCATTGTGGTGCTCGTGCAAAACCATGGCTACGCATCAATTGGTCATTTATCTGAAGACATCGGTTCACAAAGATTCGGTACGAAATATCGCTTCCGTGATGCTAAATCAAATAACCACGAATCAGGTGATGTGCTGCCAGTAGATCTAGCAACCAATGCCGAGAGTCTTGGTATGAATGTAATTAGAATTTCTGAAAGCCCAAGTGCGATCGCGGATCTTTCGGCGGCTATGAAAGTTGCGAAAGCGCACCCAACTGCAACTCTTATTCATATCAATAGTGATCCATTGCTATATGCCCCAGGGGGCGAAGCATGGTGGGAAGTACCGATTCCAGAAGTCTCAACTCTTGAGTCGACTAAAAAGGCATATGAGAATTATAAAGAAGCTCGCAAAGTGCAGAAGAAGTATCTTGGAAAAGGCGCAAGCGAGCGAAAGTAAATTAAACGTAACTGATTTCTCTAAAGGTACGTTTGATTGAAAGTGTGTACTTGTCATTTTTAGGATCTGCAACTCTGAAGAAACAGAATATTCTCTTGCCATATTTCTTTTCTTCAGCACCTGGGTCAGGGAAGAAATATCCATAAGTCAGCGATGACGGCAGATCTTTCTGTCCCATCAAGGTATTTATCGCTGCGTCATCGCAGGCGATTCCGGCCTCTTTCTTTGCTGCCTCCGAGTTCAAATCTTTGGCTTTGATTTTGCCGGTAAAGAAAACTTCATAGTGATGTGGTGAGGTGCAGCTAGTTGAATAAAGCGTTTTGTAATTTGTATCAGTCCATTTGCTGGGCTTATTCGGCATCTTATTTGCAGAGTAGCAACCAGTCTTTAGCTCAAGGTAGAAAGTCCCTTTAGAGAGGGCATCTGCGGCTGGAGAACTGGTCAAGAAGGCGCCTGCTATCAAGGCTGTGAAGATCTTTCTGCGCTGCATACCCTCAATCCTATAACCTCAACCTCAACTTGATAGTTTAACTTAATCAAAACGTAATAGAAATTAATAAAAGATTAACGGTTCGTGAATGGTGGATGCCCAAGGCTCAGATAGTGTTCACCTACAAACGTTTTCTAGGTCGATTGCCCTAATTGGCCGCGTCTATATAAGGAGCTCCACTTGATAAAGAGAATTTCAGCTGTAACAGCTGCACTCGCTCTTGCAACTGTCGGTTTCATTGTTCCAGCACAAGCTGCAACAACAGAAGCAGACTGTGGCACAGCAGGTGCATTCTGTGTTGGTCTCGTAACTGACCTTGGAAAAGTTGATGACAAATCATTCAACCAAGCTTCATGGGATGGCGCAAAGGCTGGCGCAGCTAAGGCTGGCGGTTTTTCAAAGTACATCGAAACTACAGATTCAAAAGATTATGCAAAGAACATCGCACTTTTCGCAGATAAGGGTTACAACGTAATCGTTACTGTTGGATTCTTGATGGGTGATGCAACTGCAGCAGCAGGCGTTAAGTACCCAAAGATCAAGTTCATCGGTGTTGACCAGTTCAACGCGTCGACTGCAACTAACGTCACCGGCTTGATCTTCGACGAAGATAAGGCTGGCTTCTTAGCCGGTTACCTCGCTGGATATCTAACAAAGACCAACAAGATCGGCGGAGTATTTGGTATGAAGGAAGTTCTTCCTGTTCGCAAGTTCGGTGAAGGATTCGAAAACGGCATTGCCTACGCAGGTAAAGAGCGCAGTAAGAAGATCAAGTCAACTGTTGTTTACCATGCAGCTGGCGACAACGCGTTCTCAGATCCAGCATGGGGTGCAACAACTGCTAACCAGCTACTTACACAGGGATTCGACATAATCTTTGGCGCAGGTGGATCAACTGGTAACGGTGCACTTGGCAAGGTTGCTCAGAAGGCTGGCGCACTCTGCATCGGTGTTGACATCGATCAGTACTACACAGTTCCTGAAGCAAAGTCTTGCATCGTAACTTCAGCTGAGAAGAAGCTAACTCTCGGAGTTTCAACACTTGTTGCTCAGGCTAAGGCCGCAACAATCAAGGGTGGAAACTACGTAGGTGAAGTTGGACTCTCACCATTCCACGATCTGTCATCAAAAGTTCCTGCAGTTGTCAAGGTTCGTTTGAAGAAGATCACAACTGGCGTTCTTGCCGGTTCAGTCTCAACTGGCTTCAAGGGTTAATTAAAAACTCTTAACTAGCTAGAAGTAGTGAAAGAGCGGGTGCATGCAAATGCGCCCGCTCTTTCTTTTTCCTCTTTCTTTATTTCAAATTTCTAATAAGATAGCCAATTATGAGCGAGACAAACGTCGATAAAAAAGTCGTTAAAAACCAATCAGAAGAATCAAGAAAGAAATTTGATGTTGGTTCTTGGTTGATACCAATAGTTGCAGTTTTAGTTGCGATGCTACTTGCTGCGATATTGATTAAGCTGCAAGGTTTAAATCCAATTACTGCATATAAATCTCTCTTTAAGACCGCCTTTGGTTCAATTGAGGGTCTGGGCGTAACTTTAGGCAAATCAACTCCTCTAGTCCTAAGCGGGCTGGCAGTTGCAGTTGGTTTGCGAGCAGGTTTGTTTAATATCGGAGCACAAGGTCAATTACTTTCTGGCGCACTGGCTGCAGCTTGGGCAGGAGTTACTTTCGATGGACTGCCTGGCTATATTCACATACCGATTGCTCTAGTAATTGGAGCTTTCTTCGGCTCAGTTGTCGCTGGAATATCAGGATTCCTAAAAGCTTATCGAGGTGTTCACGAAGTTATTACAACGATTATGTTGAATAGTATTGTGATGGCGGTTGCGGATTATTTGGCATCAGGAAAGCTGCGTGAGCCTGACCAATTCTTAACTCGCACATCAGAGATTGCTGAAAGTGCGAAACTTCCTATTTATGGCAACTTGCCAAGTGGATTCTTTATGGCGGTTGTGCTTGCTATATCTATCTGGTGGATATTAGGTCGCACCACTAGTGGCTTCCGTATCGAAACCGTTGGGCGAAATCGCCACGCAGCTTGGTATGCCGGAATTCCTGTGAAGCGCACCGTTATCTCGGCGATGCTTATCTCTGGTTCAATTGCTGGTTTGGGTGGAGCGGTGGAAACTTTAGGTATCACCTATCGCTATGCACCAGCCTTTAACTTAGGTCTGGGCTTTGATGGAATAACAATCGCGTTGCTGGGCCGGGTGCACCCAATTGGAATCATCCCTGGAGCAGTATTGATTGGCGGCATGCGCGCAGGAGCTGCCAATATGCAATTTGATTCTGGAGTCGCACCCGAACTAGTTGATCTTTTGATGGCGCTGATTTTATTACTCGTCACTGCCCCGCTAATTACGCGATTCTTTAAAAATAGCTCAAATAAATCCATGACTAGTGGATGGGGTAACTAACGATGAAGATGCTTAGCAAACGTAACGGATATTTCTTAGTCGCTATCTTGGCTACCGGCTTCTTTTATTTCAACGGCTCAGATGTGACTACCTCGGTCTATGCCACAGGCACCGTCTTTGCCTTGCCGCTTGCGCTTGCTGCGATGGTCGGAATCATGTGTGAGCGCACAGGTATCGTAAATATCGGTATCGAGGGAACAATGTTGTTGTCCGCATTTGTTGCTTTCTTTGTTTCATCACTAACTCAAAATATTATTATTGGGCTAATTGCAGCCATTTTCACCGGCTCAATGATGGGTCTAATACTGGCAGTCATGGCCGTTTCTTGGCGTATGGATCAGATTATCGCCGGAACGATTATAAATATTCTGGCAACCGGACTAACTTCTTTCTTATATGTTCAAGGTAGAACTATTCCGGGTGTTTTCCAATCTTTTGAGATTCCAATTCTTTCCAAGATTCCATTCTTTGGCCCAGTTCTCTTTATTCACGGTGCGCTGACTTTCGCAGGAATTATAATTATCTTGGCGCTCTATGTTGCTATTTATCACACGACTTGGGGGCTACGCTCGCGCGCTGTCGGTGAACATCCCTCAAGTGCTGACACGGCCGGTGTTTCAGTTGTGCGTCTGCGCTATATAAATGTCACGATCGCTGGCGCTATCGGCGCCCTGGCTGGCGCTTACTTAAGCCTTGAACTAGTTGGTTCTTTCGAACGTGGATTCACAGCTGGAAAAGGTTTCACAGCACTTGCCTTGATGATCTTCGGTCGTTGGAATCCACTGGGCGCTCTTGCCGCCGCTATGTTCTTTGGTCTTGCTCAGGCATATGCCAACCAACTGATGATTGATCAAATTGTAAATATTCCATCACAATTTACCGCCGCTCTTCCATACATTATGACAATTGTTGTCTTAACAATTTCAGCGGGCAAGGTGCGACCACCTGCTGCAGAAGGACAACCGTACGAGAAGGGACAAGCATAATGAGCGCTCTTCTTGAAGTCACAGGAGTCACTAAACGCTATCCAGGCGTTGTCGCAAATGACAATGTCTCACTAACTGTTAACGCTGGCGAAGTTGTTGCACTCCTTGGCGAAAATGGTGCAGGTAAATCAACTCTGCTTAAAGCTGTCTTTGGTCTAATCAAACCTGACTCAGGCGAAATAAAAATTGGCGGCACACCGATTGTCTTTGGTGACACTGCCGGAGTTATCTCGCGCGGCGTTGGAATGGTGCACCAGCACTTCCAACTCGTTCCAGTGATGACTGTTGCTGAAAACATCATTCTCGGCGATGAACCAAAGCGCGGAATCTTCATCAATAAAAAGGCTGCTCACGATGAGATCTTGGCACTTTCTAAGCGCTATGGCTTAGAAGTTGATCCAGAGGCGGTCATTGAAGACCTGCCAGTTGGCATGCAACAACGCGTGGAAATTCTTAAGGCGCTGCGTAAAGATGTTAAATTGCTAATTCTTGACGAGCCAACCGCGGTGTTAACTCCGCAAGAAATTGACGAGCTGCTTAGCGTTATCCGCAAATTGGCAGACTCAGGTGTTGGCATAGTTTTGATTACCCACAAACTCCATGAAGTTATGGCTGTTGCCGATCGCGTGGTCGTTCTGCGTGGCGGCAAACTAGTTGGTGCAACTTCTCCAAAAGAGACTGATGAGGCAGGGCTAGCCCAGATGATGGTGGGACGTTCGGTTGTATTGCAGGTTAATCGCACCGAAGCAAAACGTGGCGCTGTTGTGCTCGAAGTCAAAGGGTTGCAAGTACGCGATGATCGCAAAATCTTGTCGGTTAAAGGCGTTGATCTATCGCTACATAAAGGTGAGATTTTGGGTGTGGCAGGTGTTGAAGGAAACGGGCAACGCGAATTTGTGGAAGCGATCTGCGGCATGCGCCATCGTGAAGCAGGTGAAGTTTTAATTAACGGTGTTGCCACGAAAGATATGCATCCTCATGCAGTTCACGAAGCGGGCATCTCGCATATTCCTGAAGATCGTGAAAAGCATGGCTTGGTTTCCAATTACAGCATCGCCGATAACTTAGTTCTTAACCAATTTGATCAAACACCGTTTGCCAAAGGTTGGGTTCGAAATCTTGCCGAAGTTGCCAAGAACGCGATTTCAACCGTTGAAAAATTTGATATCCGCACGCCTTCTGCATTTAATTCAGCTAGTTCACTCTCTGGTGGAAATAAGCAGAAAGTGGTTGTTGCGCGCGAATTAAGTGAAGAACTTCCAGTTCTAGTTGCGGCACAACCAACTCGTGGCGTCGATGTCGGATCTATCGAATTCATCCATAACCAATTAATCTCGGCGCGCGATAGAGGCGCAGCCGTGTTGCTGGTATCGGCTGAACTTGATGAGATCTTGTCGCTTTCAGATCGCATCGCTGTTATGTCTGATGGAAAAATCGTTGCCATCGTTGAATCAAAAGATGCTGATCGCAACTATATCGGCCGACTAATGGCAGGCCTAAAGGAGTAATGAATTGAAGATCGCAATAATCGCTGGTACTGGTTTTTATAATCTGCCAGCCCTGGCTGGTCAATCCCCCACAACTGTTGATACAACCTATGGCCAAGCGGTCATCACGACCGGCAAGTGGCACGGCGCCGAAGTCGCATTCCTTACCCGCCACGGTGTAAACCACACAGTTCCACCTAGCCAGGTAAATTATCGTGCGAATATTCAAGCGTTAAAGAACTGGGGCGCACAATTAGTAATTGGCGTAAACGTCGTCGGCGGAGTCGATAAGAAACTTAAGCCTGGCGCTCTTCAATTAGTTGATGACTTTATTGATTTCACTCATGGTCGCGCAGATACATTCTTTGATGGCGTGCAAGAAGGTGGCGTTCAACATATTGATATGACCTATATATACGACAAAGAAATCCAGAAAGCTTTAGCAAAATCTGCTAATAAGGCAGATATCAAATTGTATAAAGGTGGAATTTACGCAGTATTTAACGGTCCACGTTTTGAGTCACCTGCCGAGATTCGCATGTGCGCGGCAATGGGTGTAACTGTTGTTGGTATGACAGGTGTGCCTGAAGCGACTTTGGCACGCGAGGCCGGTCTTCGCTATGCCGCGATCGCAGCCGTTGCCAACCCTGCCGCGGGGTTGTCGAAAGAAGAGATTAGCCACGAAGGTGTTGGTGAAGTCATTAAGGGATGCGCCGGAAATGTAATCACAATCATTGATGGTGCAATTAAAATCCTGGCTTCATAGATGGATCTATTAATCACTAATGCGCGTTATACGGTTACCTCAAATAGCGCAAATGAGATTTTAGAGAACGTTTCTATTGGAATCACCGATGGCAAGATTTCATATATCGGCCCAGATAAACCTGGTGCTAAAAAGGTTTATGACGCAGCCGGAAAATTAATCGCACCTGGCTTGATCAATAGCCACACTCACTTGGGTATGTCTTTATTGCGTGGCTGGTCTGAGGGTGTAAACCTGCAAGGTTTTCTCGAACTTGTCTGGGCTGCCGAAGGTGCGATCATGGATGAGGCAACTTGCGAACTTGGTACCGAGCTAGGTGCCCTTGAAGCGCTGCTCTCTGGAACAACCACAACGATGGATATGTATTTAAATCCTGTCGCAACTCATCGCGGTGCGGTGCGAGTGGGCTTGCGCCATATCGCAGGCCCGATCTTCTTTGATTTCCCAGGTTTAGATGGTCTGCAATGGCACCAACGCATTGAACGCGCACACCAATGGAAAGATGAACTAGCCAAAATCGGTGGTCCGTATATTCCGACTTATTTGATGCCACATTCAACCTACACAGACTCACCTGAAAACTTAACGGAAGTAGCGCAGATAGCCAAAGAGCTCGGTGCGCGCATTCATCTACATGTTTCTGAAACAGAGGCAGAAAATCTAGATATTGCTCAGCGTTATTCCAAGACTCCAACTGAAGTCTGCCGCGATACCGGAATATTAGATGTGCCAACAATCTTTGGCCATGGAGTTCATTTAAGTGATTCCGATATGAAGATTGCGGCGAGTAAAGGCGCATCAGTTGGACATTGCCCCGGAAGTAATTTAAAACTTGGTTCTGGATTGGCACGCTTTAACGATATGCGTAAAGCTGGAATTGCCGTTGGACTTGGTACCGACAGTTGCGCTTCATCAAATGATTTAGATATGTTCTCGGTAATGCGTATGGCAGCCCATGTAGTTGCACTGCGCCAATCCCCCGCAGATGTTGACCTGGTATCTATTGTGCGCGCCGCAACGATTGAGGCCGCCCGTGCGGTCGGGTTGGACGATCGCATTGGCAGTATCGAGATCGGTAAAGAAGCTGATTTGATTGCCATCGACTTACACGCAGCGCACCTAACGCCGGTTCACAATTTGAATGCACTGTTGGTTTTTGCTGCAGGTCGCGGTGATGTCACTGATGTTTGGGTAGCAGGTGATCAAGTGGTTGCAAGCCGCACCAGCACCAAGATTGATCTAGCAGAATTGATAAATCGCGTAAATCAAAGAGTTAAAGCGCTGGATCCGCTGCGATGAGTTTTAGCGGCAAGAACATTCTCATAACCGGGGCATCTGGCTTAATCGGACGAGCCTATGTTGATCGTTTTCTAGAGCTAGGTTTTACAGTCTGTGCTCAGGTAAATACTGGAGAGTTAAAAGCGCGCCCGAATTTGCACGTCATCGCTGAAGATCTGGCAGTAACCAAATCTGGCACCTCACTTGTTCAAGAAGCGCTAGCCCGTGCGGGTAAGTTAGATTTTGTAATTAACAATGCGGCCAACCAAGAAATTCTGGATCCAGCTCACGCCGGTCGCACGGAGATAGAGTTGATGATGCGCATCAATGTCGATGCGCCCAAAGAGATTATTGATGAAAGTGCAAAATCAGGTGTGAAAGTAGTTTTAAATATTTCATCAGTTGAAGCGTTAAATCCACGGCCAGGACATGAAATATATGGGGCAAGCAAAGCGGCACTAGATGTTTTAACTCGTTCGGCATCTCGTGCACACGCTCCAATGCGGGTACTTGGTCTGCGCCTTGGCTTAATTGGCCGTGACGGAATAGATCAGGCATGGCCCGAAGGTGTTGCAGCATGGAAAGCTGCTACCCCACTTGCGCGTTATGCAACCGCTAAGGAAGTTGTTGGAGTTACCGAATTTTTATTATCTGATGCCAATGCTTGGGCCACCGGATCAACTTATGATTTTGATGGTGGCCTCGGCGCACAGCCTTGGTAATTGGTAAATAGGTAATACGTAGCCCCGAAGGGATTCGAACCCTCGTAGCTGACTTGAGAAGCCAGAGTCCTAGGCCGCTAGACGACGGGGCCCTAGTACATTTCTTTACTGCGATTTAAAGCGATGGAACTTGGGAACTGCGCTGGGGTACCAGGACTCGAACCTAGACTTACTGAACCAGAATCAGCAGGGCTGCCAATTACCCCATACCCCAATACAACAGGGGAAAGAATACCTCAGATTTACAGCGCGATTGCCGCAGTGATTCGGGCTAGCACGGCCTCTTTGCCCAGCAACTCCATTGACTCAAATAACGGTGGAGAAATTGTTGATCCGGTGGTTGCAATACGAACTGCGCCAAATGCAATACGTGGCTTAAGGCCCATCTCTTCAATTAGCGATGTGCGAAGCGCCGCCTCGATTGAATCGTGGTTCCAGACTGTAAGTGGCGTTAATTCAGCGAGTGATCGCTTTAGAACTTCCTTAGATGCGGCATCGGTTACTTTAGAAAGTGATGCTTCTTCAACAGCAAATTCTTTCACAAATAAGAATCGCAACATGGCAGGTACTTCATCAAGTTTCACGATGCGTTCTTGAATTATGGGAAGTGCCTGCTTGACCAATGCGATCTCAGCATCAGTTCCGGTTATTACGCCTGCTTTAGTTAAGAATGGCAGAGACCATTTTAGGAATTCATCTAAAGTCAGCGCGCGAATCTTGTCGCCATTTATCGCTTCCAACTTCTTCATATCAAAGCGCGCTGGTGATGAATGCACTTTATCTACCGTGAAGAGTTCACAGAGTTCGGCCATAGTGACATTTTCGCGATCTTCGCCAGGTGACCAACCAAGCAAGGCAAGGTAGTTACAGATCGCTTCCGGCAAATAACCTTGCTCGCGATACCAAGCAATCGATGCTTCACCATTGCGCTTAGATAACTTGGCATTATCTTGACCCATTACAAAGGGAAGGTGAGCAAAGACTGGGTAGTCATCGATGGCAACGCCCATCGCTTGATAAACGCGAATCTGACGCGGCGTTGATGAGAGCAGATCTTCACCGCGCAGAACGTGGGTGACCTTCATCAAAATGTCATCGACGGCAACAGCCAGTGTGTACAGGGGTGAACCATCGGCGCGCGCTAAAACAAAGTCAGGTACAAATTTGTGATCAAAGGTGACATCGCCGCGAATCTCATCTGTAAAAGTGGTGCTGCCATCTGGCATGCGCATACGCACGACTGCTCCGCGTCCTTGTGCCTTATAGCCAGCAATTTGATCTGAAGTTAACTCGCGACAATGCCCGTTGTAACCAGGTGCCACATTTGCAGCACGTTGTGCTTCGCGAACCGCTTCTAACTCTTCCGGTGAGCAATAGCAGTGGTAAGCATCTTTCTGATCTAGAAATTTCTGAGCCCAATGCGCGTAAATATCTAAACGTTGCGATTGTAAGTAAGGTCCATTCTCGCCGCCGACTTCTGGACCCTCATCCCAATTAAGGCCGAGCCATTTAAGAGTATCGATTGCGGCTTGGATATATTCATCGGTTACGCGGGTCGTGTCGGTATCTTCAATGCGGAATAAGAATGTGCCACCTGTGTGGCGCGCATATGCCCAATCAAATAACGCGGTGCGAATATTTCCAACATGGAGATCACCAGTTGGAGATGGTGCGAAACGCACCTTGACTTTTCTCTCACTCATGGTTTGGCACTCACCTTATTTGTTAATTGACCAAGTCCCTCAACGCTGACAACGACGTTGCCGCGCTCGATTAGTGGACCAATTCCTGCAGGTGTTCCGGTGATGATGACATCGCCTGGCAATAAAGTCATAACTTGCGAGACAAATACAACAATATCTTCGATGCTAAAGATCATCTGGTCCAGCGTTGCATCTTGGCGCAATTCATCGTTTACCTTAGAAAAGATTCGCTGGGTGCCAGGCACAAAGTCAGTTTCAATCCATGGACCGATTGGGCAGAAAGTATCGAATCCTTTTGCGCGCGCCCATTGGCCATCACTGCGTTGTAGCTCGCGGCAGGTCACATCATTTGCCAAGGTGTAACCAAAGATAACTTCGTTGACTCGCTCTTTAGGAACATCTTTACAGACGCGTCCAATCACAACGGCAAGTTCTGCCTCGTAATCAATCGTTGGGGCCATGGCGGGCCAAACAATCGTGTCGCCCGGGCCAATCACGGAAGTATTTGGTTTTAAGAAGATGATCGGCTCTTTAGGAACATCAGAGCCCATCTCTTTGGCATGGTCGGCATAATTCTTGCCGACAGCGACAATCTTGCTACGTGGAATTACTGGCGCCAGTAAACGCACCTTCGAAAGTTCAACTTTGGCGGCGGTCTTAGTGACGCCGTGATAAATCGGATCTCCCGAAATTATCGTGATCGAATTATCGTCTTCGAGTACTCCAAAGAGTGGATCCGCGCCCAGACCAGATTCAGGTCCCGGAGTAAATCGCACGATACGCATTGGGCTATCTTATGCCCTAGTTACGCTCCCGCTAGCCTCGATATAAAAAATTGTCGCCTGCGGTGAATTTTCAGTAATAACCGACGTTTCTGCAGCGGACTCCCCCACGATTACAACAGATTCAATTCCAGATATTTGCGATGCAGCAGCAACAGTGAAAACTGCTTGTACTGCATCAAGTGAAAGCGATGTGGTTGAAATATTAATTGCAACGTAGGTGCGTCCAGTTGTATCGCGTAACGCTGCCGCTTGTTTAGCGCCAGTACGCTCCAGCGTGGAATTAGCAAGAGTTGCTAACTTGGCATCTTCAGGATTGCTAAATGAATTACTCATGATCTTCCGGCGCCACATCTTTAATTCGTTCAATTATTACGCTACTTATTTTACGACGTCGGCCAACCGGACGCTCTGAAGTAATCGTCCATCCTGCAATTGAAATTGTGCTGCCCGCAATTGGAACACGACCTAACTTCTGTGCCATTAAACCGCCAATTGAATCCACGTCTTCAAAGTCTGCTTTATCGATATCAACTTTTAACTCATCGGCCAAATCTTCAATATGCAAGGTCGCTTTCGCGCGTGCTTTATCTTCGGTAATCCAGATGAAAGCTTCGATGCCATCATCAAATTCATCGGCAATCTCACCGACGATTTCTTCAATAATATCTTCAATCGTGATTATGCCCGCGGTGCCACCATATTCATCAACCACAATCGCTAAGTGGATCTGATCGCGTTGCATCTCTTTCAAAAGTTCGGCCGCAATTTTAATCTCTGGCACAAAGACTGCTGGGCGCATATGTTGCTCAACTTTTTCAGTTATTTCAGCCTCGTGGTGATCAAGGGCGCGCTTTGCCAAATCCTTTACATAGGCAATACCGATGATGTTGTCTAGGTTCTCACCGACTACAGGAATTCTGGAATAACCAGAGCGCAGCGCAAGTGAAAGCGCTTGGCGCAAACTCTTATCACGTTCGATCCAAACCATATCTGTGCGGTGCACAGCGAGTTCGCGAACCAAAGTGTCGCCGAGTTCAAATACCGAGTGAATCATCTCGTGTTCATCGGATTCCACTAGGCCACGCTCGTGCGCTTGATCTACCAGGTCGCGAAGTTCAGCTTCATTAGTAAATGGACCACTACGAAAACCTTTACCTGGGGTAATGGCATTGCCGATTGCAATCAAAAGATTTGTAACCGGCCCCAAAATAAAGGCCAAGAAATAGGCAACTGAAATACCGGCACGCGCCCATTTATGCGGTTGTTGGCGTCCCAGCGTGCGGGGACCAACTCCAACGACCACGTAGGAGAGCACAACCATGATTGCAACCGTCATCGCCATCGCTTGCGCAGATGAATATTGACGCAATAAGGCAACTGCCAGAAGCGCTGCTGCAGTGAATTCGCAGATCTTGCGTACTAAGAGAAGTACATTTAAATAGCGCGAGGGTTGCTTGGAATATTTCTTTAGCAAATGTCCGCCGCGCTTGGATTCAAGTTCTTCGATTAAGACACGCGAAATTGAGGTAAGCGCTGATTCAGAGGCAGCTAAGAAACCAGCAAAGGCAATCAGAACGATAATTGCGCTGATATTAAAGGTATTCACGCTAACGCCTCATATTTCTTAACTAAGTCTTCCTGCTTTGCAAACATTATTTCTTCATCAGCGGGATTTGCATGGTCATATCCCAGAATATGCAGAAGCCCGTGAACTGCCAAAATAAATATTTCGCGCTCGGCGCTGTGTCCGGCTGCCGCGGCTTGATCTGCTGCAACGATCGGTGAAATTACAATGTCTCCAAGAGTGACCGCTTCGTTTTCATCGACTGGAATATCCATCGGAAATGAGAGCACATCGGTTGGTCCACCCTCATCCATCCACTTAATATGTAATTCGGTCATTTCGGCAACATCGACAAAGACCAGATTTACTTCACATTCGGGGTTTAGCTTTAACTCCAGTAAGGAATTTTGCAAAAGAGTACGCACACTTTCAGTGGGCACAAGTTCGCCAGATTTATTGGTGATTTCTATTGTCATAATTATTGTATTTATTGATTGCGTAAGGTGCGAGGAGCGGTCTTAACTTCGTCATACTTTTCATAAGCCTTGACGATATCTCCAATTAAACGATGGCGGACCACATCTTCAGCAGTTAGCTCCATAAAGGAAATATCTTCGACATCTTGCAAAATATCGGTGATGATCCGCAGCCCTGATCGCACTCCATTAGGAAGATCGACTTGTGTGACATCGCCTGTGATGACCATCTTTGAACCAAAACCTAGGCGAGTTAAGAACATCTTCATCTGTTCAGGTGTGGTGTTCTGCGCTTCGTCCAAAATAATGAATGAATCGTTCAAGGTGCGACCACGCATGTAAGCAAGTGGGGCTACCTCAATAACGCCGGTCTGCATTAAACGTGGAATCGAATCAACATCGATCATGTCATGCAAAGCATCAAAGAGCGGGCGAAGAAATGGATCAATCTTTTCACTTAGCGTGCCAGGCAGGAAACCTAACTTCTCCCCTGCTTCAACAGCTGGGCGCGTTAAAATTATGCGATTTACTTTCTTTGCTTGTAGCGCCGCAACCGCCTTTGCCATTGCAAGGTAAGTCTTTCCTGTACCTGCCGGACCGATACCAAATGTGATGGTGTTTTCATCGATCGCATCAACATACCTCTTCTGATTGGCAGTCTTTGGACGGATCGTGCGTCCGCGATTAGAAACAATATTTAGAGAAAGAACTTCTGCTGGACTTTCAGCGGGCTCTTGTCCCATCATTACGATGCTGCGCTTGACCGCATCGACGGTGAGCACCTGACCAGAGCGAATCACAACCATCATTTCTACAAATAATTTTTCTAACACGATGCAATCAATGTGCGGACCGCGCAAAGTTATTTCGTTACCGCGAACGGTGATATTCACGCTCGGGAAGGCGGCTTCAATGGCTCGTAAGTTGACATCATTGGCGCCGATGAGTGAAACCATCGAGATCGCGGGTGGGACGGTGATCAGAGTGCGTTCCATATAGTCAGTGATACTACTTTTAACCGGGTGGCCATGCGAGCCCACGCCCACCAAGCAGGTGCAGGTGAGCGTGAAAAACGCTCTGCCCGGCGTCGGCGCCAGTATTAAAGACCGTTCGGTAACCAGTTAACTTATTCACGGCTGCGATCTCGCTGGCGGCGGTAAAGAGCGCAGCCAGGATCGTTGCCGAAATCTTGCCAAGGGAGGCCGCATTTTCGGTATGCAGAGTCGGGATTATTAAAACGTGAGTTGGAGCCTGCGGGTTTAAATCGCTAAATGCAACTACGTTTTCGTTTCGAAAAACTATATCGGCAGGAATCTGACCTTCAATGATTTTGCAGAAGATGCAATCAGGATCCAGCGCCATAAGTTGACTATACCTTTACCAGATATTTAAAGCCGCGTTTAGACCAGAAAGCGCCGCCATGCCAGCGTGTGCGGAACGGAAAATTGGACGACCCAGCAATGCAACTTGCGCTCCAGCAGCTGTAAAGATCGCCAACTCTTCATCGGTGATTCCACCTTCGGGGCCAATGATCGCTAAGACTTTCTTGATCCCCGGCTTAACGATTTCGGTTAATTTAAATTGTGCGCTCTCGTGAAAAACAATTGCGAGATCATAATTAGGAATCTCGGCTGCAATCTTCTTAGCATCTAGTACCCCCATTACAAATGGAATCCGATTGCGTCTGGTCTGTTTGCTGGCCTCGCGCGCAGTTGTGGCCAACTTCTGCATAAGATCTGGTGTTGTTTTTCCAATAGAACGAGTTGCTGCCCACAATAAAATTACATCAGCACCGCCTGCAGTATTTAACTCAATTGATTCTTTTATACGATCGCCTTTAGTCAACGCTTGCGCAACTGTAAATTCAACGGGCAGCGCTTCTTCAAAACCTGATTCTGTTACTTCAACCGACATCGACTTCTTGTCGACCGTTTTGACTTGCACAATTGACCAAGCACCTTGCCCATCAGAGAGCGCCAAACTATCTCCTACTTGAGTTCGCAGCACACGGATAGCATGGGCCGCATCTTCTCCACCAAATTCGTAACTACTGCCAACAACTTTAGGGAGATCGTTAACGAAGAAGAGCGTCAGCATTAGCGTCCGAAGGCATCTCTGAACTTGCTAAAGAATCCTTGCTCAAGCCCCTTGATCTTCACATCTCCTGGCTTTTCACCGCGAGCTGAAGCAAATTTACGGAGCATCTCTTCTTGATCTCTACTTAATTTATGTGGAGTCTGCACTTCAATATGAACAATTAAATCTCCACGAGTTGCCCCGCGCAGCCGCGTCATTCCTTTTCCGCGTACCGGAATGGTGGCACCACTTTGAGTTCCAGCCCGAACTTCGACCTCGATTGGTCCGTCTAAACATTCGACCATGACTTTTGTGCCAAGTGAGGCTGCTACAAATGAAACTTCGATAGCAACGTGCAAGTTATGGTTATCGCGAATTAGGAATGGATGTTGGGATTCCACAATTTCAACATAGAGATCACCGGCCGGTCCGCCACCTGATCCGACTTCACCACGACCAGCTAGTTGAATACGGTTGCCTGTTTCAACACCCGCTGGAATCTTGACACTTATATTTTGACGCGCACGTACTCGGCCATCGCCTGCGCATTCGCGACAAGGATTTTGAATAACGCTGCCGTAACCCTGACAAGAACCACAAGGACGAGATGTCATCACTTGACCGAGGAATGAGCGCTGCACTTGCTGCGTTTCACCGCGCCCTTTACAAACTTGGCACATCGAAGGTGCGGAAGAGTCTGCAGATCCTTGACCTTTACATTTAGTACAAGCCACAGCGTTTTCAACAGAGATATCGCGTTCGGTACCAAAACATGCTTCATTTAAATCAACTTCAACGCGAATCAACGCATCTTGTCCTTGGCGCATACGTGGTCGCGGTCCGCGATTTTGTCCGCCCCCAAAGAACGCGTCCATGATGTCGCTAAATCCACCGCCGCCGAAACCGCCGCCGAAACCAGAGCCACCCATGTCATATGACTGACGTTTCTGCGGATCACTTAATACTTCATAAGCTGCAGTAACTTCTTTGAATTTATCTTGCACAGCCGGATCTGGATTTACATCTGGATGCAGTTCACGGGCAATCTTGCGATAAGCCTTCTTGATCTCATCGGCGCTAGCACCGCGATCAACACCCAGGCTTTGATAATGATCTGACATAAATTAATTGCTCTCCGATATATAGCGTCCGACATAACGTGCAACTGCAGTAACTGCCGCCATTGATCCGGCGTAATCCATACGGGTTGGCCCCAATACGCCAAGTGCTCCGATCGCTGAGTTATCAGCGCCATACCCAACTGTAACAAGGGAAGTCTGACGCAAATTTGTCTCATTCTGCTCGCCACCGATGCGAACCTGCACATTTTCATTGGCATCACCCAATAAGCGCAGCAATACAACTTGTTCTTCCAACGCTTCAAGAATTGGTGATAGTGATGCCCCTAAATCCTCACCCGAACGCGCCAAGTTAGCTGTTCCTGAAATCGTCATCTTTCCACTGCCAGGGCCTTCCCCAATTATGGGATAGGTAATTACTGCAACCTGCTTAGTTAAATCTGCTAACAACTTTGCAGATCTCTTCATCAACTCTTCTAGGTTATTTGCTTCATCCAAAAAAGTTTCGATTGCGCGACGCTCGGCCGAAGAAAAAGGCTTAACTGTTGCCAATTTATCCACGAATACGCGATAACCCAGATCGGTCGGGATGCGACCGGCTGATGTATGCGGATGAGTGATCAAGCCTTCATCTTCAAGTACTGCCATCTCATTACGAATTGTGGCGGGTGAGAGACCAAGGGCTGATTTATCAGCAATAGATTTTGAGCCGACAGGTTCTTGCGTGGCCACGTACTCATCGACGATAGCGCGCAAAATTTCTAAACGGCGTTGGGAATGCATAGTTATCTTCTTTATATCTCTCTTTAAATCAGTACGAGTGCGATTGAAATCAATGTCAGGAGAAAGAATGCTGGAAAAGCGGTCCGGACTTTGCTGGCTTTGAAATGCACAAAAACTGCACCAGCCATAAAGAACCAAAGACCCAAGAGTGGGAAGTAAGCCAATCCATTCCATTTAATGCCAACGATTAGACCCAGCGCAAGTAAGGCTTCAAAGACACCGATTACGCGAGCGATGCCATCTTTCACATTTACATCGCGTGTGCCAGATAAGCCTTTCTCGTTTCCGCTGGCTTTTGAAAGTCCAGAGATAACAAAGATGACTGCCAGAAATGTCAGGATGATCGTTGCGTTAGTGCTCATAGGCTAAAGGTACTACAGGGCGCTAACCCAGAGCCTCACGGACCAAGCGATCAGCGATCAATCGTCCTTGGGCGGTCAATTGCAACTTGCCATCTATGTGATTTAAATGGCCGCTACTTTGATATTGCAAAACTCGCTCTTGCGCGGTGCTACTTAACAAATCTAATGAGAGTCCGCTGCGCATGCGAATTGCCAACATGATTGATTCATCTCTTAACTGCTCATCGGTTAAATTCTCAGAATCGGCAATTGGTGATTCACTAGCAAATAACTTCTGCTTATAAGCAGTTGGATGTTTAACATTCCAGAATCGTTTCTGGTCAATATGTGAATGCG
This sequence comes from Actinomycetota bacterium, assembly GCA_009698815.1. Taxonomy (GTDB): domain Bacteria; phylum Actinomycetota; class Actinomycetes; order Nanopelagicales; family Nanopelagicaceae; genus Planktophila. Next base: position 26,811 of record WLPJ01000006.1, on the reverse strand, counting down.
CACCGGGACCTAAGCCCCACCAATTCGCGCTCTTCCAGTAAGCAATGTTGTGTCGACATTCATGGCCAGGCTTTGCCCAATTCGATAGCTCATACCAATCAAGACCCCCGTCATTACAGATCTGATCAACGAGTAAATACATATCTGCCATCAAATCATCATTCGGCATATTTAGATCGCCACGCTTAATCTGCGCCGCAAGTTTGGTGCCAGTTTCAACGATAAGTGCGTAAGCGCTGATGTGATCGATATCTAAAGAAAGCGCTTCAGTTACGGTTGCACGCCAATCTTCAAGTGATTCACCAGGAGTTCCGTAAATCAAATCAACGCTGATACTGCCAAACCCTGCTGCGCGCGCCATATCAACTGAACGCTTAACATTTTCAGGATTGTGGGTGCGGTCTAAAACTGCCAAAACGTGAGGTTGCGCGGACTGCATCCCAAATGAGATGCGATTAAACCCCGCAGCCAAATAAGCAGATAACTTCTCGGCGGTAACCGAATCAGGGTTTGCTTCCAGCGTTATTTCACAGTCATCAGTTACGGTATTTCGCTCTTTAATAGCAGCAATAACTCGTCCCAAATCATTTGCCGGCAATAGCGAAGGCGTGCCTCCCCCAAAGAAAATAGTTGGCACAGGATCAGTCGGCGCTGACTTTAGCTCGAGCAGAACGGCATCAATATAATCATTGGAAACAATTTCAAGAGTTGCGCCATCTTGTAACTCACTAGGCGTGTAGGTATTGAAATCACAGTACCCACATCGCTTGATGCAGTATGGGATATGTACGTAGAACGAAAGCAACATGTAGATATTGTATGTTCAAACTGGTTAGGCGTATTCATTCTCTAAACACTCTCCTATGAATATATGAGAATCGACTAGCCGAGGCTAACTACGTCCAAGCTCCAGGGCTATGGCCTTAGAAATAATGGGCAGAGCTTTCTCGAATGATATTCCATAGACTTTTTCGAAAGCTTCAGTGAAATTTAAACCTGTTCCCATTTTTTTCCAGAGCTCCATCGTCGATGCAGGACCTTTTACTGCTGTTAATGTCTCTACCAACATCGCCCCTAGATCGTATTGACGCCATCTTGGATACTTGTTAAACCAAGTTGTGGATTGATTAACCACAAAGAATTCTTGAATCCATGCTGAAGTTATTGTCGAATCTCTGTAGAGCTCATTGGATGAGGATCGGCGGTTCTTTGTGTAGAGATCAAAAGATTGATGATAGCTCGATGCGTTCTCTGCAAATAGCGCTTGCCCTTCGATATACCAAGTAGGTGGCCAATCAGTTGTTAATGGCCAAACCGAAACCCGTGGCAATTGATTTTGCTGAATTGCATGTGTGTACTCATGGGCCTCTAAGACTCCTGGGCCCTGACCACCGCGTGCTACCCCTGTAGTTAAAACAATCAGACCGCTTCCCTTGTCATCCGTGAACACTCCTCCACCATCACAGGTCGGACGTGTAGAACACGCACTATCTGTGATCCACTGATAAGTTGATTTGGGTTGCAATTGTTTCATTTGCTCTTGTGCCCAATCGCGATCATCAAAACTAAAGGTCAAAATAGTCATGTCGCTGGAGCTCTTAAAACCTGAATACAAACGAGCAACTAAATCAAAGGCTGAGGCAGGGTTCTTAAATGAAAGAGTTGTATTTATGCCAGTTAACGCTTTAAATGGCAGTGCTACATCATTTGATGCTGAAATCGCAGCATTGGATTTACTCCATGCGGCATAGGAAATTCCTTCGTAGTTAGCAATCAAGTCATCGAAATTTGTAGGAGCATCCGGATACTTAGCGGGTAGAGTCTGCGTTGGAGTTGGTGAAGGAGTTGGAGTTGGTGAAGGAGTTGGAGTTGGTGAAGGAGTTGGTCTTAGTTTCTTTATAGCAATACCTTTATTCCAAACCAACTTCTTTCCTGTCTTTATGCAGGTATAAGTCTTATTCTGATAGATAACTTTTTGGTTCAATGCTTTGCAAGCGCCATCAGGTGAGACTTTCTGATCAGAAAAAGCCGCGTTTGGAATCAAAGTAAGTGCCAGAGCAAAAACAACTCCAGTTTTCAATTTTTGGATGATTGGCATTTGAAAAGAATAACCTTCGGAGGGTTTTTTTGGAACAGATACGCCATTAATTGGGTTAATTAACTCAATGATCAGTCTTGCTTACGAGCGGCTTTAATCTTTTCGATATCAGCATCGGTGGCAAGGGCGGCAACAAAGGCTTCTTGCGGAACTTCAACGCGTCCCACCATCTTCATGCGCTTCTTTCCTTCCTTCTGCTTTTCAAGAAGTTTGCGCTTACGAGAAATATCGCCGCCATAACATTTCGCCAAAACATCCTTACGAATTGCGCGGATGCTCTCGCGCGCGATGATGCGCGAACCAATCGCAGCCTGAATAGGAACCTCAAACTGTTGACGTGGGATGAGCTGGCGCAATTTGCCAGTCATCATTACGCCATATGAATAAGCCTTGTCGCGGTGAACAATTGCGCTAAATGCATCAACGGCTTCACCTTGTAGCAAAATATCTACTTTAACTAGATTGCCTTCTTCATCACCGAGTTCTTCATAATCTAGGGAGGCATAACCTTTAGTACGGCTCTTTAACTGATCAAAGAAATCAAAGACAATTTCAGCAAGTGGCAGGGTGTAACGAATTTCGACGCGATCCTCGGAGATGTAATCCATGCCTTGCAAAGTTCCCCGGCGATCTTGGCAGAGCTCCATGATTGTGCCGATGTATTCAGATGGCGCCAGAATGGTGGATTTAACGATCGGCTCTTTCACGTAATTGATCTTGCCATCAGGAAATTCTGATGGGTTGGTAACAACGAATTCTTTGCCATCTTCGAGTGTTACTCGGTAAACCACGTTAGGCGCAGTCGAAATCAAACTAATTCCTGATTCGCGTTCTAGGCGTTCGCGCACAATCTCCATATGCAAAAGACCTAAGAAACCGCAGCGGAAACCAAATCCCAGCGCTGCTGAACTCTCTGGCTCATAAACAAGAGCTGCGTCATTTAGTTGCAACTTATCTAAAGCATCGCGCAATAAAGGAAAGTCAGCGCCATCTAGTGGAAATAGCCCTGAGAAAACCATCGGCTTAGGATCTTTATATCCGGCTAGCGCTGTCTTAGTTGGATTTTGATAATTAGTCACAGTGTCACCAACACGTGATTGGCGAACATCTTTTACGCCGGTAATTAAATAACCTACTTCACCAACGCCTAAACCTTTACTTGGTACTGGCTCTGGTGAAATAACGCCAACTTCGAGGGCTTCATGTCGTACGCCAGTTGAAAACATTTGAATTTGTTCGCGCGGATTAATTCGACCATCGATAACGCGAACGTAGGTAACAACGCCTCGGTATGAGTCATAGACCGAGTCAAAGATAAGTGCGCGCGCAGGTGCGTTGGCATCGCCAACTGGTGCAGGTATTTGTGCGACGATCTGATTAAGGAGTTCAGCAACGCCATCGCCAGTCTTTCCAGAAACGCGCAAGCAATCTTCAGGTTGGCAGCCAATTAAACGAGCAAGTTCTGCAGCAAATTTATCTGGTTGGGCGTTAGGTAAATCAATTTTATTTAGGACTGGAATGATTGTTAGGTTGTTCTCCATCGCCAAATAAAGATTGGCCAGAGTTTGTGCTTCGATACCTTGTGCGCAATCAACTAAAAGGACTGCCCCTTCGCAGGCAGCGAGCGAGCGCGATACTTCGTATGTAAAGTCAACGTGCCCAGGTGTGTCGATCATATTAAGGATGTATTCCTGGCCATCGATACCACTGCGCCAGGGCAGACGAACTGCCTGAGATTTAATGGTGATGCCGCGTTCGCGTTCGATATCCATGCGATCTAAATATTGTGCGCGCATATTGCGGGCTTCTACAACTTCAGTGATTCCGAGCATGCGATCGGCCAGCGTAGATTTACCGTGGTCGATATGCGCAATGATGCAGAAATTACGAATCTGCGCGGGATCTGTTGCTGCGGGTTGCGGAGCCTTAGCAAGTGAAATTGCAGGCACTTTTATCCGCCCCTTTTCTGGTGCGTATTAAGAATTAACGAGCGCCGGCTTTGGCAGCAGCCTTAGCCATTGATGACTTCTTATTTGCAGCGGTGTTACTGTGAACTACGCCTTTTGCTACTGCAATATCTAACGCCTTTGAAGCAGCGCGGAGTTCAGTCGTAGTTGTTGCGGCATCACCCTTTACAACTGCTTCACGGAATTTGCGAACAGCGGTCTTAACAGATGAAGAGACAGACTTATTGCGAGCCTGAGCCTTGTTATTTGTCTTAACGCGCTTGATCTGCGACTTGATATTTGCCACGTGTATTACTCCGAACGTCTAAAGCTGTGATAACCCTTTTGGTTGCCAGGCAGAAGCGAAGGTTATCAGCGCAAGGGGTGCAGGCTCAAATTGAGGCTTGATTCCCGCCTGATGACGAGCTATCTGGCGCTACGGGCAGCGGTAATTGTGGCGAGGGCTTTTTCTAGGGCGTAGATCGGATCAGTGGCTGCGCCTTTTACCTGCGCATCTGCCAGCGCAATTGCTTGAACAGCCTGGGAAAGTGCGCGCGGCGTCCAACCTTGCAACTGGCGGCGCGCTTTATCAATCTGCCACGGCGCCATGCCAAGTTGTCCGGCTAATTCAAATGATTTTGCGCCACTTGCAGAACCAGAAACTTTTGCAAGTGAACGAAGGGCGGAAGCGATTGCAGATGTCACCATCACCGGATCTATTCCGGTCTCAATAGCGCTGCGCAGTGAAATTAGCGCAGTTGGCAAATTTCCATCGAGCGTCGCATCGGCCACATCGAATCCAGTTGTCTGAAGGCGACCTTGATGAAATTTATCGACCATCGCTTCATCAATGCTGCCGGCCGGAGAATCCAGTGCGATCTGTGAAACAGCCTGTTGTAGCTCGCGCATATCCCCACCGAGTGCGCCAACTAGCGCAGCGACAGCCGCAGGCGATGCTTTACGCCCGCTATCTAAAAATAATTCTTTAACGAAGGCTTCTTTCTCTGCTTCTTTCTTCAGCGGCTCGCAGGCAATTATTTCGGGCTTAATTTTCTTAATCGCATCGAGCAACGCTTTGCCTTTTACGCCACCCTTATGGACAAATATCACTGTGGTCATCTCATCAGGTTCGGATAAATAGCGAATTACTTCATCTTTAGAATCTTCAGGTAAGTCCTGTAAATCTTTAATAATTAGCGCGCGACGTTCTGAAAATAGCGAAGGTGCTAGCGCATCTGAAATATCGCCTAATAAAGCATCTGCTGCAAATATCGTGGTGGCTTCAGCCTTTTCTTCTTTTAGCTGCGCCGTTAATTTAGATAGCGCGCGATCGCTAAGCGCCCCTTCACTGCCCAGGATTAGATAAAACGGATTCACGTCTTAAGCCTCCCCTCCCTAGCTATTCCCAACGCAAAAAGGTGAAATGATTCTTGCTCGTCTTAACCTGCAACCGGTGGTGACGGGCGCGAACAGCAATTGCACCATCGGTGTCAGTACGCCGTACTTTAGCGCCTACCTGCCTTAATAACTCGATCGTATTGGCAGCCGGATGGCCATAACTATTTTCAGCGCCAACGCTGATTAGCGCTAGTTGAGGTTGCAGTGCGCGGGTGAAACTCTCATCCTGATATGCAGACCCATGATGACTAACCTTATAAATGTCTACGCGTGTTAATTCGGGGGCAATTATCGCTTGGGTTAACGGCTCCATATCCCCAGCGGCAAAGAGTGAGAAATCTGGAGTATCAATTCGCACCGCGATGCTCGAATTATTTTCGTCATAACTTCCAGTATCTGGCCAGAGAACTTTTATATTCATCTCACCAAAGTGCGCAGTCGCACCTCGCTTAACATTGCCAAACCATTTGGTTCCGACTTTTCGGTTGGCAATCGCACCGGACAGTCCAGCGATGTGATCGGCATGGCCATGTGTGAGAATCAATAAAGGAATTTCCCTAATGCCAAGTTGCTTCAGGCAGCGATCAATTAGCGCAGGATCTGGCCCAGTATCTATGACAATCGCGCGATGGCTGCCTAAATTAATCACCATGCCATCGCCTTGTCCGATATCGCAATTTACAACTTGCCAATCTCCACCTGGAAAACGTTGCAGATAGGTAAGAGATAAGACCAAAATTAAGGCAGTGATCACTATTTTGCGTGGGGTAAGTAATACCAAAGCAATCACAACAGTGATTACTAGAAAACCAATTAGCCCCTTTTGAATAGTTAGCACTCTAAAACCGGCGGCCCAATCAGCGACCGTTGCAATCCACCAAGCCATTGGTTTAACCAGGTAGACAAGTACCTCAGAAATTTGAGGGGATATTGGAGAAATTAGCGCCGCGATAAAACCAACGATGGTAATTGGGGCAACTGCAGGTGCGGCTAATAAATTAGCGATAATGCTCATCGGTGATAGATATCCAGCGATAGCAACAATTACAGGTGCACAGAAAACCATCGCCGCAATTGGCGGAGCCATCGCTTGTGCGAGCAACTTTGGTAGCGCTCTTTCAAAGAAGGCGATGATACGAGGTGCAAATAACAGTAAGCCAGCGGTTGCTAGCACCGATAAGGCAAAACCTGGATCTCGACTTTGCCAGGGATCACCGATTACGACCGCTGCAATTGCAAAACCTAACGCCGGCAGAGAATCGGCTCCACGTTTTGTGGCATAGGCAATTAATAAGACTGCCGCCATTGCAGCAGCGCGCAACACTGAAGGTGAAGGTCTAACAAGTGCGATGAAGCAGATCAAGGCTATTGCTGTTGCCAATACTCGCCAACGCATCGTGCGAAAAATGAATTGCATGCACCATAAAACAAATGCCGAAACAATCGCAAAGTTCGCACCGCTCACCGCAACTAAGTGCGTCAGACCCGACCGGCGCATCTGGTTTTTAAATTCATCACTTTGAAGTGAGGTATCCCCCAAAACCATTCCGGGAATAAGCGAGCCACCGTCACCGCCCCCACTTGCACTGCGCAGGCCCAATCGAATGCGCGCAAGGGATGCTGCCCATCTGGAGGGTTGAGTAACAACTTCTATCTTTGAATTGGCAATCAGAAGCGCGGCAACGCGCGGTTCTTTACTTTTCAAAACACGAACTGCTATCGAAATGCGTTGGCCAGGTAGTAATGATTTGGCGCTGAGATCGCTCATGATTACACGTACTGGAACCCGTAATTTATAAGTTCCGTTTACGCCATCGAATTGGATCAAAGTCGCCAGAGCACTGTAACTAGGTGGCAGAAAGTTGCGTCCACTGACCCGCTTGGTGGTTAAGTGCGGATCTGTGGTGAGACGAAGTTGAACTTGCGCGCTCTGATTAAAGTAATCCGCGATCGCACTAGATTGCAAGCTTTGCTGACGAAATGACATCACCGAAGAGCCCAGAGCCAAAGCGGTGACTAAAACAATTAAACGTCGCTTACGTTGGGAAAGTGCAAATAGAGTGAGTAGCAAGAGTGCAATTGTGGTGCGCCAAGGTGCCATCCAACTTTGGGTCAGCGCACCTACCCAGAGCGCACCGCCTAAAGCCAGTGCGCGATAATCAATTAAACGCGTAATTTATCTTTAAATTGTGCAAATTTAGCCGAGCCGATTCCAGATACTTTTAAAAGATCTTCAACAGTTAAGAAGGGTCCGTTCTGACTTCGATAAGCAACGATTCGCGCGGCAAGTACTGGACCGATTCCATCTAAAGTCTCTAACTCTTTTGTGCTGGCGCGATTTAAGGCAATTGGACCGGATGCACGCGCTTTTATTCTCTGTGGAGATGTGCGAACCGAACTGCCGGCCTTGCCAGGTGGATAGATATAAACCTGTTCCCCGTCTTTAATAACGCGGGCCAAATTTATATCTGAAACATCAGCGCCCTTTAAGGTATTGCCAGCAGCTTTGATGGCATCGATTACTCGCGAATTAATTGGTAGCGAATACACACCAGGCCTATTAACAGCGCCGGCAACATCGACAGTTACTTGCGCAACTGATTCGGTTACTAATAATTCAGGCGGTGCCAGTGCAATCTCCTGCGAAGTACCGCGCACAACTAGGAAAATAGACAGTGCGATAACGAGTGCGGATATAGAGAGTAAGGATCGCTTCTGCGATACCGAGAAGGTGATATGGCTCCACCAGGATTGAAAGTTTTCAGGAATTAAATTCATGGAGGGATCATCGGGCATTTGCGCCCAAGAAGGTTAAGAAAAGTCGAGGCTGTGGTTAAAGAACGATATTTACAATTTTTGGAGCGCGCGCAATTACCTTCTTTGGGGTTGCACCGTTTAACGCTGCCGCAACTGTTGGGTTCGCTAGCGCTAACGCCTCGATTTCAGCATCGGAAATAGTTGGTGTGACTGCAATGCGCTCGATGATCTTGCCGTTTATCTGGATAACGGCTTCAACAGCATCTGCCACAAGTAACTTTTCATCCACAGCTGGCCAACCAGCGGTTGCAATCGCAGGTTTGTGGCCTAAGCGTTCCCACATTTCCTCCGCTGTAAATGGCGCAACGAGAGATAACATAATTGCAATCGCTTCAACTGCTTCACGAACTGCTGGATCTACGGGTCCTGGACCTGAATCAATTGCCTTACGAGTTGCATTTACCAACTCCATAACGCGCGCGATCGCCACATTAAAACGGAATGATTCAACGGCGAAAGCAGCATCATGTAAGGCTTTATGAGTTGCTTTCCGTAAAGATATTTCACCCTTTGCGAAATCAACGCCCGGCTTAGAAGTCACATCACCAGATAAACGCCATGCGCGACTTAAAAATTTAACAGAGCCAGATGGTGAAACATCTGACCAATCAACATCATCTTCCGGCGGACCAGAGAAGACCATGGATAAGCGGATGGCATCGACTCCGTGGTTTTCAAGTTCATCAGATAAGCGCACCAAATTGCCACGAGATTTAGACATCGCAGATCCATCCATAACCACCATGCCTTGGTTTAGCAAGCGAGTAAATGGTTCAGTGAATCCCAATAGCCCGATGTCATGCAAAACCTTGGTGAAGAAACGTGAATACAACAAGTGCAAGATTGCGTGGGTTACTCCGCCAACGTATTGATCAACTGGCAACCAAGTATCTATATCGGCGCGTGAAAAAGGTTCAGTGGAATTTGTCGATGATGGATAACGCAGGAAATACCAAGATGAATCCACGAAGGTATCCATAGTGTCGGTATCGCGCAGCGCAGCTGACCCACATTTAGGGCATTTGGTATTTACCCATTCGGTTGCAGCAGCAAGTGGAGATTGTCCCTTTGGCTTTAGATCAAGACCTTTAGCATCTGGAAGTTGTAGGGGAAGTTGATCTGCAGGAACAGCAACTTCTCCACATTTAGCGCAGTGAACGATCGGAATTGGTGTACCCCAATAACGTTGGCGAGATACCAACCAGTCACGCAAGCGATAATTACGTGCAGATTTGCCCAAGCCAGATGCTTCTAACTCTTTATTGATTGCAGCGATGGCATCATTTTTGTTAAGGCCATTTAAAGAACCGGAATTTATTAACTTTCCATCACCTGTTGTTGCAAGGCCAGTCTCGATAGGATTTTCATCGGCGGTTTCAACGACAACACGTACGGGAAGTTTCATAGCGCGCGCAAAATCTAAGTCACGTTGATCATGTGCCGGAACCGCCATAATCGCACCGGTGCCGTAATCAGCCAATACGTAATCAGATGCCCAGATCTGCAACTTCTCACCGTTTACTGGGTTAATTGCAAAACGTTCTAAAAATATTCCAGATTTTGGTCGATCAGTTGCTAGGCGATCAATATCGGAAGCTGCCTTAACTGAATCTCGATATTGCTTAAACTTTTCTTCAGTTGTTGTACCAGCAGCAAGTTCGGCGGCAAGTTCTGAATCAACGGCTACGACCATAAAGGTTGCGCCATGCAATGTATCTGGGCGAGTTGTGTAAATAGTTACTGGTGCCTGGCGACCTTCAATTACAAAGTTAACGTTGGCACCTTGTGATCGCCCGATCCAGTTGCGCTGCATCATTAAGACTTTATCTGGCCAGTGGCCTTCGAGCTCTTTCATATCATCGAGCAAACGATCGGCGTAATCAGTAATCTTGAAATACCACTGGTTTAACTTCTTCTTCGTAACAGCCGTGTCACAACGCTCGCAAAGACCTGCAACTACTTGTTCGTTGGCAAGTACCGTCTGACAACTTGGACACCAGTTAACGGCGCTATCTTTACGATAAGCCAATCCACGCTTATGTAGTTCGATAAATAACCATTGGTTCCATTTATAATATTCAGGATCGCAAGTGTTAAAGACGTGATCCCAGTCGAATGAACAGGCATAACGACGCATTGACGCCTTTTGAGTTGCGATATTTTCGTAAGTCCAAATACGCGGATCTTCATTGCGTTTAATTGCCGCATTTTCAGCCGGCAAACCAAAGGCATCCCAAGCAATTGGGTGCAAAACGTTAAAACCTTTTTGTATCCAATAACGCGCGATTACATCGCCAAGTGCGTATGCCTCGGCATGTCCCATATGCAAGTCACCCGATGGATAAGGAAACATATCCAAGACATATTTCTTGGGGCGAGGATCATTGGGGCGACCAGATTTAAATGGTTCGATCGCATCCCAGATTGGCAGCCACTTCTCTTGGACATAGGCAAAGTCATATGCCTGATGTTCTTGTGGAGTGCTCATTCGCGCAGTTTATCGGGCTTTAGCCCCAAGTAACGCCAGTTAATTCTTCGCTAACTCTCCATAAATCTGCAGCCAGCCTTTGATCATAGGCAATTGCAGCAGCGCGCGTAAGTTTTGGAAAACCACGCATCTCTAAGAATCCATCAGGGCCGATATATGAAGCACCAATTAGCCCCGGGTAAGTTGCTGCACATAAAGTAGGTAGAGCGCCACGTTGTGCACTCTGTGCAAAGAGCGCGTTAGCAAATGCGCCAGCACGATCTTGCACCGTAGCGCCTGCAACCAAATTTGTATCGGCATAACCAGGGTGGGCAGCTACTGCTGCGATATTCCAGTTTTTGCGCAGTTGACGGCGTTCTAGTTCATGGATAAATAATAAATTGGCAAGTTTGCTCACCGCATAGGTAGACCAAGCGTTATAGGCGCCAATTCCCTTCGCTTTATCGCGCAGATCATCGATAGTTGCGTTACTTATGCGCGCAGTTCGATGCATTTGTGATGAAACGGCAACGACGCGATTTTTAACCTGTTTGTGGAGCAAGCCTGCTAAAGCAAAATGTCCCAGATGATTTGTGCCCATCTGCATCTCGAAATTATCTTTAGTTAAGGTAAATGGTGTCGCCATGACTCCGGCATTTAAAATCAAAACATCAAATGGCGCGGTAAAGTCTTTAGCAAAGGCGCGAACCGATGAAAGATCTGCCAAATCTAGAATTTTAAAGTCGACTCGATCCTTAGCAATTTCGGCAACGGTATTGGCGCCTTTTATTGGATTGCGTGCTGTGATAGTTACGTGAGCACCTGCGCGGGCAAGTTCACGCGCAGTCTCTTTACCAATTCCGCTAGTTCCACCAGTAATAAGGAAGTGCTGTCCGGTGAGATCGCCAATATCTTTAGCGTCCCAACCGCGTGGAACTGAAGCAACGACCGACATTTTTTATTCCCTTAGCTAGCAATTATTGATTAGAAACATTGTGTGGAGATAAGGGGATTCGAACCCCTGACCTCTTCCATGCCATGGAAGCGCGCTACCAACTGCGCCATATCCCCGTATTTAACGAGAAGGTAACTCTAGCGCACGTGATCTGGCACATCAGCACCAGATTCTTCGCCGAAGACAGGTTCGAGAATAGATCCCGCATTGTGTTCGGCTAGATGCCAACCTTTAGGACTGGTCTGCAAGATTGACCATCGCGCATTTGATAATCCACCAATTTTTCCCCAATGAGCCATCGGCAAATGTAAATAGTGTCCAATTAAACAACGTGCTGTTCCGCCGTGTGTTGCAACAACAACAAGCTGGTTTTCTTTATCGGCCAAGAACTCGTCAAGTGCTGCGCTAGCTCGCGCCGCAACTTCACTCCGGCTTTCACCGATTGTTCCCGCCGGATTATCGTTTCCATCAATCCAACGAATAAAGTTTTCTAAATCTGCTGCGCGATTTTCGGCGCCAGTCTTACCTTCCCAGTGTCCGCCATTGGTCTCGCGTAGGCGCTCATCAACCAGAACTTCCATATTAACAATTTCGCTTAACTTGGATGCGGTGACTCGGGCGCGCGAGAGATCACTACTTAAGATCGCAGTTGGTTCCATGCCTGCGATAATTGGCGCAGCAAGTTGAGCTTGATAAATTCCAACGTTATTTAATTCAATATCGGAATGTCCCTGAAAACGGTTTACTACGTTCCAATCTGTTTGGCCATGTCGCCACAATAAGATGCGATTATTCTTACCTGCCATTTGCCACATTTTCCTTTACGACATCGAGTTCTATTGTTGGGCAATCATTCCAAAGACGATCGAGCATATAATAACGGCGCAGTTCGGCGCTCTGAATATGTACAACTAAATCGGAATAATCGAGCAGAATCCACTCGTCAGTACCTTCACGTCGCGCAGGTTTTTCGCCAATCAGACGTAACTTTTCTTCTACTTCATCAGCGATTGCATCTACTTGACGAATATTTGCACCCGTTGCAATAAGAAATACTTCAGATAAAACCATCTGATCAGATAAGTCGATAGCGATCATCTCTGTGCCAAATTTGTCGGCGATTGCGCGAGCTGCAACCTGGGTCAACTCGGTAACGCTCTTACTTGCTGGCATAGAGGTTGTGCTCCTTTATATAGGTTGCTACATGAGGTGAAAGAGCGTCGAGTTCGCCTGCGCGAATCTGCGTTGCAGAAATATTTAGGGCACCGATATCAACGGTTGCATCCCCTGGAAATTCTGGACGATCAATAACTATAAAGTCGACCATATCCTGTAATTCATCGCTGCGATGCCACAGTGCGATCTTGGCAAAGGCATCTGTGCCAACTATCAGCAAGATTTCGTCATCGGGATAGGTTTGGGCAACCGCTGCAGCCGTATCAATTGCGTAGCTGGGGCCAGATCGCAATACTTCAATCGGATTTACTTCTACTTTCTTTGAAATTTCAGGAGGTAGATCATTCAGCGCCTGCACACACATTGCGCGACGTTCGGCGCCAGATGCGACCGGTTGTCTGTCACGAAGAAGTGGTTCTCCAGCAGGGATTAAAAGAATGCGATCAGCCATGCCTCGCAAAATTACTTGTTCAATTACATGCAGATGACCTTTATGAATTGGGTCAAATGTTCCGCCATATATTGCAATCTTTGCCAAAATAAAACCTAATTGGTAGCTAAGAATTAATCGTTATCTAGTCGAAGAACTAGATATAGAAACAGGGCAAAAACTACGAAGGCACCAATCCCGAATGCATACGGTGGGACTGGCAGTTCGCGAAGTTGTTCGGATGCGATGATCATGAGTACAGACTACCCCCGCCCTGCTAGTAACTCTAAAAAGCGCGCCTCATCAATGATGGTGACGCCAAGTTCTTGGGCTTTAGCCAGTTTTGAACCTGGGTCGCTGCCAACTAATACATAATCCGTTTTCTTTGAAACAGAGGCCACTACTTTTCCGCCATGCGCGGTAATTGTTTCGGCTATTGAATCTCGGGTGAAAGATTCCAATCCACCAGTTACGACAAAGGTGAGATTGGCCAAAGTTTGTGGCAAATCCGCACTTGCCTGCGCCTGCATAATTACGCCTGCCTTTTGCCACTTGGCGATAATCTCGCGATGCCAGTCAACGGCAAACCATTCCACAATAGATTGCGCAATAGTTTCGCCAAGTCCATCAATATCTGAAAGTTCAGTGACGCTAGCTTTTGAAATCGCATCCATAGAACCAAAGTTATTAGCTAAAGATTGCGCGGCAGTTGGACCAACGTGGCGAATAGATAGCGCCACGATAATTCTCCAAAGTGGCCGTGCCTTGGCAACTTCAAGTGCGGCCAATAACTTTTCAGTATTTTTGCCAGTGCTGCCATCTTTTTTAGTAAAAAACTCTGAGCGAATTAGCGACTCAGTGCTCAAATCAAATAGATCTGATTCATCGGTGATGATTTGATCTGTTAACAAAGCGATCGCCGCTTCCAACCCAAGTACATCGATATCTAGCGCTGCCCGGGATCCAATGTAATAAATACGCTCTCGCAGCTGCGCCGGACAATTTCTGGTGTTCGGACAGCGAATATCCACATCGCCGGCGGTAATCGCGCGTAGTTCACTGGCGCACTCGGGACAGTTGGTCGGCATAACAAACGCTCGTTCTTTTCCGGTGCGCTGTGACAAAACTGGCCCTAGAACTTCAGGGATAACATCACCAGCTTTTCGAATTATTACCGTGTCACCGATCAAGACGCCTTTGCGTTCGATCTCTTCTTGATTGTGCAGCGTTGCGTTGGTGACAGTTGAACCCGCAACCTTTACAGGTTCCATAAAGGCAAATGGCGTAACGCGCCCGGTGCGACCAACGCTGACTTTTATATCCAGTAATTTGGTGGTGACTTCTTCAGGGGGATATTTATAGGCGATCGCCCATTTAGGTGCGCGTGAAGTAAAACCTAACTTCTTCTGCTCGGCCAGGCCATCGACTTTAATGACAACGCCATCTATCTCGTGATCGACATCGTGGCGATGCTCGTTGTAATGCGCAATAAATTCTTCAACTTCTGTTCGTTTGCCACATACTTTAAAGCGTTCTGAAGTTGGCATACCAAGTGAATTCAATTGCGAATATGCATCAGATTGAGATGAGAAAGTAATTCCTTCACTGGCACCAACGCCGTGAACTACGACGCTCAGAGCGCGGCTAGCGGTAATGCGTGGATCCTTCTGACGCAGCGACCCTGCCGCACAGTTGCGGGGATTTGCAAATAGTTGCTTGCCGGCTTCTTCTAACTCTTCATTTAATTGGTTAAATGCTGCAACTGGTAGGAAAACTTCACCGCGGATTTCAATTAAAGATGGGATCTTCTTACCGATCAGAGTATGTGGCAAACCCTTTATCGTCTTAACATTTAAAGTCACATCTTCACCTGTTACACCATTTCCGCGGGTGAGCGCCCTGGTCAATTGACCGTTTGAATATAACAAGTTAATTGCAAGGCCATCAACTTTTAACTCACATAAATATTGTGGACTAGGACTCTCTTTTTCCACGCGATCAAACCACGCAGCAAGTTCTTCGGTGTCGAAAACATTATCAAGGCTCATCATTTTTTCGACATGATCGTGTTGCTCAAAAGTTGTTGCAAAACCTCCACCAACGCCCAAGGTCGGAGAGTCTGGTTCTAGTAGCTCTGGATGCTTGGCTTCAAGTGCCTGTAACTCTTTGAGAAGGGCATCAAATTGCGCATCGGTAATCGTTGGCACATCCAAAACATAATACTTAAATTGGTGATCACGAATCTCTTTAGTTAATTCAGAGATGCGATGGCGTGCTTGATTGCTCATGCGCTCTCGCAGATAGTTGCCGATCCGACTACGCGATCGCCGTCGTAAATAACTAACGCCTGCCCATTTGCAATTCCGAGTAGCGGTTTATCTAATTCAGCAACTAGTTGCGTGCCATCAAAGTAATAGGTGCAATCTAAAGCTGCTCCATGCGCGCGCACCTGCGCAAAGCCGCGCAATGGTTTTTCATCGACAGCCGGTCCACACCAGATCGTCTTTTCGCCAATTAACTTGCTAACTGCCAGTTCTTCACGTGCGCCAACAACCACAGTGTTTGTAACGGGTTCAATCTTTAAAACAAATCGTGGCGATCCATCGGTGGTAGGAATCGTTAGTCCTAGGCCTTTTCGTTGGCCGATTGTGTAGGTGTAAGCACCTTTATGTTCTCCAATTTTATTGCCAGCGTTATCAACGATTGGTCCGACTTCGCTGCCTAAGCGATCGCGCAACCAACCAGCGTTATCACCTGATGGAACAAAGCAAATATCATGGCTATCTGGTTTTTGCGCCACCGCTAAGCCACGTGCTTCGGCTTCAATACGAATATCAACTTTTTCGGTATCGCCCAATGGAAATATCGCACCATTTATTTGTTCGGTTGTTAAAACCGCAAGAACATACGATTGATCTTTTAGCGGATCAACGGCGCGGTGCAGCGTCTTTCCCATTGGTCCGATTTGGGTGCGCGCATAGTGTCCAGTGGCAACGCCATCAAAACCCATAGCTTTAGCGCGATCTAAAACAGCAGCAAACTTTATTTTCTCATTACAACGCAGACATGGATTGGGAGTACGCCCTGCCGCGTATTCAGCAAGAAAGTTTTCTACAACGCCTTCGTGGAATTCTTCGGCCATATCCCAGATGTAGAAAGGAATTCCGATCTTATCTGCGGCGCGACGAGCATCATGTGAATCTTCAATTGTGCAACAACCGCGTGCACCTGAACGATATTTCTGAGGATTAGCTGCCAGCGCTAAGTGCACACCTATCACTTCATGGCCCGCTTCAACGGCGCGCGCTGCGGCAACTGCCGAATCAACTCCCCCGCTCATCGCGGCAATAATTTTCATTTCTGATTTGCCGCCCGTCCACGTTCGATCACTGTTGGCAGAACTGATAAAGCGAAATCTACATCAGCGGTGGTGGAGTTAGCGCCTAATGAAAAACGGAGCGAAGATTGCGCACTTACTTCGTTGTGGCCCATAGCGAGCAAAACATGTGATGGACGATGGACTCCTGCGCTGCATGCGGCGCCCGTTGAGCACGAAACTTTCATCGAATCCATAAGTAAAAGTAGTGAATCACTTTGGGTGCCAGGGAATGTGACGTTAGAAATTCCGGGCAGGCGCTTTGCATCCACACCATTTATATAAGCACTAGGGGCTGACGAGAGCAGACCCGCTTCAAATCGTTCGCGGAGTTCTTGGACTTTGCTGGCCTCATAAATTTTACTTGCGGCTGCTGCTGCAAAAGCAACGATGGCAGGTGCGTTAAGTGTTCCGCTGCGAATTTCGCGTTCTTGTCCCCCGCCATGCAGCAAGGCCGGAATTTCATAGGCGCGTTGCAAAATCAAGGCACCGATTCCATGTGGGCCTCCAACTTTATGCGCGCTAAGGGCCATGGATGTAACGCCCAGTTCTTTGTAAGAAAGAGGTGTCTTAGTAAATGATTGAACCGCATCGGTATGAACTGGAATCGAGCCAGCAATTTTTACAACTTCGGCGATCGGCTGAATAACCCCAGTTTCATTATTGGAATGCATCACCGAAATCAGCGCGATCTCAGAACCGCGCTTTGCCACAAGATCTTTTAGATAATCTAAATCAAGTTCGCCGTTCTTGCTAACCGGAATTTCAATTAGCTCGGCACCTTCGTGTTCGACCAACCAGCGAGCCGGATCCAGGACTGCATGATGTTCGATAGCGCTGATCGCAATTATCTTCTTGCCGCTCTTCCAGAACAAACCTTTTATCGCCGCGTTATCGGCCTCGGTTCCAGATCCCGTGAAGATGACTTCAGATGCCAAACATCCAACCGCCTTGGCAATTAAATCGCGCGCATCTTCGACATCTTTGCGAGTTGAACGACCTTCGGTGTGAAGCGAAGAAGGATTGCCCACTTTTGTTAGCGCATCTGTCATTGCCTTTACTGCGACGTCAAAGATCGGCGTAGTTGCCGCATGATCTAGGTAGACGCTCATTGGAGCAGTCTAGATCACTCGTGAAGTTAACTCTTTTTCGCGTGAATCCCTTGCGTTGCCTGCGGCAGAACGCTGAATAAATCACCAATCACGCCAAAGTCTGCAATATCGAAGAGTGGCGCTTCTGGATCTTTATTTACGACAATGATGGTCTTTGAAGTCTGCATACCAGCGCGGTGTTGAATCGCACCAGAGATTCCACAAGCAACATAGAGCTGTGGGCTAACGCTCTTGCCAGTTTGTCCGACTTGATGTGAATGCGGATACCAACCAGCATCAGTTGCGGCGCGAGATGCCCCGACTGCAGCGCCAAGTTCGTCAGCGAATTTTTCAACCGCTGCAAAATCTCCGTTTGTGCCACGACCACCTGAGACAACAATGTTGGCTTCAGTTAGCTCAGGACGTCCACCCTTTACTAGGGGTTGTGATGATGAAATTTTAGACTTCTTCGCGGCATCGCCAATATTTGCAGTTGCACTCTCTATTGCCGGCGATGATGCAGAAAAATCCGCTTCCACACTGTTTGGACGAACTGTGATTATTGGTGTTCCGTGGGAAACCTTTGAATGCACTGTGGTTGAACCACCAAAAACTAATTGTGTTGCAGTCACATCTGCAGCCACATCGACGGCATCAGTGATGATTCCAGATTCAGTTAACACGGCAACGCGCGCGGCAACTTCTTTTCCAAAAGCATGAGATGCAATAAGCACTGCGGCCGGTGATTTCTCTTTAATCAAATTAGCAAGCGCATCAGCGGAAGCGGCAACTCCATATTGCACAAAGTCATCTGATTCTAGAATTAATACGCTTGCGATTGGGCCTTGGTTTACCGTCGCCGCTAACGCGACGCCTTTACCAGCGCCAGCCAAAACAACTGCTGTAACTGCACCAATTCGTGCTGCGGCAGTTGCAAGTTCTGCAGTTGTTTTCGTGGCTTTACCGCCTGAGAAATCCGCCAAAATAAATACGTTGCTCATATCAACTTCTTCTCTGCTAGAAAATTAACGAGTGCGGTGCCGCCGCTTCCTTCATCGGTAACTTTCACACCGGCCGCGCGTGCTGGACGTGGTGTTGCATCATTTACCTGTGACCAAGCGCTGGCTGCACTTACCCCAACGGCTGCTAAATTTTTCTGTTCAATTGTTTTTTTCTTCGCCGCCATGATGCCTTTAAATGATGGATAGCGCGGTTCGTTAATTTTTTCGACAACGCTGATAACACATGGGAAAGCAGCAGAGATTTCATCTACGCCAGCTTCAGTCACGCGCGTAATAGAAACGGAGCCCGCTGGATCAACAGTCACCTTTGATGCAAAAGTTAATTGCGCCCAACCCAAGCGAGCGCTAATCATCGCCGGAACAACGCTCATCCGCGCATCCGTTGATTCAGTCCCGCAAATTACGAGGTCGTATCCACCATCGCTAATTACTTTAGAGAGCACCGCAGAAGTTGACAGTGCATCGGCGCCCGCCAGCGCTGCATCAGTAATCAAGATTGCATCGTTTGCGCCCATTGATAACGCTTTGCGAATTGCCTCTGTTGCGCGATCTGGTCCCATTGAAATAAGGGTGACGGTATTTGCTCCGCCTTCTTCATTTCCGCCATGTGCTTCGGCAATTCGCAGCGCTTCTTCAACGGCGTATTCATCTAAATCATTTAAGACCGCATCGACGTTTTCGCGATCCAGGACGCCGTTGACCATCTTCTTTTCAGCCCAAGAGTCCGGGACCTGCTTTACACATACGGCGATCTTCATAGCGCAAATGTTACTCACCAGTAGCAGAAATATCCACCGCTAAACCTCAACTAATACCTCACCTGCCCGTTACCGTATCTCTCTCGGTACTAGGTGGTAAACGAGCCACCCACCTAAAATCCAACTCATGCTCGCTTTTGTTGCACCGGGTCAAGGCGCACAAACGCCCGGAGTCTTGGCCTCTTGGATTGCAGAACCGCAGGCTCTCAAATTACTGAAGTTGTGGTCTGCAGAAATCGATTTAGATTTAGTAAGGCTAGGTACAACCGCAGATGCTGATGAAATTAAAGATACCGCCAATGCTCAACCACTAATTGTGGCAGCAGGTTTGCTGGGAGCCAGAGCTTTAGCAGATTCTAGATTTACAGTCGTAGCCGGACATTCTGTTGGCGAAATAACGGCAGCGGCACTTGCCGGTGTAATTAGCGAAATAGATGCGATGAAATTAGTTCGCGCCCGTGGAATTGAAATGGCAAAAGCAGCAGCGCTAAAACCAGCTGGAATGGCGGCAGTACTTGGCGGTGATCGCACCGTTGTTTTAAAAGCAATTAGTGATTTAGGTTTGGTTGCTGCAAACGATAATGGTGCAGGACAGATCGTTGCCGCCGGTGATTTAGATGCTCTTGCGCAATTAGCGCCCGAGGGTGCTCGCGTTCGCGCACTTGCTGTAGCAGGTGCATTTCACACCTCTTATATGCAGTCAGCAGTTGAACCGCTGCGCGCACTTGCTTCACAAATCACCGTCAACACAGCTCGATGCGCAGTCATCTCCAATAAGGATGGCGCGGTCATTACTGATGGTCGAGAAATTCTAGATCGCATCGTGGCCCAGATTTCCAATCCGGTGCGCTGGGATTTATGTATGACAACTCTGGCAGAACACTCATCTGGGACTATTGAGGTTCCGCCGGCTGGAACTTTAGTTGGACTGTTAAAGCGCGCCGTTCCGATTATTGAAACATTTGCACTTAAATCTATAGAAGATGTCACACTTGCCAAAGAATTTTCAGTCCGCCACCAAGATGAAGCGAACCGACAGGACGATGATGCCAATTAAAACCAAGACCGGCAGCGAGAGCAGCATTCTCTCAGTTGGCGTTTATCGCCCATCTCGACTGGTACCTAACTCTGAAATCGTCGATGTCAT
Organism: Actinomycetota bacterium; assembly: GCA_009698815.1. Lineage (GTDB taxonomy): Bacteria > Actinomycetota > Actinomycetes > Nanopelagicales > Nanopelagicaceae > Planktophila. Next base: position 6,130 of record WLPJ01000006.1, on the reverse strand, counting down.
TGATTCATCTGATGAATGGATCATCCAACGCACCGGTATCGAATCTCGTCGCTTTGCTAGCGCCGATGAATCAGTTGTTGATATGGCAATTGGCGCAGCCGAGCAAGCGCTATCTCGCGCCAAATTAACCATTAAAGATATTGATTCGGTAATCGTTGCAACTATTACCTACCCGCATCAAGCACCATCTGCGGCAACTGCAGTTATTCAAAGAATGGGCAACCCAACTGCTGCCGCCTTTGACATTGGCGCTGCCTGCGCTGGATTCTGTTACGGCGTTGCTATGGCTCATGATTTTGTTCGCGCCGGCAGTTCTAAAAAAGTATTGGTCATCGGCGTTGAAAAGATTTCAGATTTCACAGATCCAACTGATCGCGCAACCGCCTTTATCTTTGCAGATGGCGCGGGTGCGGTAATTATTGGTGAAAGTGAGGATGCCGGAATTGGACCAGTTGAATGGGGTTCAGATTCAGAAAACCGCGATGCGATCTTGATGAATCCATCTTGGATCGATGTGCGCGATACCCAGACTCAGTTAAGTAAAGCAGATGTGAAATGGCCAAACATCACACAAGAAGGTCAAAAAGTTTTCCGTTGGGCGGTGTTCTCAATGAGTAAGGCCGCGCTAAAAGCACTTGATTCGGCGGGGCTAAGTGTTAACGACTTAGATGCATTTATTCCACATCAAGCCAATGTGCGCATTATCGAAACTATGGCGAAGGAGATGAAGCTCCCAGATACAGTTGTGATTGCAGATGACATCCGCACCAACGGAAATACTTCTGCCGCGTCAATCCCACTTGCCATGGATGCGCTCTTGCTCAAGCACCCAGAACTTCATGGCAAATTAGCCTTACTCATCGGGTATGGCGCAGGTCTCGTTTTTGCAGGCCAAGTTGTGAAATTGCCGCCCAAACCATAATTTTTTCGCAATTACCCGCCCATTTACTAGGAAGTAAGGCCCCTCATCGGCCACAATTACCATCTGTTACCCAAGATAACCGCTTCACAATCAATTAGGAAAAGGATTCATAACAATGGCACTTTCACCAGCAGATGTACTCGCAGGAATCAAAGAGATCGTTGAAGAAGTAGCCGGAATCCCAGCTGCATCAATTGAACTCGGTAAGAACTTCACCGAAGACCTAGAAGTAGATTCACTTAGTATGGTTGAAGTTGTCGTTGCTTGCGAAGAGCGTTTCGGCGTAAAGATTCCAGATGAGAAAGTAACTGAACTCGCAACAGTAGGAGATGCAGTTAACTTCATCGTGAACGCTGCCGCATAAGTAATTTCATGTCACAACGCCGCGTCGTAGTCACAGGTCTTGGTGCAACTACTCCACTTGGTGGAGATGTTGCATCGACTTGGGCCGCGTTAATCGCTGGCAAGAGTGGTGTACGTTCATTAACCGAAGATTGGCGCGAGCTTTTGCCTGTGCAATTTGCAGCGCGCGTTGCAACAGAGCCAGCTGATCAAATGGAGCGCGTAGAAATGCGTCGCCTTGATCGCTCAGAACAATTTGCGCTAATCGCATCGCGCGAAGCTTGGAAAGATGCGGGCGCACCAGAGCTCGATAAAGAACGCCTTGGCGTTGTAATCGCTTCAGGTATTGGTGGCGTTATCACTTTGCTCGATCAATTTGATAATTTAAAAGAGAAAGGTGCGCGCGGTGTAAGCCCGCACACCGTTCCGATGTTGATGCCAAATGGGCCAGCAGCAAATGTCGGTCTAGAACTTCAAGCCAAGGCTGGTGTTCATACCCCGGTTAGTGCCTGCGCATCTGGTGCCGAAGCAATTGGTTATGCACTCGAAATGATTCGCAACAATCGCGCAGATGTTGTTGTCAGCGGTGGCGTTGAAGCTGCAATTCATCAACTTCCCATGGCTGGCTTTGCAGCGATGAAGGCGCTTTCCACCCGTAACGATGCCCCAGAGCGCGCATCACGTCCCTACGATGCCGATCGCGATGGCTTTGTATTGGGTGAAGGCGGTGGAGTTTTGGTGCTCGAAGAGTACGAACATGCCAAAGCGCGCGGTGCCAAGATTTACTGCGAACTAGTAGGACAAGGTCTCTCATCTGATGGTTATCACATCGCAGCGCCGGACCCAGATGGTTCTGGCGTTCAGCGTGCAATTAAATTTGCACTTCAAGACGCCAAACTTTCAACTAAAGATATCGTTCACTTAAACGCGCACGCCACATCAACTCCGGCGGGCGATGTTGCAGAGGCAAATGCACTTCGTTTAGCGCTCGGTAAAGATTCTGATCATGTTGCGGTATCTGCAACAAAATCAATGACTGGACACTTACTTGGCGGTGCTGGTGCAATTGAATCTGTCTTTATTGTTAAAGCGCTACAAGAACGTCTGGCTCCCCCAACAATTAATATTGAAAATTTAGATCCTGCAGTCACGATCGATGTGGTTCGTGACACACCGCGCCAACTTCCTGCGGGACAGATTGCCGCGCTCAATGATTCCTTTGGTTTTGGCGGTCATAACGTTGTGTTGGCTTTCGCCACTCTATAAACTCGTTTGTTATGGTCCACAAAGAGGTTGACCCACGCGATCCATTACTGCGAATCCAACGCCTGCTAGATCCGGGCACTGATTCGCTTCTTCTCGAACGCACTGATTGCGGAATGATTGCAGCAACCGGCAGCATTAAAGGAAATAAGGTCGTTGTATTCGCGTCCGATGCGACAATAAAAAGTGGAGCACTTGGCGTAGCTGGATCGCAAGTAATAATCGCCGCCTATCGCGAAGCGATGGCTAAGCAATTGCCGATCATCGGTATCTGGCACTCTGGTGGTGCGCGGTTAAGTGATGGCGTTTCATCGCTAAATGCTTTCGGTGAAGTATTTCAATCAATGATTTTGGCTAGTGGCCGAATTCCACAGTTATCACTTGTACTTGGACCAACAGCGGGTGGTGGTGCATATGGTCCAGCGCTAACTGACATCGTTGTTCTTGCGCCCGAAGGTCGAATATTTGTCACCGGTCCTGACGTTGTTAAATCTGTAACAGGTGAAGATGTGGATATGGCATCTCTTGGTGGACCCGAGGCGCACAGTAAAAATAGCGGTGTCGCACATGTGATTGCATCCACTGAGCAAGAAGCCTTCGATGAATTCCGTGATGTAACCGCTCTCTTTGCCAATCAAGGACATATGGATACAGACCTTAAGGATTTGGATTTATCTGTCTTTGTTCCACCTGTTTCCAAACGAAGTTATGAAGTACATCCGCTGATCGATGCCATCTTGGATAAGACTGGTGAGAAACTCGAACTCTTGCCGGTCTGGGCCGAAAATATGTCCACGGTATTAGGACGCTTTGGTGGTCGCACCGTTGGTGTTATCGCAAATAACCCTGCACATATTGGTGGAGTACTTGATTCTGCAGCTGGCGAAAAGGCTGCGCGCTTTGTGCGCACTTGTGATGCCTTTGGAATTCCGTTGATTGTTATCGCCGACGTCACTGGTTTCCTGCCGGGTGCCGGTCAAGAGTGGGAAGGCGCCGTAAGACGAGGTGCCAAGTTGTTGCACGCATTCGGTGAAGCAGTTGTTCCGCGCGTAACGCTGATTACCAGGCGCGCATACGGTGGTGCTTTTGTGGCGATGAACGCTAAATCACTCGGTGCAACCCGTGTATTTGCTTGGCCGACGGCTGAAGTTTCAGTCATGGGCGCAGTTGCTGCGGTGCGGGTTTTGCATCGCAGATTGCTTGCCGACTTGCCAGAAGAACAACGTGAAAATATGGAGCTAGAACTCGCCGCAGAACATGACAAGGTTTCTGGTGGAGTTGCACGCGCGGTCGAAATTGGCGCAGTAGATGAAATTATTGATCCGCAACATACCCGCAGTGCGCTGGCTCGAACACTTGCTGCTGCGCCACATCGTCGCGGAGCACACGGAAATATTCCGCTCTAATTAGCCTTTACTAAATCTTTCATTTACATAATCAGCAGGAAGATCAGTCTCGTGTCCATCTGGGACTCCCATGCTTTCGATTATTTCTTCATAACCAGAATATTTACCGCGTAGCTCTTGCTTAGTCACGCCGCGAAAACAACTTGCGGTAAATCCTGGTGACATTGTGCAGGCAAACAGTGACCAATCACCGCCAGGTGCAACTTCCCCAGATTGAATGACACCAGCCTTAATCGTGTGCTGCATAACTTGGCCTGCAGCAATATCTCGTCCCAAAATTATGGTTCGTGCTGTGCCATCTTTATGAAATTCATAAAGTGCAACCGGATCGCCTTCGTAGTAATGCCAAACTTCATCAAATTCCAGAACATGTGTTGTTGAGGCGCTAACTGGTTCGCGCAGATAAAGTCCAAGACCTGCTGTTCCGGCAGGGCCACCAGATGCGGTCGTTGCTTCCGATATGTAGGTATTAATGAAATAGGTTCCTTCGACAGGAAGAGGCTTCATTCCAAAATAGGCAATTAATTCTTCTGCGCGTGACATAGAAGTTGAGTCTAGTTAATTACTTAGTCTTAAAGGTTACGGAAACCGTTGAAGTAACCGTTTTCTTAATCGTTGTGGTGTCGTAGGCGCCACCATCAGATGTCATTGTTGAATCTGGCGTTGTAACTTGGAAAACGCCACTGCGAACACTGGTCACAGCACCAACTGATCCGCCAACTGCCTTAGTGATCGCTTCGGCGCGAACCTTGGCATCCTTCATCGCTTCTTCAAGTAACTTTGGGCGAAGATCGGCCAGGGTTGAAATGTAATACTGAGGACCATAGTTATTAACGCTTACCCCAGTTTGCAGAATTGAACCTATTCCTTGCGAAAGTTCTGAAACTAGTTCTACATCTTTCGTGCGCACGGTGATATCACGGCTGGCACGGTAGTTAAGAATTCGCCCCGTTGCGTTTCCATTTACATACTCCTCTTGGCCATAAGTTGATACTGGCCCAAGGGTTAGTGATGCTGCTGATATTCCACCGTTTGTTAGATATTTAGTAACCGCATCAACATCATTGCCCACCGTGGTCACAGCATCGGCAACCTTGGCGCGCGATAGGGATACCGAGAGAGTCCAAACAGCATTATCAGCAACGGCCTCCGTACGAGCCGAACCTGTTACGACAATTCCATTATCAGAGCGTGCCGCAAATCCAGAGCCAACCATCGAAAGACCAAGACCAATTGCGGCAGATAAAAGTATGGCGGCAACAATTGTTGCGATCGCTTTACGGCGTTCTATTTGAATGATTGGGCTCTCTGGCATGGTCATATCCTTATTCTATCTGACTAGATTGCGCGAAGTTGAATTAACTTATCGATTTCGACTGCGCGATATGGGGCTAACTCTTCTTCCCATTTATTTCCCAGCACTTCATCAAGGGCATCACGTATGGAAATTTCATCGAAGCCTTTGGCGAGCGCATCATTTATCTGATGTTCTGTGACGACAATGTTTCCCAAACCATCAATGCTGGCGCGATGAATACCGAGCTCAGGGGTTGATCGATAAAACTCTCCCCCGAGTTCAGATTCTTCACGAACTTCAAATCTCAAGTAGTGCCAACCACGAAGAGTTGATGCAATCTTTGCGGAGCTTCCTCGCACATCTCGAAATTCAATCGTTGTTCTATATGTTCCAACCGCGCTTGGTTGTTCCAACCATTGCAGCGTTAGCCAAGTACCAAGGATTGATTGCAAGCCCCATTCAATATGCGGGCGCAGCGCAGCAGGTGCGCTATGTATGACAAGAAGGCCGGTAACAGATTCCTTTAAACGATCTCTGTTCTGGCTAGATGGATTTAGCTCTTGCATTTCGTGCTCCTAGTAGTACCTAGCAAGACCGCGCTATGCGACCTTCCCCAGCGGCATAAACGCTTGCTATTACTAACTAGTTACCCCAATTTTGCTCCATTTACGCGTAACTGTCTAGACCACCGTTAGGTATACGCGTGCGTAGGCAGTACCCTTTTCCTTAGTCGGACGCTTAATCAGGACCCGTTTCATGGCTTTAATGCTTTGCTCGGTATCGCTGGCGCAAGAGGAAGACCGTGTTTAAGGATTTCTTAAACACCCACATATCGAAGGAAAAGTAAAAACATGGCAACAGGCACAGTTAAGTGGTTCAACTCTGAAAAGGGTTTCGGTT
>WLPJ01000005.1 GCA_009698815.1 Actinomycetota bacterium | reverse complement strand
GAACCTCCTGTGGCCTCATCCACGGCGTAAAAAGCTGCGTAAAACGCTGGCTTTGACGCTGCGGGCCAATTTGTATGCTTCTTTGTAGTCGCATGGAAATTGGCAGGCGAAGTAGCAGCACCGCGTGTAACGCGTGCTGTGGTGAATGATTTAGATGTAAGAAACATCGTTCATTCTCCTTTTCGCCTATGTAGCCGTTCACCAACTTGGTGAAAGGCAAGGGTAAACCACAGATAGAGGTTTGCGCAACCTAATTAATTAAGCCCGCCTCACGCAGGAATCGGCTCGGATTCTGGCGGTGGCTGATGTGTAGATCGACCTTCGCGCGCGTCATTCCAACATAGAACAAGCGGCGCTCTTCATCGATCTGCTCATCAAAGGGCAAGATGCCTTCGGATGCGCCGATTAAAAATACGCGCTCCCATTCCAGCCCTTTTGCCGCATGCAGGGTTGCCAAGGTAATTACCGGCATCGTTGGTGGGTTGTTCTGTTGCACTCGATCTTCAATTTCGCGTAAATAACTGCGCAGCGTCTTTGGACTAAAACTATTGTCGCCATCTAGTTCGCGCGCCAGGTGCAGCAACCCCGCAATGCCATCAATACTTTCGCCCGTTAAAAATGGTTGCGCAATCGTGCGTAATTCATCAATCCAAGAGACGCCTTCTGTCGGCAAAACTGATGCGCGACGTACTTCCTTTAGAAAATCGCGAACATCTTGGCGATCGAAAAATCTTTCGGTGCTGCGCACCTGATACGGCAGACCTGATTTATTCATGGCGCGTTCGACACCTTTTAACTGGTTATTAGTTCGCGCCAATATTGCGATCTCTTGCGCCTGTGTTCGGTTATTTAAGAGTTCAGTTATTTGGGCTAGAACGCCTGCAATTTCGGCATCTTCATTGGCATAACCATCGACGCTGGGCTTTGTGCCGTGTTCATTTAGCGCAACTAACTCTTGGCCCATTGCGCCATGACGCAAGAGCGCATTTGCCGCAAAGGTAATTTCGGGGGTGGAGCGATACCCAGTACTTAAGCGAATTACTTCAGCATCAGGAAAGCGTTTCGTAAAGCTATTTAGAAATACTGGCGTTGCGCCAGCAAATGAGTAAATTGTTTGCGCCGGATCTCCAACCACACAAATATCTTGGCGCGAACCAAGCCAAGCATTTATCAAACGTTGCTGAACTGGCGAAATATCCTGATATTCATCGATTGTGAAGTAGCGGTACTGATCTTGCACTCGCTCGCGCACGGTGCGCTCTTCTTCCAGCATCGCTGCGGTCAATAAAAGTACATCTTCAAAGTCGATGGCTAACTCTTGCTTCTTCACGCTTTCATAAGCGGTGTAAACCTGTGCTAATTTTTCGGCACTTACTCTTGGCTTCTGGGTTCGCTTGCCAATCTCATTTACAAAATCTTCAGGTGCTACCTGAGAAACTTTCGCCCACTCAATTTCACTTGCAATATCGCGCATTAGCTCGCGCGATGTTGCACGTAGTTCACCAGATAAACCGGCACGGTTAATCGCTTCTCCAATAAAACCGGCCTTAGCGGTCATTAACTCAGGTACCCGCCCGCCGAAAACGCTGGGCCAGAAATAGATCAATTGCTTAAGGGCTGCCGCGTGAATCGTGCGTGCTGCAACCGTTGGGACGCCAAGTGCGCGCAGGCGTGTGCGCATTTCACCGGCTGCACGCGAGGTAAAGGTAAGTGCCAAAACTTTCTGTGGATCCATAGTTCCGATAGCTGCTGCATATGCGATGCGATGTGTGATGGCGCGCGTCTTGCCGGTACCTGCACCTGCAATTACACAAACTGGTCCGCGTGAAGCTAGCGCTACTGCTTTCTGATCGTTATCTAGAGCGGCCAAGATTTCTTCAGCACGAAGATTTCCATTTTCCTCGCTCATGCATGTAACCAGCGGTCAATCATTTTGCGCGAAACCGACATAGCAGGTGGCATTGAGAGTGAACCGTCGGCAACTTGTGAGTTTAATTCAGTACGGGATAACCATTTGATTTGAACAATTTCTTCACCATCAGGTCGAGCAGCCTCTGGAAAATCTGTAATCGCTTCAAATGAGATCATAATTGAAGCTGGAAATGGCCAAGGTTGTGAACCTAGATAATTAATTTCACGAACTGCAATGCCGGATTCTTCAAAGACTTCACGTTGCACGCATTGCTCAAAAGTTTCACCGGGTTCTAGAAAACCTGCAAAACATGAGAATCTACCTTCTGGCCATATCGCTTGGCGCCCTAGCAAAATGCGATCATTGGCATCTCGCACTAAGACAATAACTGCAGAATCTGTACGCGGGTAGTGTTCACTCTTATCCGTATCGCAGGTGCGTATTGCACCGCCCATCGCAACAGATGTTTGCGCACCACATCGCGCACAATGCGGGTGGGTCTTATGCCAATTTGATAACGCAACCGAATGCAGAGCAAGTTCCATCTGTAACTCATCGAGGTCTCCCCCGATATCGCGCAACGTTGCATATCCAGCCGGTGCATCATCGCTCTGCGATTTAGGGTGATCTGAACTCCATGCAAAATACGGTTGGCTATCTAGTTGATCTAAACCTAAAAAATACTTTTCGCCTGCATTAAATTCACCGCTTTTAATTAGCTCTGCTACATCAGTCGCCTTTAAGAAACGTAGCTCTGTGGCATTTAAAGAAACTGCCAAACGTCCATCACTACAGTGCACGATCTTGGCTTTGGCCCACAGCTCATCCAGCGTTGCTTGGTTAGATCGCAGGTGGCCGGCGCGGTCCATCTTCGATACTTGTCCGTTGACCGCGCTCATAAGGGGCAACGCTACTAGCCTTGGCCATATGCGCATCACCTCGTGGAATCTGCTCCATGGCATGGAGATTCCGCCCAACCCCGCAGGTCCATCCGCGCCAGCACTGCAACGGGCGATCGCCGAAATTGCAAGTGATGTCATCGCGGTGCAGGAAGTTGATTATTTACTGCCTCGCACAAACGGTATAAATCAAATTGGCGAGATTGCCACCGCAATGAGCGCGACTGATTGGGCTTTTGCGCCGAGTGTGATCGGTACTCCGGGTGAGAAATGGCGCAAGTTAAATGATCGTGATCCAAATTACGTATCAAATAACTCAATTGGTGATCTAGCTGAAAGTTACGGAATTGCAATCGCTTCAAATATTCCAGTCATTAAATGGCAAAGGCTAGATTTGGGCAGATCAGTTATTGGAATGCCACTAGTTGTTCCGGCTGAAAGTGAAACTGGCAGTAGACCAAAGATTCGTGCCATATATGTGCGTGATGAACCAAGAGTGGCACTTGCCGCAACTCTGCAAAATGGTTTTACAGTGATAAATACCCATCTCTCTTTTGTGCCTGGAGTAAATTTAAATCAGTTAAATAAGTTAAAGCGCTGGGCGCAGCAAATTGCGCGCGAGACAAATACGATCCCAATTATTCTGGGTGATCTTAATTTGCCGAAAGGAATTCCAGCGCTAGGTTCGAAATGGAAATCTTTGGTAAATCAGAACACTTATCCAAGTTGGGGAGCGAAAATACAATTTGATTATATTTTGGCCGATGACTTATCTGGATATCAAGTTACCGATCGCAAAACGGTTAAGACGGGTGTGAGCGATCATCTGCCGTTACGAATTGAATTAGTCAGAACCAATAAGTAATTCAACAAGTTGGGCATGGCTTAGCAAATCTGCGGGGTGATCTGTTTCACCAGATGGAACATAATGAAATCCCGCCGATACCAAAGCTGGATCGATGCCCGTTAAATTGGCCCAAGCTAGGCGATAGACCGCTAACTGAACAGCGGATGATGCACCTAACTTTGTTGACCCTGTTTTCCAATCGATGACTTCATAGCGACCATTTATTTCATAAACCGCATCTATGCGCCCGCGCACCAAAACCCCGCCAATTACCGCTTCAAAGGGCACTTCTACGGCAACCGGAATCCGTGGCGCCCAATCCGATGCTAACCATGCGTTTTTAAGTTGCTCAAGAGTTTGATCGGGTTCGAGTGGATCTAGGAAATCTAAATCATCATCGTCAAATAAAGTTGCCGCGCGGAAATGGCTTTCGATCCATAAGTGGAAAGCGGTTCCACGACGAGAATATTCATCTTGCGGCCTTGGCATAGGACGGCGAATATTTAGCGCAAGTTCAGTTGGATCTTTATGCAAAGCAACAAGAGTTGATGTGGAAAGCCGTGGTGGAAGTGCGATTTCTAAACCACCGCTTCGAAGCAAAGTATTTTCGTGAATCAAGGCCTGCGCATCTTGGGCCCAAGAGATAATTTCCAAATCAGTCTCAATAAATTTACTTAGATCAATTGGCTGAGCGCTATTTACAAGCGCTATTTTGGAATCAAAATCTGCGCGTTTATCCCCCAGCGGATCACGTGGCCAAATTCCTGTGGCTGGGTATTCAAGTTTCGGATTTTTATCTTCATCTTCCGGTTGGGCGGCGTTATTTAAAATGGTTCCAGATTTTTGGGCAACTAACGCCACTTGTTCAAAAATTGATGAGGGCTTAACCCAATCCGCGCCATCACGCCACCAAGATGTGGTTGCGATTAAATGTGTACGGGCGCGGGTAAATGCAACATATCCCAAACGAATTTCTTCGCGGATTTTTGTTGCGTTACAGACTTTGCCGTAGGCCTCAATCTCTTTTTTGGCTTCCGAATTCTTAACCGCACCGTTAAATGAGAAGACAGGCAGCTCTGCGCTATCCCCACGTAAATGAAATGGAATATGTTTCTCATTGGTGATCCAATTTTCGGGATCTGATTTATTAATCCCTGGAAAAGTTCCTTCGGCTAATCCGGGAACAGCAACGACATCCCATTCGGCGCCCTTTGACATATGCACGGTGAGAATCTGAACCACGTCGCTGCGCACCTCAGGAGCAGCTGATTTCAGGCCTCCTTCTTCTTCTCCAGTTATATCTAGCCACTGCAGGAATGAAGTTAAGGTTCCGCCGCTGCGGGCAAACTTTCCGGCCTCATCTAAGAAGCGATCTATATGGCGACGGCCAGAACCGGTGCCATCGCGCAACATAACTTCTTCTTCTAGGTGCAAATATCTTTCAATTTCATTAATTAAATCTGTAATAGTGCCACCTGCGCGCGAGCGGATACGGCGCAGATCGGATGCAAAGCGGGATATTCGCTTAAAGCCATCTTCGGTAAATGTCTTGCGGTCTGCTTTTTCAATCTCATCAACTGTGTCGATTAATGATCCTAGGAATTGATCGTCGGCTTCGGCGCGTTCCGGATTTCCGGCAGCAATCTTCTTAATTAACGACTTACTTTCGGCGCGCGAACCCTTGGCACGATTTCGTGAGTAAGCCCCAAGTGCTGCCAAATCTTTTGCACCTAAATTAATTCGCGGCCCCGTCAAGTGGCGCATCATCGCAGCACCTGCATCAGGGTCGGCAATTATCTTTAACATCGAAACTATGTCAGCAACTTCAGGAACATGAATAAGGCCACCTAGGCCGATGACATCAACTGGCATGCCCGCGGAACGTAGCGCACTTTCAATCGCGGCAATCTGCGAACGTTTACGAACGAGCACGGCAAATGTGGTTCGCTTCTGCGCACTTTGAGCTAAACGTTTTTCATCAAACCAAAGTGGTGAGAAGGAATCGGCAATTGCTTGCGCTTCGGCTTCGATAGTTTCAAAGACACCGCAACTTAGATTGCCAGCACCGGCGCCAATGCGAGGGGTAAGGGGCGGAACATCTGCGCCACTTTCGCTGCGGATTTGCTGGGAGACAACATTTGCAAGTTCGAGGATTGCTTTATCGTTTCGGAAAGTTGTCAGCAGCGAATATCGTTCGGCTCCGGTTTGGCCAGCAACCTTTGGGAAATAGCGTGCAAATGAGTTTATTGTGCCGGCCGAAGCCCCGCGCCAGGTGTAAATAGCTTGGCAGGGATCACCAACTGCCATCACGGGATGGCCGCCCCCGAATAGCGATGACAGCATGCGTACTTGCGATTGAGAAGTGTCTTGGTATTCATCAAGTAATACAACTGAGTATTTGGCGCGTTCGAGTTCGCCAACATCTGCAAAGTTGGTTGCAATATCTGCAGCAAGTGACATTTGATCATCAAATGAGAGTTGGCCAGATTGCTGGCGACGTTGAATGAAACGCTCCACCATCGGCAATAGCCCAATGCGTTGCGTCAGAGCACGATTTACCTTGCGGACGTGATCATTTAAATCACCGGTCATTGCAGACAACTCGTGTAATACTTTTAGGTCGGCAGCTTCAATAGCATCGGGTTTGACTTGATGTTCGAGCATCAACTTTGTTAAACCCAATAAATCTTCAACCACAGTGCTTACGGCAGATTCATTGGTGTAGGTGGCATCATCCCAATTGCGCACAACGTCATTGGCTAATTGCCACATCGCAGCATCGCCCATTGGTGCGATATCGGCATCGATTCCGAAGCGAATTGAGTGTTCGGAAAGTAAGCGTGCGGCGTATGAATGGTAAGTAGTAACAGAGACTTCTAACGGTGTATCTGCCGGAATTAAACCTGCACTGCGCAATTGGCGCAATCGGGTGCGGATGCGGATAGCGAGTTCGCCGGCGGCTTTGCGAGTGAAAGTAAGTCCCAGAATTTGATCAGGGCGGGCATAACCATTTGCAACTAGATAGATAACTCGCGCCGCCATAGTTTCGGTCTTGCCAGAGCCTGCACCAGCAATAACAACCGCGGGTTCCAGCGGATTAGTTGCAATAGAAATAATCGCGCTTTGTTCATCGGTGGGTTGATAAACCTTGGCACCAACTTTGGCAAGGGCTGCGGCGATATCTTGGGGTGAATATTTCTCGATCATTCGATCACCGCCCGACCTTCATTTTGGATTGGGCAGGCCGCTTTTACCGCACACATTTCGCACATTTCATTGATCTTTGCCTGGAAGGTTGCAGCCCCCATGCCTTCAGCAATCTCTTCGATTTTCACTTTAACGGCCGCCTCATCAATTACAAATTGTTGGCGCGTTGTAACTTTTACTGAATCTTTTGCCAGATAGACGAGTTCAGCACCGGTTGATTTTGTGCCAGATAACTTGCCCTCGAAACCATCGAGTGCAACTGCCAGTTGGTAACAGGCTAATTGTAAATTATCTGGAGCTTCAGTCTTTTTGATCATATTTTTACCTGTTTTAAAATCAATAACATAGTAATTTCCATCTGAGTCAACTTCGATTCGGTCAACGCTGCCGCGAATCTGGGCGCGGCCAACTTGGATCGTAAAGTTGAGTTCGGCACCGGCCACATCGCGCGTGGTTGCAGCGTGATAGCGCGCAAATCTTTCCAGCATTTTTACCGCGCGCTTGAGCGCTGATGTGCTGACCCATCCATCGGTCGGATCGATCAAAGACCAAGCTGCTTGCAACTTAGCAATCAGATCCGCATCTGTTATGCCAGGTTCTTCAACTTTAATGCGCGCAAATTCGTGAATTGCGGACCCGAGTATTTGCGCAGATGAATCTCCGTTGGTTCCACCATTCTTTTCTAAGAACCATTTCACGCCACATTCGGTAAATGATTCGGCGCCACTTGGTGAGACCGGAACGTTGTCATCTGGGCCGACCACACTTTCGGTAGATGAGATTGGCAATGAACCGGTCCAGTTTGCAGGATCTGCCGAATGAATCTGTGACTGCGCTAGAGTTTTTAGCAACCCTGCAGAAGTTTGCGAATTAGCACCCAATAAATTCTGGCGCAGCGTTGCTACCAAGGCCGATGTGGTTAGCGGACGCGGAACTTCGGTTATAGGCGGTTCTTCTAGCCCGGAATTACTATCTAACTCTTCGAAGTAGGCCGAAGGTTCATCATCCTCACGTTGCACCGCAGTAACGATTAAACCTTGGCGGGCGCGGGTTATAGCCACATGCAGCAGACGTCGTTCATCTTCGGCTAAGGCGCTAGCGGCGATCACATCGAGTTCGATACGTGCCAGATCTCCGTGGCGTTCTCGTTCTACAAGTCTTTCGCTGCCAAGTAGTGAGCTGCGTTGTCGCAAATTGGGCCAAACACCTTCTTGCAAACCAGCAACCGCAACAAGTTCCCATTGGCGACCCTTTGCCGAATGCACTGTAAGAATTTCAACAACATCTGGGCGCACGCCTTGTGAGGTGATCAGATCGCCAACAATTGATTCGCGCGCTATTTCATCTAAGAAGGCAGATGGTTTGGAATATGGAAAACGTTCGGTAAATCGCTGGGCTGAATCAAAGAGTTGAATCATCGCATCCAGATCTCGGTCAGCACCTGCTCCTCGGTTGCCACCGCGAAATGCGATATTGCGCCATGCGGTACTTAGCTTTTCATTGTCACTTGACTTTGCGTTATCCCAAATCGCCCAAAGTAGATCTTCGGCGCATGCGCCTTTCTTATGTAGTGATTTACGTGCCTGGGTAAGTAGTTCGTGAACTCGTATCAGAGCAGCGCTATCTTCAATTGGTATCTCACCTTTATCGATGGCATCAATTAAGAGTTGTGTTCCGCCACGCAGATCTGTTTCATCGCTGCGAGCTGCCAGGAGCGCCGTACGGATTCGGCGAAGTGAAATTGAATCAGCGCCACCGAATTCGGAAATCAACAGCCGTTCGCAGGTATCAAGATTTAGCGGTTGATCCCCGGTTGCAACTCGTGCCAATAATAAAAATGGCGCCATTGCCGGATTTGCAGAAAGCGCTTCCAGATCCCCGGCAACCGGAATAGAAACTTGGGCAAATGCACGACGCAGTGCGCTGGCTTGTGTGCCAGCTGTTCGCAAGATCACCGCCATCTGCGAATACGGAATTGCGTGCATCAAATGCGCGCGCTTGAAGTGATAGGCAATGTATTGTGCTTCTTCCGATTGTGAACGTAAGCGAGCCACCGAGAAAGCGTTATCTAGCGCTGGTTTTTCGGCATAAGTGCAGGTGCGTTGGCGGGTAGGTGAGGGTGATCTGAATTGCGAAACAACTGCGCGGCCTATCTCAAATATTTCAGGCCGGCTGCGATAAGAATTGGTTAGCAAAATTTGAACCGCGCCTTGTGCCAGATGTTTATCTACTTCACCCTTTAGCCCATCGGGATCGGCGCCACGGAAACGGCCAACTGCAGAATCGGCATCGTAGGCAATAACTAAATCACTGCCAGTTAATAGTGCAAGCAGCGCGCGTTGTGCGGGGTCACTTTCTTGGTATTCATCAACCATGATTGTTTTAAAGCGGGCTTGTAATTGCGCACGCAAATCTTCATTAGCCAGCAGATGTGCAATCGTGACGCTAATTAGCTCGGATGGATCGATGCGCATCTTGGCATCCCCGGCCGCATCTTCGCGGATTGCCATAACTTGCTTATAGCGCTTCCAAAAATCTGCAGCCGGTGCCCAGTACTTTTCACCAACTGTTTTGCCACGTTGTGCCAATTCATCAGGTGTGATGCCGCGTTCATTGGCACGCATGATTAAATCGCGAAGTTCGCGGATAAATCCTTGCGTTAAAAGTGGGTTACCTTTCTTATCTTCACCATCGTGTAAATCATCGGGCCATAGGCGATATCCGTCTTCAACATCGCCTTGCAATAATTGTTCAATGAAGTTCTCTTGTTCGGGACCTGATAACAAAATTGGTTCGTGATAAGAATCGCCAGAGTTCATTTTTAATATTGAGTAAGCGAGTGAGTGAAAAGTGCGCGCAAGTGGTTCGTGCATGGTCGATGTGGTGCGCAGTGCAATCGCATCGCGAAGTTCGGATGCACGTTGGCGGCCGTAAGTAAGAAGCAATATTGAATCCGGATCTTGTCCGGCCGTAATACGAGAAAGGGCGGCGGCAATTAAAACGCTGGTCTTGCCGGTGCCGGGACCGCCTGCAATTAACAGAGGTGAACCGCGATGTGAAACTGCCGCATCTTGTTGAGCATCTAACTCCATTGGCGTAGGCGCAAGCGGGCTGCGCGTTAGCTTGATGGAAGGAGTCGTCATATGAGGTATTGAACCCCAAGCCCCTGACATTTATTCCATTTTAAGCCGTTGCGTTAACGGCTAAAAAGTGAATTATGAAGTCTGGTTAGCCTTCTTGGCGCGAGAAGTCGCACGAGCGCGCTCATCACCATTGAGGGTTACTTTGCGGATGCGAACAACCGCTGGAGTTACTTCTACGCATTCGTCTTCACGACAAAATTCGAGAGCACCTTCCATATTTAACTTCTTAGGTGGAATCAAACGTTCTGATTCATCTGTTCCTGATGCGCGCATATTTGTTAACTTCTTTTCGCGCACACAGTTAACGTCCATATCTTCAGAACGTGAATTCTCACCGATGACCATACCTTCGTAAACTTCATCACCTGGTTCAACGAAGATACTGCCACGATCTTGTGTTCCGTATAGCGCGTATGAAGTAACTGTTCCCATGCGATCTGAAACAAGTGAACCTGTTCCGCGAGTACGGATATCTCCGTGCCATGCTTCGTAGCCATCGAATACGTGGTGGAGCAAACCTGTTCCACGAGTTTCAGTTAAGAACTCAGTACGGAAACCAATTAAGCCACGTGATGGAACGCGGTAATCCAGGCGAATCCAACCAGTGCCGTGGTTAACCATTTGTTCCATGCGACCTTTACGTAGCGCCATCAACTGAGTTAGAACACCCAAATATTCTTCTGGTGCATCAATTGTTAAACGCTCCATCGGTTCGTGAATTTTGCCATCAATTTTCTTAATAACTACTTGTGGCTTTCCAACGGTTAATTCAAAACCTTCGCGCTTCATAATTTCAACAAGTACGGCCAACTGAAGTTCTCCGCGACCTTGAACTTCCCAAGTATCAGGGCGCTCTGTATTTAGAACACGCAGTGAAACGTTACCGACGAGCTCGGCATCCAGGCGACCCTTTACTTGGCGCGCAGTGAGTTTGGTACCGCTCTTGCCAGCAAGTGGAGATGTATTAATACCGATTGTCATCGAAATAGATGGCTCATCAACAATAATCAAAGGCAGTGCATGTGGATTTTCAGTATCAGCAAGGGTTTCACCAAGCGTAATTGTTTCGATACCAGCAACAGCGATGATGTCACCAGGATGAGCCTCAAGTGCCGGTACGCGTTCTAGCGCTTCAGTGATTAAAAGTTCAGAAACTTTTACGCGCTCGGTTGTTCCATCTGTCTTAATCCAAGTGACTTGTTGACCCTTGCGGATAACACCTTCGCGCACGCGACATAGTGCCAAACGACCAAGGAATGGAGAAGAGTCAAGGTTTGTAACGTGTGCTTGCAGTGGTGCACCTTCGTGATAAACCGGTGCCGGAATTGCGGAGAAGATGGTGTCGAATAAAACATCAAGGTTCTCTTCAACTGGCATTTCGCCATCTGCCGGACGTGTGAGAGATGCGCGACCAGCTTTGGCTGATGCGTAAATAACTGGGAAGTCGATCTGTTCTTCATTTGCATCAAGATCAAGGAATAGTTCGTATGCCTCGTCAACAACTTCTGCGATACGTGAATCGGGGCGGTCAACTTTGTTGATCAGCAAAATAACTGGCAAATTCTTTTGCAGCGCTTTACGCAATACGAAACGTGTTTGAGGAAGTGGACCTTCAGAAGCGTCAACTAACAAGATAACGCCATCGACCATTTCTAGTCCGCGTTCTACTTCGCCACCGAAGTCAGCGTGGCCTGGTGTATCAATAATATTTACGATTGTGTCCCCACGTTTTACAGCGGTGTTCTTAGCAAGAATCGTGATGCCCTTTTCGCGTTCTAGATCCATCGAATCCATCATGCGCTCTTGGCCTTCGCCTTGAACCTTGTGCGCAGCGAACGCGCCAGACTGCCACAACATCGCATCGACGAGAGTGGTCTTGCCATGGTCAACGTGAGCGATGATCGCTACGTTACGCAAATTTTCGCGCTTCTTGATTGGCAAATCTTTTAGGTGGGCTTGTTGCTTTGACAAGAGAACTACTTTCGTAAGGAACCCAACCAGTTTTTCAACCGATTGGCTTCTAATGGGCTATCCAAAGAAATAGTGGCCAGTATCGACCGCACGAGCGTTATCTTACTAAAGCCCTTGGATATGGACTAATTGCCCGCGTATGCAGGGGTTACTTTCTGCATAATTGCAGTGATTTACTCCATAGTTTTAAGTTAAGCCTCAGAATATGATGGCGCATATCAGAGCGACCAATTTGAAGAGATTTTAAGAGAACAGGTGCCACGTGAGTCAAGCAATTAACGATCCGGCAAAGAGCGCTGCAATTTCAGCAGATGATCATGAATTTGTTTTTCACTCATGGTCAGCACAAGGCGCTATCAAGCCACTGCCAATTTCGGGCAGCGCTGGATCACGTTTCTGGGACTATGAAGGCAATACATATTTAGATTTTTCTTCACAGTTGGTCTTTACCAATATCGGACATCAGCATCCTAAAGTTGTAAAAGCGATTCAAGAACAAGCAGCAGTTTTGACAACTATCGCACCACAACATGCTAGCGAAGTTCGCAATCAAGCAGCACGTAACATCGTGGAACTTGCGGGCGATAAATTCTCTAAAGTATTTTTCACAACAGCTGGTGCCGATGCGGTTGAAAATGCTATCCGTATGGCTCGTTTACATACACACAAACATAAAATTCTTTCTACCTACCGTTCATATCACGGCAATACTGGCGCTGCAATAAATGCAACCGGTGATCCGCGCCGTTTCCCAAATGAATTCGCTTTTGGTCACGTGCACTTTTGGGGTCCATACCTTTATCGCACCGCATTCTGGGCCCAAGATGAAGCGCAAGAATGTGCCCGCGCGCTAGAACATCTTGAACAGACCATTATCTTTGAAGGTCCAAACACAATTGCTGCGATCTTGATCGAATCAATTCCCGGAACTGCTGGCGTATTGGTGCCACCTGCAGGTTATCTCGAGGGCATTCGCGCGCTTTGCGATAAGTACAAAATTCTTTGGATCGCAGATGAAGTTATGTCTGGCTTTGGTCGTACCGGTAAATGGTTTGGCTACCAACACTCGGCGGTAATTCCAGATTTAATTACCTTCGCTAAAGGCGTCACCTCTGGTTACATCCCGCTAGGCGGGATTGTAATTAGCGATGAAATTGCGCATACCTTTGATGAAAAAGTTTTCCCAGGTGGACTTACTTATATGGGACACCCACTTGCTACAGCGACTGCAGTTGCCACTATTCAAGTTATGAAAGATGAAAAGATGGTCGAGAACGCAGCTTCCATCGGTGAAAAAATTCTGGGACCTGGTATTCATGAATTAGCAAAGAAACATAAGTTAATTGGTGACATCCGTGGTCGCGGCGTTTTCTGGGGTGTTGATCTAGTTACTGATCGCGCAACCCGTGAACCGCTTGCACCATATGGTGGATCAAGTCCTGCGATGAATGAAATTGTTGCCACTTGTCGCAAGAATGGCTTGATGCCATTTAATAACTTCAATCGCATTCACTTATGTCCGCCTTGCAACATCACTGAAGCAGATGCCAAATTAGGTTTAGAGATTATTGATAAATCACTCGGTGAAATGGCCAAGCATTACACCGGTAGCTAGTTAAACGTTAAATCTAAACTCCACAACATCACCATCGGCCATTACGTACTCTTTGCCTTCCATACGTACCTTGCCTTTAGCTTTGGCATCAGCCATTGATCCGCAAGCCATCAAATCGTCATACCCAACAATTTCGGCTTTGATAAAACCCTTTTGGAAATCAGTATGAATAACACCTGCCGCCATCGGCGCAGTGTCACCTTTATGAATTGTCCAAGCGCGCGCTTCTTTAGGTCCGGCAGTTAAGTAAGTCTGCAAGCCAAGAACACTAAATCCAACACGAGCCAATGTGGCAAGCCCTGGTTCTTTCAGACCGATTGATTGCAGCAATTCGAGGGCATCTTCATCACTTAGTTCGGCAAGTTCAGCCTCAGTTTTAGCGTCCAAGAAAATTGCCTCAGCCGGTGCTACTAATTCACTTAATTTTTTGCGCAGATCGCCATCACTTAATTCAGCGGCATCAACGTTAAATACATATAAGAATGGCTTGGCAGTTAACAAATGAAGATCGCGCAGCAATTCAAGATCAAGGCCAGATGAAGAAAGTGGCTTACCGCTTTGTAGATGTGCTTCGGCCTGCTTAACCGCTTCCACAACTGGGGCGGTCTCTTTATTTACACGCGCTTCTTTTTCAAGTCGCGGCAAAGCTTTTTCAATTGTCTGTAAATCCGCGAGCGCGAGTTCAGTATTAATGGTCTCCATATCGCTGCCTGGATCGATGCGACCGTCAACGTGAACCACATCGCCATCAGTGAAGACGCGAATTACTTGGCAGATGGCATCGGTCTCGCGGATATTGGCTAAGAATTTATTTCCCAGGCCCGCACCTTCGGATGCACCTTTTACGATGCCGGCGATATCTACAAAAGATAGGGCTGCTGGCAGAAGTTTTTCAGAGTTGAAAATCTGCGCAAGTTTGGCCAATCGCTCATCAGGCACACCGACTACGCCAACGTTGGGTTCAATGGTGGCGAAGGGATAGTTGGCAGCAAGCACGTTATTTTTGGTGAGCGCATTAAAGAGGGTCGACTTTCCGACGTTTGGCAGACCGACGATTCCAATTGAAAGGCTCATAGGGAGTAGAGCCTACGCGCGATTGTCGGTGCTTCCTGCCACGATAGGCCCATGTCAAGGGCAGTAGTGGCCATTCTTACACTGATCATCGGGGTCTTACTCGGTCTTGCCCTGGGATTTTTCATTGCAAACAATCGCAAATCTTCATCTAGTGCATCCGATTCCGATCTTGCAACCGCTCGCGCTGAACGCGATTTATATAAATCAGAACGCGATAACGCAATGGCGGGATCAAAGCTTGCAACCGAAGTTGAAGCGATGAAGATTGCAATGGAGAAGTTGCAGAAAGAAGCAGCCGATGCCGATCGCCGGCGTATTGAAGCCGAATCAGATATTCGCACCCAAGTGCGCGCAATGTCCACCCACAACGAATCACTTGTTGCGCAAACCAAAGCAATTGCTGGCGCACTCTCTAATTCACAGACCCGTGGAAAATTTGGCGAAGCTCAACTAGAACTCATGCTCGAAGATGCGGGTTTACATAAAGGTATTGAATACTCAGCACAACGTTCGACAACGGATACGGATTCATCAGGTATTCCCGATATCACGGTGCGCATGCCTGGCGGTACTAAATTGTTCATCGATTCAAAGTTTCCATTCGACCGATTTATCGAGGCGCATGAAGTTGAAGATCCGGCCGAGCGCGAGCGTTTATTTCTTGAACATAAGAAAGATCTAGCAAGCCACGTCGTTACCTTGGCTAAGCGCGGCTATCACGAGTCACAAGATTCACCAGATTTTGTAATCCTCTTTGTTCCATTTGAATCTCTGCTAACCGAAGCGTTGCGCGTTGACCCATTGTTCCTGGAAAACGCCTTTAAATTAAATGTCACAATCGCAACTCCGACTTCGATGATGGCGCTGCTTCGCACAATCGGCAACGTTTATTCACGCAATTCTGTGGCACTTAACGCAGAAAATATCGCTAAATCTGCCGGGTTATTTATGAAAGATCTAACCTTGCTCCATACCCGCATTGTTAAAGTTGGCACCGCAATAAACTCACTCTCCAAGGCATACGGTGAGTTAATTCCAACCGCTGAATCCACTGTAAAGCGCGCTGCTGCCAAAATTATTAGCTACGGAGTCACTGGCGATAAAGATAAACTCGCACTTGCCTACCCCGATGCACCAGGTGAGGTGCGAGAGTTAAAGAACTCCGAACTCGGAGCGGAAGATGACTTTATTGATGCCGAAGAAGTAAAGGATGAAGAATGAGCGGACCTGGACTTAAGAAGGAGGGCGTGGTTGTCCTGCAAACTTTCTTTATCGCACTATTTGCCGGTTTTGAACTTTTAATTCGCAGCGGAGCCGGCATCGTTAGCGGAATTATCGTCTGCCTTGTTTTATTTGGCGGAATCCGTTTTGGTCGCAGCGGCACCACATACGTTGCAGTTGTTACCCCACCGCTGGCATTTGCTGCAACGGTTATCACTTATTTGATTCTCACCGTCGGAATCAATCCATCTCGCCTAGGTTTAGATTTCATTGCTTCCCTTGCCAGCATTGCACCTTACCTATTGGCAAGTGCCCTGTATGGATGGTTTGTCTTTCTTAACGAAAGAGCAAAAGCGCGCAAACCAAAGCTACGCGTTTAAATCACTTTCCGGCTGACTTCAGCTCTTTACGTAGTTCAGGTGGCAGTGCAAACAATAAAGTTTCTTGAGTCGCGGTTACTTCTTCGACATCACAAAAACCGCGCTCGGCTAGCCAATCCAACAAGTCACGAACCAAGATCTCGGGCACTGATGCACCGCTTGTAACACCAATAGTTTCAACACCGGTAAGCCAGTTTTCATCAGCTTCTTCGGCAAAATCTATTAGGTATGCGTTTTTTGTGCCGTATTCCTTAGCAACTTCTACTAAGCGAACAGAGTTAGATGAGTTGGTTGAACCAACCACAAGAACCAAATCTGCTTGTGGTGCAATCTGCTTAATTGCCTCTTGGCGGTTCTGTGTTGCATAACAAATATCATCAGAAGGTGGATTAGCAATTTCTGGAAAACGTTCTTTTAGAATTGCAACAGATTGCATAGTCTCATCAACGCTTAACGTTGTTTGGGTAAGCCAGACCAACTTCTTGCCTGGCGTTGGCACAATTGTGCGGGCTTGATCTAAGCCATCAACGATGCGAACCTTGCCAGGTGCTTCACCGGCTGTGCCCTCGACTTCTTCGTGGCCAATGTGGCCAATTAATAAGATTTCAGTTTCATCATCTGCAAAGCGCTTAACTTCGTTATGCACTTTAGTAACCAAGGGACAGGTGGCATCAATTGTTCGCAAGTTGCGGGCAGCCGCTTGCTCGTGGACGGCAGGTGAAACACCGTGCGCGGAGAAAACGACAGTTGCGCCTTCTGGAACTTCATCAGTTTCATTTACAAAGATGACTCCGCGGGCTTCTAGGGTTGAGACCACATGCTTGTTGTGGACGATCTCTTTGCGCACATAAAGCGGGGCGCCATAGAGTTCTAGAGATTTCTCGACGGTAATAACCGCACGGTCTACGCCAGCGCAATATCCGCGCGGCGCTGCAAGGAGAACTCTCTTAGCCATGTGAGTGAGTCTATTAGGCTCGCCCCATGTTCGAAACTTCAAGTGAATCCCCCGCACCGGTTCGGGTGGTCTCTGAGGCGATCAAAGATTATGTAGATCGCTTAGGGCCAATTTGGATTGAAGGCGAGATCTCAGAACTCAATGAACGCAGCGGTGGAATGGCTTTTATGCGCCTGCGCGATACCTCAGTTGATATGAGCCTTTCGGTGATGTGTTATAAAAATGTTTTGGCTGCGGTGCAACCACTACCTGCCAATGCGCGCGTAGTTATTTACGCAAAACCTTCTTGGTTTACTAAAAATGGATCTCTGACAATGTCGGCTAAAGAGATTCGCCAAGTTGGCGTTGGCGAATTATTGGCCCGTCTTGAGGCGCTCAAGAGCCTGTTGGCGGCCGAAGGTTTATTTAGCGCAGATCGCAAAGTGGCACTTCCAAAGTTACCGCGCAAAGTTGGGTTAATCTGCGGCCGTAATACCGATGCCGAAAAAGATGTGGTTGAGAATGCTAAGCGTCGCTGGCCAGCGGTTGAATTTGAAATCCGCGAAGTTGCAGTGCAAGGTGCGGCAGCCGTTGTTGAAGTATCTGCCGCGCTGCGCGAACTAGAAGCAATGTCAGAAGTTGACGTAATTATCATTACTCGTGGCGGTGGATCATTTGAAGACCTGCTGCCATTTAGCGATGAATCTTTGGTTCGACTTGCGGCAAGTTGTGAAACGCCAATCGTCAGCGCAATTGGCCATGAAAAAGATTCGCCACTACTTGATCTTGTTGCTGATTACCGTGCATCAACGCCAACGGATGCGGCAAAGCGCGTTGTGCCAGATATTGAACAAGAGATTTCAGATATCAATAAGATCCGCGACCGCATGTATCGCCGCTTACTTGCCAGCGTTGAATATGAGTTAAACCAGATCGCCCAATTGCGCAATCGCCCAGTTATGAAAGATCCCAGCGTGATGATTAAGGTACGTAAAGATGATTTGTCGGCGCTGCGTGATCGCTCGCACCGCGGTTTTAAGGCGCTGCTAGATATTGAGAAGAAAGAGATTAAGGGTGTAATCGCTCATTTGCGCTCCCTTTCCCCGCAATCGACTATGGACCGTGGCTATGCGGTGGTGCAAAGCGATGACGGAAAGATTGTGCGCGATGCCACAAAGTTAAAGGTTGGGGCCGTGCTGCGTATACGCGCTGCCAAAGGCGAAGCTAAAGCCAGCGTGCTGGCGAGCGAGTAGATTTAACCCATGGCCGCTAAAGAGGGAAAGCCTTCGTATGAAGAGGCGCGCGATGAACTCGCCGGAATTGTTGAATCACTCGAAGATGGCAGCGCAACGCTGGAAGAATCTTTAAAACTCTGGGAGCGTGGCGAAGAGTTAGCCAAGATCTGCCAAGAGTGGCTAGACGGAGCTAAGAAGAAGTTAGATGCTGCAAAGAAACCGGCGCAATAATGTCTCCCCAATTTTCATACTCTGACTTACTGCCTATTGGCAAAGATACAACCAAATATCGCAGCCTTGGTAAAGAGGGCGTAAGTGTTATCAAACTTGGTGACAAAGAATTTCTTCAGGTTGCACCAGAAGCGTTAACACTTTTAACCGAAACTGCAATTCACGATGTTTCACATTACTTGCGCGAGGCACACTTGCAGCAGCTTGCTAATATTTTGAAAGATCCTGAAGCCTCGCCTAACGATCGCTTCGTTGCCTTAGATCTATTGAAGAATGCCAATATCTCAGCCGGTGGAATCTTGCCCATGTGCCAAGACACCGGAACCGCACTTGTTATGGGCAAGAAGGGTCAATATGTATTGACCACTGCTAAAGATGAAGTTGCGATCACGCAAGGAATTTATAACGCATATACCACGCTAAATCTGCGCTATTCCCAGATGGCTCCAGTGACTACATGGGAAGAGAAGAACACCGGAAATAACTTGCCCGCCCAGATCGAGATTTACTCAGACTCAGATCATCAAGATGAATATAACTTCCTCTTTCTCGCCAAAGGCGGCGGCAGCGCAAATAAATCATTCTCATATCAAGAGACAAAGGCAGTTTTAAATCCTGCCTCATTTATGACATGGCTTGAAGAAAAATTGCGATCTATAGGAACTGCAGCATGCCCGCCCTATCACTTAGCAATTGTTATTGGTGGAACCAGCGCAGAACACACAGCTAAGACTGCAAAGCTGGCCAGTACTAAGTATTTAGATTCGCTGCCAACATCGGGCGATGCCGCAACCGGACATGGTTTCCGCGATATAGACCTTGAAGGAAAAGTACTTGAATTAACTCGCACTTTAGGAATAGGCGCACAATTCGGTGGGAAGTACTTCTGCCACGATGTGCGTGTAGTTCGCTTGCCACGCCACGGTGGGTCGCTACCGATTGCAATTACCGTTTCTTGCTCGGCCGATCGCCAAGCCAAGGCCAAGATCACTAAAGATGGCATCTTCCTGGAAGAGTTAGAACGCGATCCCGCACATTTCTTACCTGATACAACTGATGAACATCTAGACGATAACGTTGTAAAGATTGATCTAAATCAATCAATGGATAAGGTTCGCGCCGAACTTTCCAAATATCCAGTCAAAACTCGCGTTTCACTCACTGGCACAATTGTTGTTGCCCGCGATTTAGCACATGCCCGTATTAAAGAAGCCCTCGATGCCGGCAAAGCACTGCCGCAATACATGAAGGATTACGCCGTTTATTACGCCGGCCCTGCCAAGACACCTGTTGGGTTCGCATCCGGTTCATTTGGTCCGACAACTGCCGGGCGTATGGATTCATACGTTGAGCAATTCCAGAAAGCAGGCGGATCTTTTGTAATGCTGGCAAAGGGCAATCGCTCAAAGGCGGTTACCGATGCTTGCAAAAACTACAGTGGTTTCTATCTTGGATCAATCGGTGGACCCGCTGCTCGTCTGGCTCAAGATTGCATCAAGAAAATTGAAGTTTTAGATTTTGAAGATTTTGGTATGGAAGCAATATGGAAGATCGATGTTGTTGACTTCCCGGCCTTCATAATCGTTGACGATAAGGGCAATGATTTCTATTCAGAGACTTCTAAAATGATTTCAATTGGCAACAAGCCGGAAGTTTAAACTCTAGTAATAACGGCTGCGTTTGAACTTTGCCCAAGCCTTACATGGCTCGTTATAACGCGCTTCTATATAGCGAAGTCCCCAACGAATCTGTGTGACCGGGTTGGTGCGCCAGTCAGTTGAAATTACATCCATGCGACTAGCTGGCAGAGCTTGCGGAATTCCGTGGGCACCTGATTTTTTATTACGCGCCTTGTAATTCCAATGGCTTTCCTTCGTCCAAAGTCGGTTTAGACAGGTGTACTGATCTGCATCCCAGCCATATTCAGAGAGCATGATCGACTTGGCAACTTTCTTGGCGCCAACGATTGAGCGAGCCATTTCAACTTGGATACTAATCGATGCCGCCAAAGCCATTTGGGATGCAAAAAGATCTAGGCGCTGATCGAGCTGGGTATAAAGGGCGGCGCCTTCGGAAAGGTCTACTTCAGAATTTAAGGCGATCGACATCGTCAGGTTTGAAGACTGCGGCAAGGACAAACTGGTTGTCATCGGAAAGTCCAGGCCGTAGGCCGTTGGTTGGGCCGTTGAGATCAGCAAGAAGGAGCCCACCAGGGTCCAGAGGGCGCGCAACTTAAAGCGTCGTGAATTGGTAATTGAGAATCTCTTCATAGCGCACCTACCTTTCTTCTCTCTTTAGCCCATGACCCATCTGCCTATAAATAGGCGAATGGAATTGCCGGGGAATGAGTTAAGGGTGGCAATAGGGGTGAGATGTCGCAAATTAATTCATGCGTGTGGCGCAAATTCTCAGGAAAGTCGCCTCTTGTGGACAGAGAAAAGTCCTGCTCAGTTAGGGCAAAGTCCTATATGTCCGAATTGTGAGTGTGAGATTTAAAAGGGGTGGCTCTCGGGGGATATATCGGCTTTAGGAAATCGGGCCTTCCAGCAGTTCGGTGACCAGGGCGGCGATCGGCGAGCGCTCGCTGCGAGTCAAGGTGACGTGGGCAAAGAGCGGGTGGCCCTTGAGCGTTTCAACAACGGCGACCACGCCATCGTGGCGACCGACCCGCAAGTTATCGCGCTGGGCGACGTCGTGGGTCAGGACTACTCGCGATGATTGGCCGATTCGCGAGAGCACAGTCAAGAGAACGCCGCGTTCGAGGGATTGGGCTTCGTCAACGATTACAAATGAGTCGTGAAGTGAGCGACCACGGATGTGGGTTAGTGGCAAAACTTCGATAAGTCCGCGCGCCATTACCTCTTCAATAACGGCTTGCGAAACCAGAGCGCCCAAAGTATCGAAAACCGCCTGCGCCCAAGGCGACATCTTTTCGCCTTCGCTGCCCGGCAAGTATCCGAGCTCTTGGCCACCGACCGGATAGAGCGGGCGGAAAATAATAACTTTCTTATGGATGCGCTTTTCCATTACCGCTTCCAGCCCGGCACAAAGTGCAAGTGCTGACTTGCCGGTTCCGGCGCGACCGCCCAGTGAAATGATTCCGATTTCGGGATCTAATAAAAGGTCTAAGGCAATTCGTTGTTCGGCCGAACGACCGTGCAGACCGAATGCGTTGCGATCGCCGCGAACCAACTGCAATCTTTTGTCAGCGGTGACTCGCGCAAGGGCGCTACCTTTCTCTGAATGCAGAACGATTCCGGTGTGCACTGGCAATTGATGTGCGCACTCGTGATCGGCGCGATCAGATGAATAAAGTTCATCGATAATGCTGTGGCCAACGTTGATCTCTTCGATGCCGGTCCATCCGCTATTGGAAACTAGTTCGGCTAAATATTCTTGCGCCTCAACACCAACGGCTGATGCCTTAACTCGAAGTGGTAGATCTTTAGTTACTAAGACAACGTGTTTGCCATCTGACATTAAATTTTTTGCGATCGCCAAGATTCGTGAATCATTGGTGCCATCTCGTAAGAAACCATGAGGCAAGGTACTTAAATCTGTGTGGTTCAATTCAACCGAAAGCGTGCCACCTTCTGGGGTTATCGTTAGTGGCTTATCAAGGCGGCCGTGGGTAATTCGCAGGTCATCGAGTGATCGCAGCGCTGCGCGGGCAAAATATCCAAGTTCGGGGTGGTCTCGCTTGGTTTCAAGTTCTCCGATAACTGCGATCGGAATAATTACTTCATGCTCTTCGAATTTTAAGAGCGCGTTCGGATCTGCCAACAAAACGCTGGTATCTAAAACATAAGTCTTTTTTAAAGCTCTTTTTTTAGCTGTAGATACTGGAGTAGCCAATGGCCAGCTCTCGCATTCTCTTTAGTTTTATCCGGACGGATGTTGCTTCTGACTAGAAAAAGATAGAACGGGTGAGCGCTCTTTTAAGTGCGACACGCCATAGCGTTTCGTTAACGATTAGTTAAGACTGACTACGCGCCAAGTCGTCGTTGGCGTTGTGAATATGCACGAAGTGCGCGCAAGAAATCGACGCGACGAAAATCTGGCCAATATGCTTCGCAGAAATAAAACTCAGATTGTGCGCTCTGCCACAATAAAAATCCGCCCAATCGCTGCTCGCCCGATGTGCGAATCAACAATTCTGGATCTGGTTGGCCGGCGGTGTATAAATATTTTGAGATCTCTTCAGTGGTTAGCGCGGCAGCGGCATCTTCCAAGTTGCTGCCATTGGTGCTCTTATCCTGCAGATATCCCTTAACGGCATCGACGATTTCTCGGCGCCCGCCGTATCCAATTGCCACATTTACTTCAACGCCACCATTTATCACCGGCGGCAAATTAGCCAATTTTTCGCTAAGCCAAGGCGGTAAAAGTTCTAGCGCACCAACAGCTTTGATATTCCATTTACCTGTGGCGCGAAGTTCATCGACCGTGTCACCAATAATCTTCAACAAACCATCTAACTCTTCCGGGGTGCGTTTAAAGTTTTCCGTTGATAGCAACCATAAGGTGACCACTTCAACTTTGGCCTCATCGCACCAGCCAAGAAATTCCACAATCTTGCTGGCACCACGGCGGTGGCCCTTGGGATCTAGCGAACTGGGATTAGCTTTTGCAAAACGACGATTGCCATCGAGGATCACACCAACATGGCGTGGGGTCTTTGAGAAATCAAGATCGCTAACAATGCGCCACTCGTAAAACGGGTAGAGCGCAGATTTAATCGTTTTACGGATACTGCTTAACAATTCGGCGTTCCGCAATAAATGATGCAACGGGCAATGTGCCAGCCAACATGACCCAGAGAATCTTCAAGAGATGCCAGCGACCTTTAACGCCAACCTGTAAGACGGTTAATAGATAGACCATATATAGGTAGCCATGAACGATTGGAATCGCGATCAAATATTTTTGGTCTTCTATGCCATCGAGCATGTATTTGCCGGGCATGTAAATAAACCACAATAAGAGTGACATGACGCCACAGATAATGGCCATGGCTCGAAAGCGATTGACTGCAGATTTCATAGCGGTAAGCCTATGGCTTCTTTGCCTGCTTTTCGGCGATAGAAGGGAAGGTAAAGAACTATGGCCGCCATCAGCCACCAGATCGCAACATATGAAATGTGTTGCCAGTAATAACCGGCGACTCTGGAAACTGGTGCCTCCGCAACGACACGGGTGCGTATCAATTCACCATTTCTTGTTGCCTCCGATTGAGCAACTATAAATCCGTCATATAGCTGCAAGTTGGCTTGGCCAACGATGACGCTGCTATCAAGGCGAGAGATAACTCCTGGAACATTTTCGGCACGATCATCGTTTTGATGTGGCTGCATGGTGCCAACTAATTCAATTCTGGTCGACATCGCGATATCTGGATTTAGCAAACGATCTGCCCATAAACCACGGACAACCAAGATTCCCGAAAGCGGACCAGATCCATCGACTTGCAGCAAAGCAACTTCCCAATCGCTAACAACGCCATCTTTATCGCTTTGCAGGGGTGCTTTGAAATTGGAAATATAGAAGCCGCTGACGGCAACCTGCTTATTTACATTTCGGGAATCTAAGGCAACGGTTGGGGCCGCTAAATCACTTAGCGAATAAATCTTGGGATCAATAACCTTAGCTGCGGCATTTAGCTCTTTAACAAGTGCAGCGCGATCTAACTGCCAATTGCCGAGCCCAACGAAGACCAGGGCAATTGCAATAACACCCAGGGCTTGTAAAAACTTTTTAAGTATCTCTTTGGTTTTCATCGTTACGAGCATTCATCCGCATGTAGCGCTTATAGAAACTGCGCAACAATATAGCGACGGTTATACAGAGAATTAGAACTGTGAGCGATCCTTCCCAGCCCATATCAACATCTTTTTGCATGAGACAATACTCCCATGCAATCGGGCGAAGAGTTTGACTACAACGACCGCTATGGCGTGCGCCCACAAAAGAGATGGGTCACACCGGCTATCGCACTTGCCATTATTGGCGTTGGTTGGTCAATCTGGGCAGGCCTGCATCACGCCAATCCTGCAATTAGATATGAACTAATCTCATTTAACGTCACGGCAGAACGAGAAATTTCTATCCGCTACACCGTAAATCGCACGGACCCAATGCAAGTAGTTATCTGTACTTTGACTGCAAGTGATCAGGATAAGAATGTCGTAGGCCAAATCGATGACAAAATCCCAGCAGGAAAATCACTAGCTGAGCAAACGACTGCGATTCCCGCACGAACTGCGCCTGTAACAGCGGCTATTGCACGCTGTCGCGCCGAATAATTACTTCGTATACCGTTACCCCTTATGAGTACCTCACAGACTTGGCTAACCCTAGAAGCCGCCGATCGTTTGCGCGGTGAACTCGCACATCTTGAATCAGGTGGCCGTAAAGAAATCACCGCCAAGATCGAAGCAGCTCGCGCTGAAGGAGATCTAAAAGAAAACGGCGGCTACCACGCAGCACGTGATGAACAAGGCAAGATGGAAGCGCGCATCCGCCAGTTAAAGCAGATGCTAGAAAATGCACACATTGGAACTCCACCCGCATCTGCCGATGGCGTGGTTGGTCCCGGCATGGTTATTACCGCAATCGTTGCTGGCGATGAAGAGAAGTTTTTACTTGGTTCGCGCGAAATCGCTTCAGGTGACTTAAGCGTTTATAGCGAGAAATCTCCACTTGGTGCTGCAGTCATGGGAGCAAAGATCGGTGACACGGTTTCTTACACCGCACCAAATGGTAAAGAGATAAAAGTCGAGATTAAAGGCGCAACTAACTATTAATTAATAAGTTGCGCGACCGCCGCTTGCGTCGAAGGTAAATCCTGTTGTAAATGAGCATGCTTTAGATGCCATAAAGGCAACGATCTCGGCAACTTCTTCGGGTTGGCCAACGCGGCCCATTGGAATTCGGCTAATCATATATTTCAAGGTTTCATCGGAAGTATTTGCATTCATTGGTGTACTGATTACAGCCGGTGCAAGTGAATTAATGATGACGCCATGTGGTGCAAATTCTTTGGCAACGCCTTTAACAAATCCGATCATGCCGGCCTTTGATGTGTTGTACGGCGAAAGTCCTGGGTTTCCTTCTTTGCCGGCAATGGAAGCCAAGTGCACAATGCGGCCGTACTTCTTTGCTTTCATAGATGGGATAACTGCTTGGGTTAACCAGATTGCGCCGTAGAGATTTACCTGCAGAACTTTTTCAAAGTCTGGCCAATTAACATCTTCAAATTGCGTGTTAGACGGACCAACGATTCCGGCGGTATTAATTAAGGCATCGATCGTTCCATGATCTTTCAGGATTGTGGCTATGGTTTTATTGATCTGGCCTTGATCCGAAATATCGCAGATGTGTACTTGGTTTGCGGCCAGATTTAACTCTTTAGCTAGTTCATCAAGGGCGCTCTTATTAAAATCTAGTGCGATGATCTTGGCGCCACGTGCTGCAATCAGCTGTGCACTTGACTTGCCGATGCCCGTTGCTGCCCCTGAAATAACAACTACTTGACCGCTGAATTCAACTGATGAGGTGGCTGACATGGTTGCTTCTCTATTTAATCCGCGGATCGATATGAATTTTTGGGCCATCGCCGGCGCCTTGCGGACGTTTGCCCATAAAGACATCTTGCACTTCATTTAGCGAAATCGTTGCCGCAATTAGTGGACGCGGGTCTACTTCACCACGGGCAAAGATCTCAATTGCTCCTTTTAGTCCAGGAGATCCTGAAAGTATGCCAACAGCGGTGACATCTTTAAGTGCCAAATCACGCGAATCAATAAGGCTGGGTTTGGTGGAAATTCCGATGAAAACAACGCGGCCACCGTGTTCGACTGCTTGCACAATTTCGTGCGGAATGGTTTGGTGATTGGTGGCATCGATAACTCCATCAAAACCTGTTCTTGGTTTAACTATTTCAGTACCAGCGTTCTTGATACCAATTTGATGCGCTAAATTGATAGTGCGCTCATTGCGGCCCACTAAATGCACATTGGCACCAGCAGCCTGCGCAAGTTGTGCGCAAAGTAATCCGATCGTTCCTGTTCCGTAAATCAATATCTCTTTGCCAGGTCCGGCCAAAGCTGCCTCAACGGCGCGAAGTGAATTTCCAGCAGGTTCAATAAGTGCACCGATCGCATCATCAATTGAATCCGGGAGTGCATGCAGGGCGCGTTCTGGAATCAAAAACTTCTCAGCACACGCACCTGGCCAACCGTTGCGAATACCGATTTCATAACGATCATCACAAATATGTTGGCGACCTGATGTGCAGCGGTAACAAGTACCGCAACCAAGCATCGTGTCACCGGTAACTCGCTGACCCAGCCACTTTGGATTTACACCATTACCGATTTGCGAAACAACGCCACACCATTCATGGCCAATTTGTACTGGATATTTAGCTTGATTGCTATGGAGATAAACCATCTCACCTGTAAAGAATTCTTGATCTGTTCCGCAAATACCAACGCGCGTTATATCAATAACGACTTGTTTATCCCCGGCGATTGGCTCTGGCACATCTTTCACAACCGAATTATTTGGAGAAGTTATAGTCAAAGCCTTCATGCCGTCACTATACTCAACACAGTATCGAGACTGTAAATATGAGACTTGAGGAGTTTTTCATGCGTAGTGCCCATTGGTATGGCGGTAAAGATCGTGATGGATTTACTCACCGTGCATGGATGCGCCGCGGATTGCCGAAAGATGCCTTCGATGGTCGCCCACATATTGCAATTGCCAATACCGCTTCCGATTTAACTCCCTGCAACTCTCACTTGAATGAAGTAATGGAGTATGTGAAAAATGGAATTTGGGAAGCTGGCGGCGTTCCGCTAAATATGCCAGCGGTTTCACTCGGTGAAACTTTGGTACGTCCAACTGCGATGTTGTGGCGCAATATGGCTGCGATGGCAACGGAGGAAATGATCCGCGCTAATCCAATTGATGGCGTTGTGTTGCTCGGTGGTTGCGATAAAACAATTCCATCTTTGTTGATGGCAGCATCATCGGTTGATATTCCAGCGTTGGTTGTTCCAGGTGGACCAATGTTGACCGGAACTTTCCAAGGAACACCGCTTGGCTGCGGCACAGATGTATTCCGTTTAAGTGAAGAAGTGCGCGCTAAAAAACTTAGCGAAGCAAAGTTCTTAGATTCAGAGTCAGCCATGATTCGCAGTCGCGGTCATTGCAACACTATGGGAACCGCATCAACCATGGGAATTATGGCCGAAGCACTTGGCATGGTTATTCCGGGTATTGCAGGAACTCCAGCACCCGACAGCCGTTTGTTGCAATACTCGCAAGAATCAGGGCGACGAATTGTTGAAATGGTTCATGAAGGTTTAAAGCCAAGTGACATTATGGTTAAAGGATCTTTCTTTAACGCGATTGTGGCGCTGGCTGGCATCGGTGGATCAACGAACGCGGTTGTTCACTTGCTAGCAATTGCAGGTCGCTTGGGAATTGATTTAACGCTCGATGACTTCGATCGCACGGGTTCTCGGGTTCCGCTGCTAGTTAATTTGCAACCTGCCGGTAAATATCTAATGGAAGACTTCCATCGTGCCGGCGGTCTGCGCGCAGTCTTTAAAGAGCTCGAAGATTTGCTAGATCCAAAGGCAATTACCGTGCTCGGAACGCCCTTAGTTGAAGGTTTATCTGAAGCCGAAATATATGACACAGACGTTATCCGCACACGTAAAGAACCGCTACAACCAAGTGCGGGCATTGCAGTTCTGCGCGGAAATCTTGCGCCTCTTGGTGCGGTTATCAAACCAGCTGCAGCAAGTGCCAACTTGTTAAAGCATCGCGGTAAGGCAATGGTCTTTGACAACATTGAAGATTACAAAGCGCGTATCAACGATCCAAACCTTGATGTTGATGAAAATTCAGTACTGATTCTGCGCGGTTGCGGCCCGAAGGGTTATCCTGGAATGCCAGAAGTTTCTAATTTGCTTATGCCTATAAAGTTGTTAGAAAAAGGTGTGCGCGATATGGTGCGTATCTGCGATGGGCGCATGAGCGGAACAGCTTACGGAACCGTTGTATTGCACGTTGCGCCAGAGGCGGCAGCCGGTGGCCCACTTGGATTAGTTCAAACTGGTGATTACATAACTTTAGATGTCGAGGCCCGCACCTTAAATATCGATATAACAGATGCCGACCTAGCAGCACGCAAACCAAATACTGCAACCGTTGATGGCTTTGCTAAACCTGATCGTGGATGGCAGAAGCTTTATATCGACCATGTGATGCAGGCTGATACAGGTTGCGATTTAGATTTCTTAGTTGGATCTAGCGGAGAACATGTCTCTCGCGAATCCCACTAGGTATCTGATTAATCCGCTGCGCGCTTATATTTTCTAACGCTGATCGGAATAAATATCGCCATGATGATGATCATGTAGATGAATGATGTGATTAGAGGATTTTCACTCGGGAATGATCCAGCAGTTGCGCCGAATTGATTTTCCAGGCCGAAGAGTTCGCGGCAGGCAGCAACCATTGTTGAAACCGGGTTCCATTCTGCAAAGTACTGCAGAGCACGTGGCATTCCGGTGGTTGGTGCAAAAGCGTTCGATAAGAATGTAAGTGGGAATGTCACAATAAAGCTAACGTTTTGAACCACTCGCGCATCGGATGCGGAAAGCCCAACATAGATTCCAACCCAAGAAAGTGCGTAACCAAATAACAAGAGGAAAATGAATCCGATGCCCACGCTAATCACACCTGATGTTGGACGCCAACCGACGATATATCCAGCAATTCCCATGACCGCTAGAACCACGATGTTAAGTAAAGAATCCCCAAGTGTGCGACCAACAACTAAAGCAGATTGTGAGATCGGCAGAGATCTAAAGCGATCAATTAAACCTTTCTTAAGATCTTCAGCAAGACCTACCGCGGTTCCAGCTAATGTGAATGCAACGGTCTGCACAAAGATTCCGGGCATCAAGAGTTGAACATATCCCCCTGGTTGACCGCTATCGATTGAACCACCAAATACGTAACGGAACAAAAGCACAAACATGACCGGCTGAATTGTTGAGAAGACTAAAACTTCTGGAACGCGAGTTAATAACCGCAACTGACGCTGCGTAATGATCATGGTGTCTTTGAAAGCGCTCATTTCTTAGCCTTCTTTCTACGTCCTGTTGTAACTTCTTCTACTGGCGTTTCCTCGGCGGCATGACCAGTGAGCGAAAGGAAAACATCGTCCAGTGATGGACGCTTTAGCCCCACATCAAGCGGGTGGATTCCTGCTGAATCTAAAGAACGCAGCGTTTCAATTAGCGCAGTTGCACCAGTTGAAA
Organism: Actinomycetota bacterium; assembly: GCA_009698815.1. GTDB lineage: Bacteria > Actinomycetota > Actinomycetes > Nanopelagicales > Nanopelagicaceae > Planktophila. The sequence goes on along the minus strand of WLPJ01000005.1, from coordinate 91,505 downwards.
CCGGTGCTGAAATCATGCGCAGACCTTCATCCAGCGTTGCTTTATTGCCGCTGACATTTGCCACAACTTCCATAGCTTTGGCAATGTTGTGCGCCTCGACCACAATTTCTAAACGTTCTCCGCCGACCTGCTTCTTTAGCGCATCAGAAGTTCCGCGGGCAATAACTTTTCCATGATCGATAACTGCAATTTCATCGGCCAATTGGTCGGCCTCTTCAAGATATTGAGTAGTAAGTAGCAAAGTAACGCCACCCTTTACCAACTCTTCGATAACTCTCCACATTTCTTGGCGACCACGTGGATCCAGTCCCGTGGTTGGCTCATCTAAGAAGAGAACCTTTGGCTTAACAATTAGCGATGCTGCTAAATCAAGGCGGCGGCGCATTCCACCTGAATAAGTCTTGATGGGGCGCTTTGCGCTCTCTGTAAGTGAGAATCTTTCGAGTAATTCATCTGCTCGCGCTATCGCCTCTTTCTTGCCAAGGTGATAGAGCTGGCCAAACATCACCAAGTTATCCCAGCCAGTTAAAATCTCATCAACAGCTGCGTATTGACCTGATAAACCAATTACTTCGCGAACTTTTTCGGGGTGCTTTATAACATCAATGCCACCAACCATCGCGCGACCTGAATCTGGGCGCAATAAAGTTGCCAAGATGCGTACACAAGTTGTTTTGCCCGCACCATTTGGTCCAAGCACGCTTAAAACAGTGCCTTCTTCAACATCGAGTGATAAATGGTCTAAGGCACGAACTGCCCCATTGCGATAGGTTTTTACAAGGTCTTCGGCGATAACTGATTTCACGGAGTAAACTTACCGCTATTGGATTATTAAATATATCCACAAAATGAGCGATTCTGAGAGGCACCAATGTCCAGCCATGGCCCAGTAAAAGAACACACACATAAAGAAATCATGATCATCCTGAGCGGCCTCATGACCGGCATGCTCTTGGCAGCCCTTGACCAGACAATTGTTTCAACAGCCCTAAAAAGTATCGTAGAAGATTTCAATGGCCTTAACCATTACACCTGGGTAGTAACTGCATATTTGCTTACATCAACGGCATCAACGCCTTTGTATGGAAAAATCTCAGATATTTACGGACGTCGCATTGTTTTCCAATTCGCGATTGTTACTTTTCTGATCGGATCATTTGCAGCCGGTGCGGCACAGAACATGTCGCAGTTAATTGGTACACGTGCGATTCAAGGTCTTGGTGCAGGCGGCCTTATGGCACTCACATTTGTAATCATTGGTGACATCGTTCCGCCGCGCGAACGCGGTCGTTACCAAGGTTACTTTGGCGCAGTTTGGGGACTTGCATCCGTTGCCGGTCCGCTGCTTGGCGGATTCTTCTCAGATCACGCAACGATTCTTGGCGTAACGGGATGGCGCTGGATTTTCTATATAAATATCCCATTTGGTATTGCAGCCCTTGCTATTACATCTGCCGTTTTACATATTCCAAAAGTAAAACGTGAACACAAGATTGATTACTTAGGTGCGCTATTAATGGTTGCCGCAGTTTGCGCGACTTTGTTAGCAGTATCAATCTATGGCCCAGAACGCGGTTGGGGTAACTCGACAACGCTTACATTCCTATTTGCAGGCATTGCACTTACCTTTATATTTATTTATTGGGAAGGCAAAGCAGTAGAACCCATCCTGCCTTTATCTCTCTTTAAAAATCATACTTTTTCACTAACTTCCGCGCTAGGTTTTATCATCGGTGCGGGTATGTTCGGTGCCATCGTGATGTTGCCTCTTTATCTGCAGGTGGTTAAAGGCGATACAGCAACTGAAGCTGGCCTAAAATTGATTCCATTCATGCTCGGAATCGTTTCAACTTCTATCTACAGCGGTAAAGCAATCACCAAGCATGGCCATTACAAACGCTTCCCAATAATCGGAACTGCAGTAATGACCGTTGGAATCTTGCTTATGGCCACGTTAAACGCCGAAACACCATTCTGGCAGTTATCTATCTATGCAATTTTGGTTGGCGCCGGACTTGGTCTATCAATGCAGACAATAGTTATCGCCCTGCAAAATGCAGTGGAGTTTAAAGATATGGGCGTTGCAACTAGTTCTAATACTTTCTTCCGCTCACTTGGCAGTGTTTTCGGAACTGCGATATTTGGAACAATTCTCACAAACCGTTTGGGACATTATTTGGCCGATAACTTCAATAAATTAGCAACTACCAACCCAGATGCAGTTGCCGGATTTGATACCGCCAAACTTGAAACTATTAAGAGCAATACTGCAGTTCTTCAGACCTTCCCACCGGTCATTAAGACAACTGTGCTTGATGCTTTCGTTAGCTCTTTCCATATTGTCTTCTACACTGCAGTGCCAATCACTGCCGCTGGTTTCTTGTTGGCGCTACTCCTTCGGGAAACCCCATTGCGCACCAATAAAGATTACGCTGCTGCTCGTGAAGAATCAGCTGGCGAATCAATCGGTTAATTCGAATTGAATCTAAAGACTAAGCCCACCAACCCTTTCGCAGAATTTCCGCGTGAGGTTGGTGTTCTTGTCTTCGCATCTTTCTTTGTTGCAGTCGGTTTTGGAATCATCGCTCCAACAATTCCATTGTTTGCGCGTTCTTTTGGCGTAAATAACGCTCAGGTAGGCGCAATCATCTCGGCTTTCGCATTTGCCAGATTTGCTAGCGGACTGTTTGCTGGAAAGTTAGTTGATAAATTCGGTGAAAGAATCGTTTATACAACCGGAGTTGGCTTTGTAGCACTTTCTTCATTCGCGGCAGCATTTGCGCAGACTTATGAACAACTATTGTTTTTTCGAGCAGCAGGCGGTCTTGGCTCCTCTATGTTCTCGGTTGCAGCAGGTTCGATCATTTTGCGCGCAACAGATGACTCTAAAAGAGCACGCGCCCAATCTCTTTATAACAGCAGTTTTCTTGTCGGAATGATGGCTGGTCCAGTTATCGGCGGGTTTCTAACAGCCATTTCCTTACGCGCACCACTTCTTGTTTATGCCATCCTTTTGGTTGTCTCAAGTGCCGCCGGTGGTTTTTTACTTCGTAACTCTGTACTCGCAGCTCGTCCATCTGAAAAAATTGCGCAAGAGAAAACTTCTATTCGAGAAGCACTTGCGAGCAAGCCTTACCTAATTGCCTTAACAATCTCTTTCTGCAGTGCATCAGTTCTTTTTGGAATGTCTCGCTCGATACTTCCGCTCTTTATGGTTGAAGAAATGAAATCAACTGCCGGCTATCTAGGTCTTGGGTTCACAATTTCATCTGTAATCCAAGGTTTGCTATTAATTAAAGCTGGTGGACTCTCTGATTCAAGAGGGCGAAAGTTTTCAGCACTTGTGGGCACATCACTGCTTACGATTTCAGTGCTCGTACTTGTAGGAACTGTTCAACCTTGGATGTTCATTCTCTCAATGGTGATTGGCGCCTTTGGCTCAATTTTCCTCTCTTCAACAGCAGCAATTGTTGGTGATGTGATGACAGGTAAAGGGGGTCAAGTAATCGCGCTATTCCAGATGGCTGGAGATGCCGGTGCGATGGTTGCGCCGATTGCACTTGGTTTTATTGCCGATCATTACGGCTTCCGACCAGCCTTTGCAGTCAGCGCAGGGCTTATGTTTATCGCCGTAATCGTGGCAACAAAATTGCCCGAGACGCGGAGTTCGCATCTCGGGCAATCTAGTTAATTACTTAACTAATATAAATTAATTAGTCACTGTTGCGAAGAATTGAGAGCAACCTCAAAACTTCCATATACAACCAAACGATGGTGACCATCAAACCAAAGGCCATGCGCCATGACTCCTCCTGTGGAGCCCCTGCCGCAATAGTGCGTTCGATCTGATCGAAATCTAGAACTAAGAAGAATGTTGCAAGTGCAACACCAGCAACTGCGATTAACAGCCCTAGTTGTCCTCCTGGGAAGCCAGTGAACAGCGTGATAATTCCAAATACAAAGTAACCCATCAACGCACCAAGCATGATGCGAGTGAACTTAGGTGTTACGCGGATTTTGCCACTGCGGTATGCCACCAAGATTCCACCGAAGGCGCAAAGTGTTCCGATGACTGCTTGACCAACAATGCCTGAGTAAGCCTCGTTGTAAATACGGCTAATTGTTCCGAGTGCAAGGCCCTGTGCTGCTGCGTAAGCAACGATAAATGGCACACGAACTTTCTTTGAAAAGATATTTACCATTGCAAGAACAAAACCACCGAGGAAACCAACCAAGGCAAGTGCTGGGTTATTAGCTCCCCATGCAAATGCTCCGACTGCAACCAACACGGCAAACAACGTTGCGGTGCGCATAACAACATCGTCCATGGTCACGCGACCGGTACGAAGTGAAGATGCTGCAGGTGCTGCATATGTTGCTTCAAGTGAATCGTTATCGAGACGTGTTGCATCCATTTGAGCAAAGCCACGGTTCGAACGATTTAAAACAGGATTTGAACTGCGCACTAATTTCCCTTTCTAGGAAATCTCTCCCCCAATCGGGGCGAGGTAGGTAGTACTAATTTAACGGCATTTTCCTGAGAATTTCACTCCAATTATCAGGCTACGCACAAACCGGTGCCCCGAGTGGGGGTCGGACCAAGCCAGGGAGGATTTTAAGGCTTTTTCTTATACCCGGTAGGGCATTTAGGACTAACGGCAGTTACTTTCTTGGTTACTTTGCCTTTGGCGCAGGTGATTGTAGTTTTTTTCACTGTTGATTTTGGGGAAATTTTGGCGATTGCTTCGGTAGTAGCTGTTTCAGATACAGATACTTTTAACGGTTGTACCTCAGACTTAAAATTCTTCATACTTAAGGTTGGAATCGAGTAATGAAATCCAGATGCATTAAAATTGTAGAAACTATCTGTTGACTTGAAACTTGTGGCAATAACTTCGGGTTTACCATCCTTGTACGCTACTTCAACACCAATAAATTCTGGAATAAACTGATCCCCCCATACGCATTTTGCTAAGTCTTTTCGTAATGAAACTCCATAACTACCACTATTTAAACTTCCATCGGCTCTTAAATGTGTCGAGCCAACTCGGTAGGAAAGTGCTTCATCAATCACAATTGGCGGGTCAGAAGAAAAAACTGTCGAATTTGTGCTGACTAGCCCTAAGAATCCCTCTGAAATAGAACAGTTGCCAATCTTAGAAATTGGTTTTACCCAATCACTGAAATTAGAAATCGCCCAAATTCTATATTGATTCTGAGCTTTATTCCCAAAAATGTTTTCGAACTGAGAAAATGTCTTCATTGTTTTCTCATTGTTTGCCAGGTAACCAATGCTCTGCCAAGGCGTATGTTCATTCCAGGATTGCGGATCACTTTCAAATCCGCAATAGGAAAGTGGAATACACTCTTTCACAAGGTCAGCAATCCAGTCAGGTGGTAAATCACTATAATTAATTTCACTTCCTGCGTTCTGGAGTAATATTGATTCACCTGAAATAGTGAGATCTCCACTACTTGTTAAATCTAATGATGGGCGGGCCAAACGACCGATAAACCAACCAGAAAGCGACTTGGAGAACAAGCCCAATTTTAAATGTACTTCATATTCATTTTCTGGTGCATTTCTAAAAGCATCAAGTATCTCTACACCCAAGCCGGTCGGTTGATATGTCATACCATCAGATGTGCCAAAACTATTTGGATCTCCTGTGAAGTAGCCACTTAATGATGCACTAAGGCTTACTTCTTCAAAACCACTGGCTGACCAATTATATGCTTCGCCTCCAGCAGGCAGATTCTTATCCGGAATTGATTCCCAAGTCGTATATTTACAGAATTGGCAGTTCTTTTTTGCAGCAACTTTTCCCCAAGGGCGCATATGAGTCCAAGTTTTAGCGCCAAGTTTACGAACAAGAAGTTTGTTTATACAAGGAAAACCCTTATCACTATCACAAAGTGGAAAAGAGGCAGTGAATGTTTTATTAGTTCCGGTGTGAAAACTCGTAGGCGAAGATACACCCAGCCCACTCTGTAAAACAGATACCCACATCTTGCCAAAGGTAATTGCCGAGTCCGCTCCAGTTGAATTAACCAGAAGAAAAGTTACCGACAAAAACGTGACAAATACTTTTTGCCAATACTTTTTCTTAACCAATGACTTCGAATATCTCACAACAGCAGAGTACGCACTTTAGGAGATATTTCTAGTGAGTGCGCGATACTTTAAGCACGAAGTTGTGCCCCGAGTGGGGGTCGAACCCACACTGGGAGGATTTTAAGTCCTCTGCCTCTGCCATTGGGCTATCGGGGCCACGTGATAAGTCTCAGAGTCTACTTGCCTTTTTTATTACTGAATCCAACATTTTTTCCGTTAATTTGCCTGTAAATGTGTTCTGTTGACTGGGATGGTAACTGCCAATAATCGTTCTTTTGATTCCATCTGGGCCAATAAACGTTGCAGTAGCACCGTGGCCAAATTTTGGTTTTGGCTTTGGAATCTCGCAACCAAGTTCTGTAAGCGTTGCAAGCAGAGTGGTCCAGGCAAGGTTTCCAAGTGCAAGGAAGGATCTTGCAGTTGGCATTAATAGTGCGATCTCATCTTTATAGAAAGGTGCGCAGGTATTTTTCTCTTCGGTACTTGGTTTGTTATCCGGTGGTGCACATCGAACGGCGCAGAGAATTCGAGTGTTGATTAACTCTTGGCCATCATCTTTGCTTTTACTAGTTGGGATCTTGGCAAGGCCATTTTTGTGGAGTGACTTATAGAGCCAATCCCCTGATGAATCGCCAGTAAATACTCGTCCGGTGCGATTGGCGCCGTGTGCACCAGGTGCGAGCCCAAGGATAACTATTTGCGCATTTGCAGGGCCGAAACCCGGAACAGGCTTGCCCCAATACTTTTCATTTTCATACGCCTTGCGTTTTACGACAGCAACTTCTTCGCGCCATTGCACCAGGCGTGGACACTTCTTGCACTTAACAATTGCTGAATCTAAAAGATCAAGCGATTTATACAAGCGACCAGGCCATTCCATCGAGGATGTCGGATTCGGATGCGACGAATTCGGCGGCTCCAGTTGCACGCATGATGCGAGAGAGAACCAGCGATCCTGCAGAAATAACGTCGACGCGACCTGGGTGCATATATCCAAGTGATTCACGTTGCGTGCGGGTCATCTTGATAAATGATTGTGATACTTGATGAACTTTTTTGGCAGGAATATGTGAAAGATGAATCGCGTAGCGATCGTATTCGGGCAGGTCAAGGGCTGCGGCGGCAACAGTTGTTGCAGTGCCGGCTACTGCGATCAGAGTTTTTGCTTTTGTTATTGGGACAATTTTTGCAGCTTGTGCGATTGCTTCATCAATATCTTCAGTTGCTGCAGCCACTTGACCAGGATCAGGTAAATCACCAGTGAAATGGCGCTCAGACATACGAACACATCCGATATTCACACTCTTTGCTGATTCAACTGATTCGGTTCCAAAGACGAATTCAGTTGAGCCGCCACCAATATCAACAACTAAAAATGGTCCATCGGTTGCTGGTAAATCTTTGGTTGCACCCATAAAAGATAGGCGTGCTTCTTCTTCACCTGAAATAACTTCTGGGCGAATGCCTAAACGTTCGAAAACGCCTTCGATGAAAATATCGCGGTTAGTGGCATCACGTGTGGCACTGGTCGCGCAGAAGCGAATCTTTTCTACGCCGCGTTTTGCAATCTCTGCGGCATAAATATCAACGGCTGCGAGCGTCCGAGTGATTGCATCTGGGTGAAACTGACCGGTTTTATCAACGCCTTGTCCTAGGCGGACAACTTCCATCAAGCGAATCACTTCACGAAAGTTTGTGCCATCTATATCAGCGATAAGGAGACGAATGGAGTTAGTGCCACAATCTATGGCTGCTACTCGCATGGTTGCTCTTTCCACCAATCAGGCAGTTTAGAAAGTGCTTCATCACCAAGTGGATTAACATCTGGACCTGCAGAAAGTGAATGTGCAACAAGTGAATGTAAACATTTAACGCGGTTAGGCATTCCACCTGCAGAAATTCCTTCGACTTCAGGAACATCCATCTGCAGCGCTGCTCGTGCTGCGAGGTAGTCATCATGGGCTGCGGCATATGCGCCAGATAGTTCGGCATCAACTGCTAAACGCTCATTCATTTCTGCCATTAGCCCAGTTGATTCCAGGGTAGAAATTGCAGCGGTTAACCGTGGGCACGTTGCGTAATAGAAAGTTGGAAATGGTTCACCGTGGCTAAGGCGCGGTGGTGTTTCAACTACTGCGGGATTGCCACAAGGACAGCGATAAGCGATGGCGTGCACATCGCGTGGTGTGCGACCAAGTTGGGTTTCGATGCAATCTAGGTCTTTCTGTGTTGCTTTATCGCTCATCTATTAAAGACCAGATTCAGTAACTGTTGCAATCAGTTTGGTGTACCAAGGGGCACCTTCTGGTAGTTGTGAGACCACCTTTGTGGTTTGTGGTTCGGCCTTATCAATGTCGGTGCCAGTCACGATGTATTGACGCTCACCGGGCATCACAAAGTGAAGACGTTCGCGCGCTTGTGATTTGATGTAACTCGGGTCGCGCCAAAGATTTAGTTCGGCGCGGGCGGCATCAAGTGCGGTGCGATCTGTTGCTACTTGTGATTTAAGTGAGTTGATTTGAGCACGTTGGGTGAAGTAATTCTTAATCGGTGGCGCAAGCGTCAACGTGAATGCAAAGATGATTGCGATAAGCGCTAAAGGGCGAGCGTTACGGCGTGTGCGACGACGGTTTGACGGACGACGGCGAGAGGAATAACTACGTCGTCCGCGTCGCATCTTTAAGCCTTAACTATCCTTTGAAGCGAGGGAATGCGCCGCGTCCTGCAAATACGGCGCCTTCTGCAAGTTCTTCTTCGATGCGAAGTAGTTGGTTGTATTTAGCAACACGCTCTGTGCGCGATGGTGCGCCAGTCTTGATCTGTCCGCAGTTGGTTGCAACAGCCAAATCAGCAATAGTCACATCTTCTGTCTCACCTGAACGGTGCGACATCATGCTGCGGTAGTTCGCGCGGTGCGCCATATCTACAGCATCAAGAGTTTCAGTAAGAGTTCCGATCTGATTTACCTTAACCAAAAGCGCGTTTGCGGTATCTGTTTCGATGCCTTTTGCAAGGCGAATTGGATTTGTTACGAATAAATCATCGCCAACAATCTGAATCTTTGAGCCAAGGGAAGTTGTCATTGACTTCCAGCCAGCCCAATCTTCTTCATTTAGTGGATCTTCGATAGAAACGATTGGGTATGAGCCAACTAGCTCTGCGTAATAAGCGATCATTTCATCAGATGAACGAAGTGAGCCTTCAAACTTGTACTTGCCGTTCTCGTGGAATTCAGTTGCGGCAACATCCATGGCAAGTCCGATTTCCTTGCCTGGTTTAAAGCCGGCAGCTTCAATGGCTTCGATGATCAAATCAAGTGCGGCACGGTTGCTTTCTAGGTTTGGTGCAAAGCCACCTTCATCGCCAACAGATGTGGCAAGTCCGCGCTTTTTTAGAACAGCCTTAAGTGCGTGATAGATCTCGGCACCCCAGCGAAGTGATTCGCGGAATGTTTCGGCACCAATTGGAGCAATCATAAATTCTTGGATATCTACGTTGGTATCAGCATGTGCGCCGCCGTTGAGGATGTTCATCATTGGTACTGGCAAGACGTGCGCGTTTGGTCCGCCGATGTAGCGGAAGAGTGAAAGATCTGCAGACTCTGCAGATGCTTTAGCAACAGCCAGTGAAACACCAAGAATCGAATTTGCACCGAGGCGTGATTTATTTGGTGTGCCATCTAGTTTGATCATCTCTTCATCGATCAGGCGCTGATCTTGTGAATCCATACCTTCAATTGCTGGAGCTAATTCATTGTTAACAAAGTCAACGGCCTTGAGAACGCCTTTACCGAGGTAGCGCTGCTTATCGCCATCACGAAGTTCGGCTGCTTCAAATGCGCCGGTTGATGCACCACTTGGAACTGCGGCGCGGGCCTGTGTGCCATCTTCGAGTTCGATTTCTACTTCAACAGTTGGGTTTCCACGCGAGTCAAGAATTTCACGGGCGCCGATTGCTTCGATAATTGCCATTTGGATATCTCCTCAGAATTAACTTACCTATATGCACGCTCGGCGCTGAACGGTATAAGGCAATACTACCGCGACTCGGCATCCTTAATCTGCGCCGCGATTTGGCGGCCGTATAGGCGAAGCGCGTTTTCCGGGTCAATCTCGTTATCACGCGCCCAAGCGATTATTGATGCCAGGGCTTCACCAACGCTCTCTTCGGTCGCAGGCTTATCACTTTCATATTTAGTTAACTGCACATGAACTTTATATTTTTCTGCGCGATAAAGAAGTTTTTCAACTAAGGGCAGCGCTGGTTGCGCAAGTGCAACGCCATCTAAAGCTGATGTGCGGCCCTTCTCTTTCGCCTTTATCTCTTCCCAGTTCTCAATAATTTCTTGAGTTCCAGAAACTTCTAAGTTCTCAAAAACGTGTGGATGGCGGCGAATTAATTTGTCGGCAATGCCCCGAGCCACATCTTCAATGGAAAATGGATCCGTTGGATGATCTTGCGCCATCCGGGCATGGAAATAAACTTGTAGTAATACATCACCGAGTTCTTCACGCATGCCTTCGCGATCTTTGGCATCTACCGAGTCAATAAATTCGTATGACTCTTCCAGCAAATACTTAATCAAGGATTCGTGAGTTTGTTCTGCATCCCACGGACATCCGCCAGGTGAACGCAACCGATCCATTACCTCAACCAGGCGTTGAAGTTCGGAAGCAGACATTTACTTACTTAGCAGCAGGAGCTACAGCATCTCCGGTTACGTTGGCTGCGACGACATCGCCAGCCTCAACATCCCAGAAGCCATAACGAGGATTAATTTTCACGCCTAGTTCTTTTGCTTTTGCTGAAAGGAGTTGGCCAAGCTTGGTAGCGATCTCTTCTTCGGCAACACCAGATGCGGCAAGGGCAGAGGTGATCTGTTCAGAGATAACGATGGCGCGGACATAGGTATCAAAATCTGCTTGCGCGATCGCAGCATTTACCAAATTCTTTGGAAGTTCAGTCTTTCCACCAACAGATTCAGTAATAGTTGCCTTCTTCGCCTCAACGTTGCTAGATGTAACTTCAATCTTTAACTCTTTAGCGATCTCATCGAAGGTGTGCATCAAAATCTTAAAGCGAAGTTGTCCGCGATTTAGCTCATCGCCCGTTTCAAGCTGCATTTGAGATGAATCAACCTTGGCGCGCTCGGCAATGACTGCATCGATGCTGGCTTGTAAATCAGTTTGTGAAATCTTGAAACCACCAATGGATGCTGCTTCATTGGTTTGTGAGCAGCCGGTAAGAAGCAAAGCTGATGCAATTGTTAGGACAGCCAGAATCTTCTTCACGTTGTGCTCACTCTCGTTAATTGGTCGACGACCTCGGTAACCCAGGTCAGGAGAGAAGTATCCACTATTTCAGCAGCAGGTTGAGACGGGCTCCATGCAGGGTTTTTCGGCAAAGTAACAAGCACGGTGCGCGTTGGACCTTTATATATGGAGCCGGGATGAAGGCGCGTTAAACGTAATTGACGAGATTCCGGCAGAGTTAAAGGCGTAAGGCGCAAGAACTTTCCGGATGCCACCACTTCGTGAATCCCGTGTGATTTGGCAAGTGCGCGCAATTGCGCAACCGCCAATAAGGCAACTGCTTCTTCAGGAAGTTCTCCGAATCTATCTAGTAACTCTTCACGAATCCCTTGAACATCTTCTGGTTTAGCAACGTCGGCTAAGCGACGATATAGATCAAGGCGCAGGCGCTCACCTGGAACATAGCTTTCTGAAAGGTGGGCGTTAACTGGAAGTTCGACTTTGCACTCGTGAACTTCTTCTTCCTTATCAATTATTCCTGTCTTGTAATCATTTACTGCTTCACCAACCATGCGCATGTATAAATCAAAGCCCACATCTGCAATATGCCCTGATTGCTCACCACCAAGTAAATTTCCAGCACCGCGAATTTCTAGATCTTTAAGTGCAACCCGCATCCCCGCCCCAAGATCAGTATTGGTTGCAATTGTTTTAAGGCGATCAAGTGCAATCTCAGTCAGCGGCTGGTCAGGTGGATATAAGAAATAAGCATAGGCGCGATCGCGTCCGCGTCCGACGCGACCACGCAACTGATGCAACTGAGATAGACCAAAATTTTCAGCACGTTCCACAATCAAAGTATTTGCATTTGCAATATCTAATCCGCTTTCCACAATCGTTGTGCAGACAAGTACATCAAAATCACGGTTCCAGAATCCCAGGATCACATCTTCCAGTAAACCCTCACTCATCTGACCATGCGCAATTCGGATGCGCGCTTCGGGTACCAACTCTTGAATTTTGGCAGCGGCGCGATCAATTGATTCCACTCGATTGTGAATATAGAAAACTTGTCCATCGCGCAATAACTCGCGGTGAATTGCGGCACGTATCTGCGCATCTTCAGAAGGTCCAACATAGGTAAGAATCGGATGGCGTTCTTCAGGCGGCGTTGTGATCGTGGACATTTCGCGAATGCCCGTCACTGCCATCTCAAGTGTGCGCGGAATAGGCGTTGCTGACATTGCCAAAACATCCACCGTGGTGCGCATCTTTTTAAGTGATTCTTTCTGTTCTACGCCAAAGCGCTGTTCTTCATCTACAACGACTAGCCCAAGATCTTTAAATACGACATCTTGCGATAACAAGCGGTGCGTTCCAATAACCACATCAACACTGCCCGTGGTTAGCTCGGCCAATATTTCCTTGGACTCTTTCGCAGAGTTAAAGCGTGATAGCCCAGCAACGCGAATTGGAAAGCCGGCATATCTTTCGGCAAATGTTTTAGCATGTTGTTGCACCAGCAAAGTTGTCGGAACTAATACAGCAACTTGTTTGCCATCTTGCACCGCTTTAAATGCGGCACGAATTGCAATCTCGGTCTTTCCATATCCTACGTCGCCACAAATAATGCGATCCATTGGATAAGGCTTCTCCATATCGCGCTTGACTTCTTCGATTGTGGAAAGCTGATCTGGAGTTTCGATATATGAAAAGGCATCTTCTAGTTCGCGCTGCCATGGTGTATCTGGTGAGAACGCGTAACCTGGCGAACTTGTGCGCGCGGCATAAAGTCGAATTAGCTCGCCCGCAATTTGCTTAACTGCCTTTCGCGCGCGACCTTTTGCTTTCTGCCACTCACCACTGCCGATGCGATGAACTGTTGGTGACTCACCGCCGATGTATTTACTAACTTGTTCTAAAGTATCGGTTGGAACAAAGACGCGATCACCTGGTTGACCACGTTTGGCGGGTGCGTATTCAATGACTAAATATTCGCGGGTGATGCCACCAATAGTGCGCTGCACCATTTCAACATAGCGGCCAATTCCGTGTTGTTCATGAACCACGAAATCACCAGCACGTAATTCAAGTGGATCAACTGCTTGTTTGCGCTTAGATGGCATACGCGCGCCATCTTTTGCCGATGCTTTACTGCCTGTTAAGTCGCGCTCTGTAATAAAAAGTATGCGCGAAGAAAGTGATGAAAAACCATGTGCAATCGAAGATTGGGTTATATGCACGCTAGCTTTAGTTGGGATCGCTCTTAATTCAGGCACGATCACAACGGGCAGATCCGCATTGCGAAATATCCCAGCATAACGCTCAGCCATACCGTGGCCCGCCGCCGAGAAAATAATTGAGAAATCAGCGTCTATCGCCTCCTGCAAAGCAGTTACGGCGCGGTCGATATCTGCACGCAAGGGATCAATTGCGTTGTAATCCAAGAACGTTGCAGATGTATCTAAGTCAGAACCGAAAGGGTTAAGTGCGCGCGTGATCAGCTGGCAGCGAGAAATATCTTCTTGCAAGCCTTCCCAAGACAAATAAGTTGCATCGGTAACTGGCAAAGGTGCTGCCGCGCCCAGTGCCGCATGCGACCACGCCGCCTCAAAGAATTCCAGATTAGTTGCAAGTAGATCAATGTTGCGCATGCGAATTCGCTCATCATCGATAAAGATCACTTCTGTACCAGCGGGCATGCGTTGCAAAATTGTTTCGGTCTTTTCAATCAAAATCGGAATAAGTGATTCCATTCCTTCGGTAGTGATCCCCTGTGCAATGCGATCTAAAATTTCAAGTGCAGCCGGATATTCTTCTTTAGCAGCTTCAGCTCGCGCGCGAATGGCTTGCGTTAATAAAAGTTCACGGCAAGGCAGAACAGATAATTTGCCGACCACCGGGGAAGTTGTGCGTTGGCTGGATACATCAAAGAAACTCATCTCTTCAATTTCATCGCCAAAGAAATCAATGCGGACTGGATGTTCAGATAAAGGTAGGAAGAGATCGATAATGCCGCCGCGCACTGCGAATTCGCCACGCTTTTCCACAAGATCAGTGCGCGTGTAAGCCAATTCGGTCAGGTGGGTAATAAGAGTTGTTAAATCAACTTCACTTCCAATTTCAAAAGTCTGCATAGGTTGGCTGGCTAAATCTGCAATGAAGCGATGAATCACGGCGCGTATAGGTGCTACGACAATTGTGTTTTCATTATTCGGCACTGCCAGCGCGGAAAGTGTTGCTAAGCGACGGGCCACAGTGTCACTTCGCGGACTCAGGCGCTCGTGCGGCAAAGTTTCCCAAGATGGAAATTCCAGAACTTGGCCGTGTAATTCGCGGAGATCATTGGCTAAATCTTCTGCACCGCGGCTTGAACTTGTCACAATTAATAGCGGCTTATCTTTCGCACGGTGCGCTATTAAGAATGGATATGTCGAGGCAGGTGCAATAATTTTGCTGGAATCGCGCAGGCAGGATGCAACAGCCAGATCGCTGCCAATCATCGCCACCAATGCGCGCATTCGGTTCTACCTACTTCCACTATGTGAGAAAACGGCTTTAACCCCGTTCCCAAAAAGGGAGGGGGCTTGATGTCCCAAGTCTAACGCGGATAATCACGCAACTAAATCGCGAGTAATCCTGAGAGGATAGGCCAGTGCAGCCAACCCCTTCACTTGCCAATGACGATGCGCTATTACGCAGCGATGTTCGCAAACTTGGCGACCTTTTAGGTCAATCACTGGTTCGCCAAGAAGGACAAGAGCTTCTTGATTTAGTTGAGTCGGTTCGCAAAGCAGTGCGCGAAGGTGGCGGCACCGAACTTCTTGAAAATCTTTCCGTGGAAGATTCCGTACAACTGGTGCGTGCATTTAGTACTTATTTCCATTTAGCAAATGTTGCCGAACAAGTTCACCGTGCCAGGGTGCTGGCGCAAACTCGCGCAGCAGGTGGATCTTGGCTCAGTCGCGCAATTGATAAAATTGAAGAGGCGTACAAAGCGCAAACACCTGGACATAAATTTACACACGAACAATTAGAAGAATGGATCGGCGAATTATCGGTTCGCCCAGTATTTACTGCTCACCCAACCGAGGCGGCACGTCGCTCAATTCTTAACAAACTTGGTGAAGTAGCAAAATTATTAGATGAAGATTCCAACCCGCGTCAGAACGAACGTCTTGCCGAAACCGTTGATCTTCTTTGGCAGACCGATGAGCTTCGCCTAGATCGCCCAGAGCCGCTCGATGAGGCGATGAACGCACTTTATTATTTAGATGATCTTGCCAAGAACACAGTTCCGGAGGTTCTAAACGATTTTGCGCGCGAATTAAAGCGTCTTAATATTGATCTGCCAGTTGGCGCACGCCCGCTGACTTTTGGTACTTGGATAGGTGGAGATCGTGATGGAAATCCAAATATCACCGCACAAGTAACCGAAGATGCCGTTGTTCTACAAGTAGGACATGCAATTCGCACCACCATCTCTGCGATGGATCAATTACGTCAAGTACTTTCTGTTTCAACAAGAATTGTTGGTGCTACCCCAGAACTGCTTACATCTGTGGCCGCAGATCTGAAAAATATCCCAGAATTTGAGCCGCGCTTCTTGCGCCTAAATCAACAAGAGCCTTATCGCTTGAAAGCAACAGCGATCGCGCACCGGTTGGCATTTACTCGTAATCGCCACGCAGTCGGTGGTCCACATGTACTAGGGCGCGACTATGCAAATTCTGCAGAACTAATCGCCGACCTCTCACTGATGCGTGATTCACTATTTGCTCACCGGGGCGAGCTAATTGCAACTGGCTTACTAGAGCGCACAATCCGCAGCATCGCAGCATTTGGTTTAACGCACGCCACTTTGGATATTCGCGAACATTCAGATGCGCATCACAAACTTTTACAGCAGGTGATGCCATCGGGCTATCTAGAACTTTCACATTCAGATAAGTTCCCAATTCTTATTAAAGCGCTGGCGGCCGCAACGGCAATCAAAACAGATTCACTAGATGCTGCAGCACAAAAAACTTTCGACACATTCAAGGCCATTGCTGATCTGATTGGGCGTTTCGGTTCTGAAGTTATCGAGACCTATATCGTTTCAATGACCAAGGGAGCAGATGATCTAATTGCTGCCGCCGTCATAGGCAAAGCAGCTGGTTTGGTAGACCTAGATAAGAAAGTTGCCAAGATTGGCTTTGCTCCACTGCTTGAAACTGTTGCCGAACTGCGCGCTGCCGGTGAAATTTTAGAAAAACTGCTTAGCGATCCCACTTATCGCGAGCTAGTTGCTCTTCGTGGCGATATTCAAGAAGTAATGCTTGGTTACTCTGATTCAAATAAAGATGCTGGCATCGCAACTAGCCAGTGGGAAATTCACCGTGCACAGCGTGCGTTGCGTGATGTCGCAATGAAATATGGCGTAACACTTCGTCTATTCCATGGTCGCGGTGGTTCTGTTGGTCGCGGTGGCGGCCCAACTTATGACGCGCTGGTTGCACTGCCTTGGGGTTCAGTTGATGGCCAGATAAAAATGACTGAACAAGGTGAAGTAATTAGCGATAAGTACTCATTGCCCGCACTTGCTCGCGAAAACGTAGAACTAACACTGGCTGCATCCCTTGAGGCAACAATTCTCAATCGTGGGCCGCGACAAAGCCCAGCTGATCTTGCACAATGGAATGAATGCATGAATTTAATTAGTGATTCATCTTTTGCGCGCTATCGCGCTTTAATTGATCACCCTGATCTACCCGCATATTTTTATGCTTCAACACCAGTAGAACAACTGGGAAATCTCTTTCTTGGTTCGCGTCCATCACGTCGCCCAGATGCTGCAGGCGGTTTAGATTCTTTGCGCGCGATTCCTTGGGTATTTGGTTGGACTCAATCACGTCAGATTGTTCCTGGTTGGTATGGCGTTGGTTCTGGGCTAAAGGCAGCGCGCGAGGCCGGAAAGACCGATGTATTAAAGACCATGTTGGTTGATTGGCATTTCTTCCACACATTTATCAGCAATGTTGAAATGACTCTTGCTAAAACAGATCTGGTAACTGCTAAGCGATATGTGGAAACCCTTGTTCCTAAAGAGTTACACCACTTCTTGGAGACAATCACGGAAGAATTTGAGCTAACCGTAAAAGAGATATTGACGTTAACTGGCAAAACAACTCTGCTTGGTGATCAGCCAATCTTGGCGCGCACGCTTCAGGTTCGTGATGCTTATTTATCCCCACTTCATTTGCTGCAGGTTAACTTGCTCCATCGCGTGCGCACTGCTGGTGATTCATCCGATGCCATGTTAATTCGTGCTCTGTTGCTCACAATCAACGGAGTTGCCGCAGGCCTGCGCAATACCGGCTGATTAGCCTAGGAATTAAATTTCGATTGGGTGAAATCAAGCCCTTTTTCAATCAAAGATTCGACAACATCTGCGCCACGATATAAGAAATCAGCAAGTTCTTTCTTCTCTTCCTTGCTAAATTGCTTTAATACAAAGTCTGCTGGATCTTGCTGTCCCATAGGGCGACCAATTCCGAGGCGCACTCGGAAATATTCGGGGCTATCAAAAGCTGAGGTAAGTGATTTCAAACCATTGTGGCCATTATCGCCGCCAGCAATCTTGGCGCGAATTGCTGCATATGGGATGTCGAGTTCGTCATGTAAAACGATAATTTGGTTTGGCTCAACTGAATAGAAGTTGGCAAGTGCCTTAATCGGTCCACCAGATTCATTCATATAACTCTTTGACTTTGCAAGGATCACAGAAAAAGCATCGACACCTACGCCTAACTTGTAGGCGGCGGTGTCGGTGCGTGACTTATGGGTACTGAGTTTTACGCTGTGACGTTTAGCGAGTTCAGCAATAACCATCTGACCAACGTTGTGGCGAGTGGCTTCATATTGTTCGCCCGGGTTACCGAGACCAACAATTATCCAAGGAGATGAACTCACAAGAGAAAGAGTAAGGCTAGTTAGTCCTTCTTCTCTGCATCAGGTGCTGGAACCGCTGCTGCATCTGCATCAGGTGCGACTACTGCAACTTCTTCAACCGCAGTTGAACGCTCAGATAGGTGAACCACGATTGTGCGTGGGTCAGAGATCAGTACAACGCCAGCAGGAAGAGTTATGTTTTCTGCATAGAGTGATTGACCGGCTGCAAGACCTGTTAGATCAAGTGTGAAGAATGAAGGAATTGCAGTTGCCTCAACTTCAACATCGATTGTGTTGTGCACATGCTCGAGAATTCCGTCGCGATCATGTTCACCTTCGGTGTGGACTGGAACTGCAACAGTTACCTTTTCACCGCGACGAACAGCAACTAGGTCGATGTGCTCGAGGATCTGCTTTAGCGGGTGGCGAACAATTGCCTTAGGAAGAGTTAACTCCTCTTTGCCATCAATGGTGACTTGCAGAAGAACGTTTGATTGCTTAAGTGCAACGCCAAGTTCGCGCGCTGGAAGAGTGATGTGCTTTGGCGCTTCGCCGTGGCCGTAGATAACTGCAGGAACAAGACCTGCTACGCGTGCACGACGAGACGCACCTTTACCGAATTCGGTACGTGTTGTGCCGGTGATCTTGATTTCTGCCATTTTATTTACTCCTGTTTGTTTTGAATTTGATTTGTTTCGATCTGGATACTTCGGATACTTCACAAAGTCCCAGCAGGAGTTAAATCCTTACCGTCGATTACGGAGTTTTTCACCCTCGCCGGAAACTATGGGGAGATATTAGCCTGAGTTAGCTGTGGCCGTCAAAAAGACTAGTAACTGACCCATCCTCGAAGACTTCACGAATGGCACGCGCAAGAAGTGGGGCGATCGAGAGGACGGTCAAGCCATCGAAGCGCTTATCTTCATCAAGTGGGAGCGAATCTGTAACAACAACTTCGGTGACCTTTGATGCCTTTAGGCGATCGACGGCAGGGCCAGAAAATACTGCGTGAGTTGCGGCGACGATTACTTCTTTTGCACCAGCTGCAAAAAGTGCATCTACTGCCTTGGTAATTGTGCCAGCGGTATCGATCATGTCATCGATAACAACGCAAGTTTGTCCTTCAACTTCACCGACAACTTTTCCAGTTTGGGATTCATTTGGAACGCGTGGATCGCGGGTTTTATGAATAAATGCGATTGGGCATCCACCAAGTAGTTCAGACCAACGTTCTGCAACACGGACGCGACCAGAGTCAGGTGAAACAATCGTCAGACGTGTGCGGTCCACTTTGCTGCCAACATAGTTTGCCAGCATTGGTAGCGCGAATAAATGATCCACTGGACCATCGAAGAAACCTTGAATTTGTGAAGTGTGAAGATCAACAACCATTAAACGATCGGCGCCAGCAGTTTTGTAGAGGTCTGCCATCAATCGAGCAGTAATTGGCTCGCGTCCACGATGTTTTTTATCTTGACGGGCATATCCGTAAAACGGTGCGACAACTGTGATGCGTTTGGCTGATGCGCGCTTTAGGGCATCGATCATGATTAGTTGTTCCATGATCTGCTTATTTACTGGTGCGGTGTGGCTTTGAATTACGAAAGCATCGCAACCGCGAACCGATTCTTCAAAGCGAACAAATATTTCACCATTTGCAAAGTCATAAGCAGATGTTGGTGTTAAAGGAATGCCGAGTTCTGCAGCAACAGCATCTGAAAGTTCGGGAAATCCGCGCCCCGAAAAGAGTCGGAGTCTTTTCTCTGAGGACAAACGGATTTCGCTCAAGGAAATTAGCCTTTCTTCTCGTCGCTATGTCGCGCAGCAGCTTTGGCAGATTGTGTACCGGATCGCTTGCGCATGACCCAACCTAATACATTTCGTTGCTTACCTCTAGCGACACCCATGGCACCGGGCGGAACATCTTCAGTTATTACAGATCCCGCCGCAGTGTAAGCACCGTCACCTATTGAAACTGGTGCAACTAACATCGAATCGCTTCCGATGCGAACGTGATCTCCGACTGTGGTGTGATGTTTTTCAACACCGTCGTAGTTAACAAAAATAGTTGCAGCCCCGATATTTGTTCCTTCGCCAATCGTTGCATCACCAACGTATGAAAGATGGGGAACTTTTGAGCCATCTCCAACTTTGGCGTTTTTCATTTCGACAAATGCGCCTGCTTTTGCACCTGTTCCAAGAACGGTGTCTTTGCGAAGGTATGAGTAAGGGCCAACTTGAGCATCTTTACCAATAGTTGCATTAATACAATTTGATTCCACAATCTTTGCACCAGCTAAAACAGTGCAAGATTCTAAAGTTGTGCGCGGGCCAATAATCGCGCCAGTAGCTATCTTGGAACTGCCCAGAATTGCAGTGCCAGGATAGATAGTTACATCGCTAGCAATTTCTGCTGTTGCATCGATCCAAGTTGTTGTTGGGTCAACAATCGTGACGCCAGCGCGCATAAATTCTTCATTAATGCGATCGCGTAATAACGCCGCACTTTCTGCCAACTGCACACGGTCATTAACGCCCAGAATTTCGATGAAATCTTCAATCAGCGCTGCGGCAATAGTTCCACCTTCATTGCGCAAAATTTCGATGACATCAGTTAAATAAAGTTCACCTTGCGAATTATCAGTACTGAGCTTCCCGATAGCACCTGTTAGAGCTTTGGCATCGAAGGCGTAAACTCCAGAATTTACTTCGTAGATCGCTTTCACAAAATCGTCGGCATCGCGCTCTTCAACTATGCGAAGTAGCGAGCCGTCATCACCACGAACTATGCGCCCATAACCAGTTGGGTCTGGGTGTTCGGCAGTTAGTACGGATGCGGTGAAACCACCCGCGTGATGCAGTTTCAGCAGTTCTTGTAATGATTGCCCGGTTAGCATCGGTGTATCACCAGCCAGAATTAAGATTGTTCCCGAAATATTTGTACCTGCGAGCGCTAATTGCGTTGCATGGCCAGTACCGCCGCGACGTTCCTGAAAGACTGTTGTGACGCCTGGCGCAACTTGGGCTAAGTGCGCCTCAACTGCTTCGCGTCCAGCACCGACAACAACGCGAACATGCTTTGGTTTTAGTGAATCAACTGCCTTTAAAACATGGCCAACCAAAGTGCGACCAGCAACTTCGTGCAGAACTTTTGGTGTGGAAGATTTCATACGAGTGCCTTCACCGGCGGCGAGAACAACAACCATCTCGAGGTTTGCACTCATATGGGTAAGTCTAACTGGTCGCTCTTGATCCATTTGATGGCTCCGCCTTCTCCTTCGGCGGGCAATATAAATTGCTCCGCCACCAGGTATCGATCCTGGACCCTGGGCTTCAAAGGCCCATGTGCTAGCCACTACACAATGGCGGAACGCATATTCTCCCTCATAACAATGAGTGCTGGCGACCATTAGCGCCGCTAACCTGTCCTCTATGAGCGCGCACCGTGATGAAGTCGACCGCCTCATCGCGGCTTGGAAGCGCGAACGCCCGGATCTAGATCTCAGTCCATTCGCTGTCCTAAGTCGTATTTCTAGAATTTCTCGCAATTTAGATATCGCGCGCCGTGATGCATTCGCTGATTTAGAAAATTGGGGCTTCGATGTTCTCGCGGCACTTCGTCGCGCCGGGGATCCATATCAACTCTCCCCTGGCGCACTAATGCAAGAAACGCTCGTCACCAGCGGCACGATGACAAATCGTTTAGATCGTTTAGAAGAATTAAAGCTAATTACTCGCCAACCAGATCCGGCCGATGGACGTGGATCACTCGTAACTTTAACGGCATCCGGAATGCGCGCAGTTGATAGGGCGCTGGAAGGATTGCTCGAACATGAGCGCGAATTGTTAACAGGTTTAACTCGTGAAGAACGAAACGCTTTGGCGGAGTTATTAAGTACTCTCGCCGCCCACTTAGAGGAAAATTAAATAACTTTGGCACCAGGCACCGGGCCAAATGCGCGTGCCACGTTACCCACTACTCCACTTGAGGTAAGTGCAACTGCCAGATCTAGCCCTTGCTCTTCATTTTCAACTAAGAAGGCAACTGTCGGACCTGAACCCGAAACAATTGCGCCAAGTGCGCCATATTCTTCGCCAACATCTAGTACCAAAGTAAGTGCTGGGCGCAGCGAACAAGCAGCCGATTGCAGATCATTTTGAAGTGCTAAACCAACTGCCTTTGGGTCTGCAGCCAATAAAGATTGCATTAGCGCATCACTTGTTTGCGGTGCTGCAATATCTAAGCCAGCGCGCAGGCGATCACATTCTTGATAAACGGCAGGTGTAGAAAGCCCAACAGATGAAAGCGCCAATACCCAGTGATAAGTGCCTCGTGAAAGGGCTGCGGTTAATTGATCACCACGTCCTTGGCCAATTGCTGTGCCGCCGGTGATCATAAATGGAACATCACTTCCCAACCTTGCGCCAAATTCTAGAGACTCTTCGCGCGAAATATCTAAGTCATAAAGCTCATTTAATCCGACGATTACCGCTGCGGCATTTGCGCTGCCACCAGCCATACCGCCTGCAACCGGAATAGATTTCTTAACTTCAATATGAGCATCAATTACAAAGTCATATTCATCAGCAATTAATTGCGCTGCTTTTACCGCCAGGTTAGTGGCATCTGCTGGAACGCCATGTTTATGATCGCCTGAAATTGCAATTGTTATTCCGCTACCTGGTTCTGATTTGGTAATCGTGACATCGTCATAGATAGAAATAGCTTGAAAAACGGTAACCAAATTATGAAATCCATCGGCTTCGCGCGGGCCAACTGCTAATTGCAGATTTACCTTGGCGGGAACTCGTACGGTTACAGATGTACTCGATGATCTAGACACGCTAAGACTCTAAACCTTGTTGCGCTATTTTGCAGAAGCCGTGGATATCCAGCGATTCACCGCGCAAAGTTGGATCGATTCCTGCGGCGCTTAGGTGTGCTTCTGCTGCTGCCGATCCGCCATAACGTGATGAAAGTGCGGAGCGCAACATTTTGCGACGTTGGGCGAATGCTAGATCGATAATGGTGAAAACTTCCTTACGCAATCGTTCATCGCCTGGTGTTGCACGGCGTTTAAATCCAACTAATTTGGAATCAACATTTGGCGCGGGCCAGAAAATTGATCGTGAAACAGATCCTGCACCACTAACTTCCGCCCACCAGGCAGCTTTCACAGATGGAATTCCATATTCTTTGGTGTTGGGTTTGGCTGCAAGACGATCAGCGACTTCAGCTTGCACCATTACGACGCCGCTGCGCAGAGTTGGTAATACCTCAAGTAAATGCAGAAATACTGGAACTGAAATGTTGTAGGGAAGATTTGCCACCAACACTGTTGGCTCAACTGGCAAAGTTTTTAGTTGAAGTGCATCTTGATTTATAACAGTCAACAATTGTGCGCGATCACTGTGTGCTTGGGCAGTTATGGGCAGTTGGTTTGCTAAACGTGCATCAATCTCAACGGCAACAACACTGGCTGCCTCTTCCATTAAGGCCAAGGTGAGTGAGCCAAGACCTGGACCTATTTCTAGCGCGATATCGGTTTCAGTTACACCTGCTGTACGGACAATTTTGCGACAAACATTGGCATCGATTACAAAGTTCTGCCCAAGTGATTTAGAAGGTTTTAAATCTAATTTTTCTGCCAGCGCCCGTATTTCTGCCGCACCTAGCAAAGTCATAGCGTTGAACCTGGGGCAAATGAACCGAAGATGCGTTCTGCGTTATCTGATAAAGCTTGCGCCAAAGTTCCAACACTTTCATTGCGTTCTTCAGCCATCGCCCGCACAATATTGGCGATCTGAGCCGGCGTATTTAGCGCACCACGATTAGGCATCGGTGCCAAGAAAGGTGAATCAGTTTCAACTAATAGCTGATCGAACGGAACTAGTTTTACCGCATCACGAAGTGCTGGGGCGTTCTTAAAGGTTAAAGTTCCGGCGAAGGAGAGAATATATCCACGATCAATACAGAGTTTGGCCATCTCAACATCGCCTGAGAAGCAATGAAAGACCGTCTTTTCTGGTGCGCCGACTTCGAGCAAGATTGATAAAACATCATCGTGTGAATCACGATCGTGAATTACTAAAGCTTTCTTAGTCTTCTTCGCTAATTCGATATGCCATTTGAAGGAATCTTGTTGGCGTTTACGTAATTCAGGTGGGGTTCGAAAATAATCAAGTCCGGTTTCACCAATTGCACGTACACGTGGGTGGGCGGCTAGCGTTTCAATAATCTTAAAATCAGCTTCCATATCAAGAACAACTGGCGCTTCATTAGGATGCAGTGCAACTGCTGCTAAGACACGATCATCAAAATGTTCTGCTGCGGCTACGCACCATTTTGATTGTTCGGCGGAATATCCAACTTGTACGACTCGGTCAACGCCAGCTGCTTTAGCGCCATCTAAAATTTGTTTTACGGCATCTGAATCAGGTGCGGCATCAGTAACAATTTCTAAATGCACATGCGAATCAACTGTCGCCACCGGAAGTGGTTTTGGCGCGGGCGCCATTTGGCGATCAATATCGCGATTGTGGCGATCTGCCATTAAAAATTACTCTTTAATCTCGAGCCGTGGGAAGAGAACCGGCGTCTTTGTAACGATAGTTCCTTGCGGCAGTTGGCCCCACTTAGCAACGTTAGAAATTGTTTGCGCGCTCAATGAACCAATTGAAGCGTTTGCACCCAAACTTTCCCAAAGAATTTCGGTGGTTGCAGGCATAACTGGATGCAATAAAACGGCGAGTGCGCGAAGTGATTCGGCGGTGTTATATAAAACTTCTTCCAGCTCTGCTTTATTGGCCGGATCTTTCGCCAAAATCCATGGCTCTTTCTCGGTTACATAACCATTTACTTTCTTGCAGAAATCCATAACCGCATTGATGCCACCTTGGAAATCTAGCGCAACCATTGCGGTATCAGCCTTTGCAACGGTTGCATTAAGGGCTTGCGCAAGTTCCGCGCCCGCTGCAACCGCTGGAACTTTACCTTCGCAATACTTTTCAATCATCGCAGCTAATCGCGAGGCCAGGTTTCCAAAATCATTGGCTAATTCAGAGGTGTAACGCGCTGACATATCTTCCCAAGAGAAAGATCCATCGCTACCAAAGGGAATTGCCCGTAAGAAGTAATAACGAAAAGCATCCACGCCAAAATGATCAGTGATATCTGATGGTGCAATCCCGGTGAGTTTACTCTTACTCATCTTTTCGCCACCGACTAATAACCAGCCATGTGCAAATACTTTCTTAGGAACAGCAAGGCCTGCAGCCATCAACATCGCTGGCCAAATCACTGCGTGAAAGCGCAGAATATCTTTTCCAACAAGATGAACATCAGCCGGCCAAGTTTGTGCAAATTTCTTTCCGCCTTCTGAATCAGGTGCATCTGTTAAACCAACTGCAGTTGCATAGTTAAGCAAGGCATCAAACCAAACATAGACAACTTGATCGGTATCCCACGGAACTGGAATTCCCCAATCAAATGTGGAACGTGAAATCGAAAGATCGGTGACTCCACCTTCGAGGAAGGAAATGACTTCATTGCGGGCGCTCTCTGGCTGACAAGCTTCAGGATTATCGCGGTAGTGCTGAAGCAGAGGTTCCACAAAGGCAGATAACTTAAAGAACCAGTTATTCTCATTTACGAGTTCGATTGGCTTGCTGTGAATTGGACAGAGTTTTTCGCCACCGACATCAAGTAAATCCCCTGGCAATTTAAATTCTTCACATCCAACGCAATATGGTCCTTCATACTTTCCAGCGTAAATATGGCCTGAGTCCTTAAGCGATTGCAAGAACTTTTGCACACGTTCGGTATGTCGAGATTCGGTGGTACGAATGAAATCATCGTTTGCGATATTTAACTGCTGCCAATTTGGTTTCCACGCCTCTTGAACCAGGCGATCTACCCAGGCTTGCGGAGCAACGTTATTTTGCTCGGCGGTGCGCAGCACTTTTTGACCGTGTTCATCCGTACCCGTTAAGAACCAAACAGATTCTCCGCGCTGGCGATGCCAACGAGTTAATACATCGCCAGCAACTGTTGTATATGCATGGCCAATATGTGGCGCATCATTTACATAGTAAATAGGCGTTGTTAGGTAAAAGGACTTCATTTGCTCATCTTATTGGCATCAACAACGGCTGCATAAACGATCCGCTTCGGCAGGTCGAATTCATCTGCCACCGTTGAAATAGCGCTTTTGCGATCCATACCAGCGGCTTCAAATTCGCGGACTCGGGCAACCATTTGATCTGCAGATTTTTCTGCAGTTCCGGCTTCTGCACCAGCGATAACAAGTGTGATTTCTCCAAGTACTTCTTTGCTTTGCGCCCAAGTTAATAGCTCAGCTAAGGAGCCACGGATAGTTTCTTCATAAGTCTTAGTCATCTCGCGACAAATTGCGCCTCGTCGATTAGTGCCAAAAATCGCAGCAGCATCTTGTAAAGATTCGACTAAGCGATGCGGTGCTTCAAAAAAGACCATCGTGCGCTCTTCAAATCGCAGCGCTTCGAACGCTGCTTGCCTTGCACCAAGTGCGCGCGGAGTAAATCCTTCAAATGAAAATCGATCAGTTGCTAGTCCCGAGAGTGCAACAGCCATAACCGGCGCACTTGGCCCCGGAATTACTTTCACCTCTAGATTCTGCGCCATCGCATCGCGCGCCAATCTAAAACCTGGATCGCTAATGGTGGGCATGCCAGCATCGGATACAACCAATACGTTTTTGCCCTCATGCAAATATTGCAAAATCTCTTGGCTGCGTTCAGTTTCGTTACCTTCGAAGAAAGAAATAACTCGCCCCGTAAATGTGACGCCGATATCAGAACATAATCTATGAAAGCGACGTGAATCTTCGGCTGCGATAATTTCTGCAGCAGCAATCGCATCTTTTAGGCGCGGACTTGCATCCCCAGGATTTCCCAGAGGTGTTGCCGCTAGCGTTAGTGCCATGGGTACATCCTCTCAGTACGCTAAGCCCGTGAAAACCCGCATATACGTTATTGCGATTGCGCTAATCGGTCTGGCTTTGCGGTTATTTAACTTAGGTACACCTAAAGGTTTTGTATTCGATGAAGTTTATTACGTAGATGGCGCCCGTGATTATTTAGCTCATGGCGTCGAAGTCTCGGGCGATACCCCTGAATTTGTAGTTCACCCGCCAGTTGGCAAGTGGTTAATTGCACTAGGTATCAAAGTATTCGGAGATAGTGAATTTGGCTGGCGCTTTAGTGGCGCAATTCTTGGCACGGTGATGATTATTTTAATTGCCTTGATCGCACAAAGATTATTTCGTAATTCTTTTCTGACAATTGCTGCCAGTTTCTTAATGGCAGTAGATGGTCTGGCGCTGGTCCATTCGCGCACTGCTCTGCTCGATATTTTCTTATCCTTCTTTATTTTGCTCGCAACTTATTTATTTCTTATGCGTTGGCATTGGTGGGCAGGTATCGCACTCGGCTTGGCAATCTCCACCAAATGGAGTGCACTCTATTATTTAGCGCTATTTGCCGTCGTGGCTCTGTATCGCACATTTACCCACAACACCGGTAAGGAATTAATTCGACCAACTATAAAAACTGTTTTGCAATATGCGCTAATTCCATCTTCAATTTACCTAACATCTTGGACTGGTTGGTTTGTTAGCAATCGCGGTTGGGCACGTGATTATTCGGCAAATGTAATTAGCTCATTTATTTACTATCACTCACAGATGCTGGGTTTTCATACCGGCCTTGCTGAAAAGCATGCTTATCAAGCCAACCCATGGAGTTGGCTAATTATGGGCAGACCAACTTCTTTCTTTTACGAAACACCTAAAGACTGCGGGGCTGATAAATGTTCACAGGAAGTATTGGCGCTGGGTACCCCAATACTTTGGTGGGTAGGCACAGTTGCAATTGCAGTTGTAATTGGTTTCTGGATTAAATCATTTGCACATAAACGGTATGAACCACCTCTGAATGTGATTGTTACAGGAATTGCCGCTGGATACCTACCGTGGTTCTTCTTCCAAAAACGTACAACATTTAGCTTTTACGCCATCGTCTTTGAACCATTCTTAATTTTGGCGATTATTTACTGCATTTACGCGGCTTTGCTCCACTTTGAAAAGAAGCGAAATACCTACGTAATTGTAGGTTTGATTGGTTTTGCGATATTTGTAAACTTCATTTTCTTCTTGCCACTCTTTACTGGCGACGTGATTACATACGATTCATGGCAAGCCCGAATGTGGCTGCCAAGTTGGATTTAACGGCTATTCGTTAGCTGCGCGCGTTTGCTTTAAGCGGGCAACGGCTTCATCGGCTAGTTGCTGATCAAAGATTTCATCGCGCGAAGGAGCAGCCGCTGCCAGGGCTTCACGTTCGATACGTTCTTGTTCTTCGCTCCATTGGCCAGGTGTAGTCAGATCTAGGACACGCTTTGGTGTGATCGCCTTTGGTGCATTTACATAAGTAGGCACCGGAACTGAATTTGGTTGCCACTCACCGCGAGCAGCTGCAGTTCCCTTTGGCAAAATTGTCACGCGAGTTAGTTCGCGCTCGGAAAGTGGAATCCAATGTTCAGTGCTCTCTTTCGGCGCCAGTACTTCAGATAAATTTGTGGACGATACGCCAGCAGTACTTCGTTGCAGTTGCGTAATGCGACGACGTTGTCTGCGTTCTGAGTTGGATTGGTGACGTACATACGCCAGATAAAGAACAAACCCAAGAACAGGAATTCCAATAAATGAAATCGCGAGAGTTTGCATCATTGCACCCACAATCGTCATAGTAAATGAGATAGTAATTAGAGAAAAGATTATTCTGCGACGCATCAACAGTTGCGCAATTTTCGCTTCGTGATCTAGATCAGTATGAATAACTCCAGTACCAGAACTTCCGCCAGGTGAACTGCTAGCAACGATACGAAGTGCACTCTTATATCTTTCGACGCTCTTTCCAGAAAATTCATTTCTATCGTGCACCCAACGTGGGAGGAAGTACGCCGCCCACATGCCGATGATCGCTAGATAGATAATTCCTGAAGCCATGATGATCCAAGGTTAGAGGAGCACCCCGCACAGAGTGTGGATTTAAGGGGCTAAATAACCCGAGAATTTTCTTTCACATAACAGTGGTGGTCGCGCCAATCTCCGTCGATATGTAAATAACACGGGCGCAACCCTTCGAATAAATAGCCAGCTTTCTGAGCCACCCTTATTGAAGGTTCATTTTCGGGGCGGATATTTATTTCAAGCCTGTGCAAATTAAGGGATTCAAATCCGAAATTAGTTATCGCAATGACTGCTTGCGTCGTATATCCACGATTGGCATATGCCTTATCTATCCAATAGCCAATGTGGGCACCGCGCATCGCGCCATAGATAACTCCGCCCATCGTGATCTGGCCAATTAAATTCGAACCTTGCGGATTTTCATGCCAAATCGCCATTGAATACGAGCGGCCTTGTCGACCTTCGCGACGATGCCAGCGCACCATGTCATAGAAAGAGGGGAGTTTTTGTGAACTATCTTCACCTGGAACTTGTGGCAGCGTTGCTTCCCAAGAGTTAAGCCAATCTTTATTTTCGATGCGAACGTGTAGAAATCGTTTGCGATCTCGCATACGAAGTGGCTTGAGAATTAAATCTTCACTTCTTAGAGTTACTGGCCAGTGCTGTGACATATTTTGCCGACCTTTACCAATCTTTAGATGTATCGGCGCTCAAGCACCACAACGGTGACATTGCTTCCGGCTGCGATATTTACATCGCCTTCGGGGATTGCGATAAATGCATTGGCATCGGAAAGCGTTGCCTGTTCATCTTGTACGCTAGAACCCTGAGAAAGTAATGGTAAAACTGATTTGCCATCTTCAGAAAGTACTGCGCGAAGATAGGAACGATTGCCGCCAGATGATGTAATCGCTTTCTCTAGCTTCGCCTTAATCGAAGGCCGGTGAATTGTGGCTGCCCCCAACATGGTGCGAATCATGGGGCGAATAAATAATTCAAAAGATATGTATGCCGCAACAGGATCCCCCGGCAAAGTTACGACTGGGGTTTTATCTGGGCCAATCACGCCGTAGTTATGGCGACCACTAGATTCGATGGCAATGTCTACGGTCGTGATCTCACCCATCGCTGAAAGAGTGCGAGTAATAAGGTCAAATGAATCATCTTTACGTTCACCACTAATAATTATTAAATCAGCGCGCACCAATTGATCTTCGATTACCGCCTGTAATTGCGCTTCATCATCTGGGATCGTATGAACGCGGTAGGCAACTGCCCCAACTTCACGTACGGCAGTGGTTAATAACCAAGAATTAGTTTCGTACTCTTCACCTTCTTTTAGCTCATTGCCAGGTTCAACTAGATCTGGGCCAGCAGATAGAACAACAACACGAGGGTGCGGACGCGTTGGCAGATGATCGCGTCCAATTGATGCTGCTAAACCAATCTGGGTTGAGCGAATACGTGATCCGGCCTTAAGCACGAGTCTTTCTCCTGCGTAAATATCCTCGGCAAGAGTGGCACCGTGCGCATCAAGGAGTGCCATATCAAAGGGTTCTAGTGGTCGACAGATAGCGATAAGAGAGGAGAGAAACTCATCTACGCGCGTGCGGTCTGTCATAATCGGCAACAATACTTCTTTAGCATCCAAATATTGGGGATTTACGTGAGCACAGCGAGTGAGAAATCTGAACTCCGCAAACGGTATCGCTTTGAACGTCGCGAAAGATATCTAGATCACTCTTTTTCATACCTGGCGACTTCAACTGAGTTTGCCAATGTTTCAAATATTGCCAGTTACATTTCTTATGCGGATGAACCCAGCACCAAGGAATTAAATGCGGCTTTACTAAAAAGCGGAAAAGCCTTGTACTTGCCTCGAATCAGCGGCGATAAATTGGAATGGGTTAAGTGGAGCGGTGTCGATAGTGATTTAGCACCCAGTAAATTATCTAAGAAAATATTTGAACCAGTTGGCCCGGCAATTCCTGATAAATCTATAATCGAATTGGTGGTTGTCCCGGCGCTGCGAATTGATCGATCTGGTTATCGACTGGGACAAGGCGGCGGATTCTACGATCGTGCGTTAGTCGAAATGAAGGTGTGGAGTATCGGCTTAATACATCCCGATGAAATATCCAGTGAAGATCTGCCGCGTGAAGAATTTGATATTCCGCTAAACGCTGCAGCGACCCCTGATTTGTTGTTGCGTTTTAATAACTAAATTAATTATTAGGTAAATTGCGGGCCATGACGATCCGCTGTATTTGATTTGTGCCTTCATAAATTTGCGTTAACTTGGCATCGCGCATCATGCGCTCAACTGGATAGTCAGATACATATCCATACCCACCAAGTACCTGGACCGCATCCTGGGTTACTTTCATCGCTACATCACTGGCAAATGTCTTGCTTGCTGCAGAGAAGAATTTAAGGTCTTTATCGCCACGTTCGCTGCGGGCGGCAGCGGCATAAGTTAACTGGCGCGCGGCTTCGATATTCATAGCCATATCTGCCAACATAAATTGAATTCCTTGGAAATCAAAGATTTCTTTCCCAAACTGCTTGCGCTCATGTGAATACTTACTTGCAACATCTAGCGCACCTTGTGCGATCCCTAAAGCTTGCGCCGCAATTGTGATTCGTGTGTGATCCAAGGTATCCATTGCTATGGCTAAACCTCTACCAACTTCACCAATGCGACGGTCATCACTAATGGTTACATTGTCAAAATAAACTTCACGCGTAGGAGATCCACGAAAACCCATCTTCTTCTCAGGTGCGCCAAATGAAACCCCGGGATCAGATTTCTCAATAATGAATGCCGCTATTCCTTTTGATCCTTTAGATGGATCTGTTTGCGCAATAACGGTATAGAACTCTGATACTCCGGCGTTAGAGATCCACTTCTTGCTTCCATTGATAACCCAGTTATCGCCTTTGCGTTCCGCTTTTGTCTTAAGCGCTGCGGCATCTGAGCCAGCTTCAGATTCGGAGAGGCAGTAAGAAAAACCTTTTCCTTTAGCTAGTTGCGGTAACCAGCGTTCCTTCTGTTCTTTATTTCCCCCAAGCATCAGTGGAAGAGAACCAAGTTTATTAACTGCAGGAATTAAAGAAGATGAAGCACAAACTCGTGCGACCTCTTCGATGATAATTACTACAGCCAGCGCATCAGCGCCTTCGCCACCAAATTCTGTCGGTACGTGGGCCGCACTTAAACCGGCCTTTAATAACGCATCAGCAGCTTCTTGAGGAAAGCGATGATCTTCATCAACAGCGGCGGCGTGCGGTGCAATTTCTTTTGCAGCTAACGCTTTAACGCTTTCGCGGAGCTCGTTGTACTCCGATGGGAGTGCATAAAGATCGTTGGTACTCATTTATCTTTCTCCAAATTCCGCGCCGCAAGTGAATTTAAATACGTATTGTATTGAGCAAGTTCATCTGGTTCACCCATCGCAGCCATACGCGCTTCGTTGCGATCGATGCGTTTGGTTTCACGTTTGTCATCACGCATCCACTGTATGAAGGTTGCCACAAGTGCCAACAAAATTGGTAGCTCGCCCATCGCCCAAGCAATCGATCCGCCTGCGCGCTGATCGGCGAGAAGGTCAAGATTCCAGGGAGTCTGCAGTGAAGCGAAATATCCTTGATCGATCACAGTCGAAGTCGAAATCAACGCGACTGCGAAGAAGGCATGAATGCTCATCGCTGCAAAGAGAATAACAATTCGCACGATATGTGGAACTTTTCGCGGGTTGGGATCGATTCCGATAATGACGTGGAAGAAGAGAGTTCCAGCTAGAAGGAAGTGCACAGTCATCGCTAAATGTCCGAGATGTGATGGCATCATATTTCCAAATAGCGGAGTCATGTATAAAGCAAAGAGTGAACCATCAAATAGCGCCAAGATAACAACAGGGTTAGTTAATACTGCGGCCGGTCTGGAATGTAAGAGTGCGATTAAAGTCCCGCGAACGCCACGTTCATCATCCGTGCGCCCCTGCGGCAATGTGCGAAGGGCTAAAGTAATTGGCGCTCCTAAAACAATTCCAATTGGAGCAATCATTCCTAAAACCATATGCGCAATCATGTGATACTCGAATGAGAACTTTGCATAGACGCCAAGTCCACCACTGGTTGCATAATCAACCGCGCTAATTCCGAGTGCAAATGCCACGGTACGCCCCACCGGCCACTTGTCACCTCGACGAGTCAGAAGAACTACACCTCTTATATATAGGGCAACCACTGCGATCAATACAGCGATCATCAGCGCATCTGGATCATATAAAGAAATAAGACGCCAAAGATTTGGTGCTTCAGGAGTGCTCACTCCGGCAATCACTAATCCGTTATCGATTACCCCAGTGTCTGCTCGAGCCGGCGGTTCCATCGAAGATAGGCGCGAGCCCGCAAGAACTGCAAGCAACATAATTACTACTTCGGCAAATAGCAAGCGACTAAGTGCGGATAAATTTATCTGCCATTTTCCTGACAAATGTTTACGGTTTAAATATCCAAAATAAATTAATATCCCAGCTAGAACAATTTTTAGGATTACCAGCCGCGCATAATTAGAGCCCCATGCACCTTGAAAATTAAGTCGAGCCCAAGCATTTGCTGATCCACTGGCTACAACAGCAATTACAGACCAAAGTGCAAGTGTGCTAAAGCGCGGCAGAGCAATGGCGCGATCATCAGCTGAAAGAACGGTGATAGCTATTAATCCACCGACCCAGAATGAAAGTGCCACCACATGCACAACTAAAGAGCCGATTGCCAGTGAGTGCGAACCACTTGATACTGAATGGCTTTCAAATACAGGAGCAATCATCGCAACTATTGACGTGAGCAGCAGTGCATTCGCCGTGGCGACAGTTTTAGCCCTCACCACAATCACGCTAATTAACAAGGCTAAACACAATTGAATAAACATGTACTTGCCCAACGCGATTTGAGAAACAAACGAGCGCAGCGAAGTGGGATCAAGTGCGCCCGCCAAATCGGTTCCCAAAATATTTGCCAATGTCGTCAAAATATTGAGCCCTTGACCTACCGCCCAAAGCGCTGCAGTAATTGCCGCATAGTTTCGCAATACCAGCGCTGCTCCAGATAACTTACCTGCCTTATCCAAAAGCAAAAATCCCATTGCCAATAGAAGGCCAAGCGTAGTAATTCCCGCGGTGAGGGAAATGAATTTACCAACAGTGGTCAATGAAGTAATCAGTGGACCTGCAGAATTTATATCTGCCGCCAGAAAAGTCATCGCTCGTTAAATATCTTTCGAGCATAAAGTGCCAGCGCAATTAGAACAATGAGCGATGTAACCAGGAGTCCAATGACAAATAAGTTTGTTGCAAAGTCACTGCCTTCAACTTTGGTTGGAGTGCTCGGAACGACTTCTTCAGGAACAGAAATAGTCGGAGTAGAAAAGTTGAAAATAAATGAGCCTTCTAGCGGCACATCCATCTCGGAAATAATGTTGTATGAAACTTTGTAAACACCTGAGTCCTTTATTGGTTTCATTCCAATAATAATGTCGTTGCCGGCAACAGTTAGAGTTCCGTCATCAACGCGACGTCCGGCGGGATCAGTGACTGTTACTTCATTTCCCATATCCATCGGTGTAATTTCAACTGAGATCGTTACGGCACTTGGCGCCACTTTTAGCGTCGCACCGGCAATTGGTGAAGTCGCAACCAAAGAATTGGCCAAAGCAGGCGATGCGATAAAGAAGGTGAGGCCAATAACTCCAATAAGTGCAGCGATCCGCTTCAAAGTTAAACCCAACCTTTCCTCAATTCGCCTCTATGGTCTCACTTCCTTAGACTTAACCACTAGCCCCCAGGGATGTGATTTAGGAAAGGAGTGAGCGCAATGCCAACATATCAATATCAATGTTCTGCTTGTGAGCACGCCTTCGAGGCTTTTCAGAGCTTCTCTGATGAGCCGCTAACTTCTTGCCCTGAATGCAAGGGTGAAGTTCGCAAAGTTTATTCGGCTGTTGGGGTTGTATTTAAAGGATCTGGTTTTTACAAAACTGATTCCGTTGCAAAGCCTGCAAAGCCGGCCACTCCCGCTAAAAGTGAATAATTAACTTTAGCCTTCGTGGTGCGGCGGCTTATCGCCTTTAATTTCTGCTTCGCGACGATTTTCTTCGTTCTGATCCTCGCGTGGGTCGCGTTCATCTTCGGTTGTTACAGGGAACACATGTGACATGACGCTTTTCACCCCCTCAATCCGTATTTTAAAATTGCCTAACTAGAGGTAATCCTACATAGTTATTGTCATGTTCGAGCGGTTGGGTCACTTCATAGTTAGACGCAGTAAAGCAGTCTTGATTGTCTATACGCTCACCATTCTTGTCGCAGGCGGAGTTGGCTCACTCGCATTCGGAAAACTTGATTCCGGTGGATATTCAGATCTATCTAGCGATTCTGCAAAGGCTGCCACTTATTTAACAGAGAAGTTTGGTGTAGTTGAACCGATCGCAGTTCTAGTTGTCGACACTGGTAATAAACCAGTCGACGATCCAGAGATTTCGCAGGCTGCAATCGCGCTTGAAAAGAAACTTGCACAAATACCCGGAGTTTCAAAAACTCTTTCTTTCTGGTCAACCGGTGGCGCACCAGGTATGAAATCAACTGATGGTAAGGCGGCGTTTCTCTTTGCCTATGCCAATTTAAAGGCAAATGATTCTGGCTCGTTCGGATCGATCGGAGCACAGATTCAAGAAGAGTTTGATGGCAAAAATGGAACGCTAACGGTGTATGCATCTGGTGCAGGTGTGATTATGCACGCGATTAACTCAAAAATTGAAAAAGATTTATTGCTCGCCGAATCGATCGCAATCCCACTTACCTTCTTATTGCTGGCTTTTGTCTTTGGAGCACTCGTTGCTTCCGCTATGCCGCTGGTTGTCGGCGTAAGTGCAATTTTGGGCGCCTTCTTAATTATTTACATCTTTACGCTCTTTACCAATGTCAGCGTCTTCGCCCTTAACTTGATTACCGGTCTTGGGTTAGGCCTTGGAATTGATTATGCACTTTTGATGGTGAATCGTTTTCGTGAGGAATTGCATGCGGGGAAAAACGTTGAAGATTCTGTAGTTGCAACTATAAATTCTGCTGGCAAGACTGTCTTCTATTCTGGGCTTACGGTTCTCGTAACTTTAAGCGCGCTTATTTTCTTCCCTCTCGATTTCTTAAAATCTTTTGGGTATGCCGGAGTCAGCGTAATTTCACTTGCGGTCTTAGGCGCGCTAATTCCACTTCCTGCCATCATGGCGCTACTAGGACATAAAATTGATAAAGGTGTAGTTCGCAAAGCAGGAATTACTCCTAAAGAAGATGGTCGTTGGGCACATACCGCGCGAAATGTAATGCACCGTCCCGTTCCGGTTGTAATTGGTTCATTGCTTGTTCTGGGTATTTTATCTGCGCCAATTGCAAATATTGCATTCGCACAAGTTGATTCCAGAGTTCTGCCAGCGAGTAATCCAGCCGCTATCGGTGCTGCAAAAATAGTTGAAAGATTTGATGGCTTTGAAGGAAGCCCAATAGAGGTTGTGATTCCAAATGGAGTTGGCCGGGAAGAGCAAGTGAATACATACCTTGCAGCGGTTTCTAAAGTCGAAGGTATAGCGCGAATTGCTCCTACAGAAACTTACGGAAGTGATTTGCGGGTTCAAGTAATTACCTCAAAGGCATCTCGCACACTTGCCGCTGAAAAAATTATTAAGGATATTCGAGAAATACCAAGTCCCGCAGGAACTTTAATAGGCGGGGCGGCAGCCGACTTTACTGATTCGCAAAGTGGAATAGCGCGCACACTTCCCTTGGCGCTGGGCTGGATCGCCTTCTGGGTAATGATCCTGATCTTTATATTTACCGGATCTATAATTCTGCCAATTAAGGCGGTTTTGTTAAATGGACTTTCACTTGTAGCAACCCTTGGCGCAGTTACTTGGGTATTCATCAACGGACATTTGAAGTGGTTGGTTGGTGATTTCACGGTAACCGGCGCCTTGGATACGGGAGTTGTAATTCTGATTGCCGTTGTTGTCTTCGGACTTTCCATGGACTACGAACTCTTCTTGCTATCGCGCATTCGCGAAGAACACATGGCTGGTAAGAGCAATATCGAATCTGTTGCTGTCGGACTGCAACGTTCGGCTCGCATAATTACTGCAGCTGCCCTGTTATTAGCTGTTGTCTTCGCGGCATTTATGATTAGCGGTGTTACATCCATAAAGATGATGGGCTTTGGAGTTTCTTTCGCAGTGCTACTTGATGCAACGCTAATTCGTGCACTTTTGGTGCCAGCACTAATGCGCTTATTTGGTGAAAATAACTGGTGGGCTCCAAAACCACTGCGGCGCTTCACAATTACGCATTAACATTGTTTCTCTTTTGGTGTCCCCGGCGGGAGTTGAACCTGCGACCTACCGCTTAGGAGGCGGTTGCTCTATCCACTGAGCTACGGGGACCTGCGTAAAGTTATTTCGCTTGGCAAAGGTTATCTCTATGACTAACCTTGGGCTAACTCGCTCAACTTTGAACGCGTAAGTTTAAGAATGAAAGGCCACCCATGAAAGCGCTAGTTATCGGCGCAGGCGGAGTTGGCAGGGCAATTGCAAATATCGCATCGCGCCGACCATTTATTACATCAATGGTTATTGCAGATCGCAACCTGTCACGCGCTGAAGATGCAGTAGCAAGAGTTAAAGATCCACGCTTTTCTGCCGCAGAGGTGAACGCCGCAGAGCTAGAAGATATTCGTGCCCTGATTCGTAAGGCCAATCCAGATATTGTTATAAACGCTGTGGATCCGCGCTTTGTTATGCCAATCTTTTTGGCTTGTGAGATCGAAAATAAAAATTATATGGATATGGCGATGTCTCTGTCTCGCCCGCATCCACATTATCCAAATTCTGAAACCGGAGTAAAACTTGGTGACGAACAATTTGCGCGCGACTGGAACTGGTGTGAACGTGGAATTTACGCACTCGTCGGCATGGGTATCGAACCAGGTATGAGCGATGTCTTTGCGCGCTATGCCGCAGACCATCTCTTTTCTAGTATCGATGAAATAACCATTTTAGACGGATCTAATTTAGTTGTTGAAGGGGCTGACTTTGCGCCATCGTTTTCAATCTGGACAACTATTGAAGAATGCCTAAACCCACCTTTAGTTTGGGAAGACGGCCGTGGTTGGTTCACAACTGAACCGTTTAGCGAGCTGCAAGTCTTTGATTTTCCAGAAGGAATTGGGCCAGTTGAATGTGTAAATGTAGAACACGAAGAAGTTGTTCTGATTCCTCAGAAAGTTGATGCCAAGAAAGTTAACTTTAAATATGGTCTCGGTGCACAATTCATAACCACTTTAAAAACGATACATATGTTGGGTATGGATCGTAAAGAAACCGTTGAAGTGCAGGGTCATCCAGTATCGCCTCGCGATTTGCTTGCCGCATCACTTCCAGATCCGGCGACACTTGGTTCGCGGATGAAAGGCAAAACTTGTGCTGGCGCTTTGGTTAAGGGACTTGATAAGAATTCAAAACCATATTCCTGCTACATATACAACGTGGTCGATAACGAATGGTCGATGGCGAATTACGGAGACCAGGCCGTTGTTTGGCAGACTGCGATAAATCCTGTAATTGCTATGGAACTAATTCATAACGGCACATGGAAACCTGAAGGTGTTAATGGACCAGAATGGTTTGATGCTAAGCCTTTTCTAGATTTACTTGAAGATTTTGGAACCAGTTGGCATATTCGCGAGGAAACAACCGCTGGAATTTCCGTAGAGGGGGTAGCCATT
Source organism: Actinomycetota bacterium (assembly GCA_009698815.1). Taxonomy (GTDB): domain Bacteria; phylum Actinomycetota; class Actinomycetes; order Nanopelagicales; family Nanopelagicaceae; genus Planktophila. Next base: position 52,368 of record WLPJ01000005.1, on the reverse strand, counting down.
TAATAGTGGCGCTACCAAATGGCTAAAGAGTTGCAATTTGATGTCGTCATAATTGGGTCGGGTTTCGGCGGATCTGTCACTGCGCTGCGATTGCGCGAGAAGGGTTACAGCGTTGCAGTTATCGAAGCCGGCAAGCGCTTCGCTGATAAAGATTTTCCTAAGACTTCTTGGCGTGTAAATAAATTTCTCTTTGCACCCGCGCTGGGATGTTACGGAATTCAAAGAATTCACTTCTTGCCAGACGTTTTGGTCTTGTGCGGAGCGGGCGTCGGCGGTGGTTCGTTGGTCTATGCCAATACCTTGTATCAACCAGGTGATAAATACTTTAACGATCCACAATGGGCAGATATCACCGATTGGAAAGGTGAACTTGAGCCTTGGTATGAACAAGCACGCAGGATGCTTGGTGTTGAAGTAAATCCATTCCTCTCCCCTAGCGATATTGCCATGCAAGGTGCTGCCGCAAAGATGGGCGTTGCTGATTCATTTAAAATGGCGCCGCTGGGAATTTATTTTGGTGGCGGTGAAGGTAAGCCAGCAAGTGATCCATATTTTGGTGGCAAAGGTCCAGACCGAGTTGGCTGTATCAATTGCGGAGAATGTATGACTGGTTGCCGCCATAACGCTAAAAATACTTTGCCGAAAAATTATTTAGGTTTGGCTGAATTTGCTGGGGTACGCGTATTTCCGATGACGACAGTTACCGAATTTGCACAGCGTGCTGACGGCATGTGGAAAGTCAGCACGGAAAAAACCGGACGTTGGGATGGATCGCGCGGCACCAGCTTTATTGCAAAGGATTTGGTAATCGCAGCTGGTACTTACAACACTCAAAAACTTCTACATAAAATGAAACGTAAGCAATTGCCAAAGATTTCGGACCAACTTGGCAAACTGTCTAGGACAAATAGTGAAGCGCTAACGGGTGCGCTGATGGATAGTCGCGAAATAGATTTCAGTCGCGGCGCTGCAATTACATCTTCATTCTTTCCTGATGAACACACTCACGTAGAGCCTGTGCGTTATGGCAAGGGCAGTAACTTTATGGGGTTGCTGCAAACCATAATGACCGATGGTTTTACAGGTAAAGAACGCCGGCGTCATTGGTTCAAGCAAATCTTGGCTAAGCCATCATTATTAGCCCGCCTGGTTAACGTGCGGCACTGGAGTGAGAAAACGGTAATTGCACTCGTTATGCAGGATGTGGATTCTTCAGTAACAGTTAGAGGAAAACGTGGTCTATTTGGTTTCAAATTAACTTCGAGTAATAGCGGTGATACTCCCAATGCGACTTATATTCCAGCTGCAAACGAAGCAGTGCGGCACATTGCAAAGGAGTACGGCGGAATCGCTGGCGGACATATTGGAGATTTAATTAGCGCACCATTTACCGCGCACTTTGTGGGAGGTTGCGTGATTGGTAAAGATGAAAGTATCGGGGTAATCGATGCCTACCATCGCGTTTTTAACTATCCGACTTTGCACGTTGTCGATGGTTCAACCATCACCGCAAACTTAGGTGTGAATCCGTCGTTAACAATTACCGCACAAGCAGAGCGTGCGATGTCGATGTGGCCAAATAAAGGCGATACCGATCAAAGACCAGCACAAGGTGTTGCCTACAAGTATCTTGCTCCTATTAAACCCGTAGAACCAGTTGTGCCCGCCGGCGCATATGGCGCGTTAAAAGTTTAGCCATTGGAGAAGAAATGAAAAAATGGGCGCTGGTAACTGGAGCAACTGCTGGCATTGGCGAAAGTTTCACTCGTTTACTTGCCGCTAAGGGTTTTAACTTGGTTCTAGTTGCGCGCGATGAAGCTCGATTGCACGAGCGCGCTGCTGGGCTTAGAGAAAACTTTGGTGCCGAATCTGTTGTGATCGTCGCAGATCTAGCAACAGAGGCGGGATGTGCCAAAGTTGAAGATTACATTCGTGCAAATGAAATAGAAGTCCTAATCAATAACGCTGGTTTTGGAATCAATAAAGCTTTCACGATGAGTGATTTGGCAGAAGAAGAAGAAGTGTTAAAGGTTCTAGTGCGCACGCCGATGCGGTTAATGCATGTTGCACTGCCAGCGATGAAGGAGCGCAATTCTGGAGTTGTTATCAATGTTTCATCAGTTGCCAGTTTTATTGCCGGCGGCGCATACAGCGCAGCTAAGGCATATTTAACAGTGCTATCTGAATCTTTAAGTACCGAACTTGCTGCTACAAATATAAAAGTATCGGCACTCTGCCCCGGATTTACACGAACCGAATTTCATCAACGTGGTCGCATGAAGATGGCTGGCCTGCCGAATTTCATGTGGCTTAACTCTGATGTTCTAGTTGCAAAGGCTTGGAAAGATGCTATCTCGGGCAAGCCCGTCTCCATCCCAGGTTGGCAGTACAAGGTCTTGATTGGATTAATTTCTTTGCTTCCCCGTTCAATTGTGCGCCGCCTCGGTATGAATTTAAGAGTTAAACAACGTTAATTCACACGATTTTCACCGCTAGCATCCATCAGTTAAACCCTGACCATCGGTAAGATTGCACCATAATCTATGGAGGTCTTCATGTTTCGCAAGGTTCTTCTCGTCGCAGGCGCCGCATCACTCGTTGCCGCTTCACTTACCACCGTGCCAGCAAACGCTGCACCAAAAATCAGCAACGGTGTTGCTTGTGCAAAGGCGGGTGCAACTACCAAGGTAAGCGGTTCCTCATACAAATGTGCCAAGAATCCACTGGTTAAGAACTCGAAGCTGACTTGGCTTTCACTAGATTGCCTAAAGACCGCTACCACTTACACAGCAGCCCTTGCCAACTTGCCAAAGATAAAGGCAGCAACTGAGGCAACGATTGCAAATCTTGATGAAGATATTGTTAAACAACAGATTGAAGTTGAAAAAGCCAACAAGTTAATCCCTGAATATCAGGCAAAGATTGCAACGATCAATACCGCTCTCACTGCTTTGAAAGCAGACACTGCAAACTTAACAAAGAACAAGGCAACTATTGACAAGTACTCGTCCGCTGTTCGCAGTTATGAAGCAGCGATAAAGGCATATGGCACTGTTGGAAAGCAGAGCGACCGTAGTGAAAAAGCTAAGGCGCAGGCTCAATCCCAATATGACAATTCCAAGATAGATGTTGAAACAACTCTTGGTATGGCAAAACTGATCTGCACGAAAGGCTTCTAAAGCAACTTAGGCTTCCCCTATTTATGCATGGCATTTACCTGCCATAACTTGTAGGGGTGCGAATTCATCAATTAATTAAATGGTTCGCACCGGCACTTTTAATTTTCAACGTACTCGTAAAGTTATTTGAATCCAAGCCAACCATTGGCGCTGATTTAATTCTTTACAACTTAGTAATTCTCTTGGCGATAATTTCGCTATTTCAGGCACCACTGCAAAATGATCCGCTAGCAGTAGCTTTTCTTTCACTCGCTATCGCATCATGGGGAATCGGTTCGGTTACTTCCAGCCTTTCTCAATTCTTTAATTTTGTTGGGCCTACGCAGTTGGTTTCCGATATTGCCTACTCTCTTTTTTATCCATTTGCCTTTATCGCTATTCCACGTGCAATTGCCAAGGGGAAAAAGTTGCGCCTAATTGAATTATTAGATGCAGCCATTTTTGGTTTAGGGCTCTGCTCAATAATCACAGTGCTGGTTCTGGCGACGTTATTGCAAGATTCTGGTATCGGTACATTCTTTTCGGTCTTTTATACGGTCTGCGATATCGCACTTGTTGTAGTTGTTTTAGCAAGTGCCGTCATTTCAGAACTTACGGTTAGGCTGATTTTGTTAATTACTGGAGTTCTAACTTTTGCCATTACAGATTTTTACTTTCTTTTCTCAGAAATTAATGGTGATTACCAATTTGGACAAATCAGCGATCTGGGATGGGCCATTGGAATCGTTTTCATAACTCTTTCATTTTGGTATTCACCAAGTTCAAATCAGCATGATGCCAAAATTCATCCTGCGCTAATCGCAGTTTCAATATTTATTAGCCCGGCGCTGCTTTCGGCAATTGCCATCCGACCTGATTACTTCCCGAAGTATGTGGTGGCTCCTACCATCACAACCCTATTTCTTGCTTTCATCAGAATGACGCTTGTGATTCGTCATGCAAATAGTTTAGGAGAAGAAAAAGTTCTGGCGCGCACTGATGAGTTAACTGGGCTACCTAACCGTCGCAGGTTAATTGCAGAGCTCTCAACATTTGAAGGAGTAGAGGGTGCGCTTCTTCTCTTGGACTTAGATGGATTTAAACCGGTTAATGATCGCTACGGTCATGAAATGGGAGATCGAATACTTCGCCAAGTGGCGGGGCGATTTAGCCGATCACTTCCTAGCGGAGCAATACTCGCGCGTTTAGGTGGTGACGAATTTGGAATTCTCGTATCTGGCAGCGACGATGCGACTTTAGAGTTGGCAAGTGCTTTAAAGGCCACATTAAGTTATCCATTTGTATTGGATGGAAATACGATTTCGATCAGCGTGAGCATTGGTCATGTGCGCAACGATGGCGCTGGTGATTTATTGCAACGCGCAGATATGGCAATGTACGAAGCAAAGCGGGCTAACGCGGAAGCTCCGGTTTATCTTCCTTAATCTCTTGCAGCCGGGCAAGTGATTCCAAACGCTCAAGGGCATGGTCAACGATTCTTTCGGCATAGCCCTTGGAATATCCGTCAAGGTATAACCAAGGTTCATGAATTTCTGCGGCAGATAAGTGCGCTAATTCAGGAACGTACTTACGAATGTAATCTCCATTTTCATCAAAGCGCCTACCTTGTTCGATTGGATTAAAGACGCGGTAATAAGGGGAGGCATCTGTGCCACATCCAGCGGTCCATTGCCAACCGTGTGCGTTAGAGGCAACGTCATAATCAACTAAATGTTGGGCAAAGAATCTCTCACCTAATTGCCATTCCAGATGCAGATCTTTAACTAAGAAGGAGGCCACGACCATGCGAGTTCGGTTATGCATCCAACCCTCATGAACTAGTTGTCGCATAGCAGCATCTACAAATGGGTAGCCTGTTTTGCCTGCTTGCCAAGCCTTAAGTTTTTCACCTGGTGAGTCATAGCGCATCTCTTTAAATCGCGGCACGTAATAATCAAAATCAGTGTTTGGATTATTAAAAAGAACATCGGCATAGAACTCGCGCCAAGCAATCTCTTTTCGGAAAGTATCGTGGGCTTTGCTGTCACCCAGATTTGCTAGCAGTGTGCGAGGGTGAATTTCTCCAAATTTTAAATATGTACTCATCTTTGAGGTGCCGTCGATTCCAGCAAAATTTCTATTCTCGTCATAGCTATCTATTGCACTTTTGGAAAACTCTTTAAAGCGCGCTAGCGCTGCTGCTTCGCCAGCCTTTATAACTTCCACGCCCTGCGGCATCAGAAAATCAGGAAAGGCTCGGTATTTCTCTGGTGGCACTGGGGAGTTAATATCTTTAGGAGTCTTTGCTGGAGCGCGCCAACCATGTATGCACCAGGCGCGATAGAAAGGTGTGTAAACCCGATATGGAGTTGCATCACTTGGCTTTAAAACGCGGCCAGGTGCGACTGCATAAGGGCTGCCCGTTCTGATTAATTTAATTCCAGCCGCTTCAACGCGGGCATCACGTGCTGCGCCGTATCTTTCATATTCATCTGAAATATGAACTTCGTTGACTGAGTACATTGCAATTAACTCATTTAAAACTTCAACCTGGTCGCCTTCAATAATATGAAGTTTGTTTCCAAGTGATTGATCTAGCGCACGCAATGACTGGCCCATATAAGCCAACAACTTATCGCCGGCTTCAGCAATTTGTGATTTATCAAGAATAAATACTGGAACTATTTCATCGCTGGATTCGATCGCAGCATTTAGCGCTGGATGGTCACTTATCCGAAGGTCGCGGCGAAACCAAACTATGTTACGGCGCGGTGAAGACATGGATTTATTCTCGCACTAAGGGGTTAAATAAGAGATATTTAAATTAGCCGTGCAACATGCCAACTGAGTCATCCCAGCCGTCGACATCTTCAGGCTTACGTGGGCCTTTGCCAACGTAGCGCGCAGAAGGACGGATCAAGCGACCGGTGCGCTTTTGTTCAAGAATGTGTGCTGACCAGCCCGCGGTGCGCGCTGCGGTAAACATTGATGTGAAGAGTGGCGCTGGAACTTGGGCAAAGTCCAAGATGATGGCTGCCCAGAATTCAACGTTTGTCTCAAGCACACGATCTGGTTGACGTTCACGAAGTTCCTTTAGCGCTGCTTGTTCTAGCGCTTCAGCAACCTCATAGCGTGGAGCGTTTAGTTCTTTTGCGGTTCGTCGCAAGGTGCGTGCACGTGGATCTTCGGCGCGATACACGCGGTGTCCAAATCCCATCAAACGTTCTTTGCGATCAAGCAAGCTCTTAACGTAGGCGGTTGCATCGCCAGTTTTTTCAACTTCTTCAATCATGTGCAACACACGAGAAGGAGCTCCACCATGTAATGGACCTGACATCGCACCGATTGCACCAGAGATTGCAGCGCAAACATCAGCGCCAGTTGATGCAATCACACGAGCAGTAAATGTCGAAGCGTTCATGCCGTGTTCGGCAGCAGAAACAAAGTAAGCATCGATTGCGCGAATATGAAGTGGATCTGGTTCTCCGCGCCAACGGATCATCATGCGCTCGACAACGGTGTGTGCCTTATCAACTTCTGATTGTGGAATCATCGGCTGCCATGTTCCGCGTGCGGCCTGTGCTAAATATGAAAGAACCATTACGGATGTACGAGCTAAGTTGCTGCGAGCTTCTTCATCTGAAATATCAAGTAGTGGTTTGAAACCCCAAGCTGGTGCCAACATTGCAATTGCAGATTGGATATCTACGCGCACATCACCTGAGTGAACTGGAAGTGGGAATGGTTCAGCATTTGGTAGACCCGGATTAAATAGATCATCTACCAGCAAGCCCCATACGTTGCCGAAGGTAACGCGACCAACAAGGTCATCGATATCAACGCCGCGATAACGAAGTGCGCTGCCTTCTTTATCTGGTTCTGCAATTTGTGATTCGAAGGCGATAACGCCTTCCAGGCCGGGTTTGAAATCATCTGACATGCTCCAATTCTGCACCAACAAAGGGGGTGCTGACCACCACTTCCAGTTGAAGGTGACGTAGACGCAAAAGTGAGGTTCGATACATCTATGAGCGATCTCGACCGTGAAGCAATCCGCGCAATGCGACGTTCCTATGGTGAAGTTGGGCTAGAAAGCTTGCCAAATGATCCATTTCTGGCGTTTGCTGATTGGTTAAAGCAAGCGCACGAGAATTCTTTTATCGTTGAAGCCAATGCAATGGTCTTATCAACTCTCGATGCCGGCGAACAAATTTCAACGCGCACCGTTTTATTGAAAGATATTTCGGATGGTGGATTTACATTCTTCACCAATTATTCATCGCGCAAGGCACAAGCGATTGAATTAAATTCGCAAGTCACGCTTTTATTTCCTTGGTTTGCCATGGAACGACAAGTTGCAATTAGTGGATTTGCCGAAAAAATAAATGAATCCGAATCTGCTGAATACTTTGCGACTCGCCCCTGGTCTAGCCAAATCGGTGCCTGGGCTAGCGCGCAATCTGCGCCGCTGTCATCGCGCGAAGAGTTAGAGCAACGCTTTGCCGGCGCATCGCAGAAATGGCCAGAGGGATCAACTGTTCCGATGCCACCACATTGGGGCGGCTATCGCGTAACACCAATTAGTATTGAATTTTGGCAAGGGCGTTATTCACGTTTGCATGATCGCTTGCGCTATGAGCGGGCTAACACCGAAGCCAAGTGGGAGATCACTCGCTACTACCCTTAGTCTTAGCCCATGAGCGCTGAGATCAAGATCCCCGATAATTTAAAACCACGCGATGGCCGTTTCGGTTGTGGCCCATCAAAGATTCGCCCCGAAGCACTTGCTGCGTTAGCCGCTTCTGGTTCTTCGATTCTCGGAACGTCACATCGCCAGAAGCCAGTTAAGAACGTGGTTCACCGCGTGCGCGAAGGCCTTAATTCACTCTTCAGTTTGCCAGAAGGTTACGAAGTTGTACTTGGCAATGGTGGGTCAACTGCGTTCTGGGATATTGCAACCTTTGGTTTGATTGAAAATAAATCTCAGCACCTTGTCTTCGGCGAATTCTCATCAAAGTTTGCTGCTGCCGCCAAAGAAGCACCATTTCTTGGTGACCCAACTGTGATCAAGTCAGAACCTGGTTCACATCCAATCGCTGTGGCAGAAGCAGGCGTTGATGTTTACGCACTGACACACAACGAAACTTCAACTGGCGTTGCCATGCCAATTAAGCGTCCGGCCGGAACCGATGGCGCGCTCGTTTTAGTAGATGCAACAAGTGCTGCCGGTGGATTAGAAGTCGATGCCAAAGAGTTTGATACCTACTACTTTGCGCCACAAAAATCTTTCGCGTCCGATGGTGGATTGTGGTTGGCACTCATGAGCCCAGCGGCAATTGCGCGCGCTGAAAAAATTAAAGCCAGCGGACGTTGGGTCCCAGCGTTCTTTGATCTGGGCATCGCAATTGAAAATTCTCGTTTAGATCAGACTTACAACACCCCTGCGCTGATGACTTTGATGTTACTGGCTGATCAAATCGAGTGGATGAACACCAACGGTGGCCTTAAATTTGCCGCTGGGCGAAGTGCAGATTCAGCATCACGCCTTTATTCATGGGCTGAAAAGACTTCCTATACAACCCCATTTGTAACCGACCCTGCGATGCGCTCGAAAGTAGTTGGCACCATTAACTTTGATGAGGCAATCGATGCAAACTTCGTCGCTGCCACATTGCGTGCAAATGGAATCGTAGATACCGACTCATATCGCAAGCTAGGTAAGAATCAGCTGCGCGTTGGTATGTTCCCTGCAATCGACCCGAGTGATATTGATGCGCTAACCGCATCCATCGACTTTGTCGTAGCTGCCCTTTAATTCACCTGATGCCAAAAACTTTTCAACGTAACGGGCAGTTCTGGCTGCTTGCTCTGCAAGTAGCAACAGTTAACTTCTTTACTGGCGGCTTTGGTCCATCGCAAGCGCTTTTGCGCGAAGATCAAGGAACATCACTTAGCGTCGCTGGACTGCACGGAACCGCGATGGGTGTTGCCGCAATTATCGCTGGCTGGCTTAACTCAAAAATGGTGCACCGTTTTGGGCGTTCTAATTCGACTTGGATCGGCTTGATTATCTTCTCAATCGGCATTGTATTTTTCGTATTCTCTCCCCCAGTGCAACTAACTTTGCTGGCCACGCTAATTGCTGGCTTTGGAATTTCTGTGGTTATCAACAATGTAAATACCGCTGGATCACATGCTTTTGCCGAGCGATCACATACTGCGGTTGCACAAATTAACGCGGTAGCGATTGCAGGTTTTGTTACAGGAAACTTTATTATCGGTACAACTGCAAATATTATTCGCGATCAATGGCGCGTTGGCCTATTGATCACAATTCCATTTATTCTGGGAATGTTTATTTATGGTCGTAAATACCAGCCAGATTCACATATTCCTGATGAATCAGGGCCACAACGCGGCAAGCTATCCCGCGGATTTTGGATTTCCTTTACTGGATTTTTCATCTCAATTAGCGCAGAGTTTGCGACATCTTTCTGGTCGGCTTCCCTTATAAGTGATCGCACAGATGCAAGTTCTGCAATCTCTACTCTTGCAGTAATTGCCTTTGGAACCGGAGTCGGTACTGGACGTTGGTATGCCGGCAGATTGTTGAAACGTTTCCACGCTGACGAACAGTTAAAGATCGCGCTAGCGCTGCAATTTGTTGCCTTTGGGCTCTTCTGGTCATCACACATATTGGTTTTTTCTTTACTAACGCTTTTCTTCGTTGGTCTTGGGATCTCCGTGCAGTTTCCACTCTTTACTCTGCGCATGGTTGCCTTTAGTGAAGGCCGTCCTGATTTATCAATCGGTAAAAGTTCAATTGCCGCCGGAATTGCGATAGCTAGTTCTCCGCTTTTGCTCGGAATCCTGGGTGATAACTTTGGAATATCTCGCGCTTACATAATGGTTCCAGTGTTAATTGCCTTAGGATTTATTATGGTTCTTATTTCACCGTCCAAACACCTAAGTGCGAATAAAATTTAAATGAGTTATCGCACCCGACGTATCATCACAATTATTACCTTGATCGGTTTATTAGCGCTGATCGTCATAGGCGGCTGGTAGAACGCCTTCAACGCTTATATCTTTCGGCAGACCAACTTTGTCGTGAAAGATCACCCAAATTGTTAGACATGCAATTAGCGAAATAGACCCACACAGCGCAATAGTTTCGCGAATTCCAATAACTTCAACTAACCAGCCAATCAGTGGCGATCCAAATGGTGTGCCGCCCATGAAGATAAGTAAATAAATTCCACTGACGCGGCCGCGGATTGCCGGATCAGAGTTAACCTGAATCAAGGAGTTTGCGGTGATTAACATGGTGAGTGCGCTAAATCCACACAGTGGCAGCCAGAGTGAGTACCAAAGATAGTTTGGAGCAATCGATAACAGTGCTATGGCCAGAGAGAAAACAACTCCACCTTTAATTACAAAGATGGTACGTCGATGTTTTTCTAACCGTGCGGAAATTAGCGCCCCAGTTAGTGACCCAATTGCGACATAGGTGCCGAGCAATCCGAAGGATGCCGGTCCTTTGCCAAACTCCTTTGTAGCCATAAGTGCGTTAAAGATCTGCATATTTAAGCCAAATGTGGCAACGAAGAAGACAACCAACATCACCACGTATAAGTCTGGGCGAGCAAGCGCGTACTGCAGACCTTCGCGCACCGTGCCTTGCGTAGCTTTCTTCTCTTGAATAAAGAAATCAGATTCGCGCATACGAAGGAGGGCAAAAATCACAAGAACGTAAGTAACTGCGTTAATAAGAAAGGAGGGGCCAGTATCAAAGCGGGCGATCAGAAAGCCAGATAGCGCTGGGCCAACTAAGCGCCCAGCATTGAAATTAGCCGAATTTAAACTGACCGCATTTGCGATATCCGAGTGGCCAACAATTTCAGAGGTAAATGATTGTCTAATCGGAGCATCCAACGCTGAAGCAATTCCAAGGGTTAGAGCAAAGAAAAAAACATGCCATATTTTTACATTTCCCACTAGAACTAATAGCCCTAAGCCAAGTGAAGAAAGTGCACCCACAAAGTTGGTGAAGATTAATAACTTCCGCTTATTAACGCGATCGGCTAGTGCGCCACCATGCAGTGAAAAGAAAAGAACTGGTGCAAATTGGACGGCGGTTATTAAGCCTAAATAAGTTCCACTGTTATTGGTTAATTGCAGAATCAACCAATCTTGAGCGACGCGTTGTGCCCAGGTGCCAATATTGGATGCAGCGTTGGCAGGGAAAAGAATTCGGTAATTGCGGTGGCGAAAAGAACGCCAGTTACCGTGCTCTTTTATAGCCATCGCTTGTATGCTTTCTCTATGAGTTCAACTAATCCGTCAGAGATTAAATCAGAGATAAGTTCTGTCGTAACTCTAATCACTTTTGGAACCGTGGTCTGGGTTATTGCGGCAATTGCGCTGGCAATTAGTGGCGCAGATAGCAAATTAATATGGACCTGTGTTGCAGGAACAGCTTTAGGTGCCTGGGGTATTAGATACTCAAAACGTCGCGCAGCGCGCAGTGGTATTTAAGCTTCTAGTTGTCCTGCGATACCGCGAAGTACGCGTCCTAAACGTTCTGCTTCAACGCCAGATGGATGACGACCATGACGCAAACCGTTGCCGACTTTATCCAGGATCTTAATTGTGTCTTCAATCATCGCTGCCAGATCATCGCTGTTAACTCGTGAATTTTCGGCGAGTGAAACTGGCGCATCAACGACATGAACTGACATGGCTTGTGGACCTTTACGGCTATCGATAATGCTGAACTCGATTTTGGTTCCGGGCTTTACAGTTGTAACGCCTTCAGGAAGTGAAGTTGCGGCCAAATAAACATCTTCGCCTTCATCATTTGAGATAAATCCAAAACCTTTTTCCAGGCTAAACCATTTAACACGACCTGTAGGCATGGGGTTCTCCTTATAAGAATTTCGCTACTCGTGTAGCCGCAGGGGTGCGGGCAGGTGGAAAGTTTATCGCAAGGCGTGCGGGGCTGGAACCCCAATTAATTAAGCGCTAGAGCGTAGCTTCGGAGTGCGCGCCGCAGCCATGATCGACTGAAACCACGCGCGCGTCATCTGGTGCGATCGCATTAGCGCAAACGCCAAATGATGCGCGAAGTGAACCTGCGATGGGAATAAAGAATCCGCATGATGCGCAAGGCTTTGGTGCACTCTGTGCCAGCGGAGTATTTGGTCCACGGTCACCGGAATACCAACGCTTGCTTGCTTGATCGCGACCTTCGATAGAAAGTACACGAGGGCGCATCAAACCAAGATCAAATACTTCGGTTGCATCCAAGCCTTCATCTTGAGCCAGTGCGTTAACACCTGGAACTAAACGAGTGTCATCTGGTGCACTTGGAACAATGATTCCGGGTTGAATATCTTCTGGCAAAATTCGATCTTTGTATTCGATCCAGTCTGGCGCCAATAGCGAATCTGGTCCAGGTAGAACAACTACATCACAAACAGTTGGATTCGCTGATGCATCAACCTTTGCAACAGTGACGCACCAGCGCCAACCTTTATAACCTTGAATAGCTGCATCGAAGAGATAACTTGCAACGCGATTTTCATCATCGAATTCGACAGAGATGAAAGCACCAACTTGTGATGGCATTTCTGCATCAGCAAGTGCGGCGTTTCGGGCAATCTCTTGCGCGTCGAATTGCGTTGTCATGAATTTAGAAATCCATTCCGCCGCCGTCGCCACCCATTGGGGCAGCCGGCTTCTTCTCTGGCTTGTCAGTAATGACAGCCTCGGTTGTGATGAAGAGTGCAGCAATTGATGCAGCATTCTGCAGTGCAGAACGAGTTACCTTTGCTGGATCGATAATGCCTGACTTGATCATGTCTACGTATTCGCCAGTTACAGCATTAAGTCCGAAACCAACTTCGAGGTGACGTACCTTTTCTACAACGACTCCGCCTTCAAGTCCTGCGTTAATTGCGATCTGCTTTAGTGGTGCTTCGATCGAAAGTTCTACGATCTTTGCGCCAACTGCTTCTTCACCCTCTAGCTTTAACTTCTTAAATGCTTGAGTTGCTGCCTGCAAAAGTGCAACGCCACCACCAGCGACGATGCCTTCTTCAACTGCAGCCTTAGCATTTCGCACTGCATCTTCAATGCGGTGCTTACGCTCTTTAAGTTCTACTTCTGTTGCAGCGCCAGCCTTGATAACAGCTACGCCACCTGCGAGCTTGGCAAGACGTTCTTGCAACTTCTCGCGGTCATAGTCTGAATCTGACTTCTCGATTTCAGCACGGATCTGAGCAACGCGGCCCTTGATCTGTGCGTCATCTCCGCCGCCTTCAACGATAGTTGTCTCTTCCTTGCTGATAACAACTTTGCGAGCGCGACCAAGAAGTTCTAGGCCAGCACTTTCTAGCTTAAGACCAACTTCTTCAGAGATAACTGTGGCACCTGTAAGGATGGCAATATCTTGCAACATCGCCTTGCGACGATCTCCAAAACCTGGCGCTTTAACGGCTGCGGCACGGAAGATTCCGCGAATCTTATTTACAACAAGTGTTGCCAACGCTTCGCCTTCAACATCTTCGGCGATGATCGCAAGTGGCTTACCTGATTGCATTACCTTTTCAAGAACTGGAACCAGGTCTTTAATATTTGAAATCTTTGAGTTAACGATTAGAACGTAGGCATCTTCTAGAACTGCTTCCATACGATCTTGATCAGTTACGAAATATGGTGAGATGTAACCCTTATCAAAGCGCATACCTTCAGTGAGTTCGAGTTCGAGACCAAATGTATTTGACTCTTCAACAGTGATAACGCCTTCTTTGCCGACCTTATCCATTGCCTCAGCGATCATGTCACCGATTGTGGAATCGGCTGCTGAGATAGATGCGGTTGCTGCAATCTGTTCTTTGGAATCAACGGCCTTGGCCATTGCTGCAAGTTCGGCAACGATGGCATCTACTGCCTTTTCGATTCCGCGCTTTAACGCCATTGGGTTTGATCCGGCGGCAACGTTGCGCAGACCTTCGCGAACAAGTGCTTGGGCAAGTACGGTTGCAGTGGTTGTTCCGTCGCCTGCGACATCATCTGTCTTCTTAGCAACTTCCTTAACTAGCTCTGCGCCAATCTTTTCCCATGGGTCATCGAGTTCAATTTCCTTGGCGATGGAAACGCCATCGTTGGTAATTGTTGGGGCGCCCCACTTCTTCTCAAGAACAACGTTACGTCCGCGAGGTCCAAGGGTTACCTTGACCGCATCAGCTAGGACGTTCATTCCGCGTTCTAATCCGCGACGGGCTTCTTCATTAAAGGCAATCATCTTGGCCATGTAATTACTCCTTCATAGGTCTTTCGCATAATTGAGCTTTAGGGGCGTTTTATCACTCACACCCCGAGAGTGCTAACGCCAAATCTAGACGGTCTTATTCCCCACTGCAAAACGAGGGTTTGGTGAAGGGCTTTAGCGAGTAGAACGGGCCAACATGCGGGCCTCGCGCAGGCGGCGCAGGCGTTTTACCAACATTGGAGCGGCGGCAAGGGCATCCTCGCGGTCGATCAGGTCATTTAGTAGTTGGTAATAACGGGGAGCGTTTAAGTCAAAGAGTTCTTTGATTGCAGACTCTTTAGCCCCGGCAAAGCGCCACCAATTAGATTCAAAATCTAGGATGCGAATTTCCAGGTCAGACAGTGATGCACTCACTTCGTGGTTATTTTCCAGCGCTGACATATAGCAAATCTTAAACTAGATAACCCATTAACTGTGGGATTTAGAGCGTATCCAAAATCATCTTAATATCTGAAATTTTTGTCCAGGGATTCACGATCGCAAAACGCAGGATGGATTGACCTTTATCTGATGAAGGTGGAATAAATCCGATCTGATCTGCCAATAATTTATCACTCCACTTTTGATAATCAGCAGCTAGCCAACCTTTGCGAGTAAATGCAACGATGGAAAGTTCTGGGTCCATCAACAGTTCTAAATTTGGATGTGCTCTAACTAAATCTGCAGCAGCCTTTGCCACATCAAGTGTTTTCTCCATCGCTTCGGTATAGGCATCTGTTCCGTGTGCAGCAAGTGAAAACCAGAAAGGTAATCCGCGAACGCGACGTGTTAAGTGAATTGCATAATCTGATGGTGACCAAGAGTCATCGTGAAGTGTTTCTAGGTAAGAAGCGTGCTGGGTATGTGTCTCTTTGGCGATTTTGGGATTGCGATAGATAAGTGCGCACGCATCAAAGGGGGCAAATAACCATTTATGCGGATCAACAATTAAGGAATCCGCAGTTTCAACGCCGTTAAATATCGCGCGGACTGACGGAGCACACAGCGCCGCAAGGCCGTAAGCGCCATCAACGTGAAACCAGATATCTCTCTCGTGCGTTGCGGCACCAACTGAAGTTAAGTCATCAACAATTCCCAAATTAGTCGTTCCACCCGTTGCTACTACTGCAAATACCCGAGTTTGCGATGTGGCGTGCAATTTATCGATTGCTGCACCCACGGCATCACCGTGTAATTTGCGATCGGCTCCAGGTTCAATAGTAAGCAGTTCTACATCCATGATGTTGGCAGCGCGATCAATAGATGAATGTGCTTCGGCACTGCAGGCAATTGCCCATCGCGAAGTATTTGGAAATTTACTTCTGGCATGTGCTCGCGCTGCAACTAAAGCGGAAAGATTTCCGATCGTGCCACCTTGCACAAAAACACCACCGGCGGTTGCAGGCAATCCTGCTAAATCTGAGATCCAACGAAGTGCTTGGTTTTCAGCAAATACTGCACCGGCACCTTCTTGCCAAGATCCGCCATAGAGTGAACTTGCACCAACAACTAAGTCAAAGAGATTGGAATATTCAGTTGGAGCAGATGGAATAAATGCCAAGTTACGCGGGTGATCTGTTGAAATACATGCCTTCGCTAATACATTTGTAAATACTTCTAAAGCTTCATGACCGCCCAAACCCTTAGCGGTAATTGTATTTCCAACTTCGCTAAATAAATCTTCGGCTGTACGCGGGCCATCTAGTGGAGGATCATCTTTTAGGCGCTGCAAACTGTAAGCCAAAATTTCATCGGCTAGCGCTTGTACTTCAGGGCTAAACTCGTGAATTGGCATAATCGGTGCGATTAGCCTTTCGAATCAAATTTCGTAGCATGGTAGGAAAAACGAAGAAGTGAAAGGGCAGAACTGCATACCAATACAACTGACCACCTAAGCCGCGTGGTGAGAAACTTGCCTCTTGGCGAACTATACGTTTGCCCTGATCTTCAATGATTGTAAATTCCAACCACGCTTTACCTGGCAAAATCATTTCGGCATATAGCTTTAAGCGAACTCCGCGTTCAATCTCATCTACTCGCCAAAAATCTAAACTATCGCCCACACGCAAATTAATTGGATCGCGACGCCCGCGGCGAAGTCCTACTCCACCAAAGAATCGGTCGATTAAACCGCGTAAGAACCAGAGCAAATCAGCGCCATACCAACCGTTATCGCCACCAATTGATTCCACCGCTTGCCAAAGAGATGTTGCAGTCGCATCAGTTGTGCTTTCGCGACGATCGCGCAGAACCATTTCACCGGCCCAATCAGGATCACTCTGCGCTTTCTGCCATGGCGCAGTTGGGTATGCCGCATCAGACCAACGCGAAATTACTTCTCTGTCCGCGATCCGCGAAAGCGCCAATTTAATCGCGCCTTCTACATCGATAAACCCTTCAGGTGGTGGCGCAATTATTGAATCAATACTCTTCTTCGGATCTGCGACAACTTCACTAATTAGAGATTCAACTAGTGGACGAGCCAGTGAAGTTGGAACCGGTGTAACAAATCCGATCCAGAGACTGGAAAGTTTCGGCGTTAGAACGGGAACTTGAATAATCCAGCGCTTGCGAAGGCCAGATAACTTGGCAAATTTCTGCATCATGTCAGCGTAAGAAAGCACTTCCTTGCCACCGATATCACAGATCTTAGAAACAGGATTTTGCAAAGTTGCACACTTGCGCAGGTAATACAGCGCATCTCGGATTGAAATTGGTTGCGTTAAGTTCGAAACCCATTTAGGAGTCGTCATGATTGGCAAGCGATGCGTGAGGTGGCGCAACATTTCAAAGGATGCTGATCCTGAACCGATAATAATTCCAGCACGTAGTTCAAGTACTGGAACTTTGCCAGAAGCTAGCAAGGCGCCTGTGTTCATCCGTGAAGCAAGATGTTGGCTGCGGTTCTGATCGTTAGCAATTCCGCCTAAATAAACAATCTGTGAAACACTTTCGGCTTGCGCAGATTCTGCAAAATTTTTCGCCATCGCTGATTCGACTTCATCAAAATTCTTGCCAGCGTTAATCGAATGTAATAGATAGAAAGCGGTGTGAACTGCGTTTAGTGCGCGTCGCAAATCTGATGGGTTATTTGCATTGCCTTCCACAATTTCTACTTGGCTTGCCCACGGCTGCTCTGAGACTTTTTGCGCATCGCGGACCAAAATTCGGACCGAGCATTTATCTTCAACAAGATCACGTACTAAACGACCGCCGACATAGCCAGATGCTCCGGTTACCAAGATTAAGCGCTGCGAGTTCATAGTTCAGAGCCTAGACTGCGTACATGGCATCTTCCACACGACCTCGCGTCGTAATACTTGGCGCTGGCTTTGGCGGGCTAACCGCCGCTAAAGCGCTGGCCAAAGATGCCGATGTCACAGTCGTTGATCGCCACAATTTCCAAACTTTCTTGCCTCTTTTATATCAGGTGGCAACGGCTGGACTTGCGGCAGATCATGTTGCCCACCCGGTACGTGGAGCGTTGCGCAAAAGTGGAGTTAAGTTCCGAATGGGTTCACCAATATCGGTAGACCACAAAAATAAATCTGTAAAACTCGACTCTTCAGAAACTCTGGAATTTGACCATTTAGTCGTGGCTCTCGGTTCTGCAACTGCAGACTTTGGCGTCAAAGGCGTCACAGAACATGCGCTCGGCATGAAGAGCGTGCATGAAGCTATCGGTATTCGCGCCGAAGTCATGCGCCGTTTTGAAGACTTGTGCCGCTTTGAAGATCAGACTCGTTTATCTCTAACAGTTGTTGGTGGTGGTCCAACTGGCGTAGAAATGGCTGGCGCACTAGCCGAACTTAAGCGCGGTCCACTTAAGAATGATGAAGCAAACGCTGCTAAGCACATTGATATTTATCTAATCGAAGCTGGTCCACGTATTTTGCCGATGTTTAGCGAAAGACTTTCGGCTCGGGCCAAGAAAGATTTAGAAAAGCTGGGCGTTAAAGTTTTGTTAAACACGGCAGTGCAAGAAGTTAAGCCGCGTCAAATATTAGTTGAAGGTCAGACTGCCATACCATCAGAGGTAACAATCTGGGCAGCAGGCGTTAAAGGTGAACCAACAGGTGCCCTTCTTAACTTGCCACTTGAAGGAACTCGCATCAGCGTTGAACAAAACTTGAGAGTGAACAATTACCCACACATCTGGGCGATCGGTGATATTTCAGGTGCCAAAGATAAAGCGGGGCGTTTCTTGCCGATGGTTGCACCAGTTGCAATGCAACAAGCACGCTGGGTTGCAAAACAAATTATGCGCGCCAATCGTGGTCAGATGTTACAAGATTTCAAATATCTAGATAAGGGTTCTATGGCAACTATCGGCCGCCACAAGGCCGTTGTGCAATTTAAGGGAATCCAAATCACGGGTGCCCTGGCGTGGTTTGCCTGGTTGTGGCTGCATTTGTTCTATTTACTCGGTGGACGCAACAAGATTGGCACGATCGCCGATTGGAGCTGGAACTATTTAACTTTCGACCGCGGCAATCGCCACATTATGGATAGCCAGTAAGTAAATGCCTGATTACATTGATCTGCGCGGGCATCAGGTCTATTCCTACGAATGGGAAAACAATGGTGAGGCAGTTGTACTTTTACACGGCGGCTTAAGTCAGACATCGCATTGGGATTATGTTTTAACGCCAGATCTTGAACCCGATTTTCATTTATTTGCCTACGATCGCAGCGGCCACGGATTTACTGCAGATCAATCCGAATCTTTTCATTTCAAGTATCAAATTCGTGAAGCGATTGCCTACTTAGAAGATGTAGTGAAGGAACCTGCTCATTTAATTGGTTGGTCAGATGGCGGCATAATCGCGATGTCTATTGCGATCGCTCGGCCTGAACTTGTTAAATCACTAGCTTTAATTGGGGCCAACTATCACCATTCTGCAACCGTGATTGAAATGCCTTTTGCAGAGCCGAGTGATGAAGATAAGGCTGAATACGCTATAACTTCACCAGATGCACCGCACACACTTGTTGAAAAGATAAAGAAGATGTTACACATCTGGGAAAGTGAGCCAGATATTCCAGTGAGCGATTTAGCTAAAATTCAATGTCCAACTTTAATTATTGCCGGCGATGATGATGTGATTTCGCACGAACACACACTTTCCATGTACCGCGCAATTGAGTTGAGCCAGTTAGCGATAATGCCTGGTACTTCTCACATTGCACCGAAGGAAAAACCAGCTTTATTTAGCGCTCTGGTTCATCAATTCTTAACGGATCTAAATTACCCGATTACAAAGATGCCGATTCGGCGAGTTAGCAATCAACCGGCTGAATAGCTCCGGTCTTTACATCGTAAATCGCTCCAGCCACGGTTACGCCTCGACGCAGCAGCGGGTACGCGCGAATGCGATTAACGTCAACGGCAAGCGCCGCTTTTTGATCGCGGGTTGTGCGAAATTCAAGTGAGCGGGTATCAACGCCAAATTTCTCATCGATTAGCTTATGGATATCTGCTTCATCACCGCGCGCCATGGCGCAATCGGTATGTGGCATCACCAAGATGCGATCTACATTTAATAAGTAAGTTGCTAGGACCAAGGTACGAATAACGTCCTCAGTTACGCGCGCACCAGCGTTACGCAAAATCTTGGCATCCCCAGATCGCATTCCAACAACTGAAAGTGGATTGATCCGAGAATCCATACAGGTAACGATTGCCAAGCCTTTGGCGGCGCTGCCTGATAATTCGGAATACTTAAATGACTTTATATATTCGGCATTTGCGCCAAGTAATTCATCGAATTGCTCATGAGGAAACGAATAATCCTTCATCGTTGCCCCTTTCGTCATCGGGAAAATCTGGAGCCCCCCGTCAGGATTGAACTGACGACCTGCGCATTACAAGTGCGCTGCTCTACCACTGAGCTAGAGAGGCCAATTGCCTTGTGAGCAACAGTTCGCAATTATGGCAGTTAACGGCGTAATGTAAAAATCAACAGCGCAATCGCCGCAAACAGGTAGGTTTAGGCGCATGCGATTGGGCGTTTTAGATGTGGGATCAAACACCGTCCACCTCCAAGTAGTTGATGCCCACCCCGGTGCGCGTCCAAGCCCGGCCAGCAGTCAAAAAGTTGAACTTCGCCTTCACGAATACTTAAATAATGAGGGCAATATAACTTCTGAAGGCGTAGATCTTTTGGAAACTGCGATTGCGGACGCGATTTCGCATGCACATGAATTTCAAACTGAAGAAATTTTAGCTTTCGCCACTTCTGCAATTCGCGATGCCAAAAACGGTAAGGAGATCCTGGATCAGATAAATCAAAAATTTGAAATTGATCTGCAGGTTTTGTCAGGAGATGATGAAGCGCGCATGACTTTCCTGGCGGTTCGCCGTTGGCTGGGTTGGTCAAGTGGGCGCTTACTAGTTTTAGATATTGGTGGGGGTTCACTGGAAATTGCTGTCGGCGATGATGAAAGCGCTGAAGCCACAGTTTCACTGCCACTTGGGGCATCGCGCTTAACCCGCGAATATTTGGGTTCTGATCCACATACCTCCAAAGAGATTAAGACGCTAGAAAGTTATGTTGCTGAACAAGTTCAGGAATCTGTTCCCCATGACATCATGGATCACGTTGCCGATCACTTTGTTGCAACTAGCAAAACTTTTAGAACTTTGGCCAGACTTGGCGAACATTGGTTTGGTGACAATGCCAAATATCTCAAGATCAATTCTTTAAATAAAATGATCCCGAAGTTGCAAGCAATGTCGAACAATGAACGCGCGGAACTGCCCGGAGTTTCACAGAGCCGCGCTCGTCAAATCGTTGCCGGAGCAATTGTTGCGCGTACAGCAATGGAAAAATTGCAGATAAATGAGTTAGAGATCTGCCCCTGGGCACTGCGCGAAGGCATTGTTTTACGCTGGCTAGACTGGATGGAACGTTAAACCAAATTAACGCAGACTAAATAATTGGTTCGTCGATCCAATCGCAGGCTATAACTTCACCTGCGCGGCAGTGCAGAACAATGGCTTGGGCTGGTTCTAACTCGCGGTCCATTGATTTAAAGTATTTCTTGCCAACCAGCTTCTTGACCAACTTTGGAATAATCGGATTGTGGCTGCAGACGATTGCCGCAGCGCCACGATTCATCAAATCTTGAACATAATCAAGTGGGGCTTCTCTATCTTTGGCATAACCATATTCGGATAAATCTGCTGAAAAAATTGGTGTCTTCTCTATTAAGCGAGCCATCAGATCAATTGTCTCAATGCAACGTAAGGAATCTGATGTATGAACTTCAGATATTCCATACGGTAGATAAATTGGCAGCAATCGCTTGGCTTGCAACTGGCCGCGATGTTCTAAGGGACGATCCCCGTCATCGCCGTCCCAGTCAGTGCGCTTCAAAGCTTTGGCGTGGCGGAGCAAAATTATAGGGAAAGTATCCGCACCAAATTCTAGAAAGAAGTCAACAATTGCGCGGTCATCTTTATTAGTTAACTTCTCTTTTGCTTTCATTGGTTCAAGCCAAAGAACTTCATCTACTTCCTGTGGATTTGGAGTTCCAGTTTTAACTGTTGCGGCCGCGGCCCAATATCTAACTTCCTTTGGAGCACCTTCCAGTTTGTAGACAACTGTTCCAATTTCAGGACCGAATGTTGATTCGTATCCTGTCTCTTCTTGAATTTCACGGTAGCCGGCAGAAATATGTGATTCACCAGATTCAACTTTGCCTTTTGGTAGAGACCAATCGTCATATCGAGGGCGATGGATAATGGCAATTTCTAATTTTAATTTATCTGATTTGCGCCATAAGACTGCGCCGGCAGCCTGAATTAAAGGTACCTCTAACTCTTTTGTCATTAGTGGGCTTTCTTATAGCGCTTTATATAAACGCTCTGCAGATCTTGCAGAGGTTCACCTTTTGAATTCTTAGTTACGTTCTTCCAAGAGTCTTGATCTTGGTGCCAACTTGCAGTCTCTTCACTCAGCGATAAATCAAAGACCTCTTGTAGCGATGCTTTATGTGTGGGACGCTCAATGCGAACCAAGCTTTCAACGCGACGATCAAGGTTGCGATGCATTAAATCTGCACTGCCGATCCAGAATTCATCATCTCCACCATTAACAAAGTGATAGATACGCGAGTGCTCAAGGAAGCGACCCAACAGTGAGCGAACTCTGACATTTTCTGAGAGTCCAGGAATGCCAGGTTTAATTGATGAAATACCGCGAATAACGAGATCAACTTTAACGCCAGATTGCGAAGCGGTGTAAAGAGCTTCAACGAATTCTTCATCAAGCAGAGAGTTAAGTTTCATTTGGATGCCTGATGGTCGGCCAGCTTTAGCCATTTCCGTTTCATTGGCAATCTTTTCTAGCAATCCACTGCGCAGAGTGCGTGGTGCAACAAGAAGGCGTGAATAAGTTGAATGCGGTGCAAATCCTGATAATTGATTAAATAACTTAGTGAGATCTTCGGTCAGCACAGGGTCTGCGCTAAGAATTCCTAAATCTTCATAGAATCGTGCAGTCTTTGGATTGTAATTTCCGGTTCCCATATGGCAGTAAAGGCGCAGCCCTTGTGCTTCATCGCGCACTACAAGAGATAACTTGGCATGCGTCTTTAGCCCCATCAAACCGTAAACAACGTGCACACCAGCAGCTTCAAGTTTGCGAGCCCAACGCACATTTGCTTGCTCATCAAAGCGGGCGCGAAGTTCGATTACTGCAAGCACTTGCTTGCCGGCTTCGGCCGCTTCAATTA
This sequence comes from Actinomycetota bacterium, assembly GCA_009698815.1. Taxonomy (GTDB): domain Bacteria; phylum Actinomycetota; class Actinomycetes; order Nanopelagicales; family Nanopelagicaceae; genus Planktophila. Next base: position 29,157 of record WLPJ01000005.1, on the reverse strand, counting down.
GCGCTTCGATAATTTGTGAGTCACCTGAGGTGCGGTACAAAGTCTGTTTAATCGCCAACACTGCTGGATCTTCCGCGGCATGCTGTAAAAACTGCACAACTGATGAGGTAAATGATTCATAAGGGTGGTGAAGCAGAATCTCGCCTTGGCGAATCGCCGCGAAGAATAGATCTGGCTCTTCAGAATCTACTTCGCGCAGTGCTGCAACTGTCCGCGATCTAAAAGGTGGGTACTTTAATTTAGGTAGGTCTAAATCTGCAATTTTCGATAAATCCACAAGGTTTAGCGGTGCTGGTAGTGAAAACACATTTGCAGGATTGATATCTAGTTGTTCACATAATTTATTGCGCAACTTCTCGCCAACCCCAGATTCAATTTCCAAACGAACCGGTGGACCAAAACGACGTCGCGCCAACTCTTGTTCAAGCGATGTCAAAAGATCCTCTGAATCTTCTTCATCAAGGTCGATATCTTGATTGCGGGTAATACGGAATGTGTAATGGTCTTCAATTAACATTCCTGGGAAAAGTTCTTGCAAGTGGATAGAAATCAAATCCTCTAGCGGTAAAAAGCGAGTGCTCTGTGGAGCAGGGCTAACTGAGATAAAGCGTGAGAGTATTGGTGGCACTTTAACTCTGGCAAAATATTCTTCGGAAGTCTTTGGGTTCTTAACAATTACCGCCAAGTTAAGTGAGAGTCCAGAGATATAAGGGAAGGGATGAGATGGGTCTACAGCTAGTGGTGTTAATACTGGAAAAATTCGATCACTGAAAATTCGCGAAACATAACTGCGTTCTTCATCAGATAGATCATCCCAGCGGATTACTTCAATCTTATTTGCCTCTAACTCTGCAGCAATTTTATTCTTGAACAAATTGGCATGCCGGCGAGTTAAGTCACCCACCCGAGCAGAAATTGCAGATAGAAGTTCGGCGGGTGTGTAGCCGGCCGAATTAACTAAATTTGGATTCGTCTCAATTTTTCCTAGAATTGATGCCACGCGCACCATATAAAATTCATCTAAATTTGACGCAAAGATTGTTAAGAAGCGAACGCGCTCAAGCAGCGGAATAGATTCATCCTCAGCAAGCTCGAGGACACGCTCATTAAATGAAAGCCAACTGATCTCTCGATCAATCAGGTGTACTGCATCAGGCATGATCTAATCATCTCTCTTTAAAGTGAACTTCTAGTAGCCGGTCTATGGACAGCGGCTAAACGGGCCAGCGGATAGGCGTTGGATATTTAGCAGTTCTGCCATCACCCGATGATTTACCGCGCAATCTGCGCCAAATCCAAGGTAGTGCAAATGTGAAGAACCAGATTGTAGATGAAATCCGTCTCGATAACCAAGACGATGCTGGCGCTGGCGGAAGCGGTATTCGCCACGCAGAATCGAATTGGTAACCCAATTTTTCTAATAGCGCTTGGGCAACACGATTGTGTCCTTCGGCATTTAAATGTAGGCGGTCAAATGCAAGAAAACGATTATCACTAAAGAAAGTTTCATTGTTGGCATCAACAATTATTGCTCCTACTTCAGCGCCAACTTCACGAACAATTTTATTAAACTCACCAAAGCGCGCTGCCCAAACATCAGAACCACGTCCTGTGTTTCCGGTGCGTTCTAGAACTGTAAATAACATCAGAGTTGCACCTGTTGCTGCTGCGCGGCGTACTGCTTCGGCGTAAAGTGCTTGCGCGACTTCAGGTTTGTAATTTGGGCGGAGCGCATCATTTGCCCCAGCATGAAAAGATAACAAAGTATCTGGACCAGTCACATAGCCAATTGCAACTGGCAATTGGTCATCAATGACCTGCTTTAGTAATTTTCCGCGAACTGACAAATTTACATAAGTGAAATCAGAATCAGCACGGGCCATCACATCTGCAATGCGATCTGCCCAACCGCGATATTGCCCATTGATAATCTCATCGGACATGCCCTCAGAGTATGAATCTCCGCAGACGATTAAACGTTTGTACTTCATTTCCCTTTATCTTTCTAACTATTTACGGCGCTGCTCATCCACCCAGAACAAAGCGATTGATGTTGCCACACTGGCATTTAGTGATTCAGTGGTTGCACGCATTGGAATCGATACAACTAGGTCGCACTTTTCACGAACCAAGCGAGAAAGTCCCTTGCCTTCAGATCCAACAACGACCATGACATTCTCTTTAGCAACTTTCAAACCGCTCAAGGTTTGATCTGATTCGCCATCTAAACCGATAACAAAACAGCCTAATTTCTTAGCATCTTCGATCGTACGTGCCATATTTGTTACTTGTGCAACGGGTAAACGTGCTGCTGCACCAGAAGATGATTTCCAAGCAGACGCGGTCATTGCAGCGGCGCGACGTTCGGTCATAACAACTCCTGCTGCACCAAATGCGGCGGCGCTTCGCACGATTGCACCTAAGTTACGTGGATCTGTAACGCCATCAAGTGCCACGATCAAAATCGGATGGTTGGCACGTTCTGCAATTTCTTGGAAAGAAGAGTATTGATAAGGCTTAATCGCCAAGATGATTCCTTGGCTATTCGCATTTATTCCTTCTAACTCAGCGCGATGGACTTCGCGAATCGGAAGTTGATGGTGCAGGGCAAGTTGCAACGCTTCGGCAACGCGATCATCGACATCGATGCTGCGCGCAACAATTAATTCAGTTGCTGGAACGCTGGCCCGAAGTGCTTCTAGAACTGCGTTACGACCAGAAACAATTTCACCCTTTGGCTTTTCACTGCGCCCAGTGCGAGTACGAGGTGAAACTTTCTTTTCGGCAGCCTTCTTACGCTTTGCAGCTGCGTGATACGGACGGTCTTCGGCCTTAGGTGTTGGACCTTTGCCTTCTAAGCGACGTTTATTTTTTCCACCGGTTCCACCAGTTGGTCCCTTTTTCGAACTTGAACGAGCTGCGCCACGAGGTTTTGCAGTGCCGGCCATTTACTTCTCGCTTATCTGTGAGATAGACCAACGTGGCCCTTGTGCTGTGTCTTCAATAATAATTCCGAGTGCAGCCAATCCATCACGAATTTGATCAGATGCTGCAAAGTCTTTGCGATCGCGCGCTGCGGTGCGTTGTGCCAACGCTAATTGAATTACTCCATCTAGCGCACTCGTTAAATCTTCTCCACCGCTAGATGCAAAAGTAGGATCAAAAGGATCGCAGCCAAGAATTTCTAGTGCGCCGCGAATTTCAGCCGCGCTAGCTTTAATGACTGTCTTATCTCCTGAAGTAATTGCGCTATTGCCTAGGCGCAACGCCTCAGAAATACCCGCTAAAGCAGTTGGTACCGCTAAATCATCGTTCATAGCATCGGTAAAACCTTGTGAAATAACTGGAGTTGGCACAGCGCCAAGTATTTCAGTAGCACGCGTTAGGAAACCTTCAATGCGACGAAACGCAGTTGCGGATTCGGCTAGCGCATCATGCGAAAACTCGACCATAGAACGGTAATGCGCGCTGCCCAGATACCAACGCAATTCGATTCCGCGCACAGATTTTAGAAGTTCAACTACTTGCAATGAGTTGCCAAGTGATTTACTCATCTTTTCGCCGGATGTCGTTACCCATGCGTTGTGCATCCAGCGCTTTGAAAATGCGTAGCCGGCAGCTTCAGATTGGGCGATCTCGTTTTCGTGGTGCGGGAAAATCAGATCAAGTCCGCCGCCGTGAATATCAAAGGCTTCACCTAAATAAGCGTGCGCCATCGCAGAACATTCCAAATGCCAACCCGGACGTCCGGGGCCCCAAGGAGTTGGCCAAGATGGGTCGCCAGGTTTTGCTGCTTTCCAAAGTGCAAAGTCGCGTGGATCTTTTTTAAATTTTTCATCAGCGTCGGCCGCCGGCAGTAAGTCATCTACTTTTTGACGAGATAGCGTTAAATAAGATTGCAACTTGCGAACTTCTAGATAAACATCGCCATTGCCTGGCGCATACGCAACACCACGTTCGATTAACAAAGTCATTAAATCAATCATCTGGGTGATGTGGCCCGTTGCGCGTGGTTCATACGTTGGTGGCTGCACATTTAGCGCGGCATAGGCATCAGAAAATGCGCGCTCGTATTTCATGGCAACTGCCCACCAGGGCGCCTTTTCATGAACGGCCTTATGCAAAATCTTGTCATCAATATCTGTGACGTTACGAATAAAGGTTACGTTATAGCCAGATTTGGTAAGCCAACGGCGCAATATGTCGAAGTTAACGCCAGAGCGCACATGTCCGATATGCGGCGGTGCCTGCACAGTTGCACCACACAAATAAATGCCAACTTCACCAGCTTTTAGCGGCACAAATGGGGATGTAGTTCGCGTTAGCGTGTCATATAAAGATAGCGAACTCATTGGCTAAGTCTATCTTGCGAAGGTTATTTAGAATAAATCAGCGCTGATGCAATGGCGGCAATGCCCTTGCCTTCACCGGTTAGCCCCATGCCATCGGTGGTTGTTGCAAGTAGCGCAACTTCGGCGCCATTTAACGCCTCGGAAAGCACACCGATCGCTTCGGTACGACGTGCACCAATCTTGGGGCGATTGCCAATTATTTGTACTGACACATGTGAAATTCTGTATCCAGCTTTTTCAACCAGTGTCAGTGTTTGATTTAACAACGTTGTACCTGATGCGCCTTTATATTCTGGCTTATTCGTTCCAAAATTACTGCCGAGATCACCGAGCCCGCTTGCTGCAAATAAAGCATCACAAATTGCATGTGCTGCGACATCACCATCGGAATGTCCTTCAACGCCATCTTGATCTGGCCACAACAAACCAGCCAACCAAAGTGGGCGTCCTGCCTCAAAGTGATGGGCATCTACACCAACACCTGATTTAAATGAATTTGAGTGACCTAAGAATTGCAAGGCCGTTGCTAGATCTGCCGGCGTCGTAATTTTTAGTGCACGTTCTTCACCGTCAATAACGCGAACTTTCTTACCGAGTGATTCAACCAGGGCTGCATCATCAGTTGCTTCACCACCGGCCGCATGCGCCTGATTAATAACTGCGTAAGTGAATCCTTGGGGAGTCTGCACGCGACGCATCGAAGTGCGATCTGGTGTGGCAGTTACAAATCCATCTGCATCAATAACTTTTACAGTGTCGGTCTGCGCCAGCCCTGGAATAACTGCAACATCGCCACTCTTTAAAGCAGCGACCACACTTTGCACCAGAGCAGGAGAAGCTAGCGCACGGGCGGCATCATGGATTAAAACATATTCGGCTTCACATAAGACTTTTGATAAACCGATGCGCACGCTTTCCGAACGAGTGGCACCACCTGTTACAACAGTTATGCCATCGCCAACCAGTTTTTGAATCTCTTTTTCATATCCGGCGGGAGCTGTAACAATTATTTGATCTGCCACAGATGAAATCGCCGAAACAGCATGTTCGATAAGAGTGCGATCACCTAGTTGGATTAAAGCTTTAGGGATGGATGCGCCAAATCTTTCGCCACTGCCTGCAGCAGCGATGATTGCAGCGATCATTGGTTTGCTTTGTTACTTAAGAAGCGAGAACCTCGTCAAGGAGAATTGCAGCCTTTTCTTCATCTGTGCGCTCGGCAAGAGCCAGCTCAGAGATCAGGATCTGCTTCGCCTTGGCGAGCATGCGCTTTTCACCAGCAGAAAGACCACGATCTAAATCGCGGCGGTATAGGTCTCGCACAACTTCTGAGACCTTGATGACATCACCTGAGGCAAGTTTTTCTAGATTGGCCTTGTAGCGACGTGACCAGTTAGTTGGTTCTTCTGTGTAAGGCTGACGAAGAACGCTAAATACGCGATCAAGTCCAGCGCTATCCACTACATCTCGAACTCCAACGAGGTCTACATTGTCGGCCGGAACGCGAACTGTGAGATCACCTTGGGCAATTTTTAAGACTAGGTAGGTACGTTCTTCGCCCTTAATGATTCGAGTTTCAATCGCTTCAATTAGAGCTGCACCGTGATGAGGATAAACAACGGTTTCGCCGACCTTAAATGTCATGTGTTGCCCTTCGCTAGAGGGTCTATTCTACCAGCGATTTACCGGCAAGAAAACCCAGTTAAATAAGGGCTTTAGGCAATATAGGCGCCATCTGCTGTTCATCATAAATGTAATTACCACTGAAAACGCATGAGAGAATAGCCCCTATGCGTCGCACCATCACATTAATTTCAGCACTTGTACTTGCAACTTCATTGACCGCTTGTGGTGCCGGACAAGATGCGGCAACAAGAAATATCAAGCAAGTCACCGATGGTGTTGAAGTAACCATTACTGAAAATGGCAGCAAAATAAAGATTCTTAATCTGCTGCTAGTTGCAACTGAAACTGGCGATGCTGTACTTGTTGGAACCATTGTTAATCAAGGCGCCGAGGCAGATCAGTTGTTGGGTATTGCCGTTGGTGGAAACCAAGCAACTCTTACTGGTGAGAGATTGTTAAAGCAGAATGCACCAATTCGTTTTGAGGGCGATAGCGCTAACGCCAAGGCGGTTTTCTTCGGTGTAACCCCGGTTGCTGGTCGCCACGTAAAACTCTCAATTGGTTTTGCTCGTGCTGGCTTAGTCACTGCTGAAGTAATCATTCGCGACAAGCGCGATGACTACAAAAATATTACTTCTGGAACGCCAGCCCCGGTTGAGGTTAGCGCTTCCCCTGATTCGCAACCGCTTGGATAGCAGCCTTCGCAGTCTCTGGATCTAAGTACTCTCCGCCTTTTTTAATCGGCGCAAAGTTTGAGTCCAAGTTATAGAGCAGTGGAATTCCAGTAGGAATATTTAGTTCTGCAATATCTGCCTCTGAAATTCCATCTAAGTGCATTACTAAGGCACGCAGAGAATTACCGTGAGCAGTTACTAATACTCGCTTGCCCGCTTTTAGATCAGGGATGATTGATTCTTGCCAATAAGGGATCATGCGAGCGACAACATCTTTCAGGCATTCAGTTGCTGGCAGATCCGCGCCTAAATCAGCGTAGCGCGCATCATTAGCTTGGCTATATGGGTCAGCCGAATCAATTGGTGGAGGCGGAACATCGTAAGAACGACGCCATAATTTGAATTGTTCTTCACCGTATTTGGCCAAAGTTTCCTTTTTATCTTTACCTTGCAAAGCTCCGTAGTGACGTTCGTTTAAGCGCCATGAGCGATGAACCGGAATCCAGTGTCGGTCGCATGCATCAAGGGCTAACTGCGATGTATGAATTGCGCGACGTAAGAGTGATGTGTGAACCACATCTGGCAAAAGATTGCGTTCGGCCAATAACTTTCCACTGCGGGCAGCTTCGGCTTCACCTGCTTGCGATAAACGAACGTCTACCCAACCAGTAAATAGATTCTTGGCATTCCATTCGGATTCGCCGTGGCGCAACAAGATCAATTCATGGTTGGACATAGCACCTATCTTGCCATGTATGGAGCAAATATTTAAATCAAATGCTTAAATGCATCCAGATTTGCCAAGGATTCACCACGGTTTACTCGCCAAGCCCATTCGCGACGAATTGAATTGGCAAAGCCTAATTCCAATAGTGGATTAAATGACGAATCTGAATACTGCAACACCGCACCGACTAGTCGATCTATCTCGCGATCTGTCACCGCTGCAAGTGGCAAGCGTCCAACTAAGAAAATATCGCCGAGTTCGTTGGTAGCAAAGGCGATCCCATACATGCCAGCGTTCTTGGCCATACACCAGGCATGAACTGCGCCGACGTTTTCATCAGGTTTGCGAATTACAAATGCGTTAATACTCAGTGAATGGTCGCCAATGATTAGTGCGCAATGAGTCTGCAGTTTTTTCTCACCTGGCAAAGTAATTAGAAAAGTCTTGCCGTCTTTTTCTTCATATTCCAGATCGTGAGATTCTAAAAATTCTGCAATTACTTCATGGGGGTTTAAGGCCGCCATCTAATTAACCGATCGATTTGTTGATGCGCGCCGCATCAGTAATCACTTGATCATAAATATCTAACGTTCCGCGGGCGGTGGCATCCCAACCGAAGTGCGATGCATGTTCGATTGCTCCCATAGAAAGCAGTACGCGACGTTGTGGTTCTTGCAATAAGCGCGCTAAAACAGATGACCAAGCACGTGGATCGTGGCCATCGACCAACACGCCAGAAATGCCGTCAGCAACTGCGGTGCGAAGGCCACCAACTGCAGTTGCGACAACCGGTGTTCCGCAAGCTTGTGCTTCAAGTGCTACTAAACCAAAACTCTCAGAGTAGCTAGGAACGCAAACTAAATCCGCGGCGCGATACCAGTTAGGTAATTCAGTTCGTGGTACTGGCGGCAAGAATGAAATTACATCATCAATATTGAGCCAATTAACTAACTCTTTTAACCTTTCGACTTCACTGCCATTTATTCCAGATGCACCACCAATAATGAAAACTCGCAACTTTGGTCGCAAATGTGGTGAATGTGAAACCATTTCGGCAGTTGCACGAATCAATAACTCTGGCCCTTTATGCGGCTGAATACGTCCCACAAAGGTAATTACATGGGTATCAGCTTCGATGCCAATTACTTTACGGGCGGCCGTTCGTCCCGCACCAGGTGTGAAGTTATAGAGATCAACGCCTGGAGTAACCAAATGCACCGTATCTGGGCAGGCGTCGTATAACGAAACCAAGCTGGCTGCTTCTGCATCCGTATTTGCAGTTAGAGCACTTGCCGCGGCGACGATCTGGGTTTCACCCTGCACGCGAATCATTGGTTCTGGTCTTTCACCTTCGGCCAGATTTAAATTCTTCACGCGCGCCATTGTGTGCATGGTGTGTACTAAAGGCAGTTTTAACTCATTCGCTACTGGCATCGCGACTTTTCCAGATAGCCAATAATGCGAATGGATTAGGTCATAACTTTGATCGGTAGAAAGTGCCTTCTTAAATTCAGCAGTCAATTCGTTAAAGTGCGCGGGGACTTGTTCCTTGGTCCAATGCAGATCATGGCCCGCATCCAAGTGATGCACGTTTACACCAGGTGAAAGTTCTACAACTGCCGGCAGATCTAAATGATCGCGACGAGTAAAAATATCAACTTCCACACCTTGCGCTGCCATACGTGCCGCACTTTCAGCTACGTAAATATTCATGCCACCAGCATCGCCAATACCCGCTTGTTCCAGGGGACAGGAATGCACCATGAGCATGGCCACGCGCGGTTTCATACCCTTAGGGTACGCCTATTCAATTGAGTCGGCTAAATGGTTGCGCGAATGGTGCCAATTACACGCGGGCCGCCCATTACTTTTTCAGGCGTAAACGATGTATCGATACCAAATTCCTTTAAACAAGCATGAACTATTGTGCGAAATGCTCGTTGTGAACCATCGCTAACTTTAATTGCAATTGCACGACCATCCGCAAGAGAAGTGACATTTACTGCTTCAGCACCATCCTTCATAAATAATCCAGGCACTTGCTGCATCATCTCAGTGTTATGTCGGCCATTTCCACCAACCATTTCTGGGAATGTACGAGCAGCGTTGATAACGCTCTGATGAACTGGATCGCTTGAAATAGTTGCTGCGTGGACTACTCGAGCTAGACCAATTACCGAAAGCAAAAAGAGTGGCGCGCCACAACCATCGGTAGAAGTTAAGGTGATGGTTTCTCCCGCTAAGTTCTCTAACTCTGCTTTAATCGCCAATTGCAGCGGATGTGAATGTTCTAAATAACTCTCGATTGACCAACCGTTTTTTACGCACGTTGCCAACATCGCCGAATGTTTTCCGCTGCAATTCATTGCGATACGAGCCGCTGGCTTTTCTCCCCAAGCACGCTTCTCGGCTTCACCAATTGGACGATCCAGGGCACATTGCAACGCACTTTCATCTAAACCAACCGACGCCAAAATTTCGCGAGCACCATCCATGTGCATGTCGCCACCAGAGTGGCTAGATTGCGCAAGCGCCAATAAGCGTGGCTCCAATACAAGACCGTTACGTACCATGGCTGATGCTTGTGCACATTTAATGGCCGAACGCGGAAATACCTTGGTATCTATATCACCTAAGGATTTAAAAATTGTACCGTCTGCGCTAAGCATCGCTAAGAAACCACGATGTTCGGACTCGACAACACCATCACGGACGTACTCAGCTAAGACTGCGTCATTAAACATTTATTTTATCCTTCTCTTTAATTATTCGGATTGGCGTTCTAGTGATGACCAGATGTGGGCTTGCAACTCTTGTCCTTCAGCAGCCATATCGTAGGCAAAAAATAGTTCACCAGCGACAAGTCCGTATAAACGCACGCCCGCTGTAACTATCTTTGCTGTTGGCGCAGAATAACCTTGATCCAAAACTAATTGAATCTTTGGACCATCAAATGTTCCGACCCAACCTTCAGAGATTCCAGTGTTATGCGAGATAACAACTTCTAATACGTTATTTGGCTTCACGCGCCAGAATCCTGCTTCGGATCCGGCGGGGCGAATAATTTCGCCATCTTTATCAATAATCCAAGAACGTGAGTAATAATTTAGAAACGGGCGCCCATCATGGTTAAAGACGACTTCGTGCGCGTATTCAAAGCTTTCAATCGTTGGATAGTCCCCACGACCTTTGCCGCGCCAAGTGCCAACCATCCACGCCACTGGATTTAAATCAGGATGCAAACCTTCTGGAATTGTAAAGACCACTTAAAGTCTGCCCCTTCGATATGTGCGCGAATCACGCGCTTGCGATTCGCGACGCCCACGAATTCCGTAAACCAACAACGCAACACCAATTATTAAAGAGATAACTCCCAAGAGGATTGCGCTAACGATTTCCACGCCTTAATCCTAAGGCTTTAGAGCTTCTTCACCGTCCACATGATGACCAGCATCGCCACCAGGACAACCAGGCCTTGTCCGATCGTCTCCAATTATGCGGGCACAATCACTTGCTGGGATGCGGCAACGTTTTCCACCGTCAACTGCGCATCGACCGGTGTTGTTCGTTTAACGACGGCAAGTGCGATTGGGCCTAGTTCAAAGTGGCGCGCTACTGTGCCGAGAAAACCAACTTTTACTTCACCGTTCATAACCGGTGTGCCAGGTGCGGGCATTACAACTTGGCTGCCATCTAAATGCAGTAGAACTAAACGACGCGGTGGGTTGCCGAGGTTAAATATTTTGGCAACCGTTTCTTGACCTCGGTAACAACCTTTATTCATATGAACCGATTTATTTAAAACACCTAGCTCATTAGGGATTGATTTATGGTCTGTCTCAAAGGCAATTCGCGGGCGTCCATCTGCAACTCTCATTGCATCGAGCGCCCATGTACCAACCTGCATTGCGGTTGCGTCAAATGTTTCTTTCATATCTTTTAACTCAGCGCGTGGAACGAGAGCGAACGGTCCACCTAAATCTGTTGCAGCTCCCGGTGCGCGCAAGACAGCGAATTCCTTTGAGGCATCGCGCACATCAACGCGCAACATAAATTTCATCTTTTGTAAGTAAGCAACCAAGGTATCGATATAACCAGGATCAAGAACCAGCCAAGTGGTATCACCATCATCGACTAAATTAAATTGATATTCGACATGGCCTTGCGCATCTAAAATCAGCGCTGAAGTCCATTGTCCCGCGCCAAGACCTGATAAGTGCTGCGTAGTTAAATCGTGCAACCATTTCAAACGGTCAACACCTGATACGGCGATAATATTTAAATGAGATAAATCAGCCCAAGCCGTTCCTGCCACCAAAGCTTTTTGCTCTTTATTTGGTTCTCCGAAATGCCAAATGGCGCCTTTATCGACGCCATCTTCAACAAATACTGCAGTCATAATTTACTTAACGCACGCAGCGCATAGCCCATAGATTGCAAAGTGAGAAACATCTGTCTTGAAACCATAATCATCTGCCAGATTTTGAACAAAGTTTGCTGCCACATCAATCGGCGCATCGCCAACAGATCCGCAGGTTCCACACACAAGGTGGAGGTGAGTTAACTCCTCCGCTGCATGATAAGTAGCACCACCATGGCCGAGGTGAGCGTGTTGAACAAGGCCAACGTTTTCTAGAGTTTCTAAGTTGCGATAAACCGTTGAAAGATTGATTCCCGGATGAGTCGCGCGCACTTTTTCTGCAACTTCTTCAGGTGTGGCATGTCCAAGTTCACGCACTGCAGCCAGAACGAGTTCGCGTTGTGGGGTTAGGCGTAAGCCTTTATCGCGGAGTTCATGTTGTTCAGCCATGGGTTAAGCCTACCTTCAAAGTGAAATGAGAACATCGGCAGGAATGCCTTGCGCAGCGGTGACCTGCTGTTCTACGCGCGCACCTGGTGCTTGTACTACAAGAGTCCAAACACCAGGAGCGGCGAAGAAACGAAACTGTCCTTGCAAATTAGTTGGAAGCTCTGCGGTGAATTCTCCGTCGCGATCAAGCAAACGAACATGTGCGTTACCGACAGGAGTTCCGTTAGGTACTCCGTCGTCCCCGTCCCTGAGTACAACACCTTGGATGATTGTTTGTGTTGTAACGTCAATGCCATCGAGTGATGGACCGCCGGGAGTTGCACCGCAGGTTTTCAACTTATGCGCCTACAGCTACTGGTACACCAACGAGTGAACCGTATTCGGTCCATGACCCGTCGTAATTCTTAACGTTTGCAACGCCAAGAAGTTCGTGCAGAACAAACCAAGAGAACGCAGAACGTTCTCCAATACGGCAATACGCAATGGTGTCTTTTGCAAGATCAACACCGGCACCGACGTAAAGCTCTTTTAGTTCAGTGTCTGTCTTAAATGTGCCATCTTCATTGGCAGCCTTTGACCATGGAATATTTCTCGCAGTAGGAATATGTCCTTTGATCTGACCTTGTTCTTGTGGCAAATGTGCAGGAGCTGCTAGTTCACCGCTGAATTCTGCAGGTGAGCGAACATCTACGATATTTAGGGTTCCAATTGCTGCGATCACTTCATCGCGATATGCGCGAATCGAGTTATCGCGATCTTTAGCAACATAACGAGTCGCTGTGCGAGTTGGCACTTCGGTCACAAATGGACGAGCATCTAGTTCCCAGCGCTTGCGTCCACCATCTAGCAAGCGCACATCTTGGTGGCCATAAACCTTGAAATACCAGAACGCATAAGTTGCAAACCAGTTGTTATTACCACCGTACAAGATGACCGTTGAGTCATTTGAAATGCCTGACTTTGAAAGCAACGCCTCGAACTTCTCCTTCGAAATCAAGTCGCGAATTAGCCCATCTTGCAGATCTTCACGCCAATGGAATGTGATTGCATTTTCAATATGACCTTGCTCGTACAAAGTGGTGTCTTCATCGACCTCCACAATTACTACCTTAGGGTTATTGATATTTTCAGTAACCCAATCAGCGCTTACTAGTGATGTTTCACGTGACATATTTATCTCCTGTTATTAGTTAGTTATTTAAGGGGTTGTAAAGAAATTACTTGGCAGCACGCAAGATGAGTAAATACATCTGGCAACCCAAGCAGAAATTAAATGCCGCATTTAAAAATGCTGCCGCAAGTGCAAATCCAACTGCAACTGTGAAGACCCCACCGGCACCAGTTGCTGATCCAATAATCGCAACAAGTGCGAAAATTAGTCCTACTGCTTGTGAAAATTGCGGAGGACGCACATCTTCTAAGGCCGCCTGTGACTTAAGACGCGGCTTTATAACCTTCTTGAAGATATAGGCATAAGGAGTGAACTGCGGTCCGCGAAGTGCACCTATTGCAAAGACAACTGCTTGGAAGGCGATCAGCCAAACACTTGATGTTATAAGAGCAATCGCTAATACAAATGTTGTAAATAGTGCAGACCATCGTGGTCCACGTGCATCTATTTGTACTGACATTTCCATTCCTTACTTAAATCGATTATGGGTCGTGGATTAGTTTTTGAGTTGCAAACTAAGCACGACACATAGAGCCAGCTAAGCGACCGTAATCAAGCACACGGCGCTTTGTGAAATAGCTGATTTCGATGCGGAACATAGGTAAAGAGTAAGCAGGCTTAAGCGATAACGCTAGTTGCGAAATATTCGCAACTGCTTGAGTTAGTGAATTGCAGCCAGCGCCGCGTGCACCTGAGCGCGCTTCGGTGTTCCCATTGCGCGGCCTACTTCAACACCGGCGCCATTTAAGAACAAGGTGGTTGGCGTGGACAAGATATTTAACTCACGAACTAATTCAAGATGTGATTCGGCATCAATGTGGGCATAGCGAACATCAGACAAAGTCTTGACCATATCTTCAAGCAACGCCTTGGTGGCCCGACATGGCGTGCAGAAAGCTGATGAGAATTGCACCATCGTCGCCCGAGCCCCAAGTTCTGTGCCGACAATGGCAGCGGTTAACTTTGGCCCATTTACCGTCTTCTTCTTACGAAACTCTCCGCGCGTGCGCTGATACCAAAGGCCATATCCAGTGGCCAAGACCAGCACGAAGGCAAGTGGAATGAAAGTTTTCACTGGAGTATTCTCTCTCACTTAACCAGATATCACGAACCCAAGTAGAGCGAAAGGTGAGCCCCATGGCCAAGGTGTTGCTACTAACAAACACCAATGGCGCCAGCGCGGAAGTTCTGCCATCACTTGCTTTACTGCAACACACGGTAAAAATCATGCCCGCCGAGGCAAGCGTGCTAATTGATTCACCTGTAATGGATATTGTCTTCGTTGATGCACGTCGCGATTTACCGGCTGCGAAAAATTTAACTCGTTTGTTAACTTCAACCGGAGTTGGTGCACCGGTCATTGCAATCACCACAGAAGGTGGTCTTTCTGCGATGAGCGCCGACTGGGGCGTTGACGATGTAATTCTCGATACCGCAGGCCCTGCTGAAGTTGATGCGCGCATTCGTATTTCTATCGGAACTCACCTTGCAGCGATAACTGCAGCCGATCCAAACGCTGGGGAAATTCGCACAGGTGAAGTTGTAATTGATGAAAGTACTTACACAGCAAAGATCAAGGGACGCTCACTTGACTTAACATTTAAAGAATTCGAACTTCTCAAGTACTTGGCACAACATCCCGGTCGCGTATTTACTCGTGCACAGTTATTGCAAGAAATCTGGGGTTATGACTACTTCGGTGGTACTCGCACCGTTGATGTGCACATCCGTCGCCTGCGTTCCAAGCTTGGTCCTGAATTTGAATCAATCATTGGCACAGTACGCAATGTTGGTTATCTCTTCACACTTCCAAACGGCGGTAAAGAGAGCCAAATCGCCGAGCGGGTATAACCGCAATGCGCCATATTCTTAAGATCCATCGATCACTTAACGATCTGCTTCCCACAGCAAAACACGAATACACAATCCGCACTTTTATTTCTGCAAAAGATAAAGATCGCTGGCTTGCACTTAACAACAAAATCTTCGCAAACCACCCCGACCAAGGTAATTGGGCTTTAGCAGACCTCGAAAACCGTATGACCGAAAATTGGTTTGATCCCGAAGGTTTTTTTCTAGCCATAAAAGACGATGAAATAGTCGGTTTCGTCTGGACCAAAATCCACCAAGACCTTGTAAATCAAGATCCTGTTGGCGAGTTATACGTTGTTGGAGTTGATCCAGGCCATGCCCATCAAGGCATTGGCCGCGCTGTATCGGTTGCCGCAATTAATTATTTGATTGAAAAAGGTTTAAAGCGCTCAATGCTTTACGTCGATGCCGATAACGAAAAAGGCTTGGGGCTCTACACCAGCCTGGGCTTTAACTAAGCCTTCTTCTTATATCCAGTTGGGCATTTTGGCGAAGCTGCAGTCACCTTCTTGGTTAGTTTGCCCTTGATGCAGGTGATCGTGGATTTCTTAGCCACCGGAGCAATAGATGCTTGCGGTGCAGGTTCAGCGCTTGCAGATGGTGTCGCGCTAGGTGTTGGAGTCACCGCCACAGCCGATGCATCTTGAGTTAATTTCACCTTCAACGTTGGTGACGAGAATGTAAAGCCTGCAGCACTTAAATTTAACCATCCATTCTTTTCACTTACAACAGTTGTTGCGACGCTTTGTTGGCCACCATCGGAGGAGGTGATACTCACCGAGGCCGAAATAGGTGCGTTACTAAATTTATATATACAGCGCGCAACTTTCGAATCAATATACAAGTTATATTTACCTTGGAACACTTTCCCATCAGCGAGAAAATGTGGCGAGGCAACCTTGTAGTCAAGAGTGCCTGTCTGTTCATTGTAAATTGGTGGGGTTGCTGTGTAAGTAGTCGAGTTGGTTGTTACAAATCCTGCCAAAGTCTTAGAGTTTTTAATGCAACTACTAGAAGCCTCAATATCGCGTTCTGATAGATTATAAAAAATCCACTGCGTTGGATTGGCTGCTGCAGTATCTTTTAAGACTCGAGACCACATATTCAACACTTGCATCGAATAGTCGCCACTGGCTCCTGGGTAATCTTTTACACCCATTGGTATCCAATCAATTCTTGGCTTTTCTTGAGCTGTAAATGAACTTGGGTCGACCCAACCCGCCACAATTGGAACACGGGTGGATAGGCCTTTCATATCAACGCGGGTTCCATAACTCGTCAATTCGTAATCAATTTCTGGTGAATCAATGCGCCCATGCAGCCACCCATTAATCACTCTTGAAAAACGAAAAACCATTCCGAATTTAATATTTTCAGGAAAAGTCTGTCGCAGAGCACAAACGCCATCACCAATAGCTGCGCAGACATCAAACGGAAGTTGGCTTGGGTGATCAATTCCCATCCACGTAGCACCGTTAGGTTGCTTTATTATTCTAGAAATGTTCGCTTTATAACGGGAGTCGCGAATTACATTTACGGGATAGATTGAAGCACGAAAATCGCCATTACCCCATGGATCCGAACCTGGTGGTTGCGCAACCCAATTTGTGCCACTGCGCTTTAAGGATCCGACTCTAGAAACAATACCTACAAAATTAGTGGAGCCTCCACCATGTTGGACGTTTGGAATCTCCCATACTCCAGAAACTGATCCTTGGGGTAAACCATTTATGGGATCCGCTTTGTAAGAGTTAATGACTTTCTCTGGAATCGATTCTTTGTAGATACCTTTGATGCGTGCCGGTGAACCAGGTGCTACTGCATAAACGCTTTCAATGCAGTCCACTTCACTTGGGGTCTCGCACGGGGGCATTAACGCGTAATACTTTAAAAATTCGGCGTTAGCGCACACTGGGTCATTAAGGCCTTCACAATATGAAATCACATTAGGTGAAGCACCACTTACGAGTTCATAGCTGAAAAGCATAGACGGCATGCGTAAGGTATCTACGTTTTCTTCAAAGAGAACGCCAATTTTATTTCTGTTATCAGTTTGGTTATCTGCTGAATATTGCTCATCTATGACACCTGCTGCATTGGTTAACGAAGGGGTCAAAACTGTAATTAGTGAGATAAGAACTGCGGCGAGCAACCGTTTCATAAGCCAAATATAACTATTTATGAACGCGTCTTCTAGGTCGATGGCCTGATTTCTCGTCCAAGTGCCCCAATTAGCCACCTTAAATTCGCTTCCTCATGCTTGACGTTGCGAGCATTAGCGAAATTGAAATGACAGACGCGGTTTCGAGTCCCGGCTGCGTAATACATCCGATTGTCTATCTTTTGATAAGTCTTAAATGAATCTGCAAAGGCAAGATCTATGAAGGCATATCTGGTGCACGGCAACCAGAGTTTGGTGAAGTTTCGCTGAGAAAGCACATCGCGCCATACCCCAAAACTTACATAGGGCTTTGAAGGGTCATGTGCGCTCTTCGCATCTAGAACTTCATGCCACTCTGTGTAACCTTTTTCTAAAGAATATCGACTTAGAGTTTCAATAAGTCTTGCACGAAGAATTAACTCAAGTTGCCCAATTAAAATAAAGGTCTGGCTATAGCGCGTTATAAATTTTTCCATCTGCGTACTCTTGTACACACCACAGACATAATTCGGTTGTAATCCACAGGCACAATCTCTATTATTATCTCAACGGTTTGGGAGTGAGATCACTGGCGAAAGCTAAATCGCTCGAATCAATAAGCTCAAGTCTTATTCTGTGAATCAGATGACTTAAGCGGGATGGGAAAGCCTCACACTAGTTGTGGGGCTTTCTCTTTTTACCCTAGAAAATTAACCGACCAAATCAGCACACATGGCGCGAAATGCCGCAGTATGCGCATCAACATCGGCAGCAGTTGTTGCCGGTGACATCAGCGCCATATTGTGAAATGGCGTTAGCAAGAAGCCATCGTTGAGCAGACGCAAGTGAATGTATTGCTCTAGTTCAAAATCCCCTGATTCAGCAGCTTCACGACCGGTACGTGGCGCCTTACCTTTAAAGATGTACTCACCGCGCGCACCCAAACGATTGCAATGCCAATCCAAATCAAATTCAGCAATCGCGGCATCAACACCATCACTCCAACGATCGCCAAGTGCGATCATCTCTTTAAAGGCATCCGCTGTTAAAACTTCACTTAACGTTGCACGCATTGCAGCAAGTGACATCGCATTACCGGCCAGAGTGCTGCCAATGCCACCAGTGTCAATGATTTCTAGTTCAACAAGTTTCTTTATTGAATTAGCAACTTCTTCAGTTATCCCAAATGTGCCAACTGGAATACCGCCAGCAATTGCTTTGCCAATAGTTAAGAAATCAGGTTTTAAGCCAAGATCTTGCGTCATTCCGCCAGGACCAACTGAGATTGTGTGAGTCTCATCAATAATCAAGAGCGCGCCATATTTCTTAGCCAAATCCTGCACTGCATATAAATAGCCATCTTCGGGCAGAACAATGCCGACATTTGTCATCGCAGGTTCCAGCAAAATCGCAGCGACATCACCGTGAGCAAGTGCTGCTTCCATCCCAGCTAAATCATTGAATTCCACAACTCGAGTTGTCACAGCCAAATCAACTGGCGCACCAAGATTACCTTCGCGCTTAACGGTATTTCCCGCGCCATCTAGCGTTGCAAAAGTTTCATCAACACTTCCGTGATAGCAACGGTCAATCACAATGATCTTGCTACGCCCAGTTATAAGGCGGCAGTAGCGAATTACATGGCGATTGGCATCTGTTGCAGTCACCGTGAATTGCCACTTAGGCAGCCCAAAACGCGCAGCAAGTTCCTTAGAAACAACGGCCGCATCTAAAGTCGGCAACATCGAAGTTATACCGATATCTGCCTGACGTTTAATCGCCGCAACGGTTGCATCAGGTGAATGCCCCGTCATTGAACCGGTGTCACCCAAACAAAAATCAATATAGGTATTGCCATCAATATCAGTGAACCTGGCACCCTTAGCCTCTTTAACGAAAACCGGATGCGCACCAGGCCACTTAGCCATCCATGACATCGGCACACCTTCGTGCATGACTTTCTGAGAATCAGCAAAGGCTTCCGAGCTCTTCTTGTGGTTTGCTAAAAAGCGCGCTTCTTCAACTTTGCGAAGTTCTGCCAGATGTAAGCGATTAATTTGTGTTGACATGCCTTAATCCTAGTTTGCCTTAAATTACACTTCTGAAAATACAAATAGAGCTTCGATGTAATGCTCGCCACTTATCCCTAAGTTCTGCGCATCAGGTGGCGCGGTCTGCGGTTCGATGCAAACTCCATCAGAATCCTCGTTATATACAACCCACCATGGCGCATCAGATTCAATATCAATGCGCGCAGCATCTTCCCAAATAACAGCCGGAACGCATTGTATTTCGGTAAATGCATCATCCCAAGTGCCGTTAGATGGCGGAACTAATTCACCTGTTGGCATTCCCTCGTCATCGCGCTTTAACATCTTTGCTGCTTTGAATTCGATCTCGGCACTGCCCCCACGATCTAGATCGCGCGCAAACCAAGGATGCATTCCAAACCATGCGGGCAGCGTGCAATCACCAGGGTCGTATTCCAGTGACCAGCGCACAGCATCATCTAATACTTCAATAGTCTGCTCAAAAGTGGCGCCACCATATGGTTTTGGCAGATGCAACATCGAACGACCAGGACCTATTTCTTGCCAGGAAGATGTAAAACCAAAACCATGAATTGCATGTGGCGGAGTTATATTCGTTGGTAACTGAATTTCTTCACCATCGGCACCGCGCATAATCCCATCGCGAATCCGCCCCGCCCAAGGTCCCATCGCATACCAACCGTAATCCAGCGGTCCTCCGCGATAGGGAACAGTGAATTGCAAGTCGCGCCAAGTAATTGATGAAATACGTGCGCCATTATCTAGATCTATTGCGATCTGAAATTCGGCATCATCTATATATTGCATCGCCAGTGTCCTTAGATTTTCGTTAGCTCGTGCTTATAAGGCGGCTGCGCCCCCGCACGAGAACATGTGATTGCAGCAGCTTTAGCCGCGCGAGTAAGTATTTTCTTTAAGCCTTCACCTTGCAAAGATAAAATTCCATCTTGGATCATCGCTTCCACAATAATGGCGCCAACTGTGTCACCGGCGCCCACCGTGTCAGCCAAATCGATTTTCACACCGTGGGCTTCTTCAACGCCGCCTTCGGTATAACCAATCGAGCCATTAACTCCACGTGTAACAACAACGAGTGCCGCACCATCTGCAACCCAACGCTTAGCAATCTCTTCAAATGGCTGACCTGGAAATAACCAAGTTAAATCATCATCGCTGACCTTAATAACGCTGGAAATAGCTGCCCATTTCTCAACGGCTGCTTGATATCTGTCGCGATCGCTCATCACCGATGGGCGAATATTTGGATCAAAGACAATCGGTGCGAATTCAGCCACCTGTAGCGCCCAGTCATAAAGCACTGATGCACCAGGCTCAACAATGGTCACCAAGGTGCCGATATGCAGCACATTTGGCTTATGCACCGAAGGATCTGGCAACCAACTTAAATCAAAATCAAAGGTGGCTGTGCCATCTATTTTAAATTCATAACTGGCTTTACGGTCTTCACCTAGTGTGACTATTGCTAAACAAGTTGGTTTATCACTTGTTAGCGCCAGATCTAACTTAACTTCATCAGCCAATAACTCAGCGCGCGCTTTAACTCCGTAGTCATCAGTTGATATGCCATCGATAAAGTGAACATCGTGGCCCAAGCGCGCCAACGCCTTTGCAGTATTTGCAGGACCTCCGCCAACAACAGCAATTCGCTCTGGTGTACCCGGCAATAAATCAATTAGAACTTCTCCACAGACCCAGATGCTCATGCGTTTTCTCCCTGTCGCGCCAAATATTCGGTAATCACTTCAACGCCAAGTAAATGATCTTCAACTTGTGGCAATCCGCTAACTAATAAAATCCCTGCCAAGCCTTGACCTGCAACATTTAACGCTAAGCCACCACCATGAATTGCATGTAGCTCTTCACTTAAACCAGTTTCCACATGCCAATCAACGCCACGTTCCTCAGCTAAAACTCTTTCATGCATCGTTGATTTACCTGTCGCCATTACAACTCGTGCCTTACGTGCTAGCCAAGAATCGTTATCGGTTGTTGAACCGGTGAGCGCAACTTTAAATACAGTCCAGTCACCCAAGCGAACTTCCACAATGATTGGAAATGTGCGCGCACTTGCCTTAGCGAAGGCAATCTCGCCAATCTCAATTGCTTGTGCCTGCGTGAGTGACGGTAGAAGTAAAGCCTCGGCCTCGCGCGCCAGCCCTGCGCTTGTGAAGCCGCCCGTCGTTTCAACCATGGGCCAAGATTAAGGGTTGAGCCTATTAATTAACTAACTCGTAACCTGCCACCTCTAGGCATCCCTGGTTGCCCAGGAGTACCTTTTTTCTATGAAAAAGATCCTCACCCTAGCCTTAGCTACGACAATGGCCCTATTTGGCACTCAAAGTGCTGATGCCGCTAATCCAAAATCTGGCGCTACATGTACGAAAGTGAATCAAAAGGTTAATTTCGCAGACAAGACATTCACGTGTGTGAAAAAAGGATCCAAGTTAGTTTGGAACGCAGGCGTTGCATCAGCCAAACCCGCTGTCAATAAAAGCGCTTCAGAAGGTTCTCTCTGCACTGAAGGCAGCACACCAACAAAGAGTACAAACGGAACAACTTTGTATTGCACTAAAGGCGCTGATGGAAAAAATTCATGGCGGCCACAAGCACAACAAGGCAGTGGTGGTGGATCTGGAACTGGTGGTGGTGGATCTGGAACTGGTGGTGGTGGATCTGGAACTGGTGGTGGTGGAAGCGGAAACAACCAAAACACTGCTTTCAAATTAGGTCAGCTCGGATCATCTTGCAGTAAAAATGGTGAAATCGGATGGAATGGATTCATGACTGCTATTTGTAAGAAAGGGAAAGTTAGTTACGTTCTTGCAGCAGATGTCCCAAAGACTCCAACAAATGGATACACCTCTCGTCCTGATTGGTATCCGACTCTTGCCCAAGTACTTGGTGGACCAAGTGCAAAAGAACCAACATGTTCACCATCAACTATTAAGTTCACTTCCCCAGTCTTGCCGCTAGATCAATTAGCCCCATCAATTCCTTATGGATACATGATTGGCGGACACGTAACACCAATTGATCACGCCTACCTTGGTCTGAAATCACTCTCTAAATCCGCATCTCAGCTAACAGCTGCCGATTATGTGGCAGTCACCGCACCAGCAGATGGAGTGATAACAGAAGTATCAAACCTTGGATCACCTAATTCGCATCGTGTTGTAATTGACCACGGTTGCAATGTGTATACGGTTTACATGGTTATGAATAAAGTAACTGGTGTGCTGGCATCTCTTGCTTCGCAGGCAAGCAACAACGGTTATCTCAAAGCCAATGTAAAGGTTAAGGCTGGTGAGGAATTCGGGCGCCAGGCCGAAAATATGCTTGATTTCAATGTTTTTGACGGAACTACTTGGCTACCGGGTTTCCAGAATCCGCAGGCGTACTTAACTCAAGATGCTTGGAAGCCTTACACCGCTGACTTCTTGCCCTTCTTTGCAAGCGAGATTAGAAATGCAATGGAAGCGCAATTGCAAAAAACTTCTTCGCCGCGTGTAGGAAAGATTGATCACGATATCGCTGGAACCGCATCTGGTAACTGGTTCCTTGCCGGCACAAATGGTTACGGTGGCATATTAAACAGTGATTATGAAAATGCAACTGCAATGTTGGGGAGCGGAAGCGTGCCCGGAAAGAATGATTATTCCTGGAGCCACCTTGCTATTGCGCCTCACCAAGTTGATACAAAGGCTTGGGTATTTTCATCCGGTTGGTGGAACGATCCAAAGGGTGATGCTGATCAAGCCGTGCTCGTTGTTGCATCCGGTCAGGTAGCGCCAGATAAATTAACGGCAGCCAGTGGAATGGTGGTCTACAAACTTGCGCAGCTTTCCTATGCACCACCGGCTGGCGTTGCCACAAATCCTCCAGGAAGTATGGCGCCTTGGCCAGTTGGTTACACCATCGTCACAAGCCGCGATCGTGGCGTAGTTGCGCTTCAAGTAAATGCAGATGGATCTTTGAGTCTCGAATTAAATACTTCGATAACTTCAATTTCTGGCTTAACTGCATTTACTTCAGCAAAGCGCACATACAACCGTTAGGTGCTCTTTAAGTACTTCTCTAAAGCTTCCCGCACAATTACAGACTTTGTCTCGCCACGTCGCTTGGCTTCTTTATCAAGGGCTTTTTTAAGGTTCATCGGTATGCGAAATTGTATTTGTGGGGATTCGACAGAATTAGCAGTCAAAGAAGGTCGCCCTACTACCTTGCCAACCGCTGCAAGTGCCAATCTTTCCGCGGGTGTTTTCCAGAACTAGGCGGCGCCAACCCTGCAGGATAGACTTACCTCCATGCGCGTTTTCATCACCGGTGGAGCCGGCTTTATCGGTTCTCACCTCTGTGATGCTCTCCTTGCCCAGGGCCACCAAGTTTCGATCCTGGACAACATGTCCACCGGATCTGCTGCCAATATCGCCCACATCAAAGAGAAAATAGAAATCCACCAAGGCGATATCCGCGATGTGGCCCTGGTTGAAAAACTCATGGCCCCTGCCGACCTTGTTCTACATATGGCCGCAGCCCTTGGCGTTAACACAATCCTTGAGAACCCAATCGAATCTGTTTCAACTAACTTCACAGGCTCTGAAGTAGTTCTCACCGCGGCCACCAAATTAAACAAGCGCATCATCATTGCAAGCACATCAGAGATATATGGCAAGAATCCAAAGCAGCCACTTTCTGAAACTGATGACCGCGTAGTCGGCACACCACAAAAGATCCGCTGGACTTACTCAGATGCGAAAGCTCTTGAAGAAGCGATCGCCCACGCACTATTTCTAACCAAGCAACTAAAGGTCACCACTGTGCGCCTGTTTAATACTGTGGGTCCGCGCCAAACTGGTCGTTACGGCATGGTGGTACCTCGCTTTATTCAATCAGCGATTAAGAACGAGCCAATAACCGTTTATGGCGATGGCACACAATCTCGTGTTTTCTGCCATGTGCAAGATGCCGTCAAAGCAATCTTGACTCTAGCCGCAACAGATTCATCAATCGGTGAGGTTTATAACATCGGTGGCATTGGTGAGACCACCATCAAGCAGTTGGCTGAGAAAATCATCGAACGCACAAAATCAACGTCAACTATCACTTACACCTCATACGATGACGCCTACCCAGCAGGCTATGAAGATATGCAGCGCCGCGTGCCAGATATAACCAAGATCAAAACCAGCATCGGATGGGAACCAGCAAATACCTTAGATAACATCATCGATGATGTTGCTGCCGAGATGAAGAAGTAAGTAAAGAGTTAAAGGAGCGGTAAATGGCTAAGCAAATTAAGAATAAGAAGCCAATAGCGCAGGCCAATAAGGCTGAACTTAAAAGACGCCGCTACCTAATCGCAATTCCAGTTGTTGCCTTCGTCATCAAACTAATAACAATGGGCAATATCCAAGGCGGAGGATGGCTTGGCGCTGATGGAGAAAATTACTTCAAAGGCGTAGATGGGCTATATGCCGATGGTTTCTTTTCAAAAGCAGAGATATTAAATTATTGGCCAGCTGGATACCCAATTCTTTTGTGGCTGCTGGCCTTGATTTCAGTTTCAAAATTTTTTTATTTGATTAGCTTATTTCAATCACTTTTCTTTGCCTATGCAACTTATTACATGACAAAAAATATCTCAAAGACAAGTGTGGCTTGGCTGGCGGTACCTGCATCGCTCTTCATCACATTTAACCCTACGCTGAGCTTAAGTACTCTCGCAGTTGGTTACGAAGCACCTGTTGCATCTTGCTTCATGATGGTTCTTGGTGTGATTCTGGCAAGCAAGTTAAATGCAGAAAAATCACAATACTTGTGCGCAATTTATGTAGGTGCCTGGATTGCGCTCGCTTCCTTGATGCAACCTCGTTACCTGCTGGCTGGAGCAGTCATATTAATAATCTGGGGATCTACTTTTATTCCTCGCAAAAAGGGAATTGGATTGATCGCAGTCGCAATTGCTGTAACGTCGCTAGCTCCCGCATTACTCATCGCCCGCAATGCCGTCGCAATTGATAAAACGACGATCTCAACGAACCTCGGCGTAACAATGGCTATAGGTGCTGGAGATGAAACCAAGGGTGGGTACGGCCGAACAGGTCCAGGAGTTCCATGCACGCCAAAGATGCCCGGTGCAACCGTTACCGATAACGACCGAGTGAAATGCGTGCTCAAGTGGTATCTCACCAATCCACTAAAGACTGCGAAGTTGGCTTTCTATAAATCTGAGTTCTTCTGGTCGCCTTGGTCGGGTCCTATGGGTAACGGAACAATGGCAAGAAACCCTTGGTTAAAGATCTCGCCAACTATAGATCTACAAAATAGCCAATCTGGCGCACAGCTAGTGAGGGGTAACTTTGGAAAATTAGTTTCTTGGCTATGGATAATTTGTCAGATTGGTTTCCTCATTTATGGATTTGTGTCGTTGAGAAAAATCGATCCCATCACGAAATTGCTCGCAAATGCCTCGATGGCCGCCGTTGTCATCTCATGGTTAATTTCAATTGGCACAATCGGAGACCATCGTTTCCGATTACCAACGATGTCCTTAAGCCTCTTGCTTCAAGTTGCAGCAATGTGGTCGATAAAGAAAAAGATTTCTAAAGCCCTTTAACGCCACTTAGCTTTCCTGTTGTATCAAATACATAAGGTGCAGACGCGATGACCTTTGCTTTGTCCATGGCATCGTGCAAGGTAACGACAATGGCAATATCGGAGCCACCAAGCTCAGTCGATTCCGCTCCGTGCCAAGATTTAACAACTGGATCGTGCCAAGTAACAATGGCACCTTGGGCAACCAATTCGTCAATGACAAGCTCGGCTGGCGTTTCACGGACGTCTGCAACGTTTGGCTTGTATGCAACTCCAATAACCTGAACGCTCTTACCTTTTAGCGAACCACCATTATCTGACTTAACTCTTGAAACTATATATTTTGGCATCTCAAGATTGACTTCATTTGCGCGTTCAATAAATGTTGCAGGTACACCTTTTTCGGCTGCCATGTAAGCCAGGTAAGAAGGATCCACCGGAATGCAATGTCCTCCAACTCCGGCCGATGGGTTGAACTTCATAAAGCCATACGGCTTGGTATTTGCAGCCTCTAGCGTCTCGTGTACTGAAATGCCCAAGGCGTTTGCAATCTGAGAAAACTCATTAACAAGTGCGATGTTTACTTGTCTAAAAGTATTTTCAAATAATTTAGCGGCTTCTGCGACCTCGGGCGAACTAACTTCTACCAAGTTGTCGCAGAAAGTTGAATAAAATTCACGGGTTTTTTGGGAAGCCTCAAGGGTCAAGCCGGCAAACAATCGAGGAGTATTTTTCTGGTCCCAATCCGTGCGACCCGGATCAACACGCTCTGGTGAAATCGCATACTCATGGTTAATTTGTTTGCTAGAAAGTTTTTCAATCAGTGGCTTAATGAAATCCCGTAGCGTGCCCGGAAAAGAAGTTGACTCGTTAATGATAAGTACAGGTTCAGTTAAATTCTCGGCAATCGTCTTGCAAGCAGATTCGATGAAAGCCAGATCCGGCTTGCGATCCTTGGTTAGCGGTGTTGGCACTGCAATCACAACTACATCAGAACCGGCGATATCTGCTGGGTTGGTGGTAGCTAGATAGTTTCCACTTTTAACAGCAGATGCTATTGAAGCCGAATCGACACCTTCAATATGTGAAATACCGTTATTAAGATGCGCCACAATCTTAGGGTTGTTATCAAAGCCAACGACGTTAAAATGCTCTGAAGCAAATGCTGAGATCGTTAACCCTACATAGCCCTGCCCAATAATAGCAATCTTCATTACTGTGGTGAATCAAAAATATTTGGATTCAACGGATCCAGCTTTACAAGATTTTCTTTCGCAAGTGATTTCTCTTCTATTGAAGCCTTCTGAGAATAGTAGAGCAGCTTCCAGGCATCAAAGGACCCTGGATTGAATGCGACTGCTTCTTTTGCATACTTGTATGAAAGATCATAAAACTTATTTGCCTCAAGAAGTTGGTAAACAAACGCGTAGCGCTGAGAATTCTGTGGATTTAGGTAACTGGGCACTAAAGCCTTTTCTATTTTTCCAAGATCTCCCGACTTTACAGCGGAACTCCAGTTCGAGTCAGAACTGTAAGGTGGAACTGCAATTAGTAATCCTACAACCGCTCCCAAGAATCCAGTCATTAGGGGTGAAATTCCAAAGCTTTGTTTACTTCGTTTTAGCTTGCCTGATGCAGCCGCACCCTTTGATTCTATAACTTGACTTGATCTCGTTACTTTTTCGTATGCAACCAGAGCTCCGCCTAAAATCCACCCCCAAATTGCTAAGCCAATTTGATTTATACTTATAACTGACTGGACTTGGTAACAAATCCAAGCGACGGCTAAAGATATAAATGCAAAATTAAATTCACGGCTGCGACTCGTCACTCTAAAAATCGCGATAATTACTATGGGAAATATTGACAAATATGCGATTAGCATCGGCCAGCCACCATATGCGAACTGGTCGAGTATCACGTTATGCGCTGCATTCGTGATCGTATTTGGGCCAGGATTAATTAACGCCTGGTCGTCTCGTAGTTGGCGGTACCAATCACCGTAAGTATCCATCCCGACACCAGAGAATGGAAATTTATTTCCCATATTCCATGCGGCTTGCCAATACTCTCCACGCAACGAAACTGAGTTTTTATAAATAAGACTTGTTAGCGGTCCTTTTTGAAGTGCGCCAAAAACAGCAAACATACCCAAAATGAAAACAAAGGCGGAATAAAGGATAGGAACTACGTTTGACAGGAATTTAGATCGAAGGAAGTAAAAGCCGACAAGAGAAATCCCACCAGCGGCAACAACTATTCCTTGAATCGCATGCGAATCTTTTATTTCAAAGAAAGTAATAAGTAAAAGAAAAGTAGAGATTGCCCGATAAATCCAACTTAGATTTGGTTTGACTATATAAGCAAAAAGTACGCTAGCGAAGATACCCAGGTAGGCTCCGACAAAGTTTGGATTTCCGAAGGTGCCAAGTATATTTCCATATGGATTATTCCAGCCGATAAAGTCTCCGAAGATGATCACCCACAATGAATACGCAACATTAATGGCACCCGCAAGCAAGATTCCGTAAGACACTTTTAAAAAGCTATTTTTTTGAGAGAGTGACATGGAAGATATAAATAGCAAAATGAGAAGTACTTGCGTAACAAAACCTGTATTTCTACCGTAAGCGCCGTATAAAAGTTGACTACTCGGTGCCTCACTTTGTATTACAGAATTTATTACGGTAAGAAAATACAATGATAGTAATAAAATTGGTAATTTGTAGTTACCCCAGAGATCTTTCGCTCCAAATGAAACCGTTATTGCGATTCCAGCGCCGGCTACCCCACCCAACGCAAGAAGTTTTGTAACATTTACAGGATCGGTTACTGAACCCCAAACCACAAAAATCGATATAAAGGATGAACCGATCATCAAAAGTCGGGCTAGTGATTTCTCTGCAGCCAAATTCAACATGCCCCCAATCTTACTTACTCATATTCAATTACTCACCCACAAACTTGCCCCTCAAAAGCCGAAACCCGGCTCCCTCGTGATGAGGGAACCGGGTAACGGTTCTAGATCTTGTTAAAGATCGAGGCTAATTAAGCCTTGACCTTCTTCTGGATCTTGATTACTAGGTTAGTCAATGAAGTGATCTGTGCACGAAGTGCTG
>WLPJ01000004.1 GCA_009698815.1 Actinomycetota bacterium | reverse complement strand
TCGTACAACTAAGGCTCGCATCCCTAGATAAATATCTAGAATAAAGATTGCGGGCCAAGACAGGAGAAATGTGTCAAAGGTCCGCGTACATGAGTTGGCAAAACAACTCGGTATGGAGAGCAAGGTTGTTCTTGCCAAACTCCAAGAAATGGGCGAATTCGTTCGTTCCGCATCATCAACTGTAGAAGCGCCAGTCGTGCGCAAACTCATCGAGATGTATCCCGATGCCAAGCCAGTTGAAGAGACAAAGCCAGTTAAGAAAGCTGCTGCCAAAAAGAGCGCAGCTAAGAAAACTGCAGAAGTTAATCCAGAACTTGCCGCCGAACTTGCCGCCGAACTCGGCGTTGATCTTGCGGCGCTAAAAGCAGCGCGCGCGCAGGCACCAGCTCCGGTAGCGCCAACCCCACATTTGCCGGTGGTTGAAGAGAGATCTGAAGTTAAAGAGATAAAACCTACGACCCCTCGTCCCGGTAATAATCCATTTTCAACTGCTGGTTCAACTGGAACAAGTGGCGTTGCGCGTCCACCACGTCCGGGAAATAATCCATTTTCAACTGGAAGCGCAGTTCCTCGTCCACCACAACGTCCTGCCGGTTCAACTGGCGCGCGCCCTGGAATGTCAGGACCGCGTCCTGGTTCTGTGCGTCCTGGTTTTGCGGCGCGACCAAATACACCACGTCCTGCAGGTACAGGTGGTCCCGGTAATTTCCCACCACGTACTGGTGGTGCACCAACTTCTAGTCCTTATCGTTCAGCTGGTCCATCAACTGGTGCACCAACTACTGGCGGTCCACAACGTCCCGGCGGCGGTGCACCAAATCGCGGCCCAGGTCGCGGCGGCACAGCAGGAGCATTTGGAAAAAATGCCAGCAAGAGCAGCAAGCGCAAACCTAAATCTAGAAAAGCGTTACGCGATGAATTCGACAATATGCAAGCGCCGCAATTGGGTGGCGCAGTTATTCCGCACGGTGATGGAAAGACTCCAATTCGTATGCGTCGCGGTTCAACACTTGCAGATTTCGCTGAAAAGATCGGCGCAGATGCAGCAGCACTTGTAGCAGCGCTATTCCACTTAGGTGAAATGGTTACTGCAACTCAATCTGTTGATGCGGATACCTTTGAAATTCTCGGTGCACAACTTGGATATGTAATCCAAATTGTTAGCCCAGAAGATGAAGACCGTGAACTTCTGCAAGATTTCGATATCGACCTAGCGCAAGAACTTGCTGACCTTGATGCCGATCTCTTAGTAGCGCGTCCACCAGTTGTAACTGTCATGGGACACGTCGACCACGGTAAGACCAGTTTGCTCGATGCCATCCGTAAATCTGAGGTCCTAAAGACTGAAGCTGGCGGAATTACTCAGCACATCGGTGCCTACCAAATTCACCATGATCATGATGGTGTAAACCGAGCAATTACCTTTATCGATACACCTGGTCACGAAGCCTTTACCGCAATGCGTGCTCGCGGTGCCAAGGTCACAGATATCGCAGTATTGGTAGTTGCAGCCGATGATGGCATCATGCCGCAGACCATCGAAGCTTTAAATCACGCACAAGCAGCCGATGTTCCAATTGTGGTTGCCGTTAACAAGGTTGATAAAGAAGGCGCAAACCCAGATAAGGTCCGCCAACAATTAACCGAGTACAACTTGATCGCTGAAGAATACGGCGGCGAAACGCTATTCGTTAACGTCTCTGCTAAGTCTGGCGTTGGCGTAAATGATTTGATCGATGCCATCTTGCTAACAGCCGATGCGGCAATTGATTTACGCGCAGTTGCACAAGATTCTGCTCGTGGTGTTGCTATCGAAGCACACCTCGATCGTGGTCGTGGGCCTGTTGCTACCGTGCTTGTACAACGCGGAACCTTGCGAATTGGTGACGCAATTGTTGCCGGCGGATCATTTGGTCGCGTTCGTGCGATGCTCGATGAAGATGGTAAAAATCTAGAAGTTGCCGGACCATCACGCCCGGTTCAGGTTCTCGGATTTACATCAGTGCCTAGCGCTGGCGATACTTTCCTAGTTGCAGATGAAGACCGCACTGCTCGTCAGATTGCAGAAAAGCGTCAGGCAGCAGAACGTAATGCTCAGCTGGCTAAGGCGCGCAAGAAAGTCTCACTTGAAGACTTTATGGAACAGTCCAAGGTCTCAACTCTTAATCTCATTCTTAAGGGTGACGTATCTGGTTCTGTGGAAGCCCTCGAAGATGCACTGATGCAACTCGATGTTGGCGCAGAAGTTGATCTTCGCGTTATTCACCGTGGTGTTGGTGCAATCACCAAGAGCGATATCACCTTGGCTTCGGCATCTACTGCAGTTGTGATCGGCTTTAACGTTAAGCCGGAACCACAAACTGCGATCTATGCTGATCAAGAAGGCGTCGAAGTCCGCTTCTACTCTGTTATCTATAACGCAATTGAAGAGATCGAACTTTCACTTAAGGGCTTGCTTAAGCCAGAGTACGAAGAAATCGTTCTCGGTAATGCCGAAGTCCGCGAGATCTTTAAATCATCTAAGGCCGGAAATATCGCTGGTTCAATCGTTCGCGATGGATCTATCAAGCGAAATGCCCAGGCGCGCATCATGCGTGGAACTGAGATCATCACTGATGATCTAACCATCGATTCACTCAAGCGCTTTAAAGATGATGCAACTGAAGTCAAAGAAGGCTTCGAGTGCGGAATTGGTCTTGGCAATATGAAGGATCTGCAAATCGGAGACACAATTCAGGTCTTCGAGATGCGTGAGAAGAAGCGCGATTAAGTATGGGCCAATCACATCGCACACAGAAAGTTGCCGATCGCATCAAAGTGATAGTGGCGCAGTTGCTTGAGACGAAGATTAAAGATCCTCGTCTTGGCTTCGTCACTGTCACAGATGCGCGCGTAACTGGAGACTTGCAGAACGCATCGATCTTCTACACCGTATTTGGTGATGATGAACAACGTGCTGCAACAGCGGCTGCGTTGGAAAGCGCCAAAGGTGTTATCCGCAGCGCAGTCGGTCGTGACTTACAGACGCGTATCACACCATCAATCGAATTCTTCGAAGATGGACTTCCCGAATCTGCTAAAGCGCTCGATTCGTTATTAGATAAAGTCCACGAATTAGATGCTGAAGTCGCACAACTACGAAAGAACGCTTCATTTGCAGGGGGAGAAGATCCATATAAAGTCCCCAAAGTAATCGAAGATTAATTTCGCATGGTTGATGGTTTTCTCGTTGTAGATAAAGCACCTGCAATGACTAGCCATGATGTTGTGGCTGTTGCTCGTAAATCACTTGGAACTCGCAAAGTTGGACATGCCGGAACTCTCGACCCAATGGCAACTGGTGTTTTAGTTCTGGGATTTGGCAATGGAACTCGTTTACTGCAATACATCACTGATGGAGACAAGTCATATACGGCAACCGTTGTTCTGGGCGCTGCGACAGTTACTGATGATCACGAAGGTGAAGTAATTTCAGAATCCGATGCTTCAAAAATCACAGATGATGAAATACGTACCGGTTTATCCAAGATGGTTGGCCAAATCCAGCAACGTCCAAGTTCTGTTTCGGCGGTCAAGGTAGATGGAGAACGCGCTTACGACAGGGTGCGTGCAGGAGAAGTCTTTGAACTCGCAGCGCGCACCATCACAATTTCAGCGTTAGAAGTCTTGGAAATTCGCCACCTGGGTACGCGAATTGAAATTGATATCGATGTAACTTGCTCGGCTGGCACATTCATCCGTGCCATTGCTCGTGATTTGGGTATAGACCTTAAAGTTGGTGGCCATCTCTGTGCACTACGGCGCACCAGGGTTGCCGGCTTTGCTATTTCGCAAGCAATCACCTTTGCAGATCTGAAGTCGCAATCTTTTACCCCACTTGAACTCTCAGATGTTGCGCGGGCCACTTTCGCAGTCCGTGAGTTAGCCCTTGATGAAGTTTTAGAGCTTTCCTTTGGACGGCCGCTACCGCTGAATTCAAGTGATGAGGTTTTTGCCGCCTTGTCACCCGATAATCGCTTAATAGCTCTACTTAAGAACGAATCAGGTAAAGCCAAACCAGTCGCCGTTTTTGCCGCGGCCAATTAATCGGCAATAATTATCAAATGACCACCGGCAGCGTTGTACTCATTGGAGTCTTCGATGGCGTGCATAAAGGCCATCAGCTCTTACTAAATCGCGCCAAAGAAATCGCTGACGGCCGCAGCGTTATAGCGCTAACTTTTGATCCGCATCCGATGCAGGTTTTCGCACCAGATCGTGCTCCAACTCTGCTAACTACGCTATCTGATCGAGTTGAGTTGCTTAAGATCCATAACGCTGATCAAGTTGCAGTACTAAAGTTCAACGAAAAATTTGCCGCAATGCTGCCTGAAGATTTTGTGAAAGATGTTCTTGTCGGACAACTGGCCGCATCGACGGCGATTGTTGGCAAGAACTTCACTTATGGACACAAGGCGGCGGGCAACGTAGCCTCATTGATAAAAGATGGCCTTGAATTTAACTTCACCGTTGATGTGCAAGAACTTAAGGCTGGCGATGGGCAAGTTATATCTTCCTCACGAATTCGTTCCTTAGTAACTGATGGCCAAGTTGAAGAAGCGCGTGCACTTCTTTCTCGTCCACATCGCCTCGATGGGATCGTTGTTCATGGTGAAAAACGTGGGCGCGAAATTGGATACCCAACGGCAAATCTAGGAAATCTAGAAGGTCAAACAATTCCATGCGATGGCGTCTATGCCGGTTGGCTAACTGTCGGAATAAATTTCTGGCCAGCAGCAATTTCTATTGGAACAAATCCAACATTCGAAGGGGTGCGGGCTCGCCAAGTTGAGGCATATGCAATCGATCAAGTAGGCCTAGAGTTATATGACAAGAACGCTTCCATCGAATTTGGCTGGCGCTTGCGAGATACCTTGAAATTCGATGGCCTGGAACCGCTATTGGCGCAGATGAAGCTCGATTGTGACCGGGCTCGCTCATTAACGCAGCAGTAAAATCTGATTTTGCCTTATATACAGCCCCGCTGGTAACCTACGTCCTGTCCAACGATAAAAGTGAGTGACCGTGTATCAAACCGGTCACCGTCGGGGGCGGTAACTAAAAGGAGCCCAGAAATGGCGTTAACACCAGAAGTAAAGAAAGAAATCATCGCAAAGTATGGCTCTACAGCTACCGACACCGGAAGCCCAGAAGCACAAGTTGCTCTGCTCTCACGTCGTATTGAAGACATAACTACACACTTAAAGACCAACCCACACGATCACCACAACCGTCGCGGTCTGTTGTTGCTCGTAGGTCGTCGTCGTCGAATCCTTCAGTACTTATCAATGACAGATATCAATCGTTATCGTGCGATTATCGAAAAGCTCGGTATTCGCCGCTAATTAAATAACTACCCACCAGGGGAGTTCAGGTTTTCCATTTTTAACGTGGAAGCGATGGTCCTCGGTAGTGGTTTCCGCAAGGTTTAATCCTGTGCGTGAACTTCGATCGACGATTCATTACTTCACATTAATTATGTAACTCCTTTTCGAACCTGGAATTGGGTACATCAATTAAAGGAGGACCCATGGAGGGTCAAGAAGTTCAGTCATCAGTTGCCGTTATCGATAACGGCAAATTCGGAAAGCGCGAAATACGCTTTGAAACAGGACGCCTAGCGCGTCAAGCAGCCGGAGCCGCAGCAGTTTTCTTAGACGATCAAACAATGATCTTCTCAGCAACAACTGCATCAAAGACTCCAAAAGATCAGTTCGACTTTTTCCCATTAACAGTAGATGTTGAAGAGAAGATGTATGCAGTTGGTCGCATCCCAGGATCATTCTTCCGTCGTGAAGGTCGTCCATCAGAGGATGCAATTCTTACTTGTCGTTTGATCGATCGCCCATTGCGTCCATCATTCGTAAAGGGACTTCGTAACGAAGTTCAGATCGTCGTAACAGTTATGGCCCTTGATCCCGATCACATGTACGACGTGATCGCAATCAACGCGGCATCAATGTCAACACAACTTGCTGGATTGCCATTCTCTGGTCCAATCGGCGGAGTTCGCGTTGCACTTATCGACGGACAATGGGTT
The DNA here is from genome assembly GCA_009698815.1 of Actinomycetota bacterium. Classification (GTDB taxonomy): domain Bacteria; phylum Actinomycetota; class Actinomycetes; order Nanopelagicales; family Nanopelagicaceae; genus Planktophila. The sequence goes on along the minus strand of WLPJ01000004.1, from coordinate 129,907 downwards.
GCATTCCCTAACCATTCACAGGTTGCTGATGCAGTATTTGATATGGTCGTTGCCGGTCGCGTAACTGCAGATGATGTTGCAATCATGATGGTTGAAGCAGAAGCGACAGCAAAGACAATCGAGTTAATCAAGAACGGACAGTCAGCTCCTACTGAGGAAATTGTTTCTCAAGGTCTTGATGCTGCAAAGCCATTTATTAAGATCCTTTGCGAAGCGCAATCAAAGCTAGCCAAAGTTGCTGCAAAGCCAACCGCTGAATTCCCAGTCTTCTTGGATTACCAAGATGATGTATTCGCAGCAGTTGAAAAGGCTGCAAAAGATGATCTAGCCAAGGCTATGACTATCGCAGGCAAGCAAGAGCGCGAAACAAAGATCGATGAGATCTCTGCTGCAACTAAGGAATCTGTTTCACCTGCCTTCGAAGGCCGCGAAAAAGAAGTTCCTGCAGCGTTTCGTTCCCTAACTAAGAAATTGGTTCGCCAACGTGTACTTCGCGACAAGATTCGTATCGATGGTCGCGGACTCCGTGATATCCGTGCGCTATCTGCTGAAGTTGAAGTAATTCCCCGTGTTCACGGTTCAGCAATCTTTGAACGTGGTGAGACTCAGATTCTTGGAATCACAACTCTTAATATGTTAAAGATGGAGCAACAGCTCGATACTTTAAACCCAGAAAACCATAAGCGTTATATGCACAACTACAACTTCCCACCATATTCAACTGGTGAGACTGGTCGTGTTGGTACTCCAAAGCGTCGTGAAATCGGCCACGGAGCACTTGCAGAACGCGCATTGATTCCGGTACTTCCAACTCGCGAAGAGTTCCCTTACGCAATCCGTCAGGTCTCTGAAGCACTTGGTTCAAACGGTTCAACTTCAATGGGTTCTGTATGTGCATCAACACTTGCAATGCTTAACGCAGGTGTTCCACTTAAGGCGCCAGTTGCAGGTATTGCAATGGGTCTGATCTCAGATACCGTCGATGGCAAGATTGAATACGTTGCTTTGACAGATATCTTGGGTGCAGAAGATGCATTCGGAGATATGGACTTCAAGGTTGCCGGAACCAAAGATTTCATTACGGCGCTACAGCTAGATACCAAGCTCGATGGAATCCCAGCATCAGTACTTGCTGGCGCACTTCACCAAGCAAAGGAAGCGCGTCTTGCAATCCTTGATGTCATGAATGAAGCGATCGACACACCTGATGAGATGAGCCCATTTGCTCCTCGCATCATCTCTGTGAAGATTCCAGTTGATCAGATCGGTGCAGTGATCGGACCTAAGGGCAAGATCATCAACCAGATCCAAGATGAAACTGGCGCAGATATTTCAATCGAAGATGATGGCACGATCTACATCGGCGCAGTCGATGGTCCGTCAGCAGAAGCTGCACGCGCACAGATCAACGCAATTGCTAATCCACAAATGCCAGAAGTTGGAGAGCGCTACCTCGGTACCGTTGTAAAACTTGCGGCATTCGGTGCATTCATTTCTCTTATGCCAGGTAAAGATGGCTTGCTCCACGTATCTCAGATTCGCAAGATGCATGGTGGAAAGCGAATCGAAAACCTGGAAGAAGTTATGAAGGTTGGCGACAAGATTCAAGTTGAGATCGGTGAAATCGATCCTAAGGGCAAGCTCTCACTTGTTCCAGTACTCGAAGATGGAACAACACCGAGCGCTGAATAAGTAAGAGCGCAAAAATGTCAGTTCGTCGCACAGTATTACCTAGCGGTCTGCGTATCGTCACGGAAGAAGTTCCGTCGGTACGCAGCGCCGCGATTGGTATCTGGGTAAATGTTGGTTCTCGTGATGAAACCCCGGCCGTTGCTGGGGCTTCTCACTTTCTAGAACATCTTTTATTTAAAGGAACAACCAGGCGCAACGCACTTGAAATCTCGGCAACTATTGAAGCTGTCGGCGGTGAGATGAATGCTTTCACTAGCAAGGAATACACCTGCTTCTATGCTCGGGTAATCGATACCGATCTGCCAATGGCAATTGATGTTGTCTCAGATTTAATTACTTCATCAATTGTTTCAGCACTCGATGTTGATGCCGAACGTAAAGTCGTTCTTGAAGAAATTGCTATGCGCGATGATGATCCAAGTGATTTAGTCCATGATTTATATGCAGAAACTTATTATGGCGACACCCAACTGGGACGTCCGATACTCGGGACTATCAAGTCAATTACTGATATGACCCGCGGCAGTGTCTTTAACTACTATAAGAAAAAGTATTTGCCACAGGATTTAGTTGTCGCCGTTGCTGGGAATATTAAGCACAAACGAGTTGTAGCAATGGTTGAAGAAGCGCTTTCCCGCGATAACTTCCTGGATGTAAAGGGTGCTCCACAGATTCGCCCGAATACTCCAGTTAAAACAAAACCGATGCAAACAGTTGGTTTATTAACGCGTAAAACTGAGCAAGCCCATATCTTCTATGGCATGGAAGGCGTTGCGCGTAGTGACGAACGACGTTTTGCGATGGGAGTTCTGGCATCGGCCCTCGGAGGCGGAATGTCATCTCGTCTATTCCAAGAGATCCGTGAAAAACGTGGACTGGCATATTCGGTCTACGCCTACGCCCAACAATTTGCTGGCTCAGGTCAGATCGGTTTCTATGCCGGCTGCAATCCCACAAAAGCTGTTGAAGTCGTTCAGATTATCCGCGAAGTTTTAGCAGATGTTGCCGAAAATGGAATGAGCCATGAAGAGATAGAGCGCGCCAAGGGCGCAGTTCGTGGTTCACTGGTGTTGAGCCAAGAAGACTCTGGATCGCGCATGAGTCGAATCGGCAAGAATGAAATTGTTTACGGCCAAGTCATGGGCTTTGACGATATCTTGAAAGCGATTTCTCGTGTGAATTCAACCGACGTACGCGAAATTGCTAGCGAATATCTCAACAAATCACCTACCCTTGCTCTAGTTGGTCCGTTTAAAAGCGAAGCGAAATTTGAAAAGGTGTTGCAGTCATGATCAAAGTCGGAGTCTTAGGTGCGCGTGGTCGCATGGGCGCAGAAGTAGTTAAGGCTGTCACTGAGGCCGCTGACCTTGAACTAGTTGCTGCTCTAGATCTCGGAGACTCTTTAGATCAATTCAAAAGTAGTGGTGCTCAAGTCGTTGTTGATTTCACGACCCCTGATTCGGTGATGGCCAATTTAGAATTCTTAATAGCTAACGGAATTAACACCGTGGTCGGAACCACTGGTTTCGATGCGGCACGTATCTCAAAGCTAGAAAAGCTGATCGCTGCTAATTCTAAAGTTGGCGTATTAATCGCCCCAAATTTTGCAATCGGTGCAGTTTTAATGATGGAGTTTGCAACCAAGGCAGCTAAGTACTTTGAATCTGCTGAAATTATTGAACTTCATCACCCAAATAAAGTAGATGCCCCATCCGGTACCGCTTCTCGCACCGCCGAACTAATGTCTAAGGCTCGCCAAGATGCGGGCCTGGCTGCGATGCCAGATGCAACGACCACTTCACTAGATGGTGCGCGCGGTGCCACGGTTGGAGATATTCCGGTTCATTCAGTTCGCTTGCGTGGGCTAATCGCGCATCAAGAAGTTTTACTCGGCGGACTGGGCGAAACTCTTACTATTCGCCACGATTCATTGGACCGAGCGGGATTTATGCCAGGTGTTTTACTTGGCGTTCGCAAAATAATTGCACACCCAGGGCTGACAATCGGCCTTGAGAAATTTATGTAAAGGATAAAAAAATGGCTAAAGCAGATATCACAATGTACGGCGCAGACTGGTGTGGCGATTGCCGCCGTTCCAAGCGTCTACTTGAAGAGCTAGATGTTCAAGTAACTCACATTGATGTTGAAGCAGATCAAAGCGCTGCCGCTAAAGTCATCGAAATCAACGGGGGAGCCAAGTCAATCCCTGTGATCGTTTTTTCAGATGGTACCCATCTAACTGAGCCTTCAGATAATGATCTAAAAGAAAAGTTACAAGCGCTAAATATAATTTAATTTCCTTACTGGATATGGAACAAAGCAGCTGAAGTTGCTGCCGCTGATATGACGACAACTGGAAACGGCGCACGCAAGATAAGCGCAAGAACTGCCACGCCGACTCCGGCCAGCCTTTGATCTGCAATTAGCATCGAATCTTTTGTAAATGTTTGCACCGCAACTAAGGCGCTTAAGAGCGCGATCGGGATCAATGAATTGATCTTCAAGGCTCGAGGATTTGAAAGCCAACTCTTCGGAACGTTATGACCCAGATATTTAAGAATAAATGCCAGAACGCTGGTGCCAATTACCGCCAGCCAAAAAGGATCAATTGTATTTATTTCCATACACGTGCTCGCAATCCGAAGAAGACTGCTAAAAACGCTGTTGAAATAATCGGAACACCAGGGACGAAATACGGCGTCATTGCTAGCGCTAGTGCGCACGCGGCAACTGCTAAAAGGCGATCAGTCTTGTTAATCAACCTAGGCCAGAGCAATCCCAAAAATGCTGCCGGCACCGCAGCATCTAGCCCCCAGGCTGCTGGATCACCCATCGCCTGCGCACCAAGAGCGCCAGCTAAGGTGAAAATATTCCAGAAGATAAATACGCCAAAACCGGTTAGCCAAAATCCTTGGCGCATCTCGCGCAAACCAATTTTTTCTTGAGATAGAGCAACACCGGTGGATTCATCGATAGTTAATTGCGCGGCAAAAATACGCCGCAGCCCTTTTACATTTAGAACTGGCGCCATGCGAAGTCCATATAAAGTATTGCGAACGCCCAGCAAAGTTGCAGTTGCAATGCCGCTGATCGCGCTACCGCCTGCCCCAAGAACACCGACTACCGCAAATTGAGAAGCGCCAGTAAATGTAAGAAGTGATAGCAAACAACTTTGCCAAACAGTAAATCCTGCAGCAACCGAGGCGGCGCCAAAGGCAACTCCATATGCTCCAACTGTCAGGGAGACGCTCAGGGATTGCGCAGCCGTGGCGCGGTTCACTCTAGACACGGGTGCATTCTGCCCTAGATATCCTCGGTGAGATAGCGCGTTCTCTATAAGGTTTCGCCTATGAGCCAGGAAATAATCTTTCGCGACGATGTAACTGTTGAACTTGTTAAAGCCAGCGCAAGCGATGCCGATGTAATTTGGGCTGCGCGCGTTTCGACTGCAGGAGAACAGTCATTGGATGAAATTGGCGAAGACCCAGCTCGTTCGGCAGGGCTGATCAACTATCTTGCCCGCGAACGTCACGGTTCCCCATTCGAACATACTTCGATGACCTTCTTTATCAGCGCACCAATATTTGTATTCCGAGAATTCATGCGCCATCGCATCGCATCTTATAACGAAGAATCTGGTCGCTATCGCGAATTAAATCCAGTCTTCTACATTCCTTCCAAAGAGCGTAAATTAATTCAAGTTGGTAAAACCGGTTCCTATACATTTGAAGATGGAACTAAAGAGCAATTTGATGTAACCGTTAAAGCTATGAAAGATGCTTATGTAATTGCCTATGACAGTTATCAGAAAATGTTGGAAGCTGGCGTCGCACGCGAGGTTGCTCGTGCAGTTTTGCCAGTTGCGACTTATTCATCTATGTATGTCTCAATGAATGCCCGTGCGCTTATGAATTTTCTTTCACTTCGCACCGCGCGCGAAGGTTCACATTTTCCCAGCTATCCACAACGCGAAATTGAGATGGTTGCTGAGAAAATGGAAGCCGAATTTGCGAAATTGATGCCACTTACCTACGGTGCATTCGAAAAATCTGGACGGATCGCACCGTAAAACGGTAGGTTTCACCCATGGATATCGCAGCACCGTTTGGACGCATGCTCACCGCAATGGTGACCCCATTCGATAAGGACGGCAAAATCGATTGGCCGGGCGTTGAGAAATTAGCTGCACATTTGGTTGCAAATGGCCACGATGGAATTGCTGTAAATGGAACAACTGGTGAGGCGCCAACTACAAAATCTTCTGAAAAAGAAGAAATAATTAGAGTTGTAAAAGATGTGGTTGGACCAAAGATTTTTGTTGTATCTGGTGCGGGCGATAACGAAACTGAATATTCAATTAACCAAGCAAAGCGAACTGAAAAAGCTGGCGCTGATGGTTTGTTGGTTGTGACTCCGTATTACAACAAGCCGCCACAAGCAGGCGTTGCTGCTCACTTTAGAGCAGTTGCCGGCGCCACAGATTTACCGCTAATGATGTATGACATTCCGGGTCGCTGTGGAATTGAAATTGAGCCTGACACGATTGTTAGCCTTTATGAGCATCCACAGATCGTTGCCCTTAAAGATGCCAAGGGAAATGTGGCATCAACTTCTTGGGTTATTAAGCGTTGTGGAATCCCAGTTTATTCAGGTGATGACATCTTGAACTTGCCGCTGCTTTCAGTTGGCGCAGTCGGAATGGTTTCAGTTTGCGGACACACTGTCGGTAAAGATCTGAAAGAGATGTTAAACGCTTGGTTTGCTGGCAATGCAGCGCGTGCACTTGAAATTCATCAAAAATTACTACCTGTCTTTACCGGAACATTCCGAACGCAAGGTGCGATTCTCACCAAAGCAGCGCTCAATCTGATGGGCCTTCCTGGTGGGCATACAAGACTTCCTCTAGTAGATGCAACGCAAGAGCAGATCGCGCAACTGCGCACAGATCTGATCGCCGGCGGCGTCTCGCTATAACAATTAATTTATGACCCATCCACATCCCGATCTCGGTGCACCCGATAAATTAGTAGCAGGCGGGTTGCGCATCGTTGCCCTCGGTGGCTTAGCTGAAATCGGTCGCAATATGACCGTCTTTGAAACCAATGGCAAGTTGTTAATAGTTGATTGCGGCGTGCTTTTCCCTGAAGAAAATCAGCCAGGAATCGATTTGATTTTGCCTGATTTTAGTTACATACGTGATCGCTTAGATGATGTTGTTGGACTTGTACTAACGCACGGCCATGAAGACCACATCGGTGCAACTCCGTATCTATTGCGCGAGCGAGGGGATATCGCCCTTTACGGATCTGCCTTAACTCTGGCGCTCGTAAGCGCAAAATTAAAAGAACATCGCATCTCACCACTTACGCGTGAAGTTAAAGAGGGTATGCGCGAAGATATTGGACCGTTTGAGGTCGAATTCATCGCCGTAAATCACTCGATCCCTGATGCCCTTGCGATTGCAATCCACACTAAGGCCGGAACTGTTTTACATACAGGTGACTTCAAGATGGATCAATTGCCGTTGGATGGGCGCATCACCGATCTGCGTACCTTTGCTCGCTTGGGTGATGAAGGTGTTGATTTATTCTTAGTTGATTCTACAAATGCTGACGTGCCTGGATTTACTCCAGCTGAACGCGAAATTATGCCAGCGCTAAATAGAGTAATCGCCGCAACCAAGCGCCGTGTGATCGTGGCGTCTTTCTCATCTCATGTGCATCGCGTGCAACAAGTTATTGATACCGCAGCCATTCATGATCGTAAAGTTGTTTTCATTGGCAGGTCAATGGTTCGTAATATGAAGATAGCCGAAGATATGGGCTATCTAAATATTCCTGCAGGGATAGTTATCGATGCCAAAGATCTAGATAACTATGACGATCGAGTTGTTTTAATTTGTACCGGATCGCAAGGCGAGCCAATGGCGGCGCTTTCGCGAATGGCTAACGGTGATCACCAAATCAGAGTCGGTGATGGTGACACGGTAATTCTGGCATCCTCACTTATTCCAGGAAATGAAAACTCAGTATTTCGCGTAATTAACGAGTTAACTCGTTTCGGTGCAAAAGTTGTACACAAAGCCAATGCCATGGTGCATGTCTCTGGTCATGCTGCAGCGGGGGAGTTGTTGTACTGCTACAACATTGTTAAACCAAAATATGCGCTTCCAGTTCACGGAGAATGGCGTCATCTAAAAGCAAATGCCGAACTTGCTATCCAAGCGGGAGTGCCACGAGCAAATACCTTCATTATCGAAAATGGAATAGTTGTTGATTTAGTAGATCACGAAGCTAGCGTCGCAGGTGCAGTACCTTGCGGTTTTGTATATGTAGACGGACAGAGCATCGGCGATATAACGGAATCATCCCTAAAAGATCGCCGCATTCTTGGTGAAGAAGGATTTATTTCAGTGGTTGTAGTAATTGAATCGCAGAGTGGAAAAATCATCGCCGGGCCAGATATTCATGCACGTGGGTTTAATGAGGATGAAGCGCTCTTTGATGAAGTTAAAGGCCAAATTGAAAAAGCCTTACAGCACGCAGTTTCAGAAGGCGTAAATGGAACTCATCAACTTTCCCAAGTAGTTCGCAGAACTATAGGTAGCTGGGTTGGTGGAAAACATCGCCGCCGCCCAATGATCGTTCCCGTAGTTATTGAGGTCTGACCGCTAAGATTAAAGGTGTGGCTAAGAAAAAACGCGCATCCTCGAGCAAAGCATCCAGCACGGCCTTCTCATTTCTCGGCCGCGCGCTTAGTGCCATTTGGAAATCAATTGCTAAAGCGCTCGGCTCAACCGTTCGCTTCCTTGGACGTGGAGCACGAGATCTAGATCCAGCTCACCACCGAGATGGCGCAGCTTTCTTACTTCTCTTATTAGCGCTGGCTGCTTTTGCTGGCACTTGGTTTGCCGCAGATAACTTTGTAGGCCGCAATATTTATGCGGCTATTTATGGCGCTTTCGGCCGAATCGGTTTCTTTGCGCCAGTGGTAGCAATTTACTTTGCGATTCGATTATTTAGAACCCCTGATGATCACAAGGCAACCTCTCGAATCGTTGTTGGGGTTGTGACAATGATTGTTAGCACAACAGGATTAGCGCATTTATTTAACGGCTCACTAGGTGCGCTAAACCCAACCGGTGCAACTGCAATGCGCCAAGGTGGCGGGTGGCTTGGTTACGCAGTTGCGATGCCACTTGAAGCGCTAATGACTTCGATGTTGGCCTACCCATTCCTATCTTTACTTTTCTTATTTGCATTTCTGATAACGACTGCGACTCCACTTTCATCCGTTGCCATCCGCGCCAAAAACACTTTTATCTGGCTCTGGTCTAAACGTCCACAGCGCGCAGAATCAGATTTTGAAATTACTGATACTCCACCCTTTGAAACTCCTGTTGTTGCTTGGAATCGTCATGGGGATGAAGTCGCAGAAGATGATGATCTGGATGAAGAAGAATTTGATGAAGAGTTCACAGTGGAAGTACCCCGCCACGTACAAGCACCTGCTACATCCACTAGCGCCCCAGCATCTGCCAAACGCCCTGAACAGTTATTGCTGACTGCGGATTCACATTATTCGCTGCCTCCTCAAGATTTACTTCGTACCGGGCCGGCGGCGAAAGCTAAATCAAAGGCAAATGACACGGTAGTCGCTGCGCTAACTGAAGTTTTTGCGCAATTTGAAATTGATGCTCAAGTAACTGGTTTTATGCGTGGTCCAACTGTTACACGATATGAAGTTGAATTAGGTAACGCGGTAAAGGTTGAACGAATCACCGCACTTGCAAAAAATATTTCCTACGCTGTTGCCAGTGGCGATGTAAGAATTCTTTCGCCGATTCCCGGCAAATCTGCCGTAGGAATTGAAATCCCTAACGCTGATCGAGAAATTGTCGCTCTAGGCGATGTTATGCGCTCAAGCGTTGCCGGCCAAGATCACCATCCTATGTTGGTTGCGTTGGGTAAAGATGTAGAAGGAAACTTTGTCTGCGCAAACTTAGCGAAAATGCCACATCTACTTGTCGCAGGTGCAACAGGTGCTGGTAAATCTTCAATGATTAACGCGATGATTATCTCGATTTTAATGCGCGCAACACCTGATGATGTGCGCTTGGTTTTAATTGATCCAAAGCGCGTGGAATTAACCGCCTATGAAGGTATCCCACATTTGATTACCCCAATTATTACCAACCCTAAGAAAGCCGCGGATGCCCTTACCTGGGTGGTTCGTGAAATGGATCTGCGATATGAAGATCTTTCTACTTTTGGCTTTAGACATATTGATGATTTCAATAAGGCAGTACGCGCTGGAAAAGTTATCGCCCCTCCCGGAAGCGATCGGGTGGTTGAGCCATATCCGTACTTGCTAGTAATCATAGACGAACTTGCAGATTTGATGATTGTTGCAGCACGCGAGGTTGAAGAATCAGTTGTTCGCATCACGCAGTTGGCGCGTTCTGCCGGAATCCACTTGGTATTAGCAACGCAGCGCCCGTCAGTAGATGTTGTCACAGGGTTAATCAAAGCTAATGTTCCTTCCCGTCTTTCATTTGCAACCAGTTCTCTAGCAGATAGCCGCGTTATTTTAGATAGCCCAGGTGCTGAAAAGTTGGTGGGACAAGGCGATGCTCTCTTTATCCCAATGGGATCATCTCGCGCAATTCGTATTCAAGGTGCCTATGTTTCTGAACGCGAAATTGAGGCGGTAACAAGTCACGTAAAGAAGCAACTTTCGCCGCGCTATCGTGAAGATGTAACAGTTGCACCGCAGACAAATAAATTGGTTGATAAAGATATTGGTGATGATTTAGATATTCTGCTGCAAGCCGTTGAATTAGTAGTAGGAACCCAATTTGGTTCCACCTCAATGTTGCAACGAAAATTGCGCGTTGGATTTGCCAAAGCAGGTCGCTTGATGGATTTGATGGAATCGCGTGGAATTGTTGGGCCTTCGGAAGGTTCCAAGGCCCGCGTGGTAATGGTGAAGCCAGATGAACTCGATTCTGTGCTCGCTACGCTGCGCGATTATTAAATTCACTTCGCGTTAACCCAATCCGAGGACTACAACCTGGGGTGATATTCGGCCTTCACCACCCGTTCATCTATTCATCGGGTGATTACACAACTACACTTCGTTGATAATCAGTGCCTATTAAATTTACAGTGAATTGCGAGTCGTTATGCCGCTAGGTGAGTTCTTAAGAGCCGCGCGTGAAAGTGCTGGACTGAGCATTGACGAACTCGCAGAGTCAACGAGTATTCGACCGGGTCTAATTCGAGAGATTGAAAAGAATAATTTCATTCACTGCGGGGGAGATACTTACGCTCGCGGACACTTGCGAAATATCGCACCAAAAATTTCAGTTGATGTGCAAACTTTGATCGATCTTTTTAACGAAGAACATTCCACTGAGGCGCGGACTATTCATGACATGTTGGTTGAAAACAATGTAACCAAATTTGCTACCGAACGTAAGTCTCTTTCCTGGAAACCACTGGCTATTGCATCGATCGTTATTCTGGCAGCCATCGCCGGCGGACAAATTATTATCTCTAACTCCAAGACTATGGTTACCCCTACGGTGACTGAGTCTCCAACGCCGCCACCAATTGCTACGCCAACTGCCGAGCCAACTCCAAAGGTCGAAGCAACAGTTGTACCCGATGCAAATGGGGAAATGAAGTTAACAATTGCGGCAACTCGTGGAAATTCAAATATAGATGTTGTTGTTGATGGCAAACATTTATTTAAAGGCCCCATCTTTCAAGGTGACTCAAAAAGTTTTAGCGCACCAACTTCAATCAGTATTTATGTCAGCAATGCCGGAGATCTTGATCTAACACTCAACGGCACAGCACTTGCCCCGTTGGGAGAGCGTAATCAAGAGGTTCGCAAGACCTTCAGATCTAAGTAATCCACCTTGACCCTGTAAGATCTGCGCAATGAGCCGTACCGTTGCAATCGTCACTATGGGCTGTGCCCGCAACGAAGTTGACTCCGAAGAACTTGCCGGCAGACTTGCCGCCGATGGATGGACACTTGTCTCCGATGTTGAAAGCGCTGAAGTTGCAGTTGTAAATACCTGCGGCTTTATTGAATCCGCAAAGAAAGATTCAATTGATGCGCTGCTAGAGGCCAATTCCCTTAAAGGCCATGGGAAAACACGTGCTGTGGTGGCCGTTGGTTGTATGGCAGAGCGTTACGGTCAAGAACTTGCTAAAGCTTTACCTGAAGCAGATGGAATTTTAGGTTTTGATGACTATCAAGATATTTCAGCACGCTTGCAATCAATTGTCTCTGGAAATGCGCACACACCACATGTGCCGCGTGATCGCAGATCACTTTTGCCAATTGCCCCAGCAGATCGACCGGCCGCGCGCGATGAGGCATATGCATCATCACTTGGCGCCGGCGGCTCACTCTTTCGCAAACGACTAGGTGATGCTCCTTGGGCACCGCTAAAGATCGCATCTGGGTGCGACCGCCGTTGTTCATTTTGCGCAATTCCATATTTCAGAGGTTCCTTTATTTCTCGTAAGCCGACTGAAATAATTGAAGAAGGTCGCTGGCTTGCCAATAATGGCGTGAGCGAACTCTTCTTAGTTAGTGAAAATACAACGTCTTACGGCAAGGACCTCGGCGATCTAAAATTAATGGAGAAGATCCTTCCTGAATTTGCAGCAATTGAGGGCATAGAAAGAGTTCGCCTTTCTTATTTACAGCCCGCTGAAATGCGACCATCGCTATTGCAAGCGATGATCGAGACCGAGAAAGTGGCTCCATACTTCGATTTATCTTTCCAGCACACTAGTCCAACAATTCTGCGCCGCATGCGCCGCTTTGGAGATTCCGAAAAGTTTCTGCATTTAATTAGTCAGATTCGTGCGCTATCTCCGGAGGCTGGAATCCGTTCAAACTTTATCGTTGGTTTTCCAGGTGAGACTCAAGCAGATTTCGATGATTTAGCTAACTTCATAAGCGCAGCAAAGTTAGATGCGATCGGTATCTTCGGATATTCCGATGAGGACAACACAGAAGCGTTAGATCTAACCGATAAGGTCGATGAAGATTTGATTAAATCACGCGTCGAATCGCTGTCATCGCTATCTGATGAGATGGTTTCTATGCGCGCGGCAGCTCGTATCGGAGAAAATGTGCGGGTCCTTATCGAAGATAGCGAGCTACAAGAAGGTCGCGCAGCGCACCAAGGCCCCGAAGTAGATGGAACAACCTCCTTTATTGATACCAATTTTGAAGTTGGCCAATATATTGATGCGGTGATCATAGATTCCATGGGCGCTGATTTGGTAGCACGTCCGCTGTGAACGTACCTGCATTTATAACACCAAACTCGTTAACTCTCGCACGTCTGCTCCTGATTCCATTTGGAGCGATCGCCTTATTTATGAATGGTGGTGATGATTACAACTGGCAGATTATTTCTTGGTGGATCTTCTTCATCCTTGGCTTAACAGATATAGTCGATGGCAATCTGGCACGTAGCCGTCAGCAAATTACTGAACTCGGAAAATTCTTAGACCCCGTTGCGGATAAAGCGATGGTCGGAACCGCGATGGTTTGTCTCTCGATTTTAGATCGTATGCCGTGGTGGATAACCATTGTAATTCTGGCTCGCGAGATCGGAATAACGTTATTTAGATTAGCAATAGTCAAACGCGGAGTCATCCCAGCAAATAAAGGTGGAAAGATTAAAGCTACCTTCCAAAGTTTTGGCACAGGATTTTATGTTCTGCCACTTAACCCAGATTTGTATTGGTTCCGTGATGGATTTATGTATATTGCAATCGCCCTTACCGTCGTGACCGGCGCGTACTATGTACGCTCGGCCTTTATCCGAGAAAGTTGATTGGATTTTTTTGTGGAAATTTCAAATGAGGTGTTGGGGCTGGTATCAGAAATCCATAGTTCATTGCGCGCGCGAGGTGAAACGCTATCGACTGCAGAATCCCTAACTGCCGGTGGACTTAGCTACGCGCTAACTATCGTGCCGGGCGCATCCGATGTTTTTCTAGGATCAATTACCGCATATCGACCTGATGTAAAAGTTTCACATTTAAAAGTTGACGAAAAAACTATTGCGCAACACTCGGTGGTCAGTGAAGAAGTGGCTATACAGATGGGTCACGGGGCAAATAAATCTTTTGGATCAACTTGGGCAATTGCAACAACTGGCGTTGCCGGTCCTGGTCCAGCCGATGGCTCGGAGGCCGGAAAAGTATTCGTTGCCTTCGTCGGCCCTATTACCCAGGTCGTAGAACTTTCGCTCTCAGGTGAACGTGAAGTCGTAAGAAATGCCACCATAGCCAGCGCGATCGCCTCATTTGCCCGTATCCTTAGACAACGAGATAAAGACTAGAGAAGGGCGGGACCATAATGGCGTTATTACGCAGCGCAGTTGGACAGACCCTGCGCTCTGCACGCACTGAACAATCGCGCACTCTGCGCGATGTTGCTCGCGAAGCTCGTGTCTCACTCGGTTACTTATCCGAAGTAGAACGTGGACAAAAAGAAGCATCATCTGAGTTGCTTAACGCAATTTGCGAAGCGCTCGGCTTAACACTTTCAACTGTGATCGCCAACGTCTCGTTAGAGCTAAAAGTTCTCGAGACCGCGAAGTTGTCCGTTGTCGACGCTGCCTAAGTACGCCACTCAAGGCGCTACTCATCGCCGAACCGAAGGCGCAATTCTTGAAGGTACAAAAACCTTAATCTCAAAATTCGGTTTATCAAATGTTTCAATGATTGAAATCGCAGATGCATCCGAAGTCTCGCGCGCAACTTTATATAACCACTATCGCGACAAGAGCGCGGTCACCGCGGCACTAATAACCGCCGAAGTCGAACATATGATTGAACTTGCTAATAGCGCGGGCACACCAGCTGATGCACTCGAGAAACTTTCACTTTATATCTCAAGTGATCCCGCCCTGGCGGCCATGCGTATCCATGACAAGGCAGTTCTTACCGAGATTCTCTCGCATGCAGAACATCCGTTATATCTTGAAATTGCTAGATGTTTATTTACCGCCATCAAATCGGCTGCCGGCACAGGAATTGCGATGCGCTGGTTAATGGGGCAAGCGATGCAACCTTTGACGCCGGCCCAATCTCGCGAGCAAGCCGAACTCTTAGTCGATCGCACTCTTTTTTAGCTCTTACTTAGATGCGCATTTCTGATCTACGCGAGAGAATCACGCTCTCATTTGGTGAAACCTGGGCGCCCTCTTTCTGCAAAGATATTGCGATTAGTGAACTAGGCAGTCGGTCTGTAGATGAAGCGCTAAAGGACGGTTTCGAAGCTGATGAAATTTGGCGCGCGGTCTGCAAGCAATGCCCAACCGAAACCGCCAAGTACCGATAGATTCTTTACGTGGATTTCAAATTAATCGCAGGCGCCATCGGAGTTCTCTTTGTCTTTATCTATGCCTTCGGTTCAGGAATCTGGGTTTCCTCATCGCCAGAATGGTATGCCTCTCTCAAGCGTCCATCCTGGCAACCACCAAGCGCCATTATCGGATTGATCTGGCCTTACAACTTCACCGTTCTTGGCATCGCATCTTTTCAAGTATCGAAATCTTTGACTAGATCTGAGAATATTACTTGGCTTGTCTTCTTTGGTTTGAGCATTGTCGCCGCCCTGACTTGGGCTAACCAATTCTATGTTCCACACAATTTCTTGTCTGCATCGATTGCTCTGACTTTGACTGCGCTACTGACACTTCCAATGCTCTTTTTAACATTTAAAGCATCGCTTGTTATGGGGCTGTTACTTGTTCCATATCAATTATGGGTAGCTATCGCCGCTAGTCTGGCTTGGGGATATTTAGCGAGAAATTAATTAAGTTTTCGCTATTTCTTTTAAACTGCAATAACTTCTAGCACCCACGGTTCCACTCCATCACTGGGCGTCAGCGCGCAGGGGTATTTCTCTGAAACGATTGCATATAGATCTTCCGGTGTCTTTGCCACAGAATGCGACTGCAAAAGCCAACGAGTAATTTCTCCGCGGGTTTTCTTAGACATATGCGTCACGACCGTGCGCACGCCGTTTACAACAGTCGAGACGCGCACTTCAACGGTCTTATCCACGGGGGAGCGCCAGACTGTTTTATAAGTTGATGAGCGACAATCCACGATTAATTCGGTCTTGATGGCATCTAAGATTTTGCTCACTGGCGCGCGCATAGCCTTGTTATCGATCTTGACTTTGTAGCTTTCAATCAACTGATCTGGTCGAACGGCGCCGTACTTGGCCGAGATGATCACAACCGATGCCGACCCACGTTTCTTGGCTGCCGTGGACAGGCTGGGCCAATCCAGCGCCTGATATAAAACGCCGGTATAGACCGAAATGGCGGGGGTGGGCTTGGCTGTCGCGTTATTCTTCTCAGATGGCGGCAACAGGATCAACACGTGGGCATCCTCCCACTTCATCTCCACCGACCGCGACACGCCTAAAAGCGTTGTCTCGCTCTTTGCGACACGCCTAAAGGCGTTGTCGGTGCACCCTGCTACCTTTCGAACAGATGTTCGGATAAAGTTATCCCTGCACAACCAGAGCGGTTCCATCATCCGCCCACAGGCTCTCTATAAGCCTCGTAGGCCGTCGCTGGAGTTCCGTACCTTCTGGGCCGACTACCAACGAATATGCGCAATGCATAGACGTTCTTATCTAAAGGAGAATAACGTGGCTGCTGATAAAGCAAATAAAGCCGAAGAAAAAAACACATCCGATCGCCAAAAGGCGCTCGATACCGCGCTCGCTCAGATTGAACGTCAATTTGGAAAAGGCGCAGTAATGAAAATGTCTGATCGTCAAAACACGATCATTGAAGTTATCCCAACCGGTTCAATCGCCCTAGATATCGCACTCGGTATCGGTGGATTGCCACGTGGACGTATCGTAGAAATCTACGGACCAGAATCTTCAGGTAAGACAACTCTTACCTTGCACGCAATTGCAAATGCACAAAAAGCTGGCGGTATCTGCGCATTTATTGATGCTGAACACGCATTCGATGCAGAGTATGCCAAGAAACTTGGCGTTGATATTGACGCACTTCTTGTCTCACAACCAGATACTGGCGAGCAAGCACTTGAGATCATGGATATGTTGATCCGTTCTGGTGCACTCGATCTCGTCGTAGTCGACTCAGTTGCAGCACTTGTACCACGCGCTGAAATCGAAGGCGAAATGGGCGATTCACATATGGGCTTGCAAGCACGCCTTATGTCACAAGCACTTCGTAAAATTACTGGTGCCCTTCACCAATCAAAGACAACTGCGATCTTCATCAACCAGCTCCGTGAAAAGATCGGCGTATTCTTCGGTTCACCTGAAACAACAACCGGCGGTAAGGCACTTAAGTTCTACGCATCAGTTCGCCTAGACATCCGTCGCATTGAAACTCTTAAAGATGGCACCGAATCAGTCGGTAACCGTACCCGCGTTAAGGTTGTTAAGAACAAGATGGCTCCACCATTTAAGCAAGCAGAATTCGACATCATCTACGGCGTAGGTATTTCACGCGAGGGCTCACTCATTGATATGGGTGTTGAAATCGGCGTAGTTAAAAAGGCTGGCGCTTGGTACACATACGAAGCTGATCAATTGGGACAAGGTAAAGAGAATTCACGTGCCTTCTTACTTGATAACCCAGATCTAGCCAACGAGATCGAAGGCAAGATTCGTGCACACTTCGTGCCGATTGAAGTAGATGCCGAACTCGTTGCAGCGATCGATGAAGCTGCTGCAGAGGTTGATTTCTAATTAGCCTTGAATTTGTAAAGGTTCCAAGGTCTTCTAAGAACGGCGACGAAGGCTCCGACCCTTACGAAGTAGCACACACCATTGCGCTAAATGCTCTGGTTACCCGTGCGAAAAGTAAGGGCGAGCTTCTCGCTCACCTTAAAACCCGTGGCGTTGAAGACGATGTTGCGCAAGCGATCATCTTCCGGCTTCAAGAAGCTGGCCTTGTCAACGATGAAGAATTTGCCAAAGCCTGGGCGCAGTCACGCCATAACCATAAGAAGATCTCAAAGCGGATCATCGCTGGTGAACTTCGTCAAAAGGGCGTAATACAAAGTGCAATAGATGAAGCTCTTGATGAGATCGATGACGGTTCAGAATATCGAAGCGCCTTTGACTTAGCCTTTAAAAAATATAACACCATGTCACGCCTTGAACCAGATGTGCAGGTGCGCAGGATTCAATCTTTGCTGCAGCGTAAAGGTTTTGGTTTCGGAATTATTTCGCAAGTTTTAAAAGAGTTGGATATCTTAAGTAGCTAACTCTTTGCCAAGTGCTCAGTCAAACGAGCTGCGGTTGCAACAACTGCGGCTGCGTGAATACGTCCTGGTTGGCGACCTAAGCGCTCTATTGGACCAGAGATTGAAACTGCTGCAATAACTTTTCCATTAGGACCCTTAACAGGTGCGCTAACTGATGTGACGCCGGCTTCGCGTTCTCCAACGGATTGCGCCCATCCTCGACGACGATCGGCGGATAGTTGAGCTGCAGTGAAACGTGCATTCTTAAGGCCACGATGAATCTTTTCGGAATCTTCCCAAGCTAATAAAATTTGCGCAGCAGAACCTGCTTGCATTGTCAGCGATGCGCCGACTGGAACCGAATCACGCAGACCAGATAGGCGCTCAGCAACAGCAACACAGATTCGGATATCTCCTTGGCGGCGATAAAGTTGTGCGGATTCTCCGGTGGCATCGCGCAGGGCAGCCAAGGCGGGTGCAGCAGCGGCTAATAGGCGATCTTCGCCAGCGGCAGCTGCGAGTTCGGCAGAACGTGGGCCAAGTACAAAGCGACCTTGCAGATCGCGCGCAACTAAGCGGTGATGCTCCAGCGCCACGGCTAAGCGGTGGGCGGTCGGGCGTGCGATTCCGGTTGCGGCTACAAGTTCAGCCAGGGAGTGCGGGCCAGATTCCAGCGTGCCCAAGATGGTTACCGCTTTATCTAGAACGCCAACTCCGCTATTCTTCTTATCCACGCAGCGAGATTAGCATCCCAATCTATGAGATGCAAGATTTAGGGAGTGAAAGTCGATTATGGGTAAAACACTGGCAGAGAAGATTTGGGATGACCACATCGTTCGCTCGGCACAAGGTGAACCTGACCTGCTTTATATCGACCTGCAATTAGTCCACGAAGTTACAAGTGCGCAAGCATTTGATGGCTTGCGATTGGCCGGACGAAAAGTGCGCCGCCCAGATTTAACTATTGCAACTGAAGATCACAACACCCCAACTATAGATATTTTGAAGCCGATTGCAGATCCAGTTTCGAGGTTGCAGATCGAGACTTTGCGCAATAATGCAAAAGAGTTTGGAATCCGCATCCACTCACTTGGCGATGCCGATCAAGGCGTGGTGCACGTAGTTGGACCGCAGCTCGGAATCACCCAGCCAGGTATGACAATTGTTTGCGGAGATTCGCACACATCTACACATGGTGCATTTGGTGCTATCGCATTTGGTATTGGTACATCTGAAGTTGAGCATGTATTGGCTACGCAGACCCTGCCATCCAGTCGGCCAAAGATGATGGCAATAAATGTGGAAGGTAAGTTAAAGACTGGTGTAACAGCAAAAGATATTATTTTGGCGATCATCGCTCAGATTGGTACCGGCGGGGGACAGGGCTACATCATTGAATATCGCGGTTCTGCTATTCGCGATCTTTCTATGGAAGGCCGCATGACCGTTTGCAATATGTCTATTGAAGCTGGTGCACGTGCTGGCTTGATAGCACCCGATCAGAAAACATTTGATTACATCAAGGGCAAGCCTCATGCACCTGAAGATTTCCCAGTCGCGCAAAGTTATTGGGAGACTTTATTTTCAGATAGCGATTCTAAATTTGATTTGGAAATCACTTTGAATGCAGATGTTTTGGAGCCATTTGTCACTTGGGGAACAAACCCTGGCCAAGGCTTGCCACTAAATGGATCCGTTCCAAACCCGGCAGATATTAAAGATTCAGAGGAGCGCGGGGCGGCAGAACGTGCCCTGGAATACATGGGTCTTACCGCGGGCACGCCTCTTAAAAAGATAGCCATTGACACTGTTTTCTTAGGCTCTTGTACCAACGGCCGAATCGAAGATTTACGTGCAGCCGCATCTGTTGTTGAGGGAAAGAAAATTGCACCAAAACTTCGCATGTTGGTTGTGCCAGGATCTGAACGAGTTCGCCAGCAAGCGATGAAGGAAGGCCTCGATAAAGTATTTCTAGACTTTGGCGCAGAATGGCGCAACGCAGGTTGTTCTATGTGTCTTGGTATGAACCCAGATCAACTTGCAGTCGGCGAACGTGCAGCATCGACTTCCAACCGTAACTTTGAAGGACGTCAAGGTAAGGGTGGGCGTACGCACTTAGTTAGCCCACTTGTTGCGGCTGCGACCGCAATCCGTGGAACCCTTTCATCTCCAGCGGATCTTTAAGAGAAGAGGCTATGACTATGGAAAAATTCATTTCTCACACCGGTACTGGTGTTCCACTTCGCCGCAGCAACGTTGATACCGATCAGATCATTCCTGCGGTTTACCTAAAACGCGTAACTCGCAGCGGTTTCGAGGATGGGCTATTTGCCGCTTGGCGCAATGATCCCGAGTTTGTATTAAACCAAGTGCAATACAAGTCAGGGACTGTATTAGTCGCTGGTCCCGAATTCGGAACAGGTTCATCACGCGAGCATGCTGTTTGGGCGCTTCAGAATTATGGTTTCAAAGTCGTTATCTCTAGCCGTTTTGCCGATATTTTCCGTGGCAATTCACTCAAAGGCGGACTTCTCACCGTGATCTTGCCGCAAGCGGCGGTGGAAGCGATCTGGCTGGCAATCGAGGCCGACCCAACAACAGAGATAAAGGTTGATCTAGATTCGCGCACCGTCTCTTATAACGGGGTCAGCGTTGCCTTTGAATTAGATGATTACACGCGTTGGCGTTTGATGGAAGGCTTAGATGACATTGGTCTGACTTTAAAACAGACGGATTCGATTGATGCTTTTGAGGCAAAAAGAGCTTCATATAAGCCAAAAACCTTGCCAATTCGCATATAAGAAGCGCGCTATTGGTTAGAAGTTAGTTTTGTAGTCGGAAAACAAGCGTAAAACGCTAACTTCATAGACGGGGTGAGTATCTTTGCTACAACCCTCAACTTATAAATGAGAGTTTTTTACGCATAAAAAGTGCAATTTATTGAAAATATTAAATTGCGACACGCCCACGTCAATATCGCTATCACCCTATTAAAAGGTTTAAGTTTTAGCCACAAGTTAAGCAAACGCTTAATTTACGCTTAAATCTAAGGGGATTTAGATGAATAAGGCACAATTTATTGCCGCGTTGGCCCCACACTTCAACGACAGCAAGAGAGAAGCAGCGCACGCTGTAGAAATCGTTTTCGACACAATTACACGCACCATGTCAAAGGGTGAAGATGTAATGATCAACGATTTCGGTAAGTTCAAGAAGGTTGATCGCAAGGCACGTATGGGACGCAACCCGTTCACAGGCGAAACAATCAAAATCAAAGCTTCAAAGAAGGCACGCTTTCTTCCTGCAAAGGGTCTAAAGGATGTCATCTCAGGTGAGCGTAAGCTTGGTCCGGCTCCAAAGCCAGAACCAAAGCCAGTTGCTAAGCCAGTAGCAAAGAAGGCAGCAGTTAAGAAGGTTGCTAAGAAGAAGCCAACAGCTAAGAAGAAGGCTGTTAAGAAAGTTGCTAAGCGTAAGCCAGCAGCTAAGAAGAAGGTTGTTAAGAAGGCTGCAAAGAAGCGTTAATTTTCACTTCTCTAACAATTTCTTAAAACTTAATTAAACTGGGGCCAGCGATTGCTGGCCCCAGTTTTTCTTTGCCCACTAAGATTTACGTATGGCTGAAATGCGCGTTTCTTACGCGCCACCAACAGGTTTTCCACTCGGGACAAATCGCGCATATAAAATTGGTGCTGGCATATTGATTCCAATGATTAGCCTGATAACAAAACGAACTTGGATCGGTGCGGGAAATATTCCCAAGACAGGCGCCGCAATCGTTGCTAGCAATCACTTGTCGTATTTTGATGTTTTGAATTTGACACATTTTATTTTCAGAAACGGAAGAGCCCCGCGTTACTTGGGCAAAGTCGGCGTATTCAAAGTTCCAATCATCGGCAGAATAATTTTGGCTGCGGGACAAGTGCCAGTTGAACGAGAGACGCCGAATGCGGGCAAGGCCGTTGATCATGCCAAACGATTGTTGGAATCTGGACACTTACTCGGCGTTTATCCAGAAGGAACTCTTACGCGCGATCTTGATCATTGGCCGATGGTTGCCAAGACTGGCTTGGCCCGACTTGCACTGTCTACCAACACCCCAGTGATTCCAATTGCACAGTGGGGCTCACAAGTTTTAATGCCTACATATTCAAAGAAGCTCAAGCTATTTCCCCGCACCAAAATCACAATTGTTGCTGGCAAACCCGTTGACCTTTCGCCTTGGCAGGGAAAGGCCGATGATCCGCAGGCGCTGATTGAAGCAACTGCCAAAGTCATGCTGGATATCACTAAATTGCTCGAGGAAATTCGTGGCCAGAAGCGTCCTGAAGTAATCTTTGACCCACACACATCTGAATTGCCACGTATTGGCAATTTCAAGAAGAATCGTTAAAGAGCGAGGGTTGAAGTAGCAATGAGCAAAGTTTCGGTATTTGGAGCAGGCGCCTGGGGTTCAACTCTGGCACAAGTTCTCTGCGATGCCGGAAACGATGTTCTGCTGTGGGGCCGCAACCAAGACGTTGTGAACGAAATCAATTCCAGTCATACCAACTCTAAATATATCGGCAGCAATGTTCTGCCTGATGAAGTGCGTGCAACTACGGATTTAGCCGAGACTTTTGCATTTAGCAAAAATTATGTCCTAGCAATTCCATCTCAACAATTACGCAGCACTTTACAATCCTGGAAGCCGCATTTTTCAGAAGATTGCTTAATCGTTAGTACGCTCAAAGGTATTGAGATCAGCACGCAGCTTCGCATGACAGAAGTCATGCAAGATGTTCTCGGCCCACATCGCATGGCCTTAATTACCGGCCCCAATTTGGCTGATGAGTTAATCCTGCGCCAACCAGCCGGAGCTGTTGCTGCTGCAACAAGCCAAGCAACCTCTGAAGAAGTGCGTGCGCTATTTCGTACACCTTATTACCGCGTTTACACATCTGTTGACCTACTTGGTTGCGAACTAGCTGGTGCGATTAAGAATGTAATCGCTCTTGCAGTTGGTATCTCAATCGGTATGGGCTTTGGCGAAAATACCCAAGCGATGGTAATTACTCGTGGACTAAATGAAGTAGCTCGCTTATGTGCCGCCCATGGTGCTGACCCACTTAGCGCAGCCGGACTCGCCGGAATGGGCGATCTTGTCGCAACTTGCGGATCACCACTTTCTCGCAACAGAACCTTCGGCGAATTACTTGGTAAGACGGGTTCAATGGAAACGGCGCTTAGCCAGTGGGCTAAGACAGTCGAAGGTGTTGCCTCCTCTGGCGCCATTGTTGAAATCGCACACCGCGTGGGCATAGAAGTGCCCGTAATCGAATCGGTTGCCGACATCGTAAATGGATCACTTAATCCAGAAGAGGCGCTGCAACGCTTGATGGAGATCACTACCAAGGCCGAAAACTTCATTCGATGAAAAAACGCGTAGCCATTATCTGTGGCGGCAGGTCCAGCGAACACGAGATTTCCTGCACTTCAGCTGGGGGAGTCCTCTCGGCAATTGATCGCAACGCATATGAGCCAGTTCTAATCGGAATCAGCAAATCCGGTAAATGGTTTCTCCTTGCGCAAGATCATCCACTTTCAATAAATGGAACAACGCTGCCGACTGTTCCAGAGACAGGTACTGCCGTAACGCTTGGCGTGGATGGATTTAGCGCAGCTGGTGCGAATTTAAATATTGATATCGCATTTCCAGTTTTACATGGACCATACGGAGAAGATGGAACGATCCAGGGTTTATTTGAAATGGCCGATATCCCTTATGTGGGTTCTGGCGTTCTTGCATCGGCGGTTGCAATGGATAAATCATTTGCTAAACCGATCTTCGCTTCACACGGGATTAAGGTTGCTGCTGGTTTCGTTGTGCGAGCAAATGATTGGCAGAAAGACAGGGCAGCAATTCAAAGTGCTGCTGATCAATTGGGCTATCCAGTTTTCGTAAAACCTGCACGAGGTGGATCATCGCGCGGAACGACCAAAGTTAAATCTGCCAGCGAATTTGCTGCTGCGCTAGAGGAAGCTCATAGATTCGATCCAAAAGCGCTTGTGGAGCAAGAAATTCGCGGATTTGAAATCGAATGTGCAGTACTAGAAATAAAGGGCGAAGTGAAAGCGTCCCTTGTTGGACAAATCAAGATTGATGCCAAATATGAATTCTACGATTTCGAGGCAAAATATTTAGACGGTGCAACAACTATCGAACTGCCAGCACCTATCGATCAAAAGGTTTCTGATGAAATTCGAGCAAAAGCGATTGCAGCATTTATCTCACTTGGTTGTTCTGGTTTAGCACGCGTAGATTTCTTCTTAACGCCCAATAACGAAGTAATTATCAACGAGTTAAATACCATGCCAGGTTTTACTGCTACATCGGTCTTCCCAAAGATGTGGGAAGCAACCGGAGTTTCTTATTCTCAAACTGTTACCCACTTGTTGCAGGCGGCGCTAACTCGCAATAACGCAGTACTGAGGAATTAGTAAGTAACAGGGCAAGTCAAGGTGCGAGTAATACCTGGTACTGCTTGTACTTTAGACAAGATTACGCGACCAAAGTCTTCCATTGATGGCGCTTCAGCGCGCATGATTACATCGTATGGACCTGTAACGCCTTCAGCCAACGTGACGCCGGGGATAGCAGATACAGATTTAGCAACGCTTGATGCTTTACCGACTTCGGTTTGAATCAAAATGTATGCCTGAATTGACATGGTGGTGACGCCTTTCTCGTGCGTGCTTCGCCGTTGATGATAACCACAAAGGTACTCCATGTTCTAGTCTTGGCGCTATGGCAAATAAATCGGGGGCCTTTACGGAAGCGCAGGTAATTACAGCGCTTAAAGAGATCTTTGCGACAAATGATCCACGCATCTCGATCGGTATCGGTGATGATGCCGCTGTTGTATCTGGTGGTGAGCGTCAAATTTTAACAACCGATATGGCGGTAGAAGGTGTTCACTTTCGCACCGACTGGTCTACTGCATTTGAAATTGGGCGCAAGGTAACCGCGGCAAATTGCGCCGATGTTCTTGCCATGTCTGGGACCACAGATTATTTGTTAGTTGCCGTTGCTCTCACTGGTGGCGAAAGCATGCAGTGGATTTCTGATCTAGCTCGCGGAATTAAATATGAGGCAGATTTAGCTGGAGCGCAGGTAGTTGGTGGGGATATATCTCGAGCAAAGAGCGTAGTAATAACTATCACTGCAGTTGGCTCGACAGTAAAGGCGATCGGCCGCAACGGTGCGAAGGTAGGCGATGGTATTTATCTTTCATCATTAACGGGATGGTCTGCAGCAGGATTCGCGATTATGGAATCAAAATTTACTTCAGCAACCGATGCGCATGCTGCAGCTGTAGGTGAATTTAAGTCTCCAACTATTGATTATGGATTCGATGCAACTAGCGCAACGTCGATGTGCGATGTGAGTGATGCCCTAGTAACCCAGGCGACACAAATGGCGGATAGTTCAAAGGTTGCCTTTAAATTTGATTTGTCAAAGATTCAAGCCTGCTCTGAATTCGTTGAACTTGAATCGCTATCCCGTGCGTTAGAAATAGATGTTTGGAAATGGATTTTTGCTGGGGGAGAAGATCACGTCCTATTGGCAACTGGGGTAGATCTGCCTGGAATATTGATCGGAGAAGTTATCGCTGGTGCCGGCATCCAAAATCTTCCTACAGGGGTAGAAACGAGCGCTTGGCGTCATTTTTAATTAAGGTATGGCATTTTTATGCACCCATAACCGTTTATTATTTTTATTTATACACCTGAAATTTAGTGCGGTGCTATTGCCTACCTATTGGTGAGGCGTTAATTTTGAGACATGAAACGCACCTCTATATTGGCAAGTGTCTCTTCTGCAATCTTTGCGATTGCTGCTGTAACAATTGGCGTCTCTGCGGCAAATGCCAGCATCACACTTCCTAAAGGTGCGTTACTTCCTTGTTCTGCCGGCGGCGGTGCTTATTGCATCGAGTCAGTTAGCGTCACACCATCGGGTGGTAAGGCAATTGCACTTTCATGGGTTGCAACAGGATCCGCGGGCGCGGCAGCAGGAAATTCCAATAACGTGGCAGCTGGTAAAGAGTTTCCAGGTCGTTGGACCGCCGACGTCGCGTTTGTAAATGAAAATTACGATGGCCTTTATGTAGAAGCACAAGCGGCAAATGAATTTGTACCTTGGATAATTCTTGATGCTAAACCAACTTATTCACCTGGTAATAAAGTGTCTTTAGCGGCGCTAACTACCAGCACAACAACGCCAGTTAATTTGAACTCAGATGCTTTGATATCGGTGAAGTTACGTATTTCTGACTTCAAAGTCGGCGTAACTTACGGAATAGCAACTGAGGCAACTGTCGATATTCAGGCAGGCGTCTTTGAATTAGCTGGTTACCCAGTCAGAGTTCCTCAAGCCAAGAGCACCAAGGATTGCACTGGTACTGCAGGGGTTTCATCTGCGCTGGTAACTCAGTTCCAATCAATTCTAGTTCCTTCCAATGATCCGCTGGGATTCTCATTCGAAGGTGGTAGTGGCAAGATTTATGTTGGTTCAAATGGTCTTTGCAAACTATCAACACCAGTTTGGAATAGCACTACCAAATCGCTAAGTTACAAAGCATCTGCGCCACGCTTGGCTCCAGATGGAAAGACGGTTAATACAGGTTTCTATTACGCGACAATCTCAGCAGCCGATGCCTTAGCGCTTTGGGGTTTAACTAAAGTTGAAGATGCAGTCTCTGCTCTTATTATTTCAGTACGCACGACGGAAGCTGGATCGACCGCTGCGACTAAGGCGGTGGCTGTTAAGAACGGCAGAATTATTATTCAAGTATTTGGCTTCGAATTCCCAGATCCGATGCTAGATATTTCGCTAAATCCAAGTTTTGATGTGATGGCTTCTTCTAAATCTGCCGATAGCAATATGTCCGCCACGGGAACTGTTAGAACTACCGCATCTCCAAAGCCAAAGGCGACGCCAAAACCAACGACAATTTCTTGCTTAAAGGGAAATGTATTAAAGAAGGTAACGGCCGTTAAGCCAACTTGCCCAACCGGTTACAAGAAGAAGTAACACGCTTAATTAGCGAGTTACTTTGCCGGCCTTAAGGCAAGAAGTACAGACATTCTGACGCTTAGTGCTTCCGCCAACGAGTGTCTTAATGCGTTGAATATTTGGATTCCAACGACGACGTGTCTTTACCTGAGAGTGGGAAACGTTATTTCCGAAGCTGGGCCCTTTGCCACAGATATCGCATGTTGATGCCACAGCAGTACTCCTTTTAAATTCGCGTTAATTTCTAGTTTTCTAACCTCAGCCCTAACTGCGGCCAGGTGGTTGAACAAGGCGTAAGAGTATCAAGAAGGCCATCCTGACGCTAATTTGGAGAAATTCACGCGAGAATAGGCGGCATGGCCAGCCTCGATTCCAAATTAGTAAATGTCGTAGGCGACCGCACGGCCAAAGTTCTGGAAACGACTTTTGGCTATAAAACAATTACCGATTTGATCCACCATTACCCGCGCAGATACTTGGTTCGTGGCGAACTCAGTGATATCGCAGAACTTAAAGAGGGCGATGAAGTAACCGTACTTGCCGAAATATTTAGCTCATCTAGTCGAAAATTACATGCTCGTAAGGGAAGCATCCTGGAAGTAATTGTCACAGATGGAAGTGCCAAGATGTCACTGACCTTCTTCAATCAAGCTTGGCGTGAGAAGGATCTGCGGGTTGGCAGGCAAGGGCTATTTGCTGGCAAAGTCGGCGTATTCAACGGAAAGCGTCAATTGGCGCATCCGGATTACGAAATGATTCCGGATGGAAATGATGTTGATTCAGCCGTTGCTGAATTTGCCGGTAAATACTTACCGATGTATCCCGCAAGTGCGAAGTTACCCTCGTGGAAAATCGCACAATGTATTAATTTGTCGATCGGCGCGTTAGATGAAATTGCTGATTTCATGCCTGAAAAAATCTTAAACGAGCGCGGGTACCCCTCTCTGCAACAAGCCATTGTGCAAATCCACAATCCAGTCGATCTCGACAGCGCAGATAAATCACGGGCACGCATAACCTTTGATGAAGCGCTCTTGATGCAGTTGTTATTGCTCGAACGAAGAGCCGAACTTCGCGCTCTAAAGGCGGTCGCACGTCGCCCAAAGAGTTCAGGAATCCTTACCGCTTTTGATGCTTCATTACCGTGGCAATTAACACCAGGACAAGTGCAAGTTAGCGCAGAGATTGAAAGTGATTTAGCGGCGCCGTATCCAATGCATCGACTTTTACAAGGTGAAGTTGGATCAGGTAAAACAGTGGTTGCGCTACGCGCAATGCTGGCGGTAATCGATAGTGGGGGACAAGCAGCGTTGCTTGCACCTACCGAAGTTTTAGCGGCGCAACATCTGCGCACAATTGAAAAATTACTTGGACCGCTAGCGCAAGGCGGAATGCTGGGTGGCAGTGAAATCGCGACAAAAGTTACTCTGTTAACTGGATCGCAAAGTGCAGCTGCACGAAAAGAGGCGCTGGCAATGGCGGCATCCGGTAGCGCTGGAATAGTCATTGGTACTCACGCGCTATTAAGTGAATCAGTAACTTTTAAGGATCTCGGTTTGATTGTTGTAGATGAACAACATCGCTTTGGTGTTGAACAGCGAGATGCTTTAAAGGCTAAGGCAGTTAACCCACCTCATTTATTAGTAATGACTGCAACACCGATTCCACGAACTGTGGCCATGACAGTATTTGGGGATTTAGATGTTTCAACTTTGCGCGAGCTGCCACTTGGCAGACAACCAATTACTACCCATCTCGTTCCAACAATTGAGAAACCAACTTTTCTAGATCGCGCTTGGGAGCGAATTCGTGAAGAAATCTCACTGGGTCATCAGGCCTACATTGTTGCGCCACGTATTTCGGCTGGAACATCTGAGGATGCTGATTTAGATTTTCTCTACGGTGAAGCATCACCAGATATCGCATCCGTTGAAGATCTCGGTCCGAAATTGCAGTCTGGGGCGCTAAATGGCCTACGGATTGCCCCGTTACACGGGCGTCAAAGTAGCGAAGTTAAAAACTCGACTATGCAGGCCTTTGCGCAAGGTGAAATTGATGTCTTGATTTCAACCACGGTAATTGAAGTTGGCGTAGATGTTGCAAATGCCACGGTGATGGTGATTATGGATGCAGATCGTTTCGGTGTCTCACAACTTCACCAGTTGCGTGGTCGCGTTGGTCGTGGAACTTCTCCCGGACTATGTCTTTTAGTAACAAGTGCCGCACCGGACACTTCTGCGCGGGAGCGATTGGATGCGGTATCCAAAACACAAGATGGTTTTGAGCTCTCACGCATTGATTTAGAACAACGTCGCGAAGGCGATGTACTTGGTGCAACCCAATCAGGTTCGCGTTCACATCTGCGCTTGCTACGAGTTCTGCGCGATGAAGCGCTAATTGAAAGTGCTCGAGAAAGTGCCGCAGAACTATTGGCGCAAGATCCTTCCCTTTCTAGTTATCCTTTGCTCAAAGAAGAGCTGAAAAAGTTGCAAGCAGATGCTGCTGCAGAATTTATAGATAAGGGTTAATTCAGATGCGCATTATTGCTGGAAGTGCCAAGGGCAGAAATATCGCATCTGTTGCCTCATCTACAAGGCCAACATCGGATAGGGCTCGTGAAGCACTTTTTTCAACTTTAGCATCTGAATTTGGAGAGTTCGAAGGGCTAAATGTTCTGGATTTATATGCAGGAACAGGTGCGATCGCACTCGAATCCTTATCTCGCGGGGCGGACTTAGTTCACGCAGTTGAAAAAGATGAACAGGCGCAGAAAAGTATTGCTAGCAACTATGAGGCAATTAAATCTGCACAGTGCCCTGGTACCTTCCACCTATATGGCATGAGCGTTCATCGCTTCTTGCAAGATCCACCAATTGCGCCATATCACTTTATATATATTGATCCACCGTATGAAATAGATGACCTTGATGTAATAGAAACTCTGATTCAACTGCAAGTTGGTAGGTTTTTGCATCCGCAAGCGTTGATTGCAGTGGAGCGAAATTCCAGAGTCAAGGAAATATCTTGGCCAGATGGATATATATCAGTTCGTGAAAAGAACTATGGACAAGCGAGCATTTTCTATGGCGCACCAGCTGATTCTGAGCCTGAGAATGGATAACCCGGTTAATCGTTGCTAGCGTTTACACCATGAAGCGCGCCGTCTGCCCTGGGTCATTTGATCCCATCACTTTTGGGCACTTAGATATTATCGAGCGAGCCAGTGGGCAATTTGATGAAGTCATTATTGCGGTCTTAGCTAATCGCACAAAAGCCAGCCTTTTCACAGTTGAAGAGCGCATGGAGATGATTCGCCAAACCACTTCAAAATTTAATAATGTGAAGGTTGATTCATGGCATGGGCTGCTGGTTGATTATTGCAAGGCAAATTCAATTCAGGCGATCGTCAAGGGCTTACGTGCGGTAACCGACTTTGACTATGAACTACAAATGGCACAAATAAATTTACAAGGAACCGGTGTTGAAACTATGTTTATGGCAACCGCGCCGGCACATTCATTTCTATCTTCATCAATCGTTAAAGAACTCGCACATTTCGGTGGCGATGTCTCTTCCATGGTTCCAGGCATCGTAAATGATGCACTTAAAGCACGAGTAGTAGGGAAGTAAAAATGGATTCAATCGAGAAAATAAGTACAGCGATCACTCTTATCGAAGAAGCTCGCGGAGTTCCGCTATCAGCATCTTGCGTTGTGCACCGTGGTGAAATTCTAGAAATCTTAGATGGCGCCAAAGAAGCGCTTCCAGAAGACCTGTATCGCGCCGAAGATATAATCGCCCAACGTGAGAAGTTAATTGAAGAAGGGCGCTCGAGTTCTGAGCAGATGATTGCTACGGCTCGTGAAGATGTTGCGCGAATGATCGAACAGACCGCGATTGTGCAGGCCGCGCGCGATGAAGCGCAAAGAATTCTCGATGAAGCGCGCGTGCTAGCAGCTGACGAACGCGCCGAAGTAGAGAGTTATATCGATGGCCGCTTAGCTACCTTGGAAGTTATTCTAAATAAGACCATGGATGCTGTTGCCCGTGGCCGTGAACGCCTAGACGGTGCCAACGATAAAGATGTTCTTTCGCAACTTGCTGACGATAATTAACTGAACCCGCAGAGCGCTATTTAATATCCATGAGCCGTGCATCCCAGGTATTTGAATTCAATACTCATGAACTACCTCGCCGAGCGGGGGAGATGAAGGAGTACCAACTAGATTTGGCGATTTTAGAACCGGTAGGCATCGCCCTCGTCGCTGTTCCTGCAGGAGATGTCATAGAAGTAGATCTGCGCCTGGAATCTGTCACAGAAGGTGTTTTGCTAAGTGCGCAAATATTTGCAATAGCAAAAGGTGAATGTATTCGTTGCTTAGATCCAGTTGAGATTGAGGTCGAGCGCAAAATTCAAGAGCTCTATCGCTATGAACCAACTTCAGATAAAGGTGGCAAGCGTGGAAAAAAAGCTGCCAAGATAGAAGAAGATGATCTAGCCAGCGACGAAGAGTTATTCCTAGATGGCAGCGTCATGGATCTTGAGATTCCAATTAGAGATGCGATCGTGCTGGATCTGCCCGCTAACCCGTTATGTTCTAAAGGATGCCTAGGTCTCTGCCCGGACTGTGGCGAAAAGTGGGAGAGGCTGCCGCAAGACCATGCTCACGAAGCGATTGACGCTCGTTGGGCCGGGCTGCAAGGTTTGGATTTTAAGAATTCGCCCGAATAAGGGATACTTCCTCCATTAGCAAGAAGTGATTTAGCAGTTAGCCATTTAGCAGTAAGCCTGGGCACAGATTGCCTGAGGTCAGCAGAGATTAAGGACGATTACCGTGCCAGTACCAAAGCGAAAGATGTCTCGTTCGAAGACACGCTCACGCCGCAGCATGTGGAAGACAACTGCCGCATCCCTTGCAGCATGCCCACAATGCCAGCAACCAAAATTGACTCACACAGCTTGCCCAACTTGCGGAACATATAACCGCCGTCAGGTACTTGAGGTCTGATCTGTACTCTTCTTTAACTTCGCAACTCGGGATCTCACTTTCTCCCGAATTGCTCGAGTTAGCTTTTACGCATCGTTCATTCGCTTACGAAAGCGGTGCGAAAGAAACCAACGAACGTCTCGAGTTCTTAGGTGATTCCGTACTTGGATTAATAGTCACCGAAGAACTTTATTTGCGTTATCCAGATCTCGATGAATCACGTTTATCACCACTGCGTTCAGGCATTGTAAATATGCGTGCGCTCGCAGATATTGCGCGCACACTAGATCTCGGTAAATACATCCGCCTCGGTAAAGGTGAAGAAGTAACCGGCGGTCGCGATAAAAATTCACTCTTGGCCGATGCTCTAGAAGCGCTAATTGGTGCGATTTATCTAGAACTCGGATTTGCCAGTACAACAACAGTTGTTCGTGCACTAATTAATGAAACTTTAGAAAGTGCCATGGCTAAGGGTGCAGGTCTTGATGGGAAAACTGCGCTGCAAGAATTAGTTTCATCCCTCGGTAAAGGCACTCTTGAATATCAAGTAACTGAAGAAGGGCCTGATCACGATAAGAGTTTTACTGCAGTGGCACTTATTGCAGGGGAAGCGGTTGCAGAAGGTGTTGGTAAGAGCAAACGCGAAGCCGAACAATCGGCGGCCCGTTTAGCATTTGAAATTCTGGCAACCCTCAAGTAGTACTTCACTTGAGTCGCGTATATAAACACGTCACCTAAACGGTAGGTTTACTCCGTGTATTTAAAGAGTATGACGCTCAAGGGCTTTAAGTCCTTTGCATCATCTACGACCCTTCGCCTGGAACCGGGCATTACTTGTGTCGTTGGTCCTAACGGCTCTGGAAAATCAAATGTTGTTGATGCCCTCACCTGGGTAATGGGTGAGCAAGGTGCCAAATCACTTCGTGGCGGAAAGATGGAAGATGTCATCTTCGCGGGAACAAGCGGTCGCGCACCACTAGGACGCGCAGAAGTTTCCTTAACAATCGATAACACCGATGGCGCGCTTCCTATTGATTACACCGAAGTTACGATTTCAAGAATACTTTTTCGCAACGGTCAAAGTGAATATCAAATTAATGGAGAAGCATCCCGCCTCCTAGATATTCAAGAACTCCTCAGCGACTCCGGAATTGGTCGCGAAATGCACGTAATCGTTGGTCAAGGCCAACTCGATGCGATCTTGTTGGCAACGCCTGAAGAACGTCGTGGATTTATTGAAGAAGCAGCAGGAGTACTTAAGCACCGCAAGCGCAAAGAGAAGGCGCTTCGCAAGTTAGATTCTATGCAGGCTAATTTAGCGCGTGTTCAGGATTTGACTGTCGAACTGCGTCGCCAACTTCGCCCGCTTGGTAGGCAAGCCGAAGTTGCGAAAAAAGCTGCGACCATCCAAGCAGACCTGCGCGATGCCAAATTGCGCTTACTTGCCGATGACTACATCACACTTTCCAAAACTCTTGATGCCGAAGTTGCTGACGAGACTGCGCTGCGCGAGAGACGTTCATTGGTTGAAGAGGAAGTTGAAAAGATTCGCCTGCGCGAAGAAGCACTTGATTCGCAAGCCGCCTTTGAAAGTCCGCTGCTAATTGCAGCACAAGAGAATTTTTATTCACTTAGCGCGCTCCGTGAAAAATTTCGCGGAACTCAATCACTTGCCCAAGAGCGTTCCCGCTTCCTGGCTGAAGAAGCTGAAGAAGCGCGCAGCGCTGGCCGAGATCCAGACGCTCTTGATCTAGAAGCGGCGACACTTCGCACGGAAGAAGCACAACTTCGCGCCGGAGTTGCAAACTCACGAAGTGCGCTGTCTACAACTACACAAGAACTTGCGACTGCAGAAGCATCACTGAAAGCCGAAGAAGATAAAATCGCTGCGGCGATGCGAGCTATTGCCGACCAACGTGAAGGAACTGCGCGTCAAGAGGGCCACATCAAATCCCTTGCCGCACGCCTTGATGCCATAGCCGAGGAAATCGCCCGTTTAACAAAGGCGCGTGATGAAGCGCAGGCTCGCGCGCAAAGTGCACAACGCGAGTACTCAACTTTCGAAATGGATATTGCTGGCGCAGATGCTGGCGAACTTGGCCTGGACTCTGAATTTGAGGTTGCTAAGCAGACCCTGGAGTCAGTGAAATTGAATCTAAATAACCTAATTGATGCCGAGCGCGCTGCAGATCGTGAACGCAATGCGATTGAATCAAAGCTAGAGGCGATGCATCTCACCTCGAAATCACGCGATGGCGGCGCCGCACTTATGAAAGATTCACGTGGGCTTTCCATACTCGGTTCCATCGCCTCGCTGATACATGTCGATAGTGGATGGGAGGCAGCAACTGCTGCCGCACTTGGCTCACTGGCAGATGCCATTGTGGTTCGTGATCTAACTTCAGCAGTTAGCGCTCTTACAACTTTGCGCAGTGAAAATTTAGGTCAAGCTGATGTCTTGGTTTACGAACCCGGATCTACATCTGCAGCATCCATCCCGGCAGGACTCACCCCACTTACTTCACATGTGCGATCAAATGAGATTTCTGAACTACTGATCTCGTTGCTATCTACAACAGTTGTCGTGGAAAGCGTGCGCGATGCCGAAAGCATCTTGCGCGCAAACCCAATGCTGACCGTCGTAACTCGAGATGGCGATGTTATAACTGCTAAACGTGCTCGTGGCGGTTCCGCATCCTCTACATCGCTTATTGAAATTAACGCGCTAGTTCAAGAGCTAACAAGGAAGTTAGAAACCATCTCGCATACCTGCGATCGCTTGAAGTTCGAGATAGTCATAGCGCAAGGTGAAGTTGACTCCAAACAGGGGCTATTTGATATCGCACTCTCTAAGTTAAATGAATCTGATGCTCGCATTGCAGCTTTGACTGAACAGCTTGCTGTCTCAGGCCAGAATATGAAATCGGCATCGGCTGAAGTAGAACGACTGAATCTGGCAATCGCTGAGGCAACTTCGGCCAAAGGTCGCGATGAGAATGAAGTATCTATTGCATCTGCTCAGTTACAACAGCATGGTTATATTGCCGAACCAGATCACACCGTTGCCGAGAATTTACGCAATCAAGTTTCACTTGCGCGCACCTCAGAGGTAGAAGCCAGACTGGCAGTACGTACTAGCGAAGAGCGTGTTGATTCAATCTCAGCTCGTGCAAAAACTTTAGAGGATGCGGCACATACAGAACGAGAAGCATCAGAGCGTGCTGTATCGCGTCGCGGGGCTCGTGCACGCGGCGCCCTTATTTCATCAGCCATTGCTGAGGCGGCCTATGAAGCGTTGATTCATATCGAACGATCTATTGCCAAGGCTGCGACGGAACGTGCTCGCTTAGAGGCATCGCGTTCTGATCGTGAAGGTGAAACTCTTACTGTTCGCTCACGTGGTCGCGAACTTGCCACAGTTCTTGAGCAATTAACTTCTTCAGTACATAAAGATGAAATCGCTCGTGCGGAACAACGCATGCGTATCGAAGCGCTAGAAGTTAAATGCGTAGAAGAACTTGGCGTTGATACTGCAACGCTAGTGAATGAATACGGTCCACAAAATGATGTTCCAACATTTATTGAGACCGACGAAGGCGAAATTGTTGCAACTGAGTTAATTCCATATCGCCGTGACCAGCAAGAGAAACGTTTGGCAGCAACCGAGCGTTCACTAACTTTGCTTGGAAAGATTAATCCGCTTGCTCTTGAAGAATATAACGCGCTAGAAGAACGTCTTAAATTCTTAGCCGAACAGCTGGAAGACCTCAAGCGCACCAAAAAAGATCTGCTCGACATCATCAAGGAAGTAGATGATCGCGTGCAGCAGATCTTCATGGATGCATTTGAAGAGACTGCCAAGCATTTCGAAGATATTTTCGCGCGCTTATTCCCAGGTGGAGATGGACGATTAATTCTCACCAATCCGGATGATCCGCTAAATACTGGCGTTGACGTGGAAGCGCGTCCACCTGGAAAGCGAATTAAACGTCTCTCACTTCTATCTGGTGGCGAAAAGTCACTAACGGCTGTGGCGATGTTAATTGCAATATTTAAGGCGCGCCCTAGTCCGTTCTACGTACTGGATGAAGTTGAAGCAGCTCTGGATGATGTAAACCTCGGTCGACTGCTGGTGATTTTGGAAGAACTGCGCCAGAGTTCACAGTTGATCATTATTACCCACCAGAAGCGCACTATGGAGATCGCTGACGCTTTGTATGGCGTGACCATGCGCGGTGATGGCGTAACTGAAGTTATCTCGCAGCGCTTGCGTGATTCTGAATCTGCTTAATTAGCTAGGTGTTCTGTGGGAATTTTCAGTAAGTTTGTCGCAAAAATAAAAGGTGAATCCACCGCAGATCCACTTGATTGGCAAGTACTTGAAACCGAACTTTTGGGCTCCGATCTTGGCCCGACACTGACATCGCAGATAATTCAAAGTGCTAAGTTAATAAAAGGTGGAGACGCACTAGTCTCGCTAACTCAGATTTTAAATGAGCATCTCAGCGCTAAATCTCGTACTTTATCCAAAAGCGATCAGACAACCGTAATAATGGTCGTTGGAGTAAATGGCACTGGCAAAACAACTTCAGTTGCCAAGCTTGCAGCGCACTTAAAGTCATCAGGTAGCTCTGTAGTTCTGGCTGCGGCAGATACCTTTCGCGCGGCAGCAGTGGATCAATTACAAACTTGGGGCAAACGCGTTGGTGTTGAGGTTATTGCAGGTAAAGAGGGTGCTGAACCGGCATCAGTCGCCTTTGACGCCGCTACTCGCAGCAAAGAATTAAGTTCAGATTATTTAATTATTGATACAGCTGGTCGCCTACATAACAAGAGTGATTTGATGGCCGAACTCGAAAAAGTGAAACGAGTAGTAGAGAAAACACTTGTCGTGGCTGAAGTACTGCTCGTTATAGATGCGACCACTGGGCAAAATGGCATCGCGCAAGCAAAGATATTTACCGAAGCAGTTGCGGTCACTGGATTAATTGTTACAAAGCTCGATGGCAGCGCCCGTGGCGGTGTGGCGCTGGCGATCGAGAGCGCCTTGGATATCCCTATTAAGTTCATCGGCACAGGCGAAAGCGATACCGATCTTGCAGTATTTGCGCCCGCTGCTTATATATCGGGCTTAATTGCAGATTAGCCCTTCGCTCTTGTAACAAAGTTGTAACACAAAGGTCGATTTTGTGACCGCGTCTTAACCTAGAAACCGAACCCCTGTAACCCGAGATCGGCATCTTTGCCCCATCTCAACGGCGAGGGTTCATAGGTTATGAGTGAAAGAAGAAACTAATGGAAGAGATTGTTCTGAATTCAGGTGATACCGCTTGGGTATTAGCAAGCACCGCTCTCGTTCTCTTGATGACTCCAGGTCTGTCGCTTTTCTATGGCGGAATGGTTCGCGCAAAGAGCGTCTTAAATATGATGATGATGTCGATGATTACGATCGGAATCGTTAGCGTTCTATGGGTAATTTATGGATTTGAATTGGCATTTGGCTACAAGGCTAATTCACCTTGGTATGGGAATATTTCGTTCTCAGGACTCGGTGGAGTTGTAAATGATTTCACCAATAACGGTGGGATTTATCCAATTCCTGTTCTTGTTTTTGCAGCGTTCCAATTGATGTTTGCAATCATTACACCCGCACTTATTTCGGGAGCTATTGCAGATCGCACAAAGTTTACCGCTTGGGCAGTTTTCGTTGCTATCTGGTCAACACTTGTCTACTTCCCGGTTGCACACTGGGTATTCGCATTTGGAAATAAAGTTGGTGACACCATTACTGGTACTGGTTACCTTGCAGGTAAAGGTATTCAAGATTTTGCCGGTGGAACTGCGGTACATATCAACGCTGGCGCCGCTGGACTTGCGCTAGCCCTAATTCTTGGAAAGCGCGTTGGCTGGCGTAGAGAATCAATGCGCCCTCACTCACTGCCATTGGTAATGCTCGGTGCAGGTCTCTTGTGGTTTGGTTGGTTTGGATTTAACGCTGGGTCGTCACTTGCTGCAAATGGAACTGCAGGTTTGGCATTTATGAATACTCAAGTAGCTGCAGCCGCCGGTCTTCTTGGTTGGTTGCTGGTTGAGAAAATTCGCAACGGTCATGCCACATCTCTTGGCGCAGCATCTGGTGCCGTTGCAGGATTAGTTGCAATTACTCCTGCATGTGCCTTCGTTGCTCCATGGGCTGCCGTTGTAATTGGGCTTGTGGCTGGTGGGCTTTGCGCACTCGCTGTCAGTATCAAATACGCACTTGGCTTTGATGATTCACTTGATGTGGTTGCCGTTCACTTAGTTGGTGGAATTTGGGGATCACTTTCAATCGGACTATTTGGAACAAGTGCTGTTAACAGCATTGGTCTTGATGGCATGTTCTACGGTGGTGGAACGACGCTTCTTCTAAAGCAGGCACTTGGCGTTGGAATGGTTCTTGCCTATTCATTCCTTGCCACATTAGTTATCGGTTTCATTATCGAAAAAACAATTGGCTTCCGAGTAAAGAAAGATGCCGAAGTTGAAGGCGTTGACCTCAGCGAACATGCTGAAACTGCTTATGAAATGACAAGCTCATCACGTGGAGGTTCATTGCTATGAAGTTAATTACAGCCATCTTGAAGCCATTTAAGTTAGATGAAGTAAAAGATGCTCTGCAAGCCGCAGGTGTTACCGGGATGACAGTTTCTGAGGCCAGTGGCTTCGGACGTCAACGCGGACATACTGAGGTTTACCGTGGGGCCGAATACACCGTTGATCTAGTACCGAAGGTTCGTCTTGAGGTATTAGTCGATGATAAAGATTCGGCAGCGATCGTCGATGTGATCGTTAAGGCAGCATCAACAGGTTCAATCGGTGATGGAAAAGTTTGGACAACGCCAGTTGATTCAATCGTCCGGGTCCGTACCGGTGAACGCGGAACGGATGCGATCTAACCTCCAGATCGCTACCTTCTAAGTCACCAGCAGTAAATAAGTAAGATAGTTGCATGGGTACACGTGAGCGGCGAGAACGATCAAATGAGAGCGATCGTCTTTTAAACTCACTCTTTACCGGTGTAGCAGGGGTAGCACTCGCCGCGGTCGGTGGTTACGGCCGCGGTGAGCTATCTCCGGGTTCTGATTTAGATATTCTCTTTCTGCACAATGGTCGGGTCGATGAAAAAGATCTCTCTGACTTAGCAAATAAAGTTCTCTACCCTTTGTGGGATAAATCTTTTAAGGTCGATCATGCGGTGCGTACACGCACTGAAACCAGAGATACAGCAGCGGATGACCTTAAAGTTGCCCTTGGTTTATTGGATATCCGATTAATTTGCGGTGATCCAGATTTGGTGGCAGCGGTGCAGCACGATGCCATTGAAGATTGGCGCAATAGATCGCGCGAGCGACTTGCAGAACTTCGTAAATCTCTTTCCGATCGCCACGAACGTGCTGGCGAGCTTGCCTACTTACTCGAACCTGATCTGAAAGAGGCGCGGGGCGGCTTGCGCGATATCACCGCCCTTCGCGCAGTTGCGCTAAGTGGCGCTGTGACTGTTTCACTTGAACATATCAGCAGCGCTGAATCAATTCTTATGAACGTGCGCGAAGCGCTACATATCGTTACCGGCCGCGATAAAGACCGTCTGCTCTTTCAGGAACAGGATAAAGTTTCTGAAATTTTGAATTACTCCGATGCAGATGCGTTGATGGGCGCTGTCGCACAAGCAGCGCGTTCGGTGGATTATCTTTTAGAATCAACGTGGCATCGCCTTGATCATCGAAGTAAAGATGGACTAAGTAGATTCCTGAAGAAAGCCCGCACCACGCAAGTTTCGCCTGGAATAACAATTGCACATCAGGAAGTTTCCATCAGTGAAAATTTCGACTTAGCTAGCGATTCTGCGATAGGAATACGTGCTGCAGCAACGGCAGCGCAAGCAGGGTTGCCAGTTTCACCAAGCACGATGCAACGTTTGATGCAGTCTTATCTAAATGGCGTTGGAGTCCTGCCTAACCCTTGGCCGCGAGCCGCCCGTGAAAATTTGATTACCTTAATTGGAGCAGGCTTTCCAATGGTTCGAATCTGGGAAGGTTTAGATCAAGAGGAGATTCTCTTTCACTGGCTGCCGGAATGGCGGTCCGTACGATCGTTGCCGCAACGCAACGTTCTTCATCGCCATACCGTTGATCGACATATGGTGGAGACTGCAGTTTTTGCAGCAGCACTTACTCGAAGCGTTCATAGGCCGGATTTATTACTCTTTGCCGCACTCTTTCACGATCTTGGAAAGGGGACACAGGAAGATCACAGCGAACGCGGTGAAAAACTAATTGAGCCACTTGCCAGGCGAATTGGTTTCGCTGAGTCAGATATCGCAACGCTAAAACTTTTGGTCAAACATCACCTGTTGTTAAGCGCGACAGCAACCCGAAGAGATTTAGATGATCCAGCGACGATCGCATCTGTAATTGCAGTGATTCCGGATCTGCAGACTCTAGAACTTCTTCACGCACTTAGCATCGCCGACGGCCAGGCAACCGGACATGCGGCATGGAGTGACTGGAAAGCAAGTTTGCTAAGTGACCTAGTTGCACGCGTTACAAGCGCCCTTGCTGATAACACTGCTGCAACACAGCCAGAGTTCACTGACGAACAACGAACTTTTGCCCGAACTGGCACTTTACGAGTTCGCATCGAAGAACGTAGCCCAGATTTTGCAGTGGAAATAATTGCCCCGGATAAGCCAGGATTACTTTCGATTGTTGCAGGGGTTTTAAATCTTGCCCGTTTCGACGTTCGCTCAGCTCGTACTAAAACATTTGAAAATAGTGCGATCATGAAATGGATTGTCACCCCAAATCAGTATGCGCCGACTGTTGAAGGTGACCTTATTCATCAAATGATTGCTGATGCTTTAGACGATTCACGAGAATTAAAGGAGCGAATTGAGCAGAGAATTGCAGATTACGCATCCCTGCCTTCCATTCCAGTACCGTCGCCAACCGTTGAAACTTTTCTAGATGCGGCCACCGATGCCACGATCATAGAAGTTCGCAGCCATGATCGTCCTGCTCTTCTCTTTGGCATTGGTGACACAATTACTAAATGTCAGATTGATATCCGCTCAGCAATTGTCACAACACTTGGCGCCGAGGCAATTGATACTTTATATGTCACCGAAATTGGTGGTGGCCCTCTCACAGCGCAGCGGGCAGAAGAAGTTGCGCAGAAATTATCCGCAGCGCTGGCGTAGTATGAGCGCCTATGTTTGATTCACTATCTTCCAAGTTAACTGGAGCGTTTGCATCCTTGCGCTCTCGCGGCAAGATAACTTCTTCAGATATTGATGCAACTTGTTCTGACATAAGGGCTGCGCTTCTTGAATCAGATGTTGCGCTAACGGTCATGGAACCTTTTATCGAAACCATTCGGGCAAAATCTTTAGCAGCGCTACCAACTTTGCAGTCGGGCACCAATCAAGCGCAAGCAATTTTTGAAATTGTAAGCGCCGAGTTAATTGAGATTCTTGGGGGAGCGGCGCGACGAGTCCGCTTTGCCAAGAATCCACCGACTGTAATTATGTTGGCAGGTCTGCAAGGTGCGGGAAAGACAACACTTGCTGGCAAGCTAGCAAAGTTTTACGCGGATCAAGGCAACACTCCACTCTTGGTGGCATCTGACCTGCAAAGACCAAATGCTGTTACTCAATTGCAGGTAGTCGGTGAAAGCGTTGGTGTGCCAGTTTTTGCACCAGAACCTGGAAACGGCGTTGGCGATCCGGTGAAAGTTGCCGAACAATCTTTGGCTCACGCCAAAACCAAACTTTATAACATGGTGATTGTCGATACTGCTGGTCGATTAGGTGTTGATGCGCAATTGATGCAACAGGCAATCGATATCCGAAACGCAGTAAACCCAGATGAAGTCCTCTTTGTTGTAGATGCAATGATGGGACAGGATGCAGTTCGAACTGCTAGAGCATTTGAAGATGGCGTGGGCTTTGATGGTGTTGTACTCACGAAGTTAGATGGTGATGCACGAGGCGGAGCAGCACTTTCGATCGCTAAATTAACTGGCAAGCCAATTATGTTCTCATCTAACGGTGAAAAACTAACCGATTTCGATATTTTCTACCCAGAACGAATGGCATCCCGAATTCTAGGTTTGGGTGATGTTGCAACCCTTGCCGAACAAGCAAAGAAGGCTTTTGATGGTGATGCAACCGCAAAGTTAGAAGAGAAGTTCGCACGCGGAGATGATTTTACTCTCTCTGACTTTCTAGAACAGCTGGAAGCAATGTCGAAGATGGGATCGATGTCTAAAATCTTAGGAATGCTGCCTGGAGCGGGTGCGATGAAAAAGCAGATTGAAAACTTTGATGAATCAGAAATTGTGCGTACTAAATCTATTGTGCAATCAATGACGCCACTAGAGCGTGAAGATCCAAACGTGTTAAATGGTTCGCGCCGTGCGCGCATTGCACTCGGCGCCGGTCGCAAGGTTCAAGATGTAAATTCACTGGTTGATAAATTCACTGCTGCGCAAAAAATGATGAGACAAATGCGTAAGGGTGGTGGTGTGCCGCCAGCGATGGCGCAGGGCATGGGAATTCCTGCTGGCATGGGCGCTGGAATAGGTGGTCATCAACACGGTGGGCAGAAAGGTCAGCAACCCGCGAAGAAGAAGTCGAAATCTGGCAATCCAGCTAAACGTGCCGCGCAGGAGCAGGGATAGCGCCCGGATTTCGCATCTACAGGCGTTAATGGCAAGATTAGCCTCCTGTTGAGGGGCCCTCTACCCCCACAACATCCATATCCAAAGTTGGTCCTTGTACGTGCGCACCCCGCTGCACTCATCGAGAACCGGCACACTTTTTAGGAGCAATACTTCTTTGTCTACAAAAATTCGCTTAATGCGCATGGGAAAGATCCGCACACCATTTTTCCGCATCGTCGTAACAGATTCACGTAAAGCACGTAATGGACTTTCAATTGAAGAAATTGGTCGTTACGTTCCAGGTCAAGAGCCTTCAATCATGGAAGTTAACTCAGACCGCGCACAATATTGGCTCGGAGTCGGTGCACAACCAACAGCTGCCGTAGAGGCGATCTTTAAGGTCACTGGCGACTGGCAAAAATTTAAGGGTCTTCCTGGAACTGAAGGAACGCTTCGATTTGCAACTCCAAAGCCTGCAAAGAGCATTGCATACGAAGCAGCTGTTAAGGCCGCTAACGATGAGCCTAAAGAAGGCGCAACAACAATGAAGAAGAAGGCGCAAGAGAAGTTAGCTGCAAAGGCTAACCCTGCTCCAGTTATCGAGGAAGTTGTTGTTGAAGTGCCAGTTGTGTCCGAAGAAACTGCGAACGAAGTTGTGGCAGAGGTTCCTACAGAAGCAGTTGCTGACGTGACTACAGAAGCTGTGCCTGAAGCAACAGAAGCGGCTGCTGAATAACAATGATGGACGAAGCTCTCGAGCACCTCGTTAAAGGAATCGTTGATAATCCTGAAGATGTCATCGT
This sequence comes from Actinomycetota bacterium, assembly GCA_009698815.1. GTDB lineage: Bacteria > Actinomycetota > Actinomycetes > Nanopelagicales > Nanopelagicaceae > Planktophila. The sequence goes on along the minus strand of WLPJ01000004.1, from coordinate 86,373 downwards.
CAAGGAAAAGACTCACCGTCGCGGCACAACTCTAGAAGTTCGTGTTAATCCTGAAGATATCGGCAAGGTAATCGGACGCAATGGTCGTACTGCAAAAGCGCTTCGCACAGTCGTAAGCGCTATTGCAGGTCGCACTGTTCGCGTTGATCTCATCGATACCGACGAGGCTCGTTAACTCTCTTGTCAGGTATGCGCCTAAATGTAGGTCGCATTGGTCGCGCACACGGAATTCTCGGTGAAGCAACCATTGAAGTCCGCACCGATTTAGCAGAAGAACGTTTTGCAATTGGTGAAAAAGTCCAGACAGATAGCCACGGAGATTTAACCGTGGCTTCTGCGCGCGTACACAATGGGATTTTGCTGCTGGGTTTCGAGGGTATTTCCGATCGAAACTCTATTGAGAAATTCCGTGATGTACTTCTTTATTCAGAAGTTGATATTGATGAGCCGGGTTTAGATGATGATGACTATCACGTGCTGCAATTAGTTGGTTGCCAAGCATTTTTAGTAGATGGCGATTTGTTGGGTGAGGTAAGCGAAGTACTTAACCTGCCGGGCCAAGATGTTCTTTCCATAAAGACTGATTCTGGAGAAATCCTGATTCCATTTGTGCGCCAACTTGTTCCGGTTGTTGATATCAAAGCAAAGCGTATGACGGTCATTCCACCTGAATTTTATGAAGGCCAGGTCGCCGAATGAAGATAGATGCGGTCACAATTTTCCCTGAATATTTTGCGCCAGCCCAGCTTTCACTTCTTGGTAAAGCGCAAAATAAGGGTCTAGTCGATATACAAGTACATGATCTGCGCACCTTTTCAACTGACAACCACAACACAGTAGATGACACTCCTTATGGTGGCGGCGCAGGGATGGTCATGCTCGCCGAAATTTGGGGCAAAGCCCTTGATCCCCTGATGGTTGAAGATACAGATCTAATTGTTTTAACTCCTGCTGGAAAAAGATTTAACCAAGTGATGGCAGCCGAATTTGCCTCGAAATCGCATTTAGTTTTTGCTTGTGGCCGCTATGAAGGAATTGATGATCGAGTTCGTCAGCACTATTCATCGGCCGAATATGCTTCCAAGAATATTCGTGTACATGAAGTTTCAATCGGTGATTATGTACTTGGCGGGGGAGAAGTTGCATCCCTTGTAATGATTGAAGCGATTACAAGGCTAATCCCAGGCGTTCTTGGCAATCCTGATTCGCTAACGGAGGAATCACATAATTCCGATGGTTATCTTGAGTATCCAAATTTTTCAAAGCCCCAAGAATGGCGCGGCATATCAGTGCCTGAGATCTTATTAAGTGGAAATCATGCAGAAATAGCAAAGTGGCGCGAATTACAGGCCACTGAACGGGCCAAAAAGAATTTAAACTAGTCAGTAACCGCACTTTTCGCGTAGCGTTCACCTATGAGCGAAGAGTCAGCAAAAATCCAGGCCCGTTTAATTCGCGACCTGGAACCTGTTGTCGCTGTAGAACTCGAACGCCACCTTTCAGTTCAGAAGAACTGGTACCCGCACGAGTATGTCCCATGGTCAGAAGGTCGCGATTACGCCGGACCGCTAAATGGCGATGCCTGGGAAGCGAAAGATTCTCGGCTGACTCCAGTTGCACAAGATTCGCTAATTCTTAATTTACTAACCGAAGATAATCTACCTAGTTATCACACAGAGATCTCAATCTCAATGGGGCGCGATGGCGCTTGGGGTAATTGGATTGAGCGTTGGACTGCTGAAGAAGCGCGTCACGCAATCGTGATTCGAGATTATTTAATGGCAACACGTGGTGTGGACCCGTACGAACTCGAAGATCTGCGCATGGCGCATATGTCACTGGGATATCAGACGCCTTATGAGAACGATATGTTGCACACAATCGCATATGTTTCTTTCCAAGAGCTAGCAACCCGCATTTCACATCGCAACACAGGCAAGCTTTCAGAGGATCCGATTGCAGAATCAATGATGCAGCGTGTAGCCCTTGATGAAAATCTACATATGCTCTTCTATAGAAATACTCTTTCTGCAGCGTTAGAAATGGAACCAAACGCTGCCATGCGTGCAATTAGTGATGTTGTACAAAACTTCGATATGCCTGGAGCAAATATGCCTGGCTTTGGCCGCAAGGCAGTTCAAATCGCACTTGCTGGAATTTATGATTTGCAATTGCATATTGATGAAGTTGTTGCTCCAGTATTGCGAGCCTGGAATGTATTTGAACGTAACGATCTTTCAGGTGATGGTTTGGTAGCCCGCGAAGAACTGGTCGCCTTTATGGAAAACGCTGGCAAAGAAGCGGCCACATTCAGTGATAAGCGTGAAGTTCATTTTGAACGCCTAATCGCACGTGGACAAAATCCAATTCGCATCCAGAAGTAGTCCTCGGTAGAATTCACTTATGTCTAAGCGCGTTCTCTTTATTGAACATGATCATGCATCTGAAGCGGGTCCAATCTCTTTGCGATTTGCAGAACACGGTTTTGAAATAACACGCTTTTTAATTGTTGACGAAGCCAACTATCTAACTCCCAACGTCAGCGTCGAGTGGCCAGATTTATTATCATTCGATGCCTTGGTTATTTTGGGCGCACCTTGGGGCGCCTGGGAAGATGAGCGAATTGGCAATTGGTTAAAGCCTGAGATGGAGAAAGTATTAGCAGCGCACAACGCCGGAGTCCCAATTCTCGGAATATGTTTCGGTGGACAATTAATGGCGCGAGTTCTTGGGGGATCGGTGGCCAGAGCGCCTCAGGCCGAACTAGGTTGGTATCAGATAGAAAGTGATGATCACTCGCTAATTGAAGAGGGGCCATGGTTTCAATATCACTGGGATCGCTGGAAATTACCAGCTAAAGCCAAAGAAATTGCCAGAACAGAAATTGCATCACAGGCCTTTACTTATGGTCGCACCTTAGGTCTGCAATTTCATCCTGAAATAGATTCTCGCGTTTTGGATTTATGGCTGGCCATGGAAGGTGGCTGCGTAGAAGTTGAATCAGAAGGAGTCGTAGTTCAAGAATTACGGGCTCAAACAAAGGTGATTGAACCTGATTCAAATAGGCGAGGCTTGGAACTTGTAGATAGATTTCTATCTAAGATAGCCTGCGCAGAGATTGAACGAGTCTAAATTCCATCAATTTAAATTAAGCAGGAGATGTCATGCACGCTATTGAGTCCTTTAACAATCACTTACCGGTAAAAGTTAAATTCGGTGAAGGTGTCTCTACCGCCCTGCCGGTAGTAGTTGATGAGTTGGGTGCCAGTAAAGTTTTCTTGATGGTTGATGCCGGAATCGAAAAATTTAATTCTGCGGCAAAAGCTCTGATTGACCGATTAGTTGCGATTTCACATTTGACTGTAACTATCTTCGAAAAGCCAGCAGGAGAGCCAACAGTTGAGATGGTCGATGAGGCAACCGCGGCTTTCAAAAGTTCGAACTCTGAAGTTGTTGTAGCCCTCGGTGGCGGATCGGTTATCGATACTGCAAAAGCAGCCCGACTATGTGCGCAACTAAATTGCACATTCCGTGAATTCCAAGCCCAGACTCCAAATTACCCAGTGCCCACTGTTGCTTTAATTGCGATTCCAACTTCTGCCGGAACAGGTTCTGAAGTCTCTGGTGGTTCCGTAATTTCAGATCCCGTATCTGGAATTAAAGCGGGTATCGCCAATGCCAATCTGCGCGCACAGGTTGCACTAGTCGATCCAGTTCTCACTTACAGCATGCCTCCAACGATGACGGCAAATACCGGAATCGATGCCCTTGCTCAAGCGATCGCTGGAATCATCGCCAAATGTTCTACTCCAATTGGCGATGCCATTGGATACGAAGCAGTTCGCATGATGTCTGGCGCGCTAGTTGCTGCATACAAGCACGGTGATGATAAAGCTGCACGCGCTGCAATGTCTGCCGGCAGCATGATGGCTGGCCTAACAATGAATATTTCTGATTGCACTGCCGAGCATTCACTGGGACAAGCTATTGGTGGCCTAAAGCATGTTCCGCACGGCTTAACAATTGGATTGGTACTTGTTGAAACACTTACGCGCGAAGCTAAAGTAGTTCCAGAAAAGATGGAGCGAGTTGCAGATGCGATGGGAGTACCTGCAGATGGCACCCGCAATGGTTCGCGCGCAGTTGCCGCTGTCCGCAAGATACTTGCAGATTTAGATTTCCCAGTTCTTTCAAGTATCGGTGTCACAGCGGGGGATATCGAACTACTTTCAGATAATGCCCTGGCTGATTATTTCATTACCCAATCACCACGTCCTTGGACAAAGCCAGAAGTAGTTGAAGCATTTACAGCTGCGCTTAATTTAGAAAGTCGTAGCGCTTAACTTATTCGGTGGCGAAGAAAACGTTTTTCGTCTCTGTGTAAGCATCAAGAGCATCTGGTCCGAGCGCTCTACCTAAACCAGATTGCTTAAAGCCGCCAAATGGAGTCCAGAAGCGCACTGAAGAGTGCGAATTAACTGAAAGATTTCCGCTTTCAATTGCGCGTGATACCCGCATCGCGCGACCCAAATCATTGGTCCAGATAGAACCTGAAAGTCCGTAGTCAGATGCATTTGCCAACGCAATGGCTTCGGCTTCATCTTCAAATGGCAGCACTGAGACAACTGGTCCAAATATCTCTTCTTGCCAGGTTCGTGCTTTAACGCTCTTTGGTAGCAAGACAGTTGGCGCCATCCAATAACCGGCACCAGTTGGCGCGGTTCCTGTAAATGCAACGGTGTCATCTTTATTATTTAGGAATGATTGAACAGTTTCTAATTGTTTCTTGGAAACTAGTGGTCCCATTTGAGAAGTATCAAGATTTGGATCTTCGACGCGATATTCCTTAACGCTTTTTTCAAAACCTGCCATGAAGCGATCGAAGATGCTCTTTTGTACCAAGATGCGTGAGCGCGCACAGCAATCTTGTCCCGAGTTATCAAAGACCGCACCTGGCGCAGCTGCGGCAGCGCGATCAACATCTGAATCGGCGAAGATAACGTTTGCGCTCTTGCCACCTAGTTCAAGAGTTACCCGCTTAACTTGATCAGCACAGCCAGCCATAATTGATTTACCAACTGGAGTTGATCCGGTGAAGGAAATCTTGCGCACTGTTGGGTTAGTAACAAATCGAGCACCAACAACGCTGCCTTTACCAACAATTACATTTAGCACTCCTTCCGGAATTCCAGCAACGAGTGCTAGTTCGGCTAACCGAACTGCGGTCATCGGAGTCAACTCTGCAGGCTTTAAGACAACGGTATTTCCGGCCGCTAAAGCTGCGGCAAAGCCCCAACTAGCAATCGGCATCGGAAAGTTCCAAGGAACAATGATTCCTACAACACCAATTGGCTCTTTGAAAGTTATATCTACACCGCCGGCAACTGGAATCTGCTTTCCAAATAACCGTTCTGGAGCGCCGGCGTAATAGTTCAAAACATTGGCAACGTTGTCCGCTTCCCAAAGAGCGTTACCGCGGGTGTGGCCCGAGTTCGTAATCTCAAGTTGCGCCAACTCTTCGCGGTGAGCGGTAACGACGGCTGAGAATCTGCGCAGCAAATTAGCACGATCGCCGGGGGAGACTTTTTTCCAAGTTAAATATGCCTTGGCAGCCTTGGCAATTATTTCATCAGTCTGTGCAACATCTGCTTCCTGCAGGCTAATAACTAACTTTTCGGTGGCAGGGTTGATTACATCAAATGTGGTCGACACGATTTAAAACCTTTCGAAGTTTCGGAATAGTTCCCAGTCGGTAACAGCCTTGCCATATGCTGCGATTTCAACACGGGCCATATTGGCATAGTGAGCCTGAACTTCAGCGCCAAAAGTTTGCTTAACCCATTCACTCTTCTCCCAGAGTTCGAGCGCCTCTGGCATTGATGCGGGAACGCGTGATGAGTCAGATTCGTAAGCGTTTCCGGTGAAGGCTGGTTCCAACTTCAATTTATTCTTAATACCGTCAAGTCCGGCAGCGATGATTCCGGCAACTGCCAAATAAGGGTTTACATCGCCACCAGGTACGCGGTTTTCTAGTCGCAATCCTGCGCCATGTCCGACTAAACGTAGTGCGCAAGTGCGGTTATCTCGCCCCCAACGGATAGCAGTGGGTGCAAATGAGCCAGGAACGTAGCGCTTATAGGAATTGATATTTGGCGCCAAGAGAATTGAAAGCTCACGCAGATGTGCCAATTGTCCGGCGATGAATTGGCGACCTATCTCGCTCATGCCGTGCTCTTTATCAGAGTCATCGACCATCACAAGCTCACCTTTTAACCCACGGAAAGAGAGATGGATGTGGGATGAGTTGCCTTCTTTTTCATTTGGTTTTGCCATAAACGTAAGGGCGTACCCCTGTTGGTCAGCGATCTCTTTGGCACCATTTTTGTAAATCACGTGGTTATCGCAATTAGATAACGCATCTGAATATTTAAAGGCAATCTCATGCTGCCCAAAGTTACATTCACCTTTTACGGATTCAACGATCATTCCCGCAGTCGTCATACCCATGCGAATATCGCGCAACAAAGGTTCAATTCGGGAGCCACCAAGAATTGAATAATCAACGTTGTATTGATTTACCGGTATTAAATCTTTATATCCCTTGTTCCAGGCTTCTTCATAAGAATCTTTATAGACTACAAACTCTAGTTCTGTTCCGCACATCGGAACCATGCCAGCTTTTTCAAGTTCAGCGATTTGCTTGCGCAGAATCTGACGAGGGGAAGCAACAACATCTGTGTGATCAAGCCAAGCCACATCAGCCAGAATCAGCGCGGCACCTGGCTGCCAAGTAATTAAGCGAAGGGTATTTAGATCAGGAATGAGCGCGAAATCGCTATAGCCCCGTTCCCAGGAAGACATCTCGTAACCTGCAACCGTATTCATATCTACGTCTACGGCAAGTAAATAGTTGCAACCTTCAGTGCCGTGCTTAACAACTTCATCAAGGAAGTATTGACCGTGAATTCTCTTGCCCGTTAAGCGACCTTGCATATCCGTCATTGCCACAACAACGGTATCGATGGTTCCATCTGCGACAAGGGCTTTTAATTTTTCTAAGGTAAGCGCGCTCATGTGCGTACTATTCCAGTTACTGCGCTGTCATGCCACCATCTGCCGAAACTATCGAACCGGTCATAAATGAACTCTCATCTGAGGCTAAAAATAGGACGACATTGGCTATCTCGCGGCTGGTGCCGGGACGGCCAATTGGCTGAAAAGAATCTATTGTTTTATAAACATGATCAAGGCCACCGAGCATCTTGGCATGGGCGTGATTAATTGGCGTATCGACCCACCCTGGACAAATAGCGTTGCAGCGAATTCCAGTCTTTGCATAATCCAAGGCGATGCCACGGGTGAACATCACGAGCGCACCTTTGGATGCGGAGTAAACACTTAGGTAAGGCTCGGAAACTAGACCGTTGACACTAGACATATTAACGATCGAACCGCGTTGGCTCTTAAGCATGTGCGGCAACGCAGCCCTTGTTAAATACATTGCACCTTTTACATTCACATTTAAAGTGCGATCTATGGTCTCATTTGTGACTTCATGAAAGACACCGGGCAGATTGACGCCGGCGTTATTAACCAAAATATCAATAGATCCATACTTCGTTGCGGTGGTATCAACAAGATCTGTACACGCTTGGCTATCGGCGATATCGATTTTGTATCCTTCGCCAGCGAATCCTGCGCTTTTTATCTGCTGCGCAGTCACAGTGGCTGCTTCTAAATTTATGTCAGCGCAAATTACCGTGGCGCCTTCTTCAGCAAGTCTGATGGCACTTGCCTGCCCAATACCGGAGCCCGCGCCCGTAACTATCGCTACTCGATCTTGGACTCGTCCAATGTTAGACATCGCACCATCTCTTTTCAGTAGAAAGAAAACTGCCCCGTCGCACTAATTACACGACGGGGCAGTTTACCTAGTTATGACTATTTATCATTGATAGTTTTGTGAGCGCCACGGAAAGTCTTCTTGGCACCCGCTAACCACCAGATGTATGCACCACCGATAACAACTATTAACGCGATAGGCGAATAGTTTGCATCTCTGAGGTCAAAGTCTGGTGAGAACCAGTTAGCAGTTGGAACTACTGGAAGCACGAAGTAGATCGAAACAAGGATAATTTCGAGTACAGCAACTGGTGCCATCCACTTGTAGTGCTTGCCAAGATTCCACTGACCGACTTTAAATGAATCTCCAGCCTTGAATCGCAACCAGATTGGAATTGCGAAACCGGCAAAGAGTCCAATAACTGCAACGGATGTCACAGCGTAGAAAGCTAATGGTGCAACTCGTTCTTCTACCTTAATCAAAGCGGGCAGAGTCAACACAGTTGCAAAGACGCCAACGAATAAAGCGGCATTACTTGGATTACGATTCTTATCCAGCTTGCGCCAGTACTTATGTCCTGGGACCGCCTCATCACGTGAGAAGGCGAAACACATACGAGATGCTGCTGTTACGCAGGACATACCGCAGAAGAATTGCCCAACCAAAGTGAGGACCATGATTAGTTTTGCCCAGACTATAGGCAGTGAAGTAATGAAAATGATTGGGGCGAACCCAAACCATTCATTCATCGCATCTACATTTGTTGCGGCATAAAGGAATGCTAGAAGAAGCACCCAACCAGCAACTGCTGAATACGCTACAGCCTTCCAAAGTCCTTGCGCCGCAGCCTTTCCTGCTTGACCGGTCTCTTCAGAAACGTGTGCTGATGCATCAAAGCCTGTGATGGTGTACTGAGTAAGCAAGAAGCCGAGTGGCAGAACGTAGAACCAATAACCTAGTCCTTCAGTGGTTCCACCGTTCATGCCATTTAGGTTGATTCGCTCAGTAAACATCCATGAGATGGTCTGGTGCTCTGTTGGGATGAATACCAGAATCAGAATAATTGCGGCTACTCCGCCCACGTGCCAGTAAACATTGATTGTCTGTAGTTTGTGAATCACCTTTGCACCGTAAATGTTGATCAATACGTGCAAAATAATTGTAATAACAAAAACTGTAAAAATCTGGTTTAAATCAGTTGGATACAAATTGCTGAGATCACTTGGATTAAATCCACTGGAATACATGTTCATTGCGGTTACAAAGAACAACGCGAACCCATAGTCAACCGCAGCGGTTACTGCAATTAGTCCAATTAAATTGAGCCAGCCGGTCATCCATCCGTGGATAGGCTTGCCCAATTTTAGCGCCCAGTAATAAATACCGCCAGCAGTAGGCATAGCTGAGACAAGTTCAGCCATACATAAAGCAATAATCATGATCAGCGAAGCAACTACTGGCCAACCAATTGATATTGCAACAGGGCCACCGTTAGCCCATGCCTGACCGAATGTTGTAAAACATCCTGAAAGAATCGAAATAATTGAGAATGAAATAGCGAAGTTTTGGAAACCATTCCATTTTCGATCAAACTCTTGTTTATATCCAAGTTCGGCTAGTTGCGCCGCGTCTGCATCATGTGTATTTACCAATTACATTCCTCCTGTGCCGCTTTAACCATGGAACACCGTGATCCGTGGTTGTTGGTGCTGGATCGATGAAGGCCACTGAGGTAGCCTTACTAGTTCAAGTGTGCTCCTAACGGAAGAGGTTTGTCAGAAAATGTGCCGACTTTTGGGCTACGTGTCTTTAAAACCCGAATCCTTTGCGCAGGCCGTGGGAGAAAAGTTGCCGGAATTCATCAGCCTATCCTCTGTACATTGTGATGGTTGGGGTGTAGCTACCTTCGATCACAACGCCGATGAATCACATTTGACTCGAGCGCCAGAAATTGCGCAAAGTAGTCTTACATTTCAAGAAACTATTTCTACGACTAGAACAGATGGTGCGTTATTGCATCTGCGTTGGGCGACAGCAGGAATTCCGGTAAGTGAGAATAATACCCATCCTTTTGTTAGCCATGGATATAGCTTTACTCACAATGGCGGTATCAATCCAGCGACCGCTCTGGATTCTCTAATTTCTGAGAAATATAGAAATGAGATTCAGGGTGATACTGATAGCGAAAGATATTTCTACTTCATCCTAAGTGAAATAGAGAAACACGGATTAGTTGAAGGCGTACTGAGTGCGGTTCGCGAAATTAAAGCGAAGTTTGATTTCTCCAGTATTAACGCCATGTTGATGACTGATTCACAATTCATAACAATCTGCGAGCATGATCCATCGCGTAAACCAGATTGGGCCTCAGATGAGTATTACGACCTCTGTTATAAGTTTAATCAAGGTGATTTGGTCGTAGCATCTAGCGGTTGGGATCAAGCAGGCTGGAAGAATCTTCCCAATCATCATGTACTAGTTGTTGATCGCGCTACGCTTAATCAGCAGGTGCTAGCCCTTTAAAAGCACCGATAGTCTTAGCGCATGACCCGCACATATACAGTCGAGACTTATGGCTGTCAGATGAACGTGCATGATTCAGAACGTATCGCAGGTTTGCTTGATGAGGCGGGTTATCTCCCCGTGACGCCGGGTGCGCAAGCAGATATCGTCGTCTTTAATACGTGTGCGGTCCGCGAAAATGCCGACAATAAGTTATACGGAAATTTAAGTTTCTTGGCACCAATTAAGAAAGCCAACCCAAATATGCAGATCGCAGTTGGTGGATGTTTGGCGCAGAAAGACCAATCAATTATTTTAAAGAAAGCTCCATATGTGGATGTGGTTTTTGGTACCCACAATGTTGGCTCATTACCTGTGTTACTCGAGCGTGCGCGTATTGAAGAAGAGGCGCAAATTGAGATTTTAGAAGCGCTGGAACATTTCCCATCTACGTTGCCCGCCCGCCGGCTATCACCTTTTACCTCTTGGGTTTCGGTATCCGTCGGCTGCAATAACACTTGCACTTTCTGCATAGTCCCAGCACTACGCGGGATTGAGAAAGATCGTCTCGCCGCCGATATTTTGAAAGAGATTCGCGCGCTGGTTGCGCAAGGGGTTATTGAAATTACCTTGCTTGGACAGAATGTAAATGCTTACGGAGTCGAGTTTGGCGATCGCGGAGCATTTGCCAACTTATTACGCGAATGTGGCGAGATTGAAGGACTTGAAAGAGTTCGCTTTATGTCACCACATCCACGTGACTTTACGGATGATGTAATTGAAGTAATGGCGGCGACTAAAAATGTGATGCCGCATCTTCATATGCCGTTGCAATCTGGTTCGGATCGCATATTGCAAGAGATGCGCCGCTCATATCGAAGTAGTCGATATTTGGGAATTTTGGATCGTGTGCGTTCGGCAATGCCAGAGGCGATGATCACTACCGACATCATTGTAGGTTTTCCTGGGGAAACTGAAGAAGATTTCCAAGCAACGATGAATTTAGCAACAGTGGCACAATTTTCGGCTGCGTATACATATAAATATTCAATCCGCCCCGGAACCCCAGCCGGAGTAATGCCAAATCAAGTTCCTGCCAAAATAGTGGGAGAGAGATATACAAGGCTGCACGAACATCAACAGGCTATCTCTCTAGGCGTTAATCAAAAATCTATTGGCACAAACCATCGCGCTCTTGTCTCTGAAGTTGAAGGCCGACGAGATGCCGCGCAGTCACGCCTTACCGGCAAAACTGAAGATTTCCGTTTGGTTCACTTCGATGCAACGAGCGCCGCACGCCCCGGAGACTTTGTTGATGTAACTATCACGGATGCATCTGCGCATTACTTGATAGGAAACGAGACTGCACATATAAAGACGCGTGGGGGAGACGCCTATGCGGCCAATCTGGCACAGGCAACTCCACAACCCTTACTGCTTGGGATCCCTACCGTTAAATGAAGACGATTGTAATTTGTGGTGCGACTGCAACTGGAAAGAGCGATTTAGCATTAGATCTGGCTAAAGAGATTGGCGCCGAGATAATCAACGCTGATTCCATGCAGATTTATAGAGGCATGGATATTGGTACAGCGAAACTTTCAGTTGAGGAGCGTCAGGGTATCCCGCACCATTTGCTGGATGTTTTAGATGTTAACCAAGATGCAACAGTTGCTTGGTATCAAGAGCTAGCACGCAAAGCCGTTACTGAAATTCATGGCGCAGGCAAGCACGCAATAATTGTTGGCGGCACAGGCCTTTACATTAAATCGATTTTAGATGATTTGAATTTCCCAGATACAGATGCCCAAGTTAGGCAACGCTTAACTGAGGAAGCGAAGCTTTTCGGAATTGTTAATCTCTTTGAAAGACTTGCTCAACTAGATCCAGCAGCGGCAGCTGCGATAGATATAAAAAATGAACGTCGCGTAATTAGAGCTTTAGAGGTTATTGAAATTACGGGTAAGCCATTTACTGCAAATCTGCCGCGCGAAGATAGTTCAAGATATCCAGATGCGATGCAATTTGGACTAGTTATGGACCGTGCCGAACTTGGGGCACGGGTTGAAGCACGTATCGATCGAATGTGGGAACGTGGATTTGTAAGCGAGGTTGATTCTTTGATTTCTTTGGGAATTAATCAGGCAACAACTGCTCGTCGCGCTCTGGGTTATGCCCAGATAATTGCGATGCGGGCCGGAGAAATTTCGGAGCCAGTAGCGATTGAGGATACAAAGCGGGCAACTCGACAATATGTGCGCCGGCAAGAGACTTGGTTCTCACGTGATGCCCGAATTCAATGGATTTCACCTTCGCAACCGCGTTTGGAAACAGTAATGATCAAGATAAACTCGGCAACCTCATGAGCCAATCCCTTATCGCCACGTACGGACATGGCACTGAAAATGATTTTGTATTGGTCTTTGATCCAGCAGATGAAATTTCCATCACTACGGCGCAAACAGCTGCGATCTGTAATCGCCAGACCGGCATAGGCGCAGATGGGCTTATTCGAATAATCAAACGTGATGAGAAATGGTTTATGGATTATCGCAACGCAGATGGTTCTATCGCCGAAATGTGTGGCAATGGGATTCGGGTAATGGCGCGATACTTAGTACAGAGAGGCCATCAAAGCGAAGGAATATTTGCAATCAATACTCGTGATGGCATCAAACACTTGCGAGTTCCGACCACCGATGACATTTCAGTAAATATGGGCAAAGTCCTTGATGAAAATGAAGAAATTACCGCCTCTGTAGAAGGCAAAATCTGGAATGGCTACAACATAAACGTTGGCAATCCCCATGCTGTGGTCTTTGTAGAAAGAATTGAAGATGTTGGTTCACTCGAAGTTGCGCCAATTGTTCGCCCTAAGGATTCTTATCCCGAAGGTGTGAACGTAGAGTTCGTTGAAATATTGCCAGGACACGAAGCAAAGATGCGCGTTCACGAACGTGGCAGTGGCGAAACTAAATCTTGCGGAACCGGTACTTGCGCAGTTGCCCTGGCTGCAACTTTGCACTCAAAAGAAGCGCTGCCATCGCGCTGGGTAATTTACCCACCAGGTGGTCGCTTAGTTGTAGATATTGATCCACATTCGAATGCAACTTTAACTGGACCGGCTCTGTTGATTTCAGATCACGACATAACGCAATACTTGCAGGAAGCATGAGCGCAGACGAGCCACGTAACAATGATTTATTCGAAGAACTATTACGCGAAAGCGCGCGAGTAGCAGCAGATTTTGATGCTGATGAGAACGATTACGAAGTTAGCTCACAACCTGATTTAGCAGATCGCCATGCGCTACGTCGCGTGAAAGGTTTTTCAACAGAGCTTCAAGATATTTCAGAAGCTGAATATCGCCAGCTACAACTAGAACGCGTTGTCTTGGTTGGTGTTTGGACTGAAGGTAGCGCCGAAATGGCGGAAAATTCATTAGCGGAACTAAAAGCGCTAGCTGAGACGGCAGGTTCTGAAGTTTTAGATGCCTTGATTCAACGACGCGATAAACCAGATCCAGCAACTTATATTGGTTCGGGAAAAGTAATTGAACTGCGCCAAATAGTTGCGTCAACTGGCGCCGATACTGTTATCTGCGATGGCGAACTATCACCTTCGCAATTGCGTCAGCTCGAGGATAAATTAAAGGTCAAAGTTGTAGACCGCACCGCTTTGATTCTGGATATATTTGCCCAGCATGCCAAGAGTAAAGAAGGTAAGGCGCAGGTTGAGTTAGCGCAGATTGCATATTTACTTCCAAGACTGCGCGGTTGGGGAGATTCACTTTCTCGCCAGGTTGGTGGACGCGCAGCAGGTGGTGCTGGAATCGGTGGTCGTGGCCCTGGTGAGACCAAGATCGAAACTGATCGGCGCAGAATTCGCGACAAGATGGCCAAACTACGTCGCGAGATTGCCGAGATGAAAGTTTCGCGTGATACCAAGCGACAAGAACGCAAACGTTTTAACATTCCATCCGTTGCAATTGCGGGTTACACCAACGCTGGCAAGTCATCTCTTCTAAACAAATTAACTGATGCCGGTGTGCTGGTTGAAAACGCGCTCTTTGCAACGTTGGATCCAACGGTTAGAAAGACTCAGACTGCCGAAGGTCGGGTATATACCCTCTCTGACACTGTTGGTTTTGTTCGTCACCTTCCACATCAATTAATTGATGCCTTCAAATCAACGCTGGAAGAAGTATCTGGTTCTGATTTAATTGTTCATGTTGTTGACGGTTCGCACAGTGATCCTTTTGAGCAAATCCGAGCCGTACGCGAAGTAATCACTGAAATTGGTGGTGGAGATATTCCGGAGATTATTGCCATAAATAAGGTAGATGCGGCTGACCCAGAAGTCGTGATGGAGATTTTACGAAAAGAAAAGAATAGTTTTGCATTTTCGGCCCGAACCGGATTTGGAATTGAAGGACTAGTTCAAGCGATTGAAAAATCTTTACCTCATCCAAATATTGAAGTAACAGCAACAATTCCATATGATCGCGGAGATTTAGTAAGTGCAATTCATGAAACTGGCGAGATTCTTAGCGAGGAATATGTCGAAGCGGGCACTTTGATACATGCATTTGTAGATGGAGGACTTGCTAAGGCGATCGAGAACGCGCTGAAATAAAGCCATAGGGATGGAAATCACCTTGGGAAGCGGGAATATCCGCGACACGCCGATGGTTGTATCGGCTAATATCGGGTAAATGCGCGAGTATGCGCCCGTTCAGCCTTTCTCAATCGAGAAGAGGTATTTAATTGGTGTGAGTGAGGTGAGAGCAGTGGCAACAGATTACGACACCCCCCGAAAAACGGATGAAGAACTCCACGAGGAGTCGTTAGAAGAGTTAAAGGCAAAGCGCGTCGATGCTCAATCTGGACAGATTGATGTTGATGAAGCAGAGGCGGCAGAAAATCTCGAACTTCCTGGCGCAGATTTATCTGGTGAAGAACTTGCAGTCCGAGTAGTTCCAAAACAAACAGATGAATTTACTTGTTCTCGTTGTTTCTTGGTGCATCACATAACTCAACTTGCAAGCGGTGAGGGACCTAAAGCGGTCTGTAAAGAGTGCGGTTAATCTAATTACGATTTGGTAAGCAACGCGGCGAGCTTCTCGCCGCGTTTGCTCGTTATAAGCCAATAAGGTGTGGCATCGCGCGGATCAGTTACTTCAATTTTAATTCCCTTAGCGGCCCAGAATTTAATCGCCAAGAACGCTGCCGGGTCGGCATCGCGCGTACGCAGCAAGCGCATCGCATCAGAATCCAGGACAGTAACTTTTCCCAAGTACTTAAGCTCGATGTGTGCCTGATCTATTCGCAATTCATTCTGATCTACGCCAATTCTTGAGGTTAAGGATTGGACGATGAAGGGAATTGCTAGCGTTGCAATGGCGAGCGCAACAATCGTCGCAGTTGTGTCAAAGGCGGCCCAGATTGCGATTACAAGTGATAGAAACATGAAATAAATAAAGGCGAGCACCCAGATAGGCGGGCGGAGCACTTCCGTGAATATCACTATCGCAGTCTAGATCAAGTAAAGTATGCGCATGAGTCGAGTAGCTAGCACCACGCCTCCAGAAGGAGTGAGTATTCCGGATCGCCATCCCAAAGCTCCTGAGATCGGAACTAGAATTCCATCTCACTTTGGCCATTGCTTTGGTTGTGGTGAATTGCATCCGACTGGATTGCATTTAGTTGCGCACGCTGGTGCTGGCGCAGATCTAACTGCTGAGTTCACGGTCACCGAAAATCATCAAGGCGCTCCGGGTTTGGCACATGGCGGATTGTTATCACTTGCATTCGATGAAGCGCTTGGAAAATTAATGTGGCTAATTCGCGCTCCCGCAGTGACGGCGCGGCTAGAAACTGATTTTCTAAAGCCAGTTCCGTTAGGAACAACGATTCACATAACGGCACGAATTACCGGCCAGGTTAATCGCAAGGTTTACACCGCTGCTGAAGGACGCCTTGGTGGTGCCGATGGTGAAATAGCAGTTAAAGCAGCTGCGCTATTTGTTGTCGTTCCAATGTCGCACTTCTTGGAAAATGCTCCAAAAGAATATTTAGAACACATTGCTAAGACCCCAGAGATCTTGGCATTTGTGGATCCTGAATTTGAGATCAATCCATAATGGGCGTAAAAGTTCTGGTTACTCGTTTAGATCCTGACTTGCCGTTGCCAACTTATGCCAAAGGTGGAGATGCAGGCGCTGATTTGGTGGCCCGAGTTGATGTAACTCTGGCTCCCGGTGAACGCGCACTAGTTCCAACTGGAATCTCAATTGCGCTACCCAATGGATATGTTGCACTCGTCCATCCCCGATCTGGGTTAGCGATTAAACACGGTGTCACCATGGTGAACGCGCCGGGCACAGTTGATGCGGGCTACCGTGGTGAGTTACAAATTATTCTAATAAATCACGATCCCAAAGAGAGCGTTACATTTAAACGTGGAGAGCGCATTGCGCAATTAGTAATCCAACAAGTAGAGCACGCCGAATTTGTTGAAGTAGAAAATTTACCTGGATCCGGTCGCGGCACAGGTGGATTTGGATCAACTGGAAGATGATGAGCCAGATACCAGGCGCAGATGAAGGCGCCGATAAGGATAAAGTTCTTGCAGCTTTTGGTGGCAAGAAAGGCTTAATCGATTCCGGCATTCCTTCAATAGTTTTCCTCGTTGTCTTTAACGTTGCCGATGATCTGCGTCAGGCTTTGATCGCCTCCCTTGTCGTCTCAGCTGTTTTAACAGTTATTCGTCTTGCTAAGCGCGACACTATTCAACATGCGATTTCGGGGCTAATCGGTTCTCTTATATGTGCTTGGTTTGCAAATCGATCCGGTAACGCGAGTGATTTATATATTCCGAAGTTGCTAACAAACCTGGGTTACGGAAGTGTGTACTTAATCGCAAATCTGGCAGGTTGGCCAATTTTGGGAGTTCTTCTTGGTCCGATTTTGGGCGAGAACTTAACTTGGCGCAAAGATCCTGCCCGCGCCCGCGCCTATAAGCGAGCAAGTTGGCTCTGGGTCTTGATGTTCTTTACGCGAATTGCAGTGCAGTACCCAATTTATAGAAGTGGAAATGTTAATTTACTTGGAACGGTAAACCTGGCAATGGGGTATCCACTCTTTTTAGCAACCGCTTACGGTTCGTGGATGATTTTAAAGAGCGTGCCAACAACTAAATCACACAATTAGTTAGCCAGCAATAAGGTAGTTAGCCAGCGATAAAGCAGGATTTGATTAAACCTTCAGCAGTTGTTGAAGCGACAAATAGTAGTTCGTCACCCGCGCTAAATACATCTGTTGGAGTCGGGGTAATTACTCGTCCATCGCGAACAATTGCTGCTAGCGATGCGTCATCTGGAAGCTCAATTTCCTCAACAGTCTTTCCGATACAACTTGAAGTATCAGGCAGGGTTAATTCGACTAAGTTGGCTTGGCCTTTACGGAATGAGAATAAGCGAACAACATCGCCGACGCTTACCGCTTCTTCAACGAGGGCGGAAATTATTCTTGGAGTCGACACCGCAACGTCTACGCCCCATGAAGAATCAAATAGCCATTCATTCTTTGGGTGGTTAATACGCGCGACAACGCGGGGGACGCCATATTCTGTCTTGGCAAGCAAGGATGCAACCAAATTAACTTTGTCATCACCGGTCGCGGCGACCAGTACCTGACAGTTATTTAGAACTGCTTTGTCTAGCGAAGTAATCTCGCACGCATCAGCCATTAGCCATTCAGCATCTGGAACCGATTCCATTTTAAGCGCTTTAGGATCGCGGTCGATGAGAAGTACTTGGTGACCGTTATCTAGAAGTTCGCGTGCGATAGCACGACCAACATTTCCGGCTCCTGCTATTGCAATTCTCATGAATGATCCTCCGGAGAGCGCGCCAAAATTTCTTCGACCTTGACAATATCTTCATCGCGCACAGTTACGTGAACTAGATCGCCTTCTTGAAGAACGGTGTGAGTATCTGGAATTAGTCCTTCACCTAATCGCGTAATGAAGGCGACACGAGCCCCGGTGGTTTCTTCCAAAACTGCAATTGGTGAACCAAACCAGTCTTTATGTGGGTGCATCTCACAGAGTTGGATTGATCCGCTGGCATCGCGCCATTCAGAGCGCGATCCTTCGGGAACAAGGCGACGCAAAATTTGATCTGTTGCCCAAATAACCGTGGCAACTGTTGGAATACCCAGGCGTTGATAAATTTCTGCACGACCTGGGTCGTAAATTCGAGCAACTACATTTGCAACGCCGTAAGTTTCACGAGCAACGCGCGCTGCCAAAATATTTGAGTTATCACCATTGCTTACCGCTGCAAAGGCATCGGCAGTTTCGATCCCGGCTTCCAGCAAAGTATCGCGATCAAAACCTACGCCTGAGATGGTGCGACCTTTAAAGTCAGGGCCAAGGCGACGAAAAGCTTCGCGAGATTGGTCAATTATCGCAACTGAATGTCCAGCAGCTTCAAGTTCGGTGGCTAAAGAAGATCCAACGCGACCGCATCCCATAATCACAACGTGCACAAGGTCAACACTACCCCCTTAGGCTTGGCTTTATGACATCAAAAGAGGCTAACCCACGAATTCCCGCAGATCGTGTTGACCTCGCGGTTGGAGATCGTTTTATAGTCACTATTGAAAAAGTGGCGCACGGCGGCCACTTCATTGTTCGACATCTGGGTGCTGTGATTTTTGTGCGCCACGGAATTCCGGGCGAAGAGGTAGAAATAGAAATCACTGGAACTGGAAGTTCATTTAATCGAGCCGATGTAATTTCGGTTGTTACCGCTTCACCAGATCGCGTGAGCGCACCATGTCAATTTGCGCACCGCGCAGGTTGTGGTGGATGCGATTTTCAACATATTTCCCTGCCTCGTCAACGTCAGTTAAAAAGTGAGGTAATCACTGAGCAATTTTCTAGAATTGCTAAGCAAGATATCGAAGTCGACGTTGAAGAAGTCGGCGCTGCCCTCGGCTATCGAACTAGATTCAACGCCGTAACAACTCGCAACGGAGATTTGGGATTCAAGCAGGCACGCAGCAACAAGGTAATACCAGTAAGTGATTGCCGAATACTTTCACCTGAAATGAAGTATCAAGAACTGAGCTCAAGGCGTTGGAAGGGCGATCTACGAGTTGAAGTTTCGCTATCTTCGACGGGAGAACGCACGATTGCAACGGGCTATTCGCGTGATGACACGCCGGTCCGCACCAGCGAAGGGCCTGATGTTGGACAGTATGAAGTAAATGGATTTGCACTTGAAGTTTCGCAGCGATCTTTTTGGCAGAGTCATAAGTTAGCCCCAACAGTGCTTACCAAAGCAGTTTTGGAATACGCAAAATTGCAGCTGGGTGACAAAGTTCTGGACCTATATGGCGGAGTTGGTCTATTTACTTCACAATTTTTAGAATTGGTTGGAGAGTCTGGAAGCGTTGACCTAGTTGAGGGCAGCAAGAACGCAACCGCCGATGCGATGCGTAATTTTGCCGATTTCTCAAATGTTTCAGTCCACACGGGCGATGTAGCAAAGCTATTGCCGCGTTTTTCTAAAGCAGATGTAATAGTTCTTGATCCACCTCGCGAGGGCGCAGGTAAAGATGTAGTTACCGCCATGGTTGCGCTAAAGCCAAGATCGATTGTTTATATCGCTTGCGATCCGGCCGCCTTAGCGCGAGATACAACGTACTTGGGGGAAGCGGGATATAAATTGCAGCAAATGCGCGCCTTCGACCTTTTCCCAATGACACATCACATCGAATCGGTTGCGCTATTTACCCCAATTAAGGTATCTTGATGTCAAGATAAAATGAGTTAAGGAAAATATATGAGTAAGAATTCGTTAGGTGCCAAGAAGAATTTAAACGTTGCTGGAAAAGACTTTGAAATATTTGATATCTCCAAGGTCGAAGGCGCAACCAACCTACCGTTCTCGCTCAAAGTCCTTCTAGAAAATTTGCTTCGCACAGAAGATGGCGCAAATATCACCGCCGAACATATCAAGGCGCTGGCGCAATGGGATCCATCAGTTGAACCCGACACCGAAATTCAATTCACTCCAGCTCGCGTCATCATGCAGGATTTCACAGGAGTTCCTTGCATCGTTGATTTAGCAACTATGCGCGAGGCCATTGTTGATCTTGGGGGAGACCCAGCAAAAGTTAATCCGCTGGCACCTGCAGAACTCGTTATCGACCACTCAGTTATTGCAGATGTTTTCGGGACAAAAGATTCATTTGAGAAGAACACAGATATTGAATACGAACGCAATCGTGAGCGTTATCGCTTCTTGCGCTGGGGGCAAAGTGCCTTTGATGAATTTAAAGTTGTTCCACCGGGCACCGGAATTGTTCACCAAGTAAATATCGAATTCTTGGCACGAGTTGTTATGACTCGTACCGTAAACGGAGTTTTACGCGCTTATCCAGATACTGTTGTTGGTACTGATTCGCACACAACTATGGTTAATGGACTCGGAGTCCTTGGCTGGGGCGTAGGCGGAATCGAGGCAGAAGCAGCGTTACTTGGTCAGCCAGTATCGATGTTGATTCCACGCGTTGTCGGATTTAAATTAAGTGGATCACTTCCTGTCGGAACAACTGCTACAGATATGGCGCTAACCATCACAGAGATGTTGCGAAAGCACGGAGTGGTCGGAAAGTTTGTGGAATTTTATGGCCCAGGTGTGGTCTCGGTGCCAATGGCTAACCGAACAACGATTGGAAACATGAGCCCCGAATACGGTTCAACTTGTGCCATCTTCCCAATCGATGACGAAACCTTGCATTATTTGCGATTGACCGGGCGCAGCGAAGATCAAATTGCACTTGTTGAGCAATATGCCAAAACACAGGGAATGTGGCACGACCCGTCAGTTACTCCACGTTTTTCAGAACATATCGAACTCGATCTTTCGACAGTTGTTCCTTCAATTTCTGGACCAAAGCGCCCGCAAGATCGCATTTCACTGACCGCATCAAAGAGTTCATTTGAAAAAGTTCTGCCTACCTACTTCACAGATAAGACTGGCAAAGAGGCTTATCCCATAAACGTTGGAAGCAAAGCCACAACAATTAAAAATGGAGATGTTGTAATCGCATCAATTACATCTTGCACAAATACTTCTAATCCATCAGTAATGATTGGCGCAGCACTGCTTGCCAAGAAAGCTGTGGAGCGTGGACTTACATCCAAGCCTTGGGTAAAGACAACGCTGGCTCCTGGATCAAAAGTTGTTACCGATTACTACGACCGTGCAGGACTTACGCAGTACATGGACGCGCTCGGCTTTAACTTGGTTGGCTACGGTTGTGTCACTTGTATCGGCAACTCAGGTCCGTTGCCAATAGAGATCAGCAAGTCAGTAAATGAGCATGACTTAGCAGTAACCGCCGTGCTTTCAGGCAATCGAAACTTTGAGGGTCGCATCAGCCCTGATGTGAAGATGAACTACCTAGCCTCGCCTCCGCTAGTTGTTGCCTACGCACTAGCTGGAACCATGAACCATGATTTTGAAAAAGATTCGCTTGGTACCGATAAAGATGGCAAGGAAGTTCTTCTGGCGGAGATTTGGCCAAGTGCGCAAGAGATTCAGGAGGTGATTGATTCTTCGATTTCCTCTGAAATGTTTAAGAAAGATTATGCAACGGTCTTTGACGGTGATCACCGCTGGAAGTCTTTAGATACGCCAACTGGTAAAACTTTCGAGTGGGATGCGCAGTCAACTTATGTACGCAAGCCTCCTTATTTTGATGGCATGCCGGCAAATCCAACACCAGTTACAGATATCTCTGGAGCACGAGTTTTGGCAATTTTGGGAGATTCCGTAACAACAGACCACATTTCTCCAGCTGGAAATATTAGAGGCGATTCTCCCGCCGGCAAGTATTTGGAAGCGCAGAATGTTGCTCGTGCTGACTTTAACTCTTACGGTTCTCGTCGCGGAAATCACGAAGTGATGATCCGTGGAACTTTTGCCAATATTCGCCTAAAGAATTTATTGTTGGATGGAGTCGAAGGTGGTTTTACCCGAAACTTCCTGAGTGGTGGAGATCAAGTAACTATTTACGATGCATCCATTGCTTATCAAAGCGCAGGGATTCCGCTAGTTATTTTGGCAGGTAAAGAGTACGGGTCTGGTTCTTCACGTGACTGGGCGGCAAAAGGCACCGCACTACTTGGAGTACGCGCCGTCATTGCAGAAAGTTTCGAACGTATCCACCGTTCTAACTTAATTGGAATGGGCGTCCTTCCACTGCAATTTAAAGATGGAGACACTGCGAAATCACTCGGTCTTATCGGAAGCGAGACATTTGCGATCTCTGGCATAACCGAATTAAATAACGGTGGCGTTCCTAAAGAAGTGAAAGTCACTGCAGGGGATAAGACCTTCAACGCAAAGGTGCGTATCGATACGCCAGGTGAAGGTGATTATTACCGCCATGGCGGGATCATGCAGTA
This sequence comes from Actinomycetota bacterium, assembly GCA_009698815.1. GTDB lineage: Bacteria > Actinomycetota > Actinomycetes > Nanopelagicales > Nanopelagicaceae > Planktophila. Next base: position 63,542 of record WLPJ01000004.1, on the reverse strand, counting down.
TGTGCTCCGCCAATTACTTGTGTAAATATCGCGAAAAAAGGGATCGCAAACTAGACTTTAGCCATGCTTGAGTCAATTAAAAGTCCTGCCGATATTAAGGCTCTGGATAGCGCTCAACTTATTTCTCTTAGCGAAGAGATTCGCCAATTCTTGATTGAAAAAGTTTCTAAGACTGGCGGGCACTTGGGTCCCAACTTAGGCGTTGTTGAATTAACTCTGGCAATTCATCGCATCTTTGATTCTCCGCGTGATGTTGTGCTCTTTGATACTGGCCATCAATCTTATGTTCATAAAATAATTACTGGGCGTGCGGCAGATTTTGATGGTCTGCGCCAACGTGGCGGAATTGCGGGTTATCCAAACCGCAGCGAGAGTGAGCATGATGTTATTGAGAATTCGCACGCGTCAACTGCGCTCTCTTGGGGTGATGGGATTTCCTATGGCTTCGCGCAAACGGGTCAGACTGATCGCCACGTAGTCGTAGTTGTAGGCGATGGCGCCCTTACTGGTGGCATGTCTTGGGAAGCACTTAACAACATTGCAGCAACCGAAGTTCGCAACTTAGTAATTATTGTTAACGATAACGAGCGTTCTTATTCGCCAACAATTGGTGGCTTGGCCACTTACTTATCAACTTTGCGAGTTACGCGTGGTTATGAGCGCTTTCTTGACTGGGGCAAAGATGTTCTGCATAAGACTCCAGTTATCGGAACTCCGATTTACGAAACGCTACATGGCGTGAAAAAAGGTATTAAAGATATTGTCGCTCCACAAGGCATGTTTGAAGATCTTGGCCTTAAATACATGGGGCCAATCGATGGTCATGACATAGCTGCAATGGAAAAAGCGTTACAGAAAGCCAAAGTTTTTGGTGAGCCCGTGCTGATTCATGCTATTACTGAAAAAGGACGTGGCCATAAGCCTGCGATGGACGATGAAGCAGAGAAATTCCACGCCGTTGGCATAGTTGATCCGGCTACCGGAGCCTCACTTTCAAAGAGCGTCACAAGCTGGACGAAAGTTTTCTCGGAAGAGCTAATTGAAATTGCGCGTGAACGCAAAGATATAGTTGCAATCACGGCGGCCATGCTCGGGCCAACCGGTTTAGCTGCATTCGAAAAAGAGTTTCCAAGTCGCACAATTGATGTCGGTATCGCCGAACAACACGCTGTAACTAGTGCGGCGGGTATGGCATTTGCAGGTTTACATCCAGTTGTTGCACTGTATTCCACTTTTTTAAATCGCGCCTTTGATCAACTCTTACTCGATGTTGCACTCCACAAGGCTGGAGTCACTTTTGTTTTAGATCGTGCGGGAGTAACAGGTGATGATGGACCTTCGCACCACGGTATCTGGGATCTTGCACTGACCGGGATTGTCCCAACAATGCATGTAGCCGCACCGCGTGATGCTGCGCGATTGCGAGAGACGCTCCGCGAAGCAGCAGAAATTTCTAACGCACCTTCCATGGTTCGCTATCCAAAGGGCGCCGTACAAAGTGATATTCCCGCATTTGAGCGTCGTGATGGAATTGATGTTCTCTATCGTGGTGAAAGTGCCGACGTACTTCTTGTAAGTATTGGCTCAATGGCAGCCATCGCTGTCGAGGCAGCGTCAATGGCTTATCGCGAAGGAGTTGGTGTAACTGTTATTGATCCGCGCTGGGTAAAGCCTTTGCCAACTTCTCTCATAACAATGTCACAGCGCTATAAGAGCGTAGTAGTCCTGGAAGATGGCATAAAGCATGGAGGTATCGCGAGTTCAATTTCAGAGATGTTCCGAGAAGCTGGCTTAACTACTCCGATTCATTCAATTGGGGTGCCGCTTGAATTTATCGAGCACTCAAAGCGCAGTGAAATATTAAATGACCTAGGAATTACCGCTCAGAATATTTCGCGCAGCATCGTTGAATGGAATAGCGCTAATACTTTAAATGGAGCAAATACGATTATGGAAGAGATGCAATCCCCGGCGCGTGAAAACGTTGACCGCATACAGCATCACTAATTCCTTCACGATCTAAGTAAGGCAAGATTCCGCCGAGGTGCATCGGCCAGCCAGAGCCCATCAACATACAGAGATCAATTTCTGCAGCTGTTGAAACGACGCCTTCATCTAGCATCATGCGTGCCTCTATAGCTAACGCTTTTAGCGCGCGATCTCGAACCTGCTCGGCAGTTGATGCAGTATTTCCTTCTTTGATTAGCGCTAACGCTTCAGGATTAGCGCTAAATTTTCCATCCGCCCCTTTAATGTAGAAGTTACGAACCTTGCCAGCAACCATCGCTTGCATCGTAGGGGAGATGCGATAGCGCGGCCCAAGGTTTTCATGCAGCGTTTGCGAAACATGAAGTGCTACGCCGGGACCCACCAGATCAAGAAGTTCAAATGGCGACATTGGAAAACCGATACTGCGCATTGCGTTGTCGGCAATTTCTGGCGAAGTACCTTCATCAACGGCATCGGTTACTTCTCCCATAAAGCGCGTCAACAGACGATTAACTACGAAACCAGGTGCATCTTTACAAATGATCATAGTTTTCTTCAGCTCTTTACCAACGCTGACGGCAGTGGCGGTAGTTGCATCATCGGTCTTTGATGTGCGCGCTACTTCTAGAAGTGGCATTACAGCAACTGGATTAAAGAAGTGGAAGCCAATTACGCGCTCTGGATTTTTTAGTCCTTCGCTCATGCGTTCGACAGAGAGTGATGAAGTATTGGTTGCTAAGACGCATTCTGGGGAAATGATAGATTCCAGCTTCTTAAATAACTCCTGCTTAAGAGAAAGTTCTTCGAAGATTGCTTCAATTATAAAATCACAGCCAGCAAATGAATTTTGATCTGCGGATCCGCTTACTAAGAGCGAAAGTCGGTTTGCGCTCTCTTCGCTCATTCGCTTTTTCTCAACCAACTTAGCTAATTCGTTCTTCACCCAAGCAACGCCTTTATCTGCACGCTCCTGATCAATATCTGTCATGACAATTGGGCATTTGAGATTACGAAGCAGAAGCAGCGCAAGTTGTGAGGCCATTAGGCCTGCACCTACAACACCAACTTTGCCTACCTTGCGAGCCAATGCAGCCTTTGGTGCACCCTCAACTTTCTTACGCTTCTTCTGGATTAAATTGAATGCATAGAGTGATGCGCGCAGTGGATCTGCCATTGTTAAATCGGCCAACGCCTGACCTTCGGCATCAAAACCGGCACCGCGAGTATTTGTGCGAGCAGCTGCAATTAGTTCTAGTGCGCGCATTGGAGATTCGATTTCGGCCCCACCATATTTCTTAAGCGCAGCCGTTTTACCCGTAGCAAGGGCTGCATCCCAGGCAGAGTCATTTGAATAATCTTTACGTTCTATCTTTGTTTCCCCAGAAAGGATTTTTGCAGCAAATGAGACTGATCGCTCTAAGAAATCAGCAGGCTCGTAAACTGCATCGACTACGCCAAGTGAGAGCGCATCTTTAGCCTTCATCATCGTGTTGTTATTTAACGCATTTAACATGATCACTTGTATTGCGCGTTCTGGTCCGATTAATTTAGGCAAAATGGTTGTCCCACCCCACCCAGGTAACAACCCTAAGAATACTTCAGGCAATCCGGTGAAGGCTGTTGAGGCCAAGGTGCGATAGTTGCAATGCAAGCCAACTTCAAGTCCACCACCGAGTGCTAGACCATTTATAAATGCAAATGTTGGAATCCCACATTCATCTAAGCGACGAAAAACATCATGTCCGAGTTTTCCGAAGGCACGGATTTGTGCCCGTTCCGTTGTAAATGCCACAGCCGATAGATCTGCGCCAGCGGCAAAAATAAAGGGCTTGCCAGTAATTGCTATAGCGGCAGGGGAGCGGCCGATGGCATCGGTGATCGCCTCATTTAGAGCAGTAAGTGATTGTGGCCCAAATGTATTTGGACGCGTGTGATCAAGGCCGTTATCTAATGTAATTAGGGCGAGTGAACCTTTGTAACCGAATGCAGAGAGATCCACATCGCGAACAAGAGCGTTTGTAACAACTTCATCAGGAGCGCCTTCAGGTAACTTAATCTCGGTAGTCATTACTTTGATCCTCCAGAAAAGTGTGGGTTTTCCCAAATAACGCTGCCACCCATACCAAGACCGATACACATAGTTGTTAGCCCATAACGCACTTCAGGGTGCTCTTCAAAAGCGCGCGCTAAGTTAAGCGCTAAACGGATTCCAGATGAAGCCAAAGGATGGCCAACTGCAATTGCTCCACCGTAAGGATTAACTCGCACATCATCATCTGCAATTCCAAAATGATCTAAGAAAGCAATTACTTGAACAGCGAAGGCTTCATTAACTTCGAAGGCGCCGATATCGGCAATTGTTAGCCCTGCTTTTGCCAAGGCTTTGATTGTGGCAGGTACTGGTCCATAACCCATCACTTCTGGCTCAACACCTGCAAATGCATATGAAACTAACTTTGCTTTAATTGTTAAACCAAGTTCCTTCGCTTTATCTTCGCTCGCTAGTAGGGCAGCAGTTGCACCATCGTTTAATCCAGATGAATTTCCTGGCGTCACACGACCAGCTGGGCGAAAGGGAGTCTTAAGTGTTGCTAAACCCTCCATCGTTGTTGTGGGACGTGGCGGTTCATCAACACTGGCAATACCCCATCCCATCTCGGGAATTCGCGCAGCAGTTGGAATTAAATCACGTTGAATTTTTCCAGCAGCGTAGGCAGCGGCAGTTTTCATCTGAGAGTTGTATGCATAGCGATCTGCACGTTCTTTAGTTAAATGGGGAAAGCGATCGTGCAAACGCTCTGCTGTAGCTCCCATGGCGAGCGCATCTTGTTCCACAATTTTTTCCGCTAAAAATCTTGGATTGGGATCAATGCCATCACCGATTGGATGATTTCCCATATGTTCAACACCGCCAGCAATTGCGATATCAATTGAACCAATTGCGATTGCACCAGCCAATGAAGTCATCGCTGTCAGCGCGCCCGCACACCAACGATCTACTGAATAACCTGGCACGGTATTTGGTAGACCTGCTAAAAGTGAAACGCTACGACCTAAGTTCATACCTTGGTCACCAGTTTGTGTTGCAGCAGCAATTGCCACATCTTCGATGGCGCTAGGTGCAACCTTCGGATTGCGTTCAAGTAAACCGCGCATGGCGCGAACCATTAAGTCATCGGCGCGCGTGCCGGAGTACATGCTCCCGGCCTTACCAAATGGGGTACGAACAGCATCAACTAGGACAACGGTGCGAGACATTAAAAACTACTTTCTCTTAAGCGCCTGCAAAGATCTACCGTGAAAGGGTAGCCGCGGGCTCATGGGGAAATGTTACTCGTCAGTAGACAGAAGTGGAACAGTCGTGGCTAGGCGTTGACTGAAGTCTTCAGATTGGCTGCGCTCTTACCCTTTGAAAGGTATGGGATAAGCACAGCAAGAAGGTAAATACTCCAGCCGACGAATTGGACGAAGGAGGTCGTTGTGTCAAAACCAACAAGCCCTCCCAAGAGCGAGCCGAGTAGTGATTCTTTAGCAATCCAAGGAGTTACATCCCAAAGGAAACTATCCACACCTGGTAAATATCCAAGTTCCTGGAACTCATGGATTCCGTAAGAGAGAACACCGGCTGCAATGATGATTAGTGCAACACCAGTGATTGTAAAGAACTTTGCTAAATCTAATTTTACTGTTCGGTTATAGATCGCATATCCCAGAAAGACTGCAAGACCAAGACCAAGTACTAAGCCAACTGTGGCAGTTGATGCGACACCTACAGTTTTAAAGTTGCTGTAAACAAAGAGCGCAGTTTCTAATCCTTCGCGTGCAACAGCGAAAAAAGCAACTAAAGCAAGGCTTATTGGGCCCCCCACAAGGGCGCCATCAATTTTTCCATGCAACTCATTACGCAAATTGCGTGCCGTGCGCTTCATCCAGAAGACCATCCATGTAACAAGTCCCACTGCCGCAAAAGATGTGATCCCAGCGAATAACTCTTCCCCGCGATCAGAGAGCTCAGCAGAAGTAAATGCGAGAATCCCTCCAAGTGCCAAGCTTGCAACTAGGGCAACTGCCACACCAGTCCAAAGCGGCTTCAAGAGGTGCTTGCGATCTGTGCGGACCACGTAGGCAACCAAAATTCCGACAATTAGCGCGGCTTCTAGCCCCTCGCGCAAGGCGATAATGAATGTACTTAACATGGGCATAATCTAGAACTGCTCGGCGAATTACGCAACTTAAGTGTTGCGTAATTCATCACATTGACTCGCTCGCCACTTCCTCGCCTTCGGTTACAGGCTCAATCAAAGGTTCGGTCTCAAGCAGGGCAGCCTCCAAAATAGGTCCCACGATCTCAATCTGCCAGGTACGCGCACCCAGAGTAGCCAGAGCCTGCGCTACAGAGCCCTTTGAGCTCATCCAACAGACTCTGCGTACATATTCAGGGGTAATCATATTTTCCAGGGGAATCGCCAGCTCGGCAGATTTCTCGGTCAGGCGCGCTTTCGCGTGAGTCAGCGGCGCATATTTTTCGGGGAAGCGCTCTCGCCAGATCTTAAGTGGGGGCAGCGAGTCAGCATCAGAACGTGCCTTTGGCCATTGCTCTTCCGGCAAGGCGATCGCATCAGTAATTGTGCTTATCCAAGTTGCCGAATTTTCCATCCAACGCGCTCGCAACCCAATCGGGCGTATTGCGCGCTCTAGATCCTTCTTAGTCTTGATGGGCTTGGCATGGGCAACCATCGCAAGTTCGACGATTGCGGCATCAGATAACAGCCGTCCCTGCGATATATCAACTTCCTGGGCAATCTCATTGCGCACAGTCCATAGCGCTCGCACGATGGCTAGCTGCTCACGCTTCTTAACTTTATGCATTCCTGATGTTCTGCGCCATGGATCAATTCTTGGGGGAGGTGGGGGAGCGTCAAGGATTGCTTGAAATTCCTCTTGCGCCCATTTTAATTTATTCGCGCTCGCCAAAAGCGCATGGACTTTGTCACGCAACTCAATAAGTAGTTCAACGTCAAGGGCTGCATAGTTAAGCCAATCTTGCGGCAGCGGACGTTGTGACCAATCTGCTGCGGAATGTTCCTTTGCAAGGGACACTTCCATTAGCGATTCTAAAAGTGGGCCCAGGCCTACGCGCGGTAATCCGGCAAGACGTCCACCAAGTTCGGTATCAAATAAATTAACGGGGTTAATTCCGAGTTCGCGCAGACACGGCAGATCCTGAGTGCTGGCATGCAAGATCACCTCGTCACTTTGCAATAATTGATTTAATTCACTAAATAAATGATGTCCTGGACCAAATGGAATCGGATCAATCAAATGAAGTCCGCCATTGTGGCGTTTTATCTGAATCAAATACGCTCGAGCGCTAAATTTAAATCCAGATGCACGTTCGGCATCAACTGCAAAGGGCCCAGAACCTTCTGCTAACTCGGCAAGGGCGCGTTCAAATAACGACTCGCTATCTACAATTTGCGGCACTCCGTTTTCGGGGGCTAACAGCGCAATTGCAGTCGGGGGCGTGAGTGAATTTTCCTCGACGGGTTCAGCAGGTGAATTCGTAGGTTCGTTCATAGATAAGACGGTTGCGTTAAGCCTTGCGGCGAGCAGCAGAAATTGGTGCGACGCCTTCAACGAGTGGAGGCAGGCCGGCAACTTCGCCTAACAAATTACACCAAGCTTTGATGTGGGCCAGCATGTCACTGCTCTCTTTAATGATGGGACTCCAAGATGCGCGAATCTCAATTTCGGATTCGTCATTGCGCGGTGAAAGTTTTCCAAAGGATGCACTCGATACTCGGGTTACGGTTCCACTTGGAGCGTTAAATTCGCAGCCGGCCGCTGATAGTGAATCCAGCAACCAAGTCCAACCGACTTCTGGCAATAGCGGATCATCTTGCATTGCCTCATCAACATCGGCGCTTAAGAATGTAACGCAGCGGAATTCGCCTTCCCAGGTTTCTTGTCCACCTGGTTCGTGAAGCAAGACAAAGCGACCTGATGCAATCTCTTCTTCGGCATCACCTAGTAAGCCATTGGAAACATCTGCAGTAAATGCAAAAGCGAAGGTAGCCAATTTTTGCGGAGCCGGAACTTCTTCAAGAATAATTTCTGAGCGTGGAGTAACAACGCGAAGTTGATCTATCATGCGATTGAATTGGGCGACATCCACTACTTAATTCTAAAGATAACCATTGTCCATAAGTGGGAGGCGGGGCGCAGGGTTGTGTAGCCTTGCCTGCTATGGCCACTTTGCTAGCCCTTTTCTCTAGCCTCTTATGGGGAACTGCCGATTATCACGGTGGGAAATTAAGTAAGGCACATCCGGCGATCGCTGTTCTCGGAGTTACCCAAGCGATCGGCTTGGTATTCGGAATTGGACTTGTACTTATAAGTGGTGACTTTTCAAGTAACGCATTTGGCGCAGATGGATACTTCATTCCGGGAGCACTGGCGGGAATTCTTGGTTATTGCGGATTGATTTGTTTATACGCTGGACTTTCCACTGGTCGCATGGGAGTTGTCTCGCCGATTAGTGGATTATCAGCTCTTATTCCAGTTAGTTATGCCTATTTTGTAAAAGGTGATCGTTTAACGCTAATACTTTCGATCGGTGCAGCCTTGGCAATAGTTGGGGCATTTTTAGCAAGCGGCCCAGAGCTATCACAAGGCTTGCCAATAAGGCCGCTAATTCTCGCCCTCGGTGCTGCAGCGGGATTTGGAACTGCGCTAGTTTTTATGGCAGTTGGATCACAGGCAAGCGCCCTGATGACTATGGTCATGATGCGTGCCACAACTCTCGTGGTCTCGCTTGGAATTCTGGCGAAGTACCGAACGCTCGGCGGATTAAAGTTAAAGCATTCTCCGATATTAATTTTTATTGGCTGCGCTGATTTTCTTGCAAATTTATTGTTAGGTGTTGCAACTACTAAGGGCAACTTCACATTATCGATGGTGCTTGGCGCGCTCTATCCAATTTTTACCGCCTTGCTGGCATTTCAATTCTTGCACGAACGCCTGCACCGAATCCAGTATCTTGGAATTTTTGCAGCCGTTGCGGGAGTTGCAATTATTTCAGCGTTTTAGCCTCTATAAAGAGAGTGCCTTGAATTTCATCTCGGTGAACACTGGTGAAATTCGATAAGAGCGCTTCTATATCAATTACATCATCGCCGCCGGTAACGCTTGTGATACTTAAGTAAATACCATCGAGAACTCTGGCTTGAATTAGCTCGTTAATTAATTGCGGACCAGTTTCGACAAGGACGTTCGGACCAAATTTCTTTACGCCCTTTTCTAGGGCGCTAACAGGGGGCAGATTCCACCAGTGAGCCAACCGGTTATCGGCAAGGGCGTTTATCATCGAGCGAGAAGTAACGACGACCGGAACGGGCGTGCGGTGGTATGGCTCGGTGCGTGCGGTTTGCCCGCCTATCAAAATGAAATCAGCGTTGCGCCGGCGTGCCAAGAAAGTTGTGCGGTCAGCCCCGCTTGAAATCCCGCTCGAGGATCCGTTCTTGGAGGTCGATCCATCAGCACCGACCACCAGGGATGCGAAGACTGACATGGCGAAAGGTTATCGCGCGCACTGACTTTATTTGGGTTGTCAGTGGGCGCCCTTATCGTTTCTTGCATGATAATTAAATGTGAAACCTGCGCAGTTCGAGATATTGGATGCGGAGATTGTGTCCTGACATTTTTCTTGGATAAGAATCGGGATAAATCAACACACTGCGAGATTCCCGATAAAACCGCCGAGGCAATTGACCTACTCTCATCCCGCGGAATAGTTCGTCCACTGCGCTTTAATTCAGCCTGATTTGGCTCAAAATAATTAAATTCACAGCCTAGCCACGCTTACCTTAAGTTGAGCCAGCGTTGTAAGCAGCGTTAGCCTAGAACTCTTATGCCCATAGCCTTTAGTTATTCTTCTAAAGAGAAATAAATGCCTCAGAAAATAATCTGCATCACCAACGATTTCGGTCCTCGCGCCGGCGGTATCGAGACATTTATTATGGGCTTAATCGAGAGACTTCCAAAAGGTGCAATAACTGTATACACATCCAGCCAAGATAAGACATCCCAATACGATGAAAAATGGTTAAGTGAATTTGGGGTAATAGTTATTCGAGATAAGTCAAAAATCCTACTGCCTACTCCACGAGTAGTTCGCGCCGTTAAAAAAATTATCAGAGAAGAAAAGATTGAAACCGCACTTTTCGGGGCGGCCGCACCTTTGGCTGTTATGTCTCGAAGTTTGCGTAAAGTCGGGATATCTCGAATAGTTGCACTCACTCACGGACACGAAGTTTGGTGGTCAAAGGTCTGGCCATTTAAATTAGCGATCCGTTTCATAGGCAATAACGTCGATCATTTAACTTACCTAGGGGATTTCACGCGATCCGAAATTTCTCGTTCACTCTCAAAGCGCGCTTCGCAGGCGATGGTCAAGATTGCACCCGGCATAGATACCGATCATTTCGCGCCTCATCCAGGTGCGCCAGAGTTACGTAACTCCTTAGGCTTAACCGATAAAAAAGTAATTGTGAGCGTTGGGCGACTTGTTCACCGCAAGGGTCAAGACACTTTGATTGCCTCCCTTCCTAAGATTTTGCAAAGCCATCCCACTGCGCATATTTTGATGGTGGGCGAGGGCCCGTATCGTGAACATTTGGAAAAGTTAGTTGTAAAGCTAAAAGTTTCGAACGCAATAACATTTATCGGAAGAATTCAACATGCCGATTTGCCGAGATATATATGTGCTGGAGATATTTTTGCGATGCCGTCGCGATCTCGCTTAGCGGGGCTAGAAGTAGAAGGGCTGGGAATTGTTTATCTAGAAGCCAGCTCGTGCGAACTTCCCGTGGTCGCAGGTATTTCTGGAGGCGCTCCAGATGCGGTGGTTGAAGGAGTAACTGGGCTAACTGTCGATGGTACAAATCCGGATGATGTTGCGCGGGCGATAATTTCGCTATTCGATGACCCGCAAGCCGCGCGAGCAATGGGAGTTGCAGGACGTAAATGGATTTACTCAAATTGGCGTTGGCAAATTTGGGCGGGCGCCTTTCGGGATTTACTTATAAAAGATTGAGGTTACGCGCTTTGTTAATTGCGCTAAATCTGCTTGAAACACCCATCTTGCTATAGATAGATGCGAGGTGGGTTTTAAATGTAGCCTCCGAAATATACAGAGATCTTGCTAGATCCTTATTGGCGCCGTCTAACGAAATCGCTTTGAGGACGCTAAGTTCGCGCGGAGTTAAATCAAAACTTATCTTTGTTGTAGAAATAATTGATGCCATTCCTGGTGCGCTGAAATTATTAGGTTGTGCAAGCGCTGCCTCGAGTGAGGCAATTATTTGCGACAGGGGAGCGCTCTTCTTCACGTATGCGCTGGCTCCAGATTTCATCGCCGCCAATAGATGCGAGTCTTCATCGCTCACAGTAAGCATGACGATAGCCATGGTTTGCGAGTGTTCGCGAATCCAACTAATAACATCGAGCCCAGAACCATCCGGAAGATTTAAATCAAGAACCACACCATCAGGGACATGGAGTGCGATTTGAGCGAAGGCTTCATCACGGGATGCTGCTTCGCCGCAACAGCGCATTCCGGCACCTTCAACCGCACGCCGAACACCAGATCGAACCGATGGATGATCATCGACAATAAGTATTTGCGGGCTTATCTGATCAATCAAAGAGTTACGGAGATGCGGGACCCAACTTCGGTTGATTGATAGGTAAGGGTTCCGCCGAAGTTTTCTACTCGTTCTTGTATTCCAATTAAACCCAAACGTGAACTCTCCATCGTTAAACCTCCAATACCGTTATCGCGCACTTCTAGGTAGATGTGATTTTCTATCTGGCGCAAGTGCAATTCAATCGCGCTAGCCCTAGCGTGACTAACACTATTGCGTAGTAATTCTGTGGCGATAACTTTAACGTTATTGCTAAGAACTTCATTAATGAAGAACTCTTCTATATCAACTTTAGTTAAGGCCGAACCACAAAGTTGCTGAGCAATTTTGGTTAGAAAATCCTGAACGCTCTCTATCTTTCGATCTCTCAGTTCATACATCTCACGACGCACCTTAGAGATCATCTCATCCACACGAAATCGCATACCACGAACCTCTTTTCGCGATTCCATTGACGTATCCGAATGTGCGAGCAAGAGGTCTAGTTCGTAACCGAGTGCAACTAGATCTTGAGCAATTCCATCATGGAGTTCACGTGCCAGATCTAAGCGAGCGGCGTTGCTCACTTTGCGAAGAGTTCAGTGATCTCCCGTGCGAATTCTTGCGCAACCACATGTCGCTTGATGGAGAGTTTGGCAGTTAGTTGCCCGCCAGCAATTGTGAAATCAGTAGGAAGAATTACAAACTTTCGAATTGACTCAGCTTTACTGACCGCCTTATTTGCTTCATCGACTGCAGTTTGAACTACAGAAATAAGATCTGGATCTTGGGTAAGAGTTGCAATGGTGGCGCCATCTTTCTTATTGGCAACTATCCAATTCTTGAGCGCATCAGCATCAATGGTTACAAGTGCTGCGATAAACGGTTGATTATCACCGACAACCATGCACTGACTGACCAAAGGATGAGAACGCAAGCGATCTTCAAGAACTGCTGGGGCAACGTTCTTGCCGCCGGCGGTAACGATTAGTTCTTTCTTGCGTCCGACGATAGAAAGGAAACCATCTTCATCTATCTTTCCTAGATCTCCAGATTTAAACCAGTGATCTTCGGTGAAGCTTTCAGAGTTGGCTTCATCATTCTGCCAATAACCGCGCATAACGATTGGGCCCTTAATTAGGACTTCACCATCTTCGGCAATTTTGATAGAAGTTCCGGGAATTGGTTTACCTACTGTGCCAACTTTGATTGAACCAGTGATATTTAGAGTTGCTCCCGCGGTTGTTTCAGTTAATCCGTAGCCCTCATAAATAGTGACTCCAGCCCCGCGATAGAAATGTCCGAGGCGGCTTCCAAGTGGAGCACCGCCTGAGATTGCCGCTTCAACGTTGCCGCCGAGCGCCGCGCGAATCTTTGAGAAAACTAATTTGTCGAATAAAGCATGTTTTAGCGAAAGTAGTGGATTGAATCCCCGCTTATCCATGGCTTCGCTATAGGCAATAGCAACGTCGGCAGCCTTACGGAATATCTTTCCTTTTCCTGCAGCATCTGCCTTAGCTTCGGCGCCGTTGTAAACCTTTTCAAAAATTCGTGGAACAGCAAGCACAAATGTTGGCTTAAATGAAGCTAGATCTGGCTGTAGACGTCCAATCGGATCGCTGCAATGAGCAAGATGTAAACCAGCGCGGATGGCTCCAATTTGAACCATGCGACCAAAAACGTGAGCAACTGGCAGAAAGAGAAGCGTTGAACCATCAGGTTTCAAGAATAAATCGCTGGCACCTTCAACAACGTTTCCACACTCGGAAAGGAAATTGCCGTGCGTTAACGCAACTCCCTTTGGTTTTCCAGTTGTTCCTGAGGTGTAGATCAAAGTAGCTAGCGTCTCGGGCAGTAATGCGTTTCGTCTGCGATCTATTTCATCATCGCCGATATGTGCACCAGCATTTGCCATTACCGATAGAACATCTTCGGTCATGGTCCAGATATGTTTGGTGTGCGATGGGAGAACTGGTGTTACAAATTCGCGGTGCGTTGGAGTTTCAACGATTAAGCCTACGGCGCCTGAATCGCTAAGGATCCAATCAACTTGTTCGGCCGAAGATGTTTCGTAAATCGGAACAACGCATCCACCAGCAAACCAAATGGCAAAATCTAAAATTGTCCACTCGTATCGAGTGCGCGCCATAATTGCTACTCGGTCGCCTATTTGTATTCCGGCAGCAACGAGCCCCTTTGCAGTTGCACGAATTTCAGCTTCCAGTTCTTGTGCTGAAACTTTCTGCCAGCCATCGCCCAAGGGGCGCGACATCATTGTGCGATTAGGTTCAAACCAGGCACGTTCTGTGATCAGATTTGTGAGGTTGCCAGAAGCTGCAGCAGGGACAAGGGGCGCAATTGAGATTTCATTCATGGCGCTAACGCTATCGCCCGCCTTAAAAAATGGGGAGAGGCTGGAAAGGTCTTTTTTACAGGTAACCTTTGGCCATGAGCGAATTCAGCAGTTCCACGATCAGCATCGATGCCCCTATCGCCGAAGTTGGCGCAACCTTATTTGCCGTAGCTTCCTACCCAGATTGGTCGGCCTCGTTTAAAAAAGTTGACGTACTGGAGACCGATGCAGAAGGCAGAGCCCTTAAAGCCAAATTAACCGTTGATGCCGGACCTGTTAAAGATGTAGTAACTCTGGCTTTTGATTGGAGTTCTGCTCCCTCTAAAGTCACCTTCACACTTGAAGATGCCAACATACTTACCAAAATGGATGGTGCATATTTGCTGAAGAGCCTAGATGCCGACACAACCTCAGTAACGTATGAATTATCTGTCGGACTTTCGATGCCAATCCCAGCAATGATGATTACAAAGCAAGAGAAAACTACTATCGATAGCGCGCTAAAGCAGCTTAAAGAACATCTCGAAGGCTAACTAAGTGGCTGTAAACGCAATTGGAATTGATGTTGGCGGCACCAAGGTACTCGGCGGAGTCGTAACTGGCACCGGTGAAATATTGGCTACTGCCAGGCGCGATACACCGCGTGAAGGTGGTCGCGCCCTAACAGAAGCAATTGCAAACGTGGCAACCGAATTAATCCAGCAATATTCAGTTGATTCCATTGGAGTTTCGGCGGCGGGTTTTATCTCATCCGAGCGGCAAACTATGTTGGCTACTCCAAATATCTCTAATTGGAACGGTGTAAATCTCGTAACTGAGTTAACCGAGATTCTTCACAAAAAAATTGTTCTAGAAAATGATGCGAACGCCGCCGCTTGGGGAGAATTTAAGTTCGGTGCCGGACGAGGCCGTAGCGATTTAATGATGTTAACCCTTGGCACCGGAGTTGGTGGCGGCTTAATTCTTGGCAGTTCCGTTTTCCGTGGCGCATTTGGAATTGGCGCCGAACTTGGTCATATTCGAATAGTTCCAGAGGGCCAGCTGTGCGGATGTGGAATACGAGGATGTCTTGAGCAATACGCCTCTGGCTCGGCGCTGCTGCGACATGCCCGCGAAGCAATCGATGCCAGCCCTTTGTTAGCGCGTAATTTGTTGGAACGCGGAGATGGAACTATCGAAGGTTTAAGAGGAAACCACATTACCGAAGCAGCCCGGGATGGTGATCCAGTTGCAATTGCGGCCTTTAACACTATGGCTACTTACTTAGGCGCCGGTATCGCTTCATTATGTGCAGTAATTGACCCAAGTTGCGTAGTACTTGGAGGCGGCGTGATTGATGCGGGCGAGTTATTTCTTGGACCAACACGTGATGCCGCACTTAGATTAATTCCGTTTAGTGGCAAACATCCGTATCCAGAAATTGTGGCAGCTGTTCTTGGCAACCATGCTGGCTTAGTTGGTGTCGCCGATCTTTCTCGAATTTAGAGCGAAGCACCGTCGCCATCGCGATCTGTCTTGCCTTCTTTCCACTTCTTAAATGCATAAAGTGCGGACTGCAAGCTCGCCATGAGTGATTTACGTGGGGGAGTCGGAGCAATAAATCTATTCTGATCGACAAAACTTTCTAGTTCATCTAGATAAGTTGAAGGCGATGATTCGTCAAGTGAAAGTCCTTCGACCATTGATTCAAATTCCATATTGATTAATTCGCGATCATTTGCATCATCAGCATCGTGATTGCGGTTGCTTTTCTCGCTCATTAGCCTTGCTCCATGGCTCATATTCGCACATTGGAACGATTTGGCGCTAAATTAGCGCCATGAACAACCTGCCATACGGCATCTTGCGCGCGTTTCTTACGCCATTTCTTATGATTCTCTTTCGCCCCAAGGTCAAGGGGTTAAGGCACGTTCCCGCTTCTGGTCCTTTAATTATTGCTTCAAATCATCTCTCATTTAGCGATTCCATATTTATGCCGCTGGTTGTGCCTCGCAAAGTAACCTTCTTAGCAAAAAGTGAATATTTCACTTCACCTGGACCTAAAGGTTTATTAAAGAAGTTAACTTTTATCGCACTCGGTCAAGTGCCAGTTGATCGTTCGGGTGGGCGCAGAAGCGAAGCTGCGCTAATCACAGGTTTAAAAGTTTTGGCAGAAGGCAAGTGTCTTGGAATTTATCCTGAAGGAACTCGCTCACCTGATGGACGTTTATATAAGGGCCGTACCGGAATTGCGCGCTTGGCAATCGAATCTGGCGCACCAATTATCCCAGTGGCGATGTTTAATACTGAAAAAATTCAACCTACCGGCACTGTCATACCAAAGGTTATGCGCGTAAAAATGATTTTCGGCGAACCCATGTACTTCGATGGAGATTCGACAGATTTACAGTACCTTCGTGAGGTCACAGACCAAATCATGTCAACGATTCAAGAAATGTCTGGCCAAGAATATGTAGATGCCTACGCAACTAAAGCTAAAAAGACAACGGAAGAGAGCGAAGATTAATCGCTTTCCAGTGCCAATCGCTTTGTAAGATAGTTGCAAGTATCGCAATCTGGTCCGGCTGCAGGAAGATCGCCTTCAATCACATTAATCAGATCTGAGATTAAAGATTTAAATTGCGCTTGATCTCGTGTTACATGAAGGTAGTGCTGGGTAACCCCAAAACCATGTTTGCCATCAAGGGTCTCTGTGATTCCTGCTAATTTCCAGACTAACAACCCCATAGTTGATACCGGAAAGGGCTTGCCTTTATCTGGGTTTTCTAGCGCGTAGGCATAGGCCTCAAGTTGCGGGGCATAGAACTGGGAGTTGTCGCGATCGGAATCTGAAACCTTGCAGTCGATGATTCCAACTGTTCCATCTTCGTAATGCGCCAATAGATCATAAATTCCAAGAATTCTCCAACGTGTTGCCTTGCCATCTATTTCAATCGGGGCGCTCTTTACCCATTGACCCCATTGCTTTACAACGCCCGGTGCAAGCGAAGGATCAAGATCCGGCATCGCCGCACGATGAAAGTGTTCTTCTTGGGAAGCTGATAAAGGTTTAACTAGCGGAAATTGCCCTGGCATAGTGACTTTAAACCAGTATTTAATCCATAGACATCTCTTGCAGGTAGATAAACCAAAGGTTAGATCTGAAGGCGCAATTGTGTCGCGCGCGGGGTTTTGTGGTTTTACGATCTTTGAATTCATGTGGTGATTAAATCACGCACCGCTGACGCAATCACCAACAGACCCAAGGTAATCATCACTATTCCACCAGTTGACCTTAAGTTTTCTAATCGCTTCTCATCACTTGCCAGCCACGCACGCGCAGTTCCGGCTAGTAAGCCCCAAGTACCATCTGAGATAAATGCCAAAATCGAAAAGAGAGCGCCAAGTAGTAAGAGTTGTGAAGTCACATGCCCACGTTCAATATCCACAAACTGTGGCAGAACAGCGGCATAGAAAACTAGCCCTTTGGGATTTAACGCTCCAACCCAGAAACCATCGCGCACTGATCGCCAAAATGTTGGAACGCTGCCACCTTGGTTGCGCATATCTGCAGCATGAATTTTGCGGGCGCGTATCGCAGAGATTCCAAGATAGACGAGGTATCCACCACCACCCCATTGCACAGCCGAGTAAGCTAACTCTGAACTTGAAAGAATTGGTCCCAACCCAAATGCGACCAAAGATGAAAGCACAAATGCTCCAGTTACATTTCCGGCGACAGTGAAGACGGCAATTTTTCTGCCCCATGCAATGGCTCTAGCAATAACGAATAGAACACTTGGCCCGGGCGCCAAAATAATTATCATTGCCGCGATTATGTATTCAATGATGCGGCTGGGTATGACCATCGGAAAATAGTACTAGGTAGAAAATGCAGAAGGGGCGGAATAATCCGCCCCTTCGCTACAGACTTGCTTTGGTTATTTGCTGCGAGCCTCAGAAATTGCGTGCAATACGCGATATCCGATTACAGCAACTAGTGTTGAGTTTACGATTCCCGTGAAAGTGTAATCACCACGTGTCCATGAGTAATCTGCGATTCCGATAATTAGCGCTGATGCAGCTACTAGTAGGTTTGTGGAATTTGAGAAATCAACACGAGATTCAATCCAAATTCGTGCACCCAAGATTCCAATCATTCCAAACAAAGCAGTGGAAACTCCACCGAGTGCACCAGCTGGCGTAGCGCTTAGAACTGCGCCGAATTTTGGTGAAAGCGATAGCAAGACTGCTCCCGCACCGGCTATCCAATATGCAGCAGTTGAATAAACCTTGGTCGCCGCCATTACACCGATGTTTTCCGCATAAGTAGTTGTTCCAGAACCGCCACCGAAACCGGCGAGGGTTGTTGCAACTCCATCTGCCATCAAGGCATTTCCCATCTGGTCATCTAGATCTTTTCCAGTCATAGCAGCCACCGCTTTAACGTGACCGACATTCTCGGCGATTAAAACCAAGACAACAGGCAAGAAAAGGATCATTACATTCATGCTGAAAGTTGGCGTAGTAAAGGTTGGTGTATCAAACCAAGCGGCTGCCGAAATTCCCTTTGTGTCTACATCACCCATGGCGAATGCGACTACGTAGCCGACTACTAAACCTAGGAAGATGCTGATGCGACTCATAAAGCCACGGGAAAGTACACCGATCAATCCGATGCTTGCCAGAGTGATTATTGCAATTAGTGGATCTTTAGTGAAGTTACCTTTGGCAGCTCCCGCTAAATTAAAACCAATAACCATAACGATGGTTCCGGTTACTACTGGAGGTAACAGCCAGTTGATCCAGCCAATTCCAGCGGCACGAACCGCCAGACCAACTAGCGCTAGAACGACACCGGTGAAGACGATTCCGCCAAGGGCTGCGGCCATTCCGCCACCTGCACCAGCAGATGCAACAGCAGCGCCTATTGGGCCAAGGAATGCAAAAGATGATCCTAAATAGCTAGGAACTTTGTTTCCGGTAATGATCAAGAAGAGAATTGTTCCAATTCCTGAGAAAAAGAGAGTAGTCGTTGGTGGGAATCCAGTGATGATTGGAACCAGGAAGGTTGCGCCGAACATTGCGGCGATATGTTGTAGACCAACACCAACAGTTCGCGGCCAACTCAATCTTTCATCAGTAGATACAACTGCACCTGCAGAAACAGATTTTCCGTTTCCATGAAGTTTCCAAGAGAGTAACGACATGTTAAACCTTTCCAAATAAGTTACTACGAGAGCGATCACCGAATGTGAGCACTTATTGAAGGGAAGTGTTAATAAGGGTACGTCTATGGTTGGCCCTTCTAGCGGGTCATTTATGGGCGAGTCGCAAAAAACCCACCTCGCTAACTCTTTTTATCTAATGATTTTCGCCATCGCAAAGTTTTCGACCTTCTTCATCTTCTTCCAAATGTGAACAGGTAACGCTTAGGTGCTCGATGGCGGCGTCGCCGTAATGTGTGCGAAATGTTAGCGCCAGCAGCACACGCATATTCGTATCTGGATCAGATTTAATATTGAACGCTCTGGCTGTGCGACTGACCGTATTCTCAATTACTTTTTCATTATGCGAAGTCAGGCGAGCGATCGCTGAATTAGTTTTACCTTCGCAGAGTAGTCCCAAGACTAATTTTTCGAATGGATTAAGTTCGCGTGTGTTAAGAATTCTCTCTGGTGCCATGTTGGCCTCTCCGCCACTCCCGTAGTGCTCCTTTCATTGTGCTCCTTTCCTGAGAGGCTACCAACCAGTACGATGCGCGAATGGCCGAAATCAACAGCCGCCGCGAAGGCGAAGTTCAGATACTTACATTCAACCGTCCAACGAAAATGAATGCGCTTACTCGCGAGATGTATGCCGGACTTGCAACTGGTCTAAATGAGGCAGCCGGCGACTTTGGAGTCAGAGCAGTGATTCTGACCAGTGAAGGCGATCATTTCACCGCCGGCAATGACATCGCAGATTTCTTAGCCAACCCACCAACTGGTCAAGATAGCGATGTGGCGCGCTTCCTTGGTTCGCTACTCGAATTTCCCAAGCCACTGATCGCTGCCGTAAAAGGAAATGCCGTCGGCGTCGGAACAACAATGCTCCTGCATTGTGACGTTGTGATAGCAGCACCCAGTGCGAAATTCTCGATGCCATTTGCATCCCTGGGCTTAGTCCCAGAGGCAGGTTCAAGCTATCTATTTCCTCTTTTGGTTGGGTATCAAAGGGCTGCCAAAATTTTCTTTACCGGGGAAAGTTTTGACGCCGAAAGTGCGCAAACTATGGGACTGGTTGCATCAATTGCTTCTGACCCACTTCGCGAGGCGCTAGAAATAGCGAATCAAATTGCGCAGAATCCACCACAAGCAATGATAAATACAAAGGCCTTGTTGAAGGCGAGCAAACATGACTCTGTTGCAGCAGTCATGAAAGCAGAGTTTGAACTCTTCTCACTTGCCCTGCAATCAGATGAAGCGATGGAAGCGTTTATGAACTTTATGGCAAGGAAAGGTAAGTAATGACAATCACTGGAGACCTATCTGGCAAGAAGATATTTATCACTGGCGGCTCTCGCGGAATTGGCTTAGCTATCGCTTTGCGAGCAGCGCGCGACGGTGCATCTGTTGCAATTGCCGCAAAGACATCTGATCCAAATCCAAAGTTGCCAGGCACTATTCATTCGGCGGCTGAAGAAATTCGCGCTGCAGGTGGAACGGCGTTGCCGATCCAATGCGATTTACGCGATGAGGCACAAATCGCTGCTGCGGTATCGCAAGCTGCTGAAACCTTCGGCGGTATAGATATCTTGATCAACAATGCCAGCGCAATAAATTTAACGCCCACTGAAGCAACTCCGGCCAAGCGCTTTGATTTGATGTTTGATGTAAATGTGCGCGGCACTTTTCTCACCTCGCAAGCAGCGATCCCGCACTTGCGCGCATCGGCTGAAGCTGGGCGTAACCCACATATTTTGACTCTATCTCCACCGCTATCGATGAAGGCAAAATGGTTCCAAAATCACGTTGCCTACACGATGGCAAAGTATGGAATGTCGATGTGCGTTTTGGGAATGTCCGAGGAATTTCGCAAGACCGGGATTGCAGTAAATGCGCTCTGGCCACGCACGGCCATTGATACTGCTGCGCTGCAGATGATTCCGGGCATTGACACTGCAACATGTCGTACGCCAGAGATTTTGGCAGATGCTGCATATGTAATTTTAAATCGCGCATCAAAGGATTGCACCGGAAACTTCTTTGTTGATGATGAGGTGTTGGCGTCAGTTGGAGTTACGGATCTGGAAAAGTATTCTGTGGTTCCCGGAACAACGGATTTTCTTCTTGACTTCTTCCTCGACTAATAATTACGCCAAGGTACTAAATTCACTTAAACACCGCGCGAGTGACCTAGAAACCTTTACCACCTACGCTCCTGAGCAACGGTTCATCACTGCTCATGTAGGTGATGAAAACTTAAGTTTCTCGGTTGCCGATGAAGACGGATCCATATTTGCCATGGCACTTGGTAATGATCCTGTAATTCTTCCCTGTGATCGTCTTTCTACAACGTTAAATGTAAAGGTAGACCTCACAAAATATGTACATCGCGTAAATTGGGATTTCTATTCAATAGATACTGACTCTTTCAGTTCAGGTAAACAGGCCGAGATTTGTACAGATGAGTCAGAGATAACAGAGTTGCTGAAGGGGCATGCTCGTAAATCTTCCGTTTGGCCGGGAAATGATGAAGTTATTTTATGGGGTGGGAAAAGAATCGATGGCCAGCTTGTCTCTGTCGGCGCTTTAGTTAAGTGGCGCACGGGACAGGTTATGTTCGCATCGATTGCAACACATAGTGATTACCGAGGTAGAGGACTGGCTCAGGAATTGGTGACCGAAATGTTGACATCAGTTGCAGCGCAGGGAATATCACATGTCGGTTTAGGCGTATTTGCTTTGAATGTCAGCGCTAAACGAGCGTATGAGAAAGTTGGATTTACGCTAGTAAATGAGTTCAGCTCCTACGGTCTTATTACTTGAATACGAACTAAGATGCAGATATGCGCATTTCTTATTTATCTAGAAATGACTTTCCCGCCAATCGCTCTGATCTAAATAATGACCTAGTCGCAGGCTTAACAGTGGCAATTGTTGCTCTACCGTTGGCGCTGGGATTTGCTGTCACAACTGGCATGAGCGCCGCCGCTGGACTGACAACTGCGATCATCGCTGGCTTGGTCGCAGCCTTGTTTGGCGGCTCTCGCTATCAAGTTAGCGGTCCCACTGGAGCAATGACTGTAGTTCTGATTCCAATAGTTTCGAAATATGGCGTTAAGGCAATACCCGCGTTGGGACTGCTGGCTGGAGTCTTCGTACTTATCGCTGCCGCGCTGCGCTTGGGAACGATCATGAATAAAGTTCCATGGGCGGTTGTCGAGGGTTTCACAGTTGGAATTGCAATTGTTATTGCATTGCAACAACTTCCACTCGCTCTAGAAATTGATAAAGCAGATGGTGATAAGACGGTGCCGATTGCTTATCAAACCTTGCGTAGCGCTCTGGAAATTGGGATGCACTGGCAATCTATAGCCGTGGTCGCACTAACACTGGTTATCAAATTCACTTATCCGAAGTTATCGAGAAATTTTGGTTTCAAAATCTATATACCAGCAAGTGCCGTTTC
Source organism: Actinomycetota bacterium (assembly GCA_009698815.1). Taxonomy (GTDB): domain Bacteria; phylum Actinomycetota; class Actinomycetes; order Nanopelagicales; family Nanopelagicaceae; genus Planktophila. Next base: position 40,865 of record WLPJ01000004.1, on the reverse strand, counting down.
CATTTTGGTAACTACGCTAGTTGTAAATATCTTCAACATTTCAGTTCACACGATTGGAGAAATTCCACGTTCCGTAGGCACATGGGCCGGTGGTGATATTGCCTTTGAAGATTTCAAGTTTCTAGTTCTGCCCGCTTTTTTAATCGCAGTCTTGGCCGCGATCGAATCCCTTCTTTCAGCCAGAGTCGCAGATGGAATGGTTCATGCCAAAGGCACAGCTAAATATTCACCCAATAAAGAGTTAATCGGTCAGGGACTTGCAACTATTGGTGCCTCGCTCTTTGGTGGCATGCCGGCAACTGGTGCGATTGCAAGAACCAGTGTCAATGTTAGAAGTGGCGCGAAAACTAGAATTGCAGCCGTCTTTCATTCCATGACTTTGCTTATAGTTGTTTTCATTCTGGCACCAATTATTAGCGCGATTCCAACTGCAGCAATTGCGGGCGTTTTAATTGGCATCAGCTATCGCATATTAAATCCAGCAGCTATTGCCGAATCTCTAAGAACCACAAAAGCGGAAGCGATGGTGTTAATAATCACCGCGCTAGTTACCCTATTTATTGACTTAATCTGGGGAATTGTTATTGGTATTCTTGCGCACTTCGCCACAGTTGCGATGAATAAAATAAGCAAAGGTAGAAAAGATTGAACCCAGAATTAAATGGAACTAATGTCATTTCCGAGTCTGAGCGCATCGGAAAGGCATCATCTCTCTTCTGGCCATGGTGTGGGGCAAATGTTTCACTTCTTGCTCTGTCATACGGTTCATTCTTTCTCGGATTCGGAATCTCATTTTGGCAAGCAACTGCTGCGGCCTTTATTGGCACGATACTTTCATTTTTATTGGTTGGTTTTAGTTCACTTGCAGGCAAAAGATCTAACGCTCCCACCATGGTTTTATCCCGTGCCACCTTTGGAATCAAGGGCAATATTGTTCCTGGTCTTCTCTCTTATTTAATCTTTGTTGGTTGGGAAACTGTGCTGGTTTCCTTGGCAACGCTAGCCACCGGCACGATCTTGGTCCGATTGGGAGATATAGATCGTGATTTAGCAATGGTGATCGGATTTGTTATCGCAGCGGCTTTGACGATTTATGGGGGAGTGCTTGGCCACGGTGTAATCATGCGCTTACAAAAGTATTTAACTCTAGTTACAGTTGCAGCAACAGTTGCATATATCGCGCTGACTGTCGATTCAGTAAATTGGAGCGCTGTTTCTGCGATTCCTTCAGGAAACTTGCAGGGATTTATTGGCGCACTCATTTTTGGAATTACCGGAATTGGGCTGGGTTGGGTGAATTCGGCTGCAGATTATTCACGCTACTTACCGCGAACAACATCTAGTCGCTCTGTTGTCGGTTGGACAGTTTTAGGTGCCTCGATCGTTCCAATTGGTTTGGTTACATACGGTGCGCTTTTAGCCGGCAGTGATCCAAAGTTGGCGGATGCAATAGCAATGGATCCAATTGGTGCACTTACCACCTTGCTTCCAACATGGTATTTGGCAATCTTTGCGCTAATCGCAATCTTAGGATTAGTTGGTGGCGCAATTCTGGATCTGTATTCATCCGGACTAACCCTGATATCTGTTGGGCTTCCTATCAAGCGTCACGTAGCGGCAAGTGTTGATGGCACAATCATGTTGCTCGGAACCATTTATATAGTTTGGGTCGCCGATAACTTCTTCTTTCCATTTCAGGGATTCTTGATCACTCTTGGAGTGCCAATCGCAACCTGGTCTGCAATTTTTGTAACTGACGTATTGCTGCGACGTAAGCCATTTGTTGAAGCAGATCTTTTCTCTGCCTCCGGTCGTTACGGTATTTGGAATTGGCGCCCCCTTGTAATTATGGCAATTGGATCAATCGTCGGTTGGGGATTTGTTACCAATACATTTGCTAGTTGGTTATCGTGGCAGGGCTACCTACTATTTTTAATTGGTGGTAAAGAAGGTCCTTGGGCTTTTGCAAACGTCGGAGTGCTATTTGCCCTGACTGTCGGTGCGCTCGGACACTTTTTGATATCGCGCTCTACTATTTCAAAACAAGAGAGCGCTTAAGCCAGAAATAACCAATTAGCCCTGAGATAACTGCAGAAATTATCAGACCTGCCTTAACTTCACCTTGAACTATTTCACTGTCAATTGCCACCTCTGAGATAACTAAGGCAACGGTTAGACCCATACCAGCTAAGGCGCCAATACCTGCAATTTCTGTAAAGTGAAGATCCTTTGGCAAATATGCCAGATTTATCTTTACGGCAAGCCAAGCAAATAAAGTTATACCAACAATTTTTCCTATAACGCGCGCTGCAATCAGTGATGTAGCGGTCGATGACGTAAGAGATTCGATTGAGATTCCTTGAGATAACTTAGAGATAACGTAGACCGGCACAACAAAAAAAGTGCAGATGGGTGAGAGAAAACCTATAACTTGAGAAACCGGAAATCTCGGAATAAGCGCCAACGTTGCGCCAATTGCTGCAGCACCTAGGGTCGAAGCGCTATGTGCGATGTCTAACTTGTCACCATAGAAAATTGCCAAAACAATCAGTGAGAAGAGATCATCTGCAACTGCCAACGTTAAGAGAAATATCCTGGCTGCCGGATTTGCGCCTTTCCCAAGGAGTGCGAAAACGCCAAGAGCTAGTGCGAGATCCGTGGGCATTGCCGTGGCCCAGGCTGGACTGTTTGGGTTTAGCGCTAAAAATATTCCGGCAGGTACAACCATTCCACCAAGGGCTGCAAAGGTAGGCAGAAGAATTTGCTTCGGGTGGCTTAGCGTCGATGTTATCTCTAACCCGATGAAGAGAAAGAAAATTGCGATCAAGATATCAAGGAGCATGATGGTAAGAGTACAAGAAAATGCAAAAGCCCCGCCGAAAATTCGACGGGGCTTTTGCCTAATTCGATTTAGATATCGAAATAGAGTTCAAACTCTGCTGGATGTGGACGCAAGCGAACGTAATCAACTTCATTCTTACGCTTCCATTCGATCCAAGTTGCGATGAGGTCTTCTGTGAAGACGCCGCCCTTTGTAAGGAATTCGTGATCCTTCTCGAGGCTGTCAAGAACAGCATCAAGTGATCCTGGAACTTGAGGAATAGCTGCAGCTTCTGCACCTTCTAGTTCGTAAAGATCCTTATCAACTGGGGCAGGTGGTTCGATCTTATTTACGATTCCATCGATACCAGCCATCAACATTGCAGCAAATGCTAGGTATGGATTTGATGATGGATCTGGGCAACGGAACTCAATGCGCTTTGCCTTTGGAGATGATCCAGTAATTGGAATACGGATACAAGCAGAACGATTACGTGCTGAGTAAACGAGGTTTACTGGCGCTTCATAACCTGGAACCAAACGACGGTATGAGTTAACAGTTGGGTTAGTGAATGCAAGAAGTGATGGAGCGTGCTTCAAGAGTCCACCGATATACCAGCGTGCCATATCGGAAAGATCTCCATATGTTCCTGCTTCGAAGAACAGTGGCTTGCCATCTTTCCAAAGTGATTGGTGAACGTGCATGCCTGAACCGTTATCTCCGAAGAGTGGCTTTGGCATAAACGTTGCAGTCTTGCCGCCCTCCCAGGCAACGTTGCGGATGATGTATTTAAACTTCATCAATTCATCACCTGCGCTAAGGATGTCTGTAAAGCGGTAGTTAATTTCCATCTGGCCAGCAGTACCAACTTCGTGGTGTGAACGCTCAACAAGTAATCCAGCGCGTCCAAGTTCCATAACCATTTCATCGCGCAGATCTGCAAACTGATCTGTTGGTGAAACTGGGAAATAGCCACCCTTGATACGGGTGCGGTAACCACGGTTTGGTGTTCCATCTGGATCTGCGACGACGCCGGTATTCCAGGCACCTTCGTAAGAATCGATATGGTGGTAAGACTCATTCATGCTGGTGCTGAAGCGAACTGCATCGAATACATAAAACTCGGCTTCAGGTGCGAAGAAGGCTTGATCTGCAATTCCAGTTGACTTCAAATAATCAACAGCTTTTGCAACAACTCCACGAGGATCGCGTGAATAAGGAGTGTTATCCGATGGATTGTGTACAGAGAAAAGAATTACCAGAGTTTTTTCTAGGCGGAATGGATCGATAAATGCTGAAGATGGAATAGGCAGCAATTTCATATCTGACTCGTGGATTGATTGGAAACCACGAATCGATGAACCATCGAACATCAAACCATCAGTGAAAACGGCTTCATCGAATGATTCAACAGGAACGTTGAAGTGGTGTTGGATTCCTGGAAGATCCGTAAAACGTACGTCAACTAGTTTTACATCTTCTTTTTTAATGTAAGCAAAAACTTCTGCTGAGTTTTTAAACATTTAAGCGAGCTCCTCGTGTCTTGGAAATTATTCGAGAGTAAGGCGGAATTTTCACATCTGCCAGATTTACTCGGGCCTCAACTTTGAGAGCGACCGATCTAGGTAAACCCTAAGACTTCTATGGCGTTTTGGCATAACTGGTGTGTTACATCCATGTAAAACCTGCAGCGGCTGGAGCGATTCAGTAGGCTCGCCCGCATGAAACACGAGATCAGTTTGGGACGTCGCTTGCTTGGGCTGACTATCGACTGGCTGATGTGTTACGCAATTGCCCTAGGCCTTTTGGGCGAGGGTGGCCTAACTTTGGTGGTCTTCTTCATTGAAGTCCTAGTTTTGACCAGTTTTGGGGGAGCAACCGCCGGTCATCGGATTGTTGGGCTGAAGGTAGTTCGCTTTGCAGACGGTGGCGCACCTTCGCCTATACAGGCGCTCATAAGAACGATCTTGTTGGTCCTTGTAGTAACTGCAATTACCTATGACGACAACGGCCGCGGCATTCACGAACGCCTTAGTGGAACTGCGTTGCGCGATCTGCGTAAAAAAGCTTAACGCTTAGGTACGCGAACACCCTTTGGCATTGGGCCCTTTGGAATTGGAAGAGACATTCCACCGACAGCCTTAAAGCGCGCGCGAACTTCACGCATTTGCTGTGCCGATAACTTCTTTGGCAACTTAGAGACATGCTTTTGCAATTTACGAATGGGAACTTGGCCTGAGTTATCTCCGACCATAATTTCAATCACAGGTACACCTGGTGCAAAGCGCTCAGATTTCTTTCGCTCATCCTGCAACATAATTCTTACTGCTTGGGTTCCTTCACCTGTTAAAACGATTCCGGCGCGACCGATGCTGCGGTGGACCATATCTTGATTCTTGGTCACAGCAACTGCAGGAGTTGTAACCCATCCTTTGCGAATAGCCATCAAGACGCTGGCTCCGGCGCCGATCTGTCCCTCGATTGAGACATAGGCAGCAGATGCGGCAATACGCGTAAAGAAGAACATGGCAGCAAGAACTGCGATAGGGAATGAGACGAAGCTGATATAAATTGCAGATCCGACGGCGATACCAATTGAGATTCCGATTGCCCATGTAATTGCAAAGACACCAAAGATGCCGGCGCCAATCCAAGGTTTAACGGATTTGGTTACAGAGTAAGCATCACGGAAAGTTTTGAAGCGGACCTTTTTAATCTTTGGCTCTTTCGCCTTATTTCTATTAAACATGGACGTTAGTTTAGGGGAGCGGGCGCCGTACCACCAAGACGAGCAGGTGCCCAGCGTTGTCCAGCATGGCTATCTGGGTAGTTGCCTTGAACTTCATGAAGAAGGCTAAGAAGTGTCTCTCGTAATAATTTCTCACCGGCATCGACATCGCTGCCCTTTTCAAATGTAAGTGGTGTGCCAAAAGTTACAAAAATTGGCACTTTCTTACGGCGCAGATCTCGTTTAACCCCCTTGGTCCAAATTCTTTGTGAGCCCCAAACAATCGTTGGAATAACAGGAACACCCGAACCCATCGCAAGTCTGACCGCGCCGGATTTCAAATCTTTTATTTCAAAGCTTTTTGAAATTGTTCCCTCAGGAAAAATCCCGATAACTTCACCTGCCCGAAGAGCACGCAACGCCGCAACAAATGATGCCGTACCGCTGCTGCGATCTACATTTATGTGATGCATCCCGCGCATCAACGGCCCTGCCAACTTGTTATCAAAAATCTCTTTCTTGGCCATGAAACGAACTAGCCGACCTGAAGGCAGTGCGGCGGTACCGATCAATGCAAAATCTAAATATCCGATGTGATTCATCGCCAGGATTGCTCCACCTTTACGTGGAACATGTGCATCGCCTTCAAATGTAAATTGCAGACCGAGGTATTTCCAAAAGGTTTTTAAGGCAATAATTACTGGGGGATAGACAACTTCAGCCACGCGTCGATCCCTGCGTAGCACGTGCTGCTTGCGCTTGCTTATAAAGTCTTCCTGCCCGGTAACTGGAACGAACTAGCGGTCCGCTCATAACACCTAGAAAACCAACGGCAGTTGCTTCATCGCTTAGTTCAACAAACTCTTCTGGTTTAACCCAACGCTCCACTGGGTGATGCTTATTGGTCGGGCGCAGATACTGCGTGATTGTGATCAAGTCACAACCTGCGGCGTGTAAGTCAACTAAAGCTTGCGAAACTTCTTCGCGAGTTTCACCAAGTCCTAAAATCAAGTTGGATTTGGTAACCAAACCGAAATCGCGCGCCATCCCAATTACTTGCAGAGATTTTTCGTAGGTAAATGCTGGGCGAATTCTTTTGAAAATTCGTGGCACAGTTTCCAGGTTGTGGGCAAATACTTCTGGCTGTGTTTCAAAAATCTGATTTAGTAATTCGGACTTGGCATGAAAATCTGGCGCCAACATTTCTACGCCGCAACCCGGATTTAATTCATGCACTTGGCGAATTGTTTCGGCGTATAGCCAAGCACCTTCATCAGGAAGATCATCTCTAGTTACACCTGTGATGGTTGCATAACGCAGCCCCATCGCTTTTACAGATTCAGCAACTTTGCGTGGCTCTTCGCGATCAATAGGTAAAGGCTTGCCAGTGTCGATATTGCAAAAATCGCAACGGCGAGTACAGCGATCGCCGCCGATCAAAAATGTTGCTTCTTTGTCTTCCCAGCATTCAAAAATATTTGGACAGGCCGCTTCTTGGCACACCGTATGCAAACCTTCACTCTTAACGAGTGAGCGTAACCTGGTGTATTCAGGTCCCATATTGGCGCGCGTTTTAATCCATTCCGGTTTACGTTCGATTGGAGTTTCAGTGTTGCGAGCCTCGATGCGAAGTAATTTGCGGCCATCGGGTGCGATCGTCATGCGCTTACCTTACCGAGGGCTTCGACTAGATACTTCTCAATAGCAGCCGTTACCTCAGAGATATCTATCTCGCGCGCTAATTCGATAGCCATTGAAGTCACATCAGCGTCATCTATGCCGCAAGGAACAATCTGGCCAAAGGCTGCGAGATCGGGGGAGACATTTAGTGCAAAGCCATGCATGGTGACACCAGATGCCACTCTTATTCCAATGGCTGCAATCTTTCTATCGCCCTTTGCATCGCTGACCCAGACACCAGATCGGTCATCTATACGTATGGCGTTGATTCCGAAATCTGCACACACTTTTATCAACGCACCTTCTAGGGTGCGGACAAATCCAACTAATTCAGTTGGTTTCAATAATTTTACAATCGGATATCCAACCAATTGTCCGGGGCCATGCCAAGTAATTCGCCCGCCGCGGTCAACGTTAATAACGGGGGTGCCATCTGTTGGCTTTTCAAAATCTTGGGTTCGCTTACCGGCCGTATAAACGGATGGGTGTTCTAGAAGTATTAAAGTATTTGGACGACGACCGGCCACAACTTCGGAATGGAAGCTCCTTTGCAATTCAAGGGCAGCTTCGTAATCCATCAGGCCACCGTGGCTTAACGCAATATTTGCCGAGAATTTTTCAGCGGTGATCGGCGTTTGAAGTGGCACTGGTACAGCGTAAAGGTAGGCTGTACTCCTAGCGAATTCTGCTCTTAAACGCCCCGAAAGGCCTGTCTATCGTGACTTTGGAACGCGCCCAAACGAACCGTAAACCATTTGCTATCGCCATGTTGGTGGTGATCGCCTGGTTCATCATTACCGGCGTCTTCGGACCGTTATTCGGGAAGTTAACTTCGGTCCAAGAAAATAACAACTCATCATTCTTGCCTAAAGGCGCAGAAGCGACACTCGCTGCTGACCAAATCAAAAGTTTTTCCTCGCAAGATTCTTTTAACTTTCCAACTCTAGTTTTATTTGAAGGAACTTTTACTCCCGCAACGCTAGCAGTAGTTAGTGCCCATGTCACCAAAGTTGGAGATTTAACTTTGGCCGATACAACAGCAAAGATTTCGGATTATTTTGCCCCTAGCCAAGTTATTACAGTGTTTCCCGCCGCAGATGGAAAAGCACTTCTTGCAATTGTTCCACTTGACGGAAATGCCATTTCAAAATTATTACCAAACGATGAACCCGTACTTCCAGCTGTGATTGAAGCACTTCGTGAAGACATCAGACCAATCGCGCAAGCCAATGGATTTACTCCATATGTGACCGGACCTGGTGGCTTATTAGGAGATCTCTTCGGAGCATTCGGTTCACTCGACTCGACCTTGCTTCTTACCACACTTGCAGTAGTCGCAGTTATTTTAATTTTTGTTTACCGATCTCCAGTTCTTTGGATTATTCCTTTACTCTCCTCGCTCTTCGCACTTTCAACTGCGGGTGGAATTATTTATTTATTGGCAAAGAATGACATTATTGACGTGGATGGCCAATCTCAGGGAATTCTGTCTGTATTAGTTATTGGTGCCGCAACAGATTACGCACTCCTTCTTATTGCCCGTTATCGTGAAGAATTACATTTCACAGACAATCGATTTGTGGCGATGCGCGCAGCATATAAAGGGGTATGGGAACCAATCCTTGCTTCCGGCTCTACAGTTGCAATCTCACTTTTGATTTTGCTATTTAGCCAGCTAACAAATACCGCCAGCCTTGGACCTATCGGCGCTATCGGAATCGTTGTCTCTATGATCACTATCTTGACCCTTTTGCCAGCGCTTCTGTTGATATTTGGTCGCTGGATATTCTGGCCACGTATTCCGGAAAATGATGGGGATGATCATGTTTTGTCGGGACTTTGGGCGAAAGTTGCAAATTCAATTGGACGAAATCCTCGTAAGGCATGGGTAATAACTGGGGTTGTCCTCTTGGCATTTGCCGCTACTTCCACAACTCTTAAGGCCGACGGACTTGGAACAGTTGATTCATTTACTGGAAATCCTGAATCTGTCGTTGGTCAAAAACTTCTCGAAACGCATTTCCCTGGCGGCGAAGGTGATCCAACTCAGGTTGTGATTGATGTAAATAAGATTGCTGCAGTTACCGGTGCCATAAAGAGCGCCCCTGGTGTTACAGATGTAACTCCGATGCTTGATGGCATGGTAATTTCTGGACAGCCAAAGCCTGAAATAAAGATCGTAAATGGGCGTGCAATTCTAAATGTCACGCTCAACAAAGCTCCAGATAGCGTTGAAGCCGGAAATGATATTCCGAAGATTCGTGAACTGGCTAAAGGCGCGGATTCAACAGCGTTGGTAGGTGGAACTAGCGCTGTTTATTTCGACGTCCGCACCGCAAACAACCGCGACAACAAGACGATCATCCCGATTATCTTATTGGTGATCACCTTGATCTTGGGCTTGCTATTGCGAAGCATATTTAGTGCAGTAGTTCTTTTGGGAACAGTTGTTCTAAGTTATTTTGCAACTCTTGGAGTTTGTGCTTTGGTCTTCAATCACATTTTTGGTTTTGCAGGTGGCGATAACTCATTCCCACTCTTTGCCTTCATATTCTTAGTGGCACTTGGAATCGATTACAACATCTTCCTTATGACTCGCGTTCGCGAAGAGAGTACGAAAATCGGTACACGTGCTGGAGTAATCAAGGGAGTAACAGTCACTGGCGCGGTTATTACATCCGCCGGAATTGTGCTTGCTGCAACATTTGCCGTCCTTGGCCTGCTTCCGTTGGTTCCGCTGGCGCAACTTGGTTTCGCAGTCGCCTTTGGCGTGCTCTTGGATACCATCATCGTTCGCTCAATCTTGGTACCTGCCTTGGTTCATGAAATTGGACCAAAAATATGGTGGCCTTCTAAATTACAAAATAAGTGAGACCACGTAACTAGATGTATGTAGTCATTGGGGCGGGTCTTGCAGGTCTTAGCGCAGCGCTGACTTTGCAAGAGGCAGGTCACCCAGTGACAGTTATTGATGGGGCCGACCGAGCCGGTGGGCGAATCGCAACTGATGTCATTGATGGGTTTATTTTAGATCGTGGCTTTCAGTTGATTAATTTGAATTATCCAGAAATCAAGCGGCTGAGTCTGGCAAAAGAGTTAGATTTTAAGACAGCGCCTCGAACTGTAGGTATATCTATTGGCAGTCGAAGGCATGCAATTGGAGATCCGCGACAAGCACCGCTTTCAATCTTCTCATCAAAGACTGGGACTTTAAGAGAAAAAGTATCCTTTCTTAAATACCTGCCCACGAAACCTGTAATGGATGAAGATGTCCAAACTCATCTCTTGCGATGTGGCACCGGAGGCTTTTATTACAAGGTATTGAAGCCATTTCTGCAAGGTGTATTTCTCACCGACCCATCACAAGTAAGTGCCGTGGTGGGTCGTGAATTAATTAGAAGTTTTATCTCTGGAAAGTCGGGAATACCAGCTCACGGAGTTGGTACTCTCTCGCAAAATCTGGCTGAGAAGATCATCGATCTACGCCTGAATACCCAGGTTGAAGAGATACGTGACAATCGCATCCTTACTAACCAAGGCGAGCTAGTTGCAACAAAAATTATTTTGGCAACCGATTTAACTACCGCAGCACAATTGCTAGACGCTGATCAAGTTTCGCCACTAATCAGCGCAACAACTTGGTATCACGCAACTGATGCTGCACCAACTGATGGTGCTGAATTGATATTAGATGCCGATCATCGGGGACCCGTGATTAATTCACTGGTTATCTCAAATCTTTCTAGGAATTATGCTCCCGCAGGTCAAAACTTGATCTCCTCTACAACTATTACTCATGCATCCGAATCAGAAGTACGTCGTCATCTGGCGTTGATGTGGGGGAGTTCAACCGAGAATTGGAGGTTAATCGCAAAATATGAGATTAATTCTGCGCTGCCGCTCTTTGCTCCTGGAAAAACAAAGGCCAAGAGTTCGAAATTCAATGAAATTATTTACCTTGCCGGAGATTATTTATCTGCGCCTTCACAAAACGGTGCGCTCATGTCGGGTCGACTTGCAGCGCAGGAGTTACTGCTCGATGAGGGCTTGTAGCGCAGTTGAAATGTGCGGATAGTCCCAAGTAAATTCAGCGTCAGTTAGTGCGCTTGGCATAACTTTCTTCGAGCCCAGCACCTCACTTGAAAATCCTCCCAATGCAATCTTTAGCGCAATAGCGGGGGCTGGGAATAGAGCAGGTCTCTTCATTGCTCTCGCAAGGGCTGCGGTAAATTCTTGATTAGTAACGGGATTAGGCGAAGTTAGATTTATTGGTCCTGAGATATTTTTCTCTAGTGAGAAGATGATCGCACGCACAACATCGTGCAGGGTGATCCAAGACCACCATTGCTTTCCAGAACCTAACTTGCCGCCAAGACCAAATCGAAAGAGCGGCAGCATGCGACCGAGTGCACCGCCGGTTGGGTCTAATACAAGCCCAGTACGGAGTTTGACGGTGCGAACATCGCCAGCCAGATCTGCCGCGGCTTCCCATTCGCGGCAAACTGCAGCTAGAAAGTCGTTGCCAACTGAATCACTTTCGACAACTGCGCGATTCCCAGAATCCCCATACCAACCAATTGCGCTTGCAGATATAAATACTTGCGGTTTTACTTCAGCTACCGCTTTAGCAATTGCAGTTGTTCCAAGCAGACGCGAGTTTAGAATTTCCGATTTAAATTTTTTAGTCCATCGCATATCACTTACTCCGACACCGGCGAGATGGATAACTGCATCAACTCCACGCAGGGCTTCAATATCTACATAACCAGTCTTGGGATCCCACTGAATTTCATCAGGAGAAACTGTGGCACGACGCACCAGACGTTGCACAGTGTGGCCCTCTGACTTTAAATGGCCAACGAGTGCGCTTCCGATTAAGCCAGATGCACCTGTAATTGCGATACGTTGTGGAACGCTCATTTACTTTAGAGTCCCAAATCTGATTCGAATGCTCCACCTTCGAGGCGCTCTTTCAAAGTCACTAGGAAGCGAGCGGCATCGGCGCCATCGACAACGCGATGATCGTATGAAAGAGCTAAATAAACCATCGAACGGATCGCAATTGTTTCGCCACCATCTTCACCTTTAACGACCATTGGTCGTTTAACAATTGCGCCTAATCCAAGAATGGCCACCTGTGGCTGATTAATAATCGGAGTATCAAAGAGCGCACCACGGCTGCCGGTGTTGGTGAGAGTAAATGTGCCACCACCTAGTTCATCTGGGGTTACTTTATTCTCGCGGGTGCGTGCTGCGAGATCAGAAATCTTTCGTGCGATTCCGCCCATATTCAAATCACCGGCGCTATGAATTACTGGGACAAGTAATCCACGTTCAGTATCAACTGCGATACCAAGATGTTCTGTGCCGTGATAAATAATTTGGTCACCCTCAACCGATGAATTAAGAACCGGATGTTGCTTCAGCGCTTCACATGTGGCTACGGCGAAGAATGGCAAGAAGGATAACTTCACACCTTCACGGGCTTCAAAAGTCGCCTTTGCGCGTTCGCGCAAACGAGCAATCTTTGTAACATCTACTTCAATAACGGTGGTCAATTGCGCGCTAACTTGTAGCGATTCAACCATGCGAGCGGCAATTACTTTGCGAAGACGTGACATTGTCACGGTCGTTCCACGAAGTGGTGAGACTGCAACAGTTGCTGGACGTTGAGATTGTGCAGCAGCTGCTGGGGCGGATGAAGCAGGAGCGCTGGTCGCTGGTCGCGCAGATTCAACATCTTCTTTGCGAATTCGTCCGCCAACTCCCGTTCCTTTCACATTTGCCAAATTCACGCCAAGTTCGGATGCCAACTTGCGAACAATCGGAGTTACATAAGCATCAAGTGGTTGCGAAACTGGAGCTGAGGCAACAGGTGCTGCAACTACTGGAGCAGGAGTTACAACAGGTGCTGCAACAACTGGTGCTACAACAACTGGAGCAGGGGTGACAGGAGCAGGTGCTGCAACTGGTGCTGTGCCGCTGACACCAATAACCGCAAGGCGGGCACCAACCGGAACTGTTGTGTCTACGGGGACATCGATTGAAATAATTGTGCCGGCAACTGGAGATGGAATCTCAGTATCAACTTTGTCAGTTGAAACTTCAAGGAGTGCTTCATCAACTGCAACAGAATCGCCGACACCCTTGAGCCAGCGGGTGACAGTGCCTTCGCTAACACTTTCTCCAAGTGCGGGCATAGTAATAATTGTTCCTGCAGAATTATTCGCGGCTTGCACTGCTGGAGGGGGAGTAACAGGTGCAACGGGCGCTGCAACAACGGGTACAACAGGAGCGGCAGCAACTGGCGCTGCAGCGACTGGAGCCGCTGGTGCACTTGCTTGTGCCGCACTTTCAGCAATAATTGCAAGTTCGGCACCGACTGGAACAGTTTGATCAATACCTACAACAATTTTTTGCAGAATTCCGGCTACTGGTGAAGGAATTTCGGTATCGACTTTATCGGTTGATACTTCAAGGAGCGGTTCATCCATTGCGACATGATCGCCTTCGGACTTTAACCAACGTGTGACTGTTCCTTCGCTGACGCTTTCACCAAGCGCTGGCATTGTTACTGAGAAAGTCATAGCTTTTTCCTTTTCCCTATTACCGTTGAATTAACCATTTAATTTTTTACTGGATTAACCGTGAGCGTGAAGTGGTTTGCCGGCAAGTGCCATGTGCGCTTCACCCATTGCTTCGGAAAGCGTTGGGTGCGCATGAATGAGAGGTGCTACATCGCCTGCAGATGCCTCCCAATTAAAAATTAATTGCGCTTCAGCAAGAAGTTCGCCAACGCGCGATCCGACCATATGGATTCCAAGAACTGGTCCATTTTTTTGCGATACCAATTTGATGGAACCGGCAGTTCGCAAAATCTGAGCTTTACCGTTTCCGGCTAGGTCATAGTTAAGTTCGACGACGTCATGCCCGCGCTCTTTCGCCTGCGCAGTTGTTAAACCAACAGAGGCAACCTCTGGTTCTGAGTAAGTAACGCGAGGAACACCGTCATAATTAATTGGTCGAGGATTTAACCCAGCAATTTCTTCAGCAACTAATATTCCCTCGCCAAAGCCCACGTGCGCTAATTGAAGTGTGGGAATTAAATCTCCAACGGCCCAGATTCCTGGAACATTGGTGCGGCATTTATCATCAACCTGAACGTATCCGCGATCCATAGCGATGCCTTGCTCTTCATAACCCAGATTTGCTGAAACTGGGCCACGCCCGACGGCTACAAGCAGTACCTCCGCGGTGAAGGTTTTGCCATCTTCCAAAGTAATGGTCACACCATCTGCCGTGACAGTATGAGATTTAAAACGAACTCCAAGTTCAAAGTTGATTCCGCGTTTGCGATAGGCACGCTCTAATTGCTTGCTAGAAGATTCATCTTCCAGTGCAACCAAATGGGACAACCCTTCGATGATAGTTACCTCGGCGCCAAAAGATTTCCAAACGGATGCGAATTCACAACCAATTACTCCACCACCGAGAACGATTACGCTCTTTGGGACGTAATCCATCTTGATGGCATGTTCGGATGTGATGACTCTCTTTCCATCAATTTCCAAGCCAGGCAAGGTGCGCGCATATGATCCAGTTGCCAAAACGATATTTTTGCCGGTGTAGCGAGCACCATTTACCTCAACGGTATCTTTCGCTACTAATTTTCCATGGCCTTCGATGTAAGTAATGCTGCGCGACTTAACTAAGCCTTGCAAACCTTTATGTAGTTTGGCTACCACGCCATCTTTATATGAATTAACGCCAGTCATATCTATTGAATTAAATGTGGCGTTGATGCCAAAGTGGCTGGCATCGCGTGTTCCATCGGCGATCTCGCCAGCGTGGAGAAGGGCTTTAGTTGGAATACATCCGCGGTGTAAACAGGTTCCGCCAAGTTTGTCTGCTTCGACTAGGGCAACTGATAATCCAAGTTGGGCGCCACGTAGGGCTGCTGCGTAACCGCCGCTACCGCCGCCTAAAATTACTAGATCAAAGTTGGACACCTGTGCGCGCTCCTTCATGAACTTCTCGCTTGTTGAGCCTATCTTGCCAGTTTTGCCCTGTGATTACTAAACGCCTGCCGCCTGGGCCAACGCTACGAGTGATCTAAGTGCTACGCCTGTGCCACCGACTGGGGTGTAACCGTAGGCTTCACCTTCGTTATAGGCAGGCCCTGCGATATCGAGGTGTAACCAAGGTAACTCTGCTGCAACAAATTCTTTGAGGAATAACCCAGCAACCATCATGCCGCCCATTCGCTCGCCGATATTTGCCATATCGGCAACTGGTGAATCAAGAGATGCTCGCAATTCAACTGGCAGTGGCATTGGCCAGAAAGCTTCGCCAGCGGATTTAGTAATTGCAAAAAATTGATCGCTGAAATCCTGGTTATTTGTCATGATTGCACTTGTGCGAGTACCTAGTGCAACAACTTGGGCACCCGTCAAAGTTGCAACATCGATGATGCCATCTAAGTTCTTATTCTCTTGCGCCTTCACCAAGGCATCTCCCAATACTAAGCGGCCTTCTGCATCAGGATTTAGAACTTCAATTGTCTTTCCGCCATACATTGTGATGATGTCGCTGGGACGGGTTGCGTTATCGCTGATCATATTTTCTGCTAAAGGCGCGTAACAATCGATTGCTACTGGAATCTTCAACAACGCGATTGCAATAGTTGCAGCGCAAACAGCAGCGGCACCAGACATATCTGATTTCATCGCTTCCATGCCCGCGGCTGGCTTCAGCGCTAAACCACCAGAATCGAAGGTGATTCCTTTTCCGACATAGGCGTAACTTTTTTTAGCCTTAGCTTTAACTGGCGTATAGGAAATCTGCAGAAGACGTGGTGGATTGGCCGAACCTTGGCCGACAGCCGATATTCCACCGTAACCCTTGCTCTTTAATTGCGCATCGTTCATGACCGTAACCTTTAGGCCAATCGCGGAACCGCCAACCTTCTTCACCAAGGCGGCAATCTCCTTGCAGAATGAATCAGGAGTTAAATGACTCGGGGGAGTGTTTATCAAATCTCTAACTAAGCAGGTGTACTCACCAATAATCGCGGCGCGCTTGAGCGCTTCTTTGGCTTCTGCCTTTTTTGCAAGAGCCGAATGAATGGTTACTGATTTCAAACTTAATTGACGATTTACAATTGAATCAACGCGAAATTTATTAAATGAATATGCGCCAAGTAGCGCACCTTCTGCGATCGCCGCAATAGTTGCAGCCTTCTTAGCAGGGAAAGAAAATGTGGCGCTGGAATTGCCTGCCAGCGCTCTGGCGGCAGCACCTGCTGCGCGACGCAAAGTCTCATCTGAGAAAGTGGGCTTATTTTCTCCGAGTCCGGTGAAAACCAATAATTTGGTTGCGGTGCCAGGAATTTTAATTACTTCATCAGCCTTTCCCGTGGCCCCTAAATCAGAGAGAGTTGCCAATAACTTCTTACTGTCGAGTGCTATATCTCCGCTTTCGATTACCAGCGCACCCTGCCCCTTTTTAGATGGCGTTCTAAAAGAGAGTCCAACAACCAGAATCTCATCTTTGATAATTCCATCTGAGAGGTGCAGGGTGGTCATCGAATCTCCTTTTAGAGGCTGTACAAATCGAAAATACTTTTGGGGTCGGGTAAGTGTAAGTTGTTGTCATGAAAAATTCACCACTTGCCGATAGACATATCAACCTTTCTGCCAAGATGGCCGATTTTGGTGGGTGGCTTATGCCAATTGAATATCCCGGCGCAGGCGTACTAGCCGAGCATGCCGCCGTCCGTGAGCGGGTTGGCATATTTGATGTTTCGCATCTGGGAAAGGTGAGCGTAAAGGGATCTGGCGCATTGAAATTCTTAAATACAGTTTTCACAAACGACCTGGATAGAATTATTGATGGACAAGCTCAATACACCCTTCATTGCAATAGTGAAGGTGGCGTCATCGATGATTTGATTGTTTACCGCAATAGCCCTACAGATCTTTTCTTGATTCCAAATGCATCTAATACGACAAGTGTTGTAGCAGATCTCATGTCGCGAGTTCCAGCAGGTATCGAAATCGTAAACCTTCACGAATCATTTGGAGTAATTGCAGTACAAGGGCCAAAATCACGCGAAGTGATTGAAATTTTTGGCATAAATCCTGAAATGGATTACATGGCTTTTGACCATGTTGAAATTGCTGGTTGCAAAGTAATCCTTTGTCGCACCGGCTACACCGGCGAACACGGATATGAAATCGTGCCACGTTGGCAAGATGCAACCAAAGTTTGGGATGCGCTAACCGAGGCCATAAAGAACTTTGATGGTTTGGTTTGCGGTCTAGGTGCCCGAGATACCTTGCGCACCGAAATGGGATATCCACTTCATGGACATGAACTCTCACTTGCAATAACTCCGGTTCAGGCGGCAGCGACTTGGGCAATTGGTTGGGAGAAACCATTATTTAGTGGAAGTGAAGCGCTCCGTTCAGAAAAAGCAAGCGGAACACATCCCAGAGTACGCGCGCTAGTCAGCCAAGATCGCGGAATTCCACGAGCCGGAATGCAAGTTAAAAACAGTGCAGGTGAAATAGTTGGAGAAGTTACCAGTGGAACTTTCTCACCGAGCCTTAAGAAAGGAATAGCGCTAGCGCTACTTTCGCACTCAGTTAAATTGGGAGATCAGCTCGTTATAGATGTACGAGGGCGAGATTCGCTGGCAGAAGTGACTAAATTGCCTCTGGTGACTTCGCACGTTCGATAAATTCGATTGGAGTTAGAAACGCTGCGCGTTTCTTAGTTCTGCGCAGCGCCGTCAACACAGCAGGACCAGCCGCTAAAGTCAACGCTACGGTAAGAATTGCCCGTGGAATATCCCATGCCATCGCTGAGAGAAAATGAAAAGTTATGAAGCGGCCCAAATTTACTGATAAGTCTGCACCCGGAATAAATGAAAGTTGGGTATTTGCACCGATTGCCCAAGGCCAAAATTGCAGATCCATCAAAAGTCCAAAACTCAAAGATGAAATAATTGCGATAATTACTAATAATGCGAGCTCTGCTCTTCCTCGCAGATTTTTGAAAAAGGCGCCAGCAAGTAAACCAATTAATCCGGCGGCAAATAATTGATAACTCAACCACGGCCCCATTCCGCCAGTCAGTAAGGCCGAAGCGAGCATTGCAAGAACACCAAGCAGGAACCCAAAGGCGCTTCCGAAAACACGCGCTGCCAAGATCAATAAGAACCACATAGGCTCCAGACCAACTGCTCCGGCACCTAGTGGGCGAAGCGCGGCAATTAACGCGGCCAACATTCCAAGTAGAGCGACTGACTTGGCATCTAGGCTTTTATCACTCAATTGCGCAAGCAGTAAAAAAAATGTGAATGGAATAGCAATCCAGATAAAATACTGCGCAAACCGTGCCGAGCTTTGATCTGGTGCAAAGAATGGCCAAGTAAAGCCAGCCAGAGTAAAGATAGAGACAGAAAAAAGTGTGATTTGCGATCTACGTGAGAAACGATAGATATCAGAAGTTTTAAGCATCACCCCTCCATCGCAGCGATTACATCTGAGACCGTTAACCAACGCCGGGGTGACATCACCTTTGCAACCTGTGGCGCAAAGGCTGGGGATGAGAGCAAAATATCTAGGGTGGGACCATCAGCAACAACTTCACCATCAGCGAGAAAAATTACTCGATCGGCAAGTTCGGCTACGAGTTCAACATCATGAGTTGCAATCAGAACGCAGCGCCCTAACTCTTTTGAGTAATTCTGCAAAAGGCTAATTAATAAGGCTTTAGATTGATAATCCAAACCACGTGTTGGCTCATCCAGTATCAAGACTTGGGGTTGTGCGGATAAAACTATCGCTAGCGCCAGGGCTAGCCGTTGACCTTCCGATAAGTCACGCGGATGTGTATCAGGGCTTATAGATGGAACGATTCTTTGTAGAAGTGCAAACGTGGTTCCTGGTGCTATTTGATTATCTTTATCGCCTTGCGCACACTCGCCATCAACGCTTTGACCGTAAAGCAGATCACTGGGTTCTTGCGGAATGAATCCAACTGTCTCGCGGCGAACGCCACCTTTCAGATCAGTCGAGGCTTTTCCGCAGATATGCGATGTTCCAGAAGTTGGCTTCTGCAGTCCAACAAGTGCGGTTAATAGTGAACTTTTACCAGCACCATTGCGACCCATTAGGGCCACAATTTCGCCAGCTCGCACGCTAACGTTTAAAGATTTCAATACGACGTGTGATCCATATTTTATAGTCAAATCTTTTGCCAATATTCTTTCAGCGCCAACGGTAGGCAACACGCTTTCGACATCTTTGCCGGTGTCTCTGATGGTCTCTGTCATTCTCCTAACATCGCGAACGCTCAACCCAACATCAGAGAGTCCCAATGCTCTAGCTAAATGCACAATGGGAGGCGCGATATTTGCGTCTTTAAGAATTATTTCAGGCAGATCTATTTTGGCGTTGCCATCTCCTGCGATATGAATAATGCGATCAGCAAATCCAATTACCCGTTCTAAGCGATGTTCTGCAATTACAACGGTGAGGCTTAAATCATGAACCAGTCTGTGCAGAATTGATAAGACTTCCTCGGCGGCAATCGGATCAAGGGCGCTGGTCGGCTCATCTAGTACAAGTACCTTTGGATGCATAACTAAAGCGCTACCTATCGCAACTCTTTGTTGTTCTCCACCGCTTAGTGTGGAAATAGCGCGATTACGTAAATGGACCAGCGCTAACAAATCCAGAATTTCTTCAACACGCTTTCGCATTAAATCTGGAGCCAGGTTGAGCGCCTCCATTCCAAAGGCCAGTTCTTCTTCGACGGTGTCGGTAACAAATCCTTGTGCTGGGTTTTGTCCAACGATTCCAACTAAATGAGCAAGTTCTCCTGGGCGCACCAACTTAGTAGAAATTCCATCGACCGTAATATCACCAGCCAGAATTCCACCGGTGTGATGTGGAACGAGTCCGTTTATCAATTGCAGTAGGGAAGTCTTGCCAGTACCAGTTGAACCGATGACAAGAACTAGTTCGCCTTCGACAATAGAAAACGAGAGGTCTTCTAAAATTGTTTTTGTCGAAGTGGGATAAATAAGAGATACGTTAGAGAAATTAATCATCAGCGCAATACCAACGCTAAAGCAAGGGCGGATAGTGCGCTTGCTATAACTGCTGAGTCAATTTGCTGCCAAGGAATGGGGCGATATCTAGACCTCTTTCGGCTAACTCCGTAGCCACGAGAATCCATGGCCGCCGCCAATTCCAAAGATCGCGCGAGTGAATCTTCAAGCAAGGGAATTGCGATAGACCGCCATGAAGGGTTTTCATCCCCACGAAGAGTACGTGCCCGCCTGATGCGTCCTACGCTCTGCACCAATTGCGGGAGAGCAGAGGTTGCAATAACCGTTGCAACTCCAAACTCGTAGATAACAACTGGGGTAACTCGTAAAAGTTTATGTGGACTGGTAAGTGATACAGCGGCACCGAATAAGCAAATCACCGCAATAATTATCAGACCTTCGTGAATCGAGGAGAGCAATCGCTCTTGGGTAACGACTCCACCAATTCTGATTCCGGCGATCCAACTCGGAAGAGGCAATATGGGAACGCTGAATAACTTGGTTCCTGGAATCGGAACACCGATTAAGACTCCCACGATGGTACGTATAAATAAAATTATGGCTCCAAGCCGGAGCGAGAACCAAAATGATTTTGCCCAGGGCGCATCCTCTGCAAATTTAAGTACTGAAATCGCTGCAACCGCTATGGCCAATCCGGCCACCCACGCACTATTGGTGGCAATAACTGCGCCAACAATGAGCAGAGACCAGATCCACCAAGTAAGCGGATGCAGCGATTTCATACAGCCTTACTATTTCTTAAGGGATGCCGGAGTTGAAATTTCAACCCCACACTCTTTGGCTGGATAGCCATTTAGTCCGCAAATTAACCCGCTCTTATCTGCGCGAATTTTGGCAACCTGACCAAGCACATCAATACCTTGCGATGCTTTGGCAGTTCTTACACAGGTTGTAAAAGCTTTCTGAATCTTTTCACCTTTCGGTGCAAATGCCTTAGAACCGAAATCGATCACCAACGCAATTCGCTTTGTGTCTTTATCTGCCTTCGTCTTACCGCAAATTGCCTGGAAATCAGGCTTTACAGAAGGAGCAATTGATGGAATGTCATCAGAGCTAAATACAAATGACCAGCCTTCGACTGCGCCGTCTTTGATATCTACTGTTGGTCCAGTTATCGCAGCTGTCCAAACATTTGCACCAGGGGCGGCTTGGTAGTAACCCCAGTAGCGCCAGCCTTTTTCTGCTGCGTTGGCGCTGGGTGCGAAGGCTAGGCTTGAAAAAGCGAGAATTAAAATCGCGCCAGCTGTTATTTTTTTTCTTGACATGAAATGGAACTGCATTTTGATGTGTAGCCTCTCGAATTTAAAGAGTCCCACAGGGGTAGCAGCAAATAAAGTATAGAAATACTTTTCTTGTGACTACGCCCCGCAAACCTCGGCGGGTGTTGGTCTAAATCCACTTTTCGATTAGGTAATCCGACTTAAGCGCTTATGGCGCTCTTACGGTTGCGGGTCAGCGTCGGATTTTCACCGACTTCCCCTAAAAGAAAGCTCTCGATATTAAATTTTTCTTCTTGCCTTACCTGCGAACCAAACCATATAGATAGCCCTCCTGCAACTCAACACGCATCACTTGACTGGCAGGGTATGGTTTCGAGCATGGAATATAGACGCCTCGGCAGTTCAGGAATGTACGTATCTGAGATTTCTTATGGAAATTGGATTACACACGGCTCGCAAGTTGAATCTGATGCGGCAATTAAATGTGTCCGTACCGCTTACGACCTAGGGATAACTACCTTTGATACCGCCGATGTTTATGCCGCAACCAAGGCTGAATCTGTACTCGGGAAAGCACTTAAAGGCATCAAACGTGAATCTTATGAATTGTTCACCAAAGTTTATTGGCCAACAGGGTCTGGCAAGAACGATCGCGGGCTGTCTCGAAAGCACATCATCGAATCGTGCAACGCCTCGCTTAAGCGCTTAAATACTGATCACATCGATCTTTATCAGATGCATCGCTTTGACTTTGAAACACCGCTGGAAGAATCGCTCAGCGCTTTCGATGATCTAATTCGATCTGGCAAAGTTCATTACATCGGTTTCTCAGAATGGAAGGCTGCGCAAATTAGTCAGGCTCTTGGTATTCAAGATGCCAAGGGATATAACCGTTTTGTTTCTAGCCAACCGCAATATTCCGCGCTTTGGCGAGTTATCGAAAGTGAAGTGGTGCCGCTGAGCCAGAAGGAGGGCATCGGTCAAATTGTTTGGTCGCCTATGGCGCAAGGTGTTTTAACTGGAAAATATTTACCGGGCAAGAAGCCGCCAGCTGGATCGCGCGCCACAGATAAAAAATCTGGTGCGGACATGATTTCTCGTTGGATGCGCGATGACGTCCTAACTGCAGTTCAAAAATTGACACCTATTGCCAAAAGCGTAGATCTGACAATGGGTCAACTAGCAATAGCTTGGGTGCTGCAGAATCCCAATGTTTCAAGTGCCATCATGGGCGCAACTAAGCCATCTCAAGTTAAAGAGAATGTAAAAGCGGCGGGAGTAAAACTGTCGAAGGATGTAATGGTTGCGATCGATAAGGCGCTTGGTACGATTCCAACGACTGATTCGAAAGAGACGAAAAGCCCCAATCCACGCGCTTAACTAATTCAAAGCAAAGTATTTAAAGCTTGTCGCCTGGCTTTACTTGTGGCTTTGGTGCGCGCATGCGACGCATCTGCGTAGAACGCAACCAACCGTATAGTCCTAAACCCTTTGTGCTCTTATCTGGAAAACGCTTTGTTACTTCAGATTTAATTTTGCGGGAGAGAAAGAAGCCATCGATAACTGAAACTAGAAGCACGCTATACATAATGGCAATACCTGCGACAGCAAATGCCCCAATTGGAATTAGAGATAGAACCAGAACAAATCCAATTACAGGCAAGAAATATTCGCCGATTGAACGCCGCGAATCCACAAAATTTCTAACGAACTTCTTTTCAGGTCCGCGATCACGAGCAGGTAACGCACTTTCATCGCCACGAAGGTAGGCAGCTCTTTGCGCGATTCGAGCGTTACGTGTTGCATCTTTTACCCGTTTCTTCTCGGCCTTTGATGATGCAGGTGCGAGAGATGAAACTTTCGCTGAAGCTTGAGCTTCTTTGCGCTTTGGAGTTGGTCGCCCTTTTTTCTGTGAGCTATCTGCTGAATTCGTCATGGCGCAAACTATAGGGCGAGCATCTGCTCGAGCGCTAACTTTGAGAATCGAGCGACGTCGGGAGCGACCTTAATTTGATTAACTACATTGCCGGCGACAAGTGACTCCATCGCCCACACGAGGTGAGGTAGGTCAATACGGTTCATGGTCGAGCAGTAGCAGACAGTTTTATCTAAGAAAAGAATCTCTTTATCGGGGTGGGCTTTGGCGAGCCTGGAAACCAAATTTAGTTCAGTTCCGATCGCCCATTTACTTCCCGCAGGTGATGCTTCAACGGTCTTAATAATCATTTCGGTACTGCCCACAACGTCGGCGATAGAAACCACCTCGTTTTTACATTCGGGGTGAACCAAAACTTGCACCCCAGGAACGCGCTTACGTACTTCGTTAACTGACTCGACCGAAAAACGTCCATGCACTGAACAATGCCCGCGCCACAGAATAACTTTGGCTGCGCGAATTTCTTCAGGGGTGAGTCCACCCATTGGTTTCCAAGGATCCCAGAGCGCACAGTCACTTAGTGATAGCCCGAGTGAAAGTACCGCTGTGTTGCGTCCTAAATGTTGGTCGGGCAAGAAAAGAATTTTCTCACCTTTGGTGAGCGCCCATTCCATTGTCTTCTTAGCATTTGAAGATGTGCAGATTGTTCCGCCGTGTTCTCCGGTAAAGCTCTTTATGGCAGCAGATGAATTCATGTACGTAACTGGAATTGTCTTTGCAGATACTCCGACCGTTGTCAGATCTTGCCAACATTTTTGAACTTGATTTGCGGTCGCCATATCGGCCATCGAACATCCCGCTGCGAGATCGGGAAGAATAACTTTTTGCGCAGTAGAAGTTAAAATATCCGCGCTTTCGGCCATGAAATGCACGCCACAAAAAATTATGTATTCTGCATTTGATTGCGCAGCGGCGGCTTGCGCCAATTTAAACGAATCACCTGTTATGTCGGCAAAGGCGATTACTTCATCTCTTTGATAGTGATGGCCAAGTATCAGTGCACGATCTCCGAGTGCGGCCCGCGCAGCAACGGCCCGCGC
The DNA here is from genome assembly GCA_009698815.1 of Actinomycetota bacterium. Taxonomy (GTDB): domain Bacteria; phylum Actinomycetota; class Actinomycetes; order Nanopelagicales; family Nanopelagicaceae; genus Planktophila. The sequence goes on along the minus strand of WLPJ01000004.1, from coordinate 16,299 downwards.
TACTAAATCTGGGTCACTTGCGACAGGTAGTTCGCCAGTGCAAGAGACACCTCTCTCAGATTCCAAATCACTGCCTTGCCCCAACAAGAGCAAGTTAGTTAGCGAGGCTGGACCAGTTGTGGACATGGACACATTCTCGCGCATTTTTGGCGCTGCTGTCGCATCGACGGGAATAGGAAGGTAGGCTTAAGCCATGACTACTGAGACAACGACCAGCACATCAATCGCCCTAACTGACGTAGCCTCCGCTAAGGTTGCCGCTCTTCTTGCTCAAGAAGGACGCGATGATTTGTACTTGCGCGTTGCAGTTCAGCCAGGTGGATGTTCTGGGCTTCGCTACCAACTCTATTTTGATGATCGCAACCAAGAAGGCGACATCGCGCGCGAATTTGGCGCGGTCAAAGTTGTAGTCGACAAGATGAGCGATCCATATCTGATGGGTGCAACAATTGATTTTGTCGACACAATCGAGAAGCAAGGATTCACAATCGATAATCCACAAGCACAGGGTTCTTGCGCTTGTGGAGATTCATTTAACTAAAGCTTTAAAGCCACTTAAGCCTTAATGAAAATTGGCGTAGCAGGCTCGGTAGGCCTTGATCATTTAATGACCTTCTCTGGCAAATTTACCGACTCACTTGTTGCCGGATCCCTCGAAAAGGTTTCATTATCCTTTTTAGTCGATGGCTTAGAAGTTCGCCGTGGTGGATGCGCTGCAAATATCGCATTCGGTATGGGTTCCCTTGGTTTAAATCCAATTTTGATCGCAGCCGTCGGAATTGATTGGCCAGATTATGATACCTGGTTGGTTCGTCACGGAGTAGATACTTCACACGTTTTGATTTCCAAGACTTTGCACACCGCGCACTTCATGGTTACAACAGATACCGAACTAAATCAGATCGCCTCGTTCTTTCCTGGAGCAATGTCTGAGGCGCGCAATATTGAATTATCGCCGATTATGGAGAAGACCGGCAAGTTGGATTTGATTGTGATTTCTCCAGATGATCCAGAAGCGATGTTGCGCCACTCTGAAATCGCACGTCAGCAGGGTATTGCTATCGCTGCCGATCCTTCACAACAAATGGCACGTATGAGCGGTGAAGAAATTAAGTTATTGATTACTGGCGCTACCTACCTATTTCTAAATGAATATGAATTGGCTCTTGCGATTCAGAAAACAGGTTGGAGCGATCGCGAAATTTTGGAACAAGTCCAGTACCGCATAGTCACACTGGGTTCAGAAGGTGCACGTGTTGAATCTCGTCATGGCGAAACTATAAAAGTTACTTGTCCAAAGGAGAAAGCCAAGATTGATCCAACTGGTGTTGGCGATTCATTTAGATCTGGTTTCGTGGCAGGTTTGGCGTGGGGTCTAAACCACGAACGTTGTACGCAGTTGGGTGCGATGATTGCAACTTATGTAATTGAAACAACTGGAACTCAGGAATACAAATTTACTTCAGCTGAATTTGTTGAAAGATTTAGCGCAGCCTATGGTGCTAGCGCTGCTGCTGAGATTGAACCGCACTTACCAAAGCGGTAACTAGCCCTGTAATTTCTTCGAGAGTTGTCTCGGTATGGATTGCAATTCGTATATTTCCATCTGTTGGCAGCCCCATTGCAGATAGGACGTGGCTAGGCTGCAAATTCATAGCAGTACATGCTGACCCCGAATCAACTGCAAATCCTTTTCGATCGAGTTCTCTTAACAACTCTTCACCGTTGGTTCCAGGAATTACGAGTGAAGTTAAGTGGGCCATGGATTTTTCCAATTCACCAGCAATGAGCGCATCAGGGAGTGCTTTGCTGATATCTGCGCGAAAGCGCTCTGTTAGCTCTCTCGTGGAAACTTCGCTAGGACGATAGTTCTCTAGCGCAACGGCGCTAGCTAGTAACAAGGGCAATGAATAAGTGCCGTACGTACGGCGGACGCTGGAAATATGGGGCAGCGGGTTCTTCCACTGCGCCGCGTTATTTATTGCAACGATGGCCAGTCCCGCTGGACCATCCCATGACCTGGAATCAAAACAGGCCGAATCCCATCGATCTGGCAACTTAACCCGCGCACCTGATGCGGTTGCATCTACAGCAATCAACAAGTCTTTCGGAATTTCATTTGGCAATTCGTTTACGGCGCCACTTTCGCCATTAGCTAATTGAAAAGCCAGAACTGAATTTGGGGCAAAAACTGTTGTTGAGAAATTTAATCTGCCATCTTTCGATAAGGGAATTTCAAAGTTGGGACCTTTATGCGACCTGACCGTTGCAATTACGCCGCTGCGATCGCCTGCTCCAGAATATAAACTTTTATTCTCATCTAGTAACCCGGCCAATGTAAGAAAGTAGCTAAGCCCCACCTCACCTGTAATTTCAATCTGATCTGGACTCAGCCCGAGGCGGTCTGCTAGTGATTCGATTGCGCCATTACGTAAAATTGCAGCCTTACTTGGATACTGGCCAATCTTCTTGGGGTCAGCCCATCCGGATTCGATGGCAGAGAGCATCGCTTCCTGAGCCAGCGAATTAAGTGCTGCCTCGGACTGAAAATTTCCTGTGACTGGAACCACCCCGCGAACGCTACTAGCCAATGCGCGCATGAGGGAAATACAGCACTATCCTTAGGCTCATGTCCGCCAAAGAACACCGCCCGATGCTTCGGGCTCTGCTGCTCGCACCTCTTGCCCTTGTCTTAACTGGATGCGCGAAAGTCTCTGGGCTTGGCTTTGAAGAAGGAATTACTAGCGTTAACGATATTTCGCTCTCGCTCTGGCAGGGTTCATGGATTGCTGGAGGCGTTGTCGGAGTCTTCACGCTAATTTTAATTCTTTGGCCAGCGGTGTTTCATCGCGCTAAAGCAGGTAAAGGAGAGTTTCCAAAGCAGACTCAATACAACGTGCCAGTGGAAGTCGCCTACACAATTATTCCTTTTATTATCGTTGCGGTTCTGTTCTATTTCACAGCGGTAAAGCAAAATGAGATCGTTGAAAAAACTACAACTTATGCGCATGAGATCACCGTTGATGGTTTTCAGTGGTCTTGGCAATTCGGATATCCAGAAGCGGGACCAAAGGCGCTTGTGACCGGAACACCTGCAAATCCACCGACGCTGGTAGTTCCACTCGGCGAAAGAGTTCGTTACACAATTACCTCAAATGATGTCGTGCACGGCTTCTGGGTCCCCGCTTTTATGATTCAAATGATGAATCTGCCGGGTGTGACAAATAGCCTCGAATTCACTGCAAACAAACTTGGCTCCTATCCTGGCCGATGCAACATTTTGTGTGGTCGCAATCATTCCCAGATGCTCTTCACCGTAAAAGTTGTTACACCATCTGATTACAAGACTTATCTCGAGACCCTGAAGGCGAGCGCGGCATGACAACTTATGCAGAACGTCCAACCATTGAAGAATCCTCTTTTGTCGCTCCCGCTAAAGGTAAGAATTTTGTAAAGTGGATTACTTCAACTGACCATAAGACAATCGGATATCTCTATCTGATCACTTCTTTTGCCTGGTTTTTAGTTGGAGGAATTCTGGCACTTCTTTTGCGTGCTGAACTATCTCGTCCTGGTATGCAATTCCTTAGCAATGAGCAATATAACCAAATATTTACAATGCATGGCACCATCATGCTTTTGATGTTTGCAACCCCACTCTTTGTAGGTTTCGCCAACGTGATCATGCCGCTGCAGATTGGCGCCGCTGACGTGGCTTTTCCTCGTTTGAATATGCTTTCATATTGGTTATTCCTTTTTGGAAGCATCACCGCTGTCGCTGGATTTCTATCTCCAGGGGGAGCAGCGGCATTTGGGTGGACCGCTTACGCCCCTCTTTCTAACTCAACTTATTCTCCAGGAATCGGTGGCGACCTTTGGGTAATTGGTCTTGCGGTTTCTGGTCTCGGAACAATCCTCGGTGGCGTTAACTTCGTAACAACGATTTTTACAATGCGCGCACCTGGCATGACGATGTTTCGTATGTCGATATTTTCTTGGAACGTTCTATTAACTTCTATCCTTGTTCTTCTAGCGTTCCCACCTTTCGCAGCAGCTTTACTTGCCTTGGAATCAGATCGACTCTTCGGTTCTCATGTTTTTGATCCAGCTAATGGTGGAGCAATGTTGTGGCAACACCTCTTTTGGTTCTTTGGACACCCTGAGGTTTACATCTTGGCGCTGCCGTTCTTCGGTATTGCCACAGAAATTTTGCCGGTCTTTAGCCGTAAACCAATCTTTGGTTATAAAGGTTTGATCGCAGCAACTATTGCAATTTCTGCCCTTTCAGTTGCAGTGTGGGCGCACCACATGTTTGCTAGCGGACAAGTCCTCTTGCCCTTCTTCTCATTTATGACATTTTTGATTGGTGTTCCAACTGGAGTTAAATTCTTCAACTGGATTGGCACCATGTGGCGTGGCCATGTCACATTTGAAACCCCAATGCTTTGGGTTATGGGCTTCCTGGTTACCTTCCTATTCGGCGGTATCACTGGAATTATTTTGGCTTCACCTCCAATGGATTTTGCAGTCTCTGCCTCTTACTTCGTTGTTGCGCACTTCCACTACGTTCTTTTCGGAACCGTTGTCTTTGCTATGTTCGCCGGCTTCTACTTCTGGTGGCCAAAGATGACTGGTCGTATGCTAAATGAGCGCCTGGGAAAGATTCACTTCTGGACACTCTTTGTCGGTTTCCACACAACATTCTTGATTCAACACTGGTTAGGTATTAAGGGATTCCCTCGTCGTTATGCCGATTACTTGGCAACTGATGGTTTCACCGAAATGAATATGGTCTCGACCTTTGGTTCAGCACTTCTGGCTTTATCAATGGCTCCTTTCTTTGTAAACATTTGGATTACTCGCAAGTCGCCACTTGTAAATTGCGATGATCCTTGGGGTTACGGTTCATCACTAGAATGGGCGACATCATGTCCACCACCACGCCACAATTTCTTAACTATGCCGCGTATTCGTTCAGAGCGTCCAGCATTTGATCTGCACCATCCTCACATTCAGACCGAGGGTCACTGATGAAAACTAATTGGCAACTATTTAGTGGTCTTGGTGTTTTCTACGTCATCTTGGCCGTCATCTACTTCTATGTTGGTGGAGAAGCAGTTGGCATAACCGGAATGATTTTGGCTGCCTGCCTTGCGGGTATGGTTGGTTTCTACCTTTGGTTTACGCAAAAGCGAATCGGACAGATTTTGCCGGAAGATCGCCCAATGGGTGAAATCGCTGATAGCGCCGGAGAACTCGGTTTCTACAGTCCTCATTCATGGTGGCCTTTGCCGGTTGCCATGAGTGCAATGGCACTTGGGCTTTCCTTGATTATCGGATGGTGGCTAACGTTAATCGCCCTTGGTGCGCTCATTATTAGCATTATCGGTTTCGTAACTGAGTACGAAAAGCCAATTCCTGAGAACGCTTCTCACTAACGTAATTGAGTTATTGATTTAAAGTATGGAATCAATCCGCGCCGAAATTCTAAATTTAAATCTCCCACGTACCACCGCAGCTCGAATCGTTATCGACGCTCCAGCTCAACAAATCTTCGACCTGATCGCAGACGCGCGGAGCCACCCGCTCTTTGACGGATCGGGAACGCTGCAGGGCAGTATCTCTGGACCGGTGCGCCTGCATCTGGGCGCTAAATTCGGCATGGCGATGAAGATTAAGGTGCCATATCGCATCACAAATACAGTAGTTGCCTTTGAAGAAGGTAAGAAAATATCTTGGTGCCATCTAATGAAATGGACCTGGAGTTACGAGTTAGAAGATCTTGGGAATGGCAGTACCCAAGTTACCGAAATCTTCGATGCCAGTGATATTCCATGGGTTGCCAGAAAATGGCTAGGCGTCACGGGCGCTCTTGCGCACAACCCGAAATGGATGGCAAAGAGCTTAGTAAGACTAAAGAAGATCTGCGAAAGTAATTAGTGGTGTTCGATCTCTTTGAGATCATCCGCTGTTACTTTAGGAATCGCGACTGCGTGGGCCTTGCTTAGACGAGCACGCAGTTTGTTCTTTAGAACACCAGGGCGTCTGACTCCACGTAGGTCACTTTCTTCAAGTGCCAGCGGTGGATTTTGTTCGTGTTGAGTGAGCAACCAGGCCTTTTGCGGTGAAATCGGTTCGTGGACTTCCACAAATTCGCCATGCGGCATCATCACTAGGCGACCGGTTTCGCGACCATGTAGAACGAGATCGCGGTCTGCACGTTGCAGTGAAAGACAAAGACGTTTGGTGATTACAAATGCCAGTGGCGGCAGAACGAAGATGCCGATGCGTGAGAACCACATAATCTGATTGATTGTTAAATCAAAAGTTATAGCAATGATGTCGTTACCGCCGTTAATTAGCGCGATCAACATAAAGGTCAGCGACATCACGCCAAGGGCGGTGCGATTTGGGGCATTACGTGGGCGATCAAGCAAGTGGTGCTCGCGCTTATCGCCAGTCATCCAACTTTCAATGAATGGATAAAGTGCCATCCCCGTAAATAGAATTCCAGGCACTATCAAACCTGGAATCAAAATATTCCAGGAGATTGTGTGACCAAATACATGAGACTCTAATGGGGGAGACATGCGCACCAAACCATCGAGCCAACCCATATACCAATCGGGTTGTGAACCGGCAGAAATCTGCCCCGGTGTATAAGGACCGTATAACCAAATTGGGTTAATTGATGCAACTGCTCCAAGGAATGCGGTTACCCCAAATACGATGAAGAAGAATCCACCGGCCTTAGCCATGTAAACTGGAAATAGCGGATAGCCAACAACATTTTTCTCTGTGCGACCTGGACCTGGATATTGAGTGTGCTTTTGGTACCAGACCAGCATCAAGTGGATTGTAATTAGCGCTAAGAATGCACCGGGGAGTAAAAGAACATGGACGGTGTAAATTCGTGGAATAAATGCTTCACCTGGGAATGCTCCGCCGAAGGCGAAGAAAGCCAGATACGAACCAACAACCGGCAAAGCTTGAATAATCGCTTCGGCGATCCGGATTCCAGTTCCCGAAAGCAAGTCATCTGGAAGAGAGTAGCCAAGGAAACCTTCAACGATTCCAAGAGTTAACAAACCAATTCCGATAATCCAGTTAAATTCACGAGGCTTGCGGAAAGCGCCTGTGAAATACACACGCATTAAATGAACAACGATCGCTGCCATAAAGATCAGCGCTGCCCAGTGATGAATCTGGCGCATCAAGAGACCGCCACGAATTTCAAATGAGATATGAAGAGTAGAGGCGTAGGCTGCCGACATTTTCAAACCTTCAAGCGGTTCGTAGGCGCCCTCGTAGATCACCTCACGTTGTGAAGGATCAAACCAGAAAGTTAAGAAAGTTCCAGATAATAGCAAAATAATAAATGAGTAAAGTGCGATTTCGCCAAGCAAGAATGACCAGTGATCAGGGAAGACCTTGTTGAGGTTCTTCTTCATCCATTTGGCTGCGCCAGTTCTTTCGTCAACGTAGTTGGCGACAGTTCCTGCGATTCTTTCACTTGCTGTCATGATGAGCGCTCCCAGAAGCTAGGTCCGACGGGTTCGGTAAATGGTTGTTTAGCAATTAGGTACCCTTCAGAATCTACCGTAATTGCTAGTTGGGGGAGAGGTCGAGCAGAAGGTCCAAAAATTACCTTGGCCGCGCGAGTTACATCGAATGTTGATTGATGACATGGGCAGAGCAGGTGCTTTGTTTGCTGTTCATAAAGTGCAACTGCGCAACCCATGTGTGAACAAATCTTTGAAAACGCGATGATTCCTTCATGAGTCCAAGAAAGTCTCTCGGCATCAAGATTAAATTCCTCTGGACGTAAGCGAATCAATAGCACTGCATCTTTACCAATATCGGAAAGCTTTCGGTGCACACCTTCGCCAACTTCTGGAAGTGTTTGAGCTACGGCGCCAACTTCCAAATCCTCGGCGCGAATTGGTCGATCACCTGGATCTGTCACAAGTCGAGTGCCGGCTTTCCATGAGGTCTTCTTAAGTTCATCGCCTGGCAATGGTCCTAAATCGCGCAGCAGAATAAGTGGAGATAAACCGACCAAACCAAGTGAGAGTCCAAGTGATCTTTTAATTAGTGAGCGACGGCCAAGTCCTGCCGCGGCAGCGCCAGCTTTGGCTGTTGCAATTAAGTCTGCACGGTCTTCATCTTCGGAACGAAATTCGTGACGCTGAATGATGACTTCTTCATCGGGCATTAAGGTCTTGGCCCAGTGAATTGCGCCCATTCCAATAAAGAAAAGCGATGCTGCCATTCCAAGACCTAAGAAGAGTTGGTGAGCATTTGTATCTCCCAATACTGGGAAGAAGATAAAGGCATCTTGCGGAATAAAAATATATGATGCGATTAAAGTTATTGTGCCAAGGGCTGAAAGCAGGAAAAGAATAGCTACTTGACGCTCTGCCTTAGCGGCGGCTTTGGGATCGGTATCTGCGCGACGATGAACATGGGCAGGTAAACCAGGATCTTTTATAGCTTCGATTTCATTAGACATTATTTATCTCGCCTTCATCGCTAACCAGACAGCAACACCAACAAGGAGTCCAAGTCCAAGTGTCCAAACTAATAAACCTTCTGTCACGGGGCCAACGCGCCCAAGTGCTGCGCCTCCAAGCTGTGGTTCAGCTTCAACTGCTTTTATCCATTTAATCATGGAAAGTTTCTCGTTCGGCGTGATTGTTTTATCGGAAAACACCGGCATTGATTGTGGACCAGTGATCATCGCTTCATAGATATGACGCGCTTCTACACCCATAAGAGTTGGTGCGTACTTACCTTGCGATAAAGCGCCACCTTGCGCTGCAAAGTTGTGACACATTGCGCAGTTTGTGCGAAAGAGTTCTCCACCCTCTGCAGTAGATCCATCGCGTTCATAATTAAGTTGTGACTCACCGGGTACTTGTGGCCCTGGTGCAAGGGAGGAAACATATGCGGCAAGCGCTTCAACTTGTTTTTCATCGTAGACAGGTTGTTTTCGAGCAATTTGTACGCTCATATCAGCAACTGGCATACGACCAGTTGCTACTTGAAAATCAACAGAAGCCGCTCCCACACCAAGAAGAGCAGGGGCTATCGCACTACCTTCTAAATTGATGCCATGACAAGAAGAGCATCCCTTGAGAAAAATTCTTTGCCCCTCATCAATAAGCGCTGATCGCTCCGCTGCAGTAATTGGCGCTTCGGTTGCCGCTCCAGCGATCGAGAAAGTTGTCCCGATTGATAACAACGCGAGCACCAAGAGAAGGGGTGCGACTATGCGATGTCTACGAAACTGAGAGAGACGCTTCAAAATAGTTTCCGTTTCTTCTTGTTAGGTTCTTATTTAATTAGATAGATAGCAGAGAAAAGCGCGATCCAAACAACGTCTACGAAGTGCCAGTAATACGAAACAACAATTGCAGTTGTTGCTTGGTTGTGGGTAAAGCGTCGCGCTTTGGCAACACGGACCATAACAATTAAGAATGCGATCAAGCCACCGGTTACGTGTAAACCATGGAAGCCAGTTGCTAAAAAGAAGACCGACCCATAAGCATTTGATGCAAGAGTTAGTCCTTCAGTAGTCAAAGCTGCGTACTCATAAATTTGACCAGCGATAAAGAATGCACCCATTAAAAATGTAAGGGCAAACCATTCACGCATTCCCCAAGATTTGAAATTAAAAATCGATCCAGTTCGCTTAGCCTGGAATCTTTCTGCGGCAAATACACCGAACTGACATGTCACAGATGAAAGGACTAGAACTGTTGTGTTAAGTGCAGCAAAGGGGATATTCAACATTTCCGTTGATTCGACCCAAATCGAAGGTCCCTGCACGGCGCGAGTCGTGAAGTACATTGCGAAAAGCGCTGCGAAAAACATTAACTCGCTTGAGAGCCAAACGATAGTTCCAACGGCCACCAGGTTGGGGCGGTTGATCTTGTGTGGGGCTGCGATAGTTGAACTACTCATGGGGGCAAGTATCCCTGAAAGTACGCTCACCTACCTATTTAAAAGCAGAGTTCTACCCCTTAAATTCTCACCTTTTAGGTGAAACGGGTCACGCCAAATGTGGACCCAAAATCGTCTCTAGATCTCTTACCAATTGATTACACTTCGTGACATGAGCATTGCCACTAAGCCGATCATTATCGTTTATTCAGATGATGCATCAGTGCGCGCAGCAATCATCGCCGCCTTGGGCAAAAGGGTCGCCGCTGATATGCCAGAGCACCAGATCCAGGAATTTGCCACGGCCCCGGCGCTTCGCGCATTCGTGGATCGCAAGAGCGTTTCTGGGGAGCTGCGGGCCAATCTATTTATTTTAGATGGCGAAGCCGTTCCGGAAGGTGGGATGGGAGTTGCCCGCCAACTCAAAGATGAAGTATTTAACTGCCCACCAGTTTTGCTAATCACTGGCCGACGCGAGGATGCATGGCTGGCCGCATGGTCGCGCGCCGAAGCAAGTGTTATTCATCCGATCGATCCATTTACCTTGGCAAATACCGTCGCAGATTTATTGCGCACCCAAACTGCCGCGTCAATTCTCTAAGAAAAGATCGCTAAAGATGAGCTCTCTTGACTGGGATGCTGCAATCTCCAAATTAGAAAGCGGGCTAGATCTAACCCCACAAGAGGCGCAATATTTTATGCAAGAAGTCTTGGAGGATCGTTCCGAAAAAGAGGTTCTGAAGAAATTCTTACTTGCCCTTAAAAATAAAGGTGAGACGCCAGAAGAAGTTGGCGCCCTGGTAAATCAGATGTACCAACACTGCGCACCGATACCGATTACAGCAAGGGCTGTCGACACCGTTGGAACTGGTGGAGATGGCGCACACACAATCAATATTTCAACGACTGCGGCCATCATTGCAGCCGCTGCCGGATCGCGAGTGGTTAAGCACGGAAATCGCGCGGCATCTTCTAAATCAGGGGCTGCAGATTTGCTAGAAGCGCTTGGTGTTGCGATTAATCTAAATGGAGAGCAAGTAGCCAAGACCGTTTCAGAACTGGGAATTGGTTTCTGTTTTGCCCCCATTTTTCACCCCGCGATGCGTTTCGCAGCTCCTGCACGTAAAGAGTTAGCCACAGCAACCGTCTTTAATATCTTGGGTCCACTTGCTAATCCGGCGCGACCACAAGCCGCTGCTATTGGCGTTGCAAACGAGCGAATGCATCCAGTTATGGCGCAAGTTTTATCTGATCGCGGCGTAGAAGGATTCGTTTTTCGAGGCGATGATGGTCTAGATGAAATTACTTTAGCCACTTCCACCTCCGTACTAACGATCGGTAGAAGTGAGATCACCAGCGATCGCATAGATGCCAAAGACTTTGGTTTAACTAACGCCCCCATCGAAGCGCTGGTTGGGGGAGACGCTGCCGAAAATGCGCGAATTACCAAAGCAATTTTTAACGGTGAAAAGGGTGCGCCTCGTGATGCGGTCCTTTTAAATGCTGCAGCAGCAATCGCTGCCTTTGATGGCGAGAATGAGTTGGGAATTCACGAGCGACTTAATAAATCGCTAAAGAAAGCGGCAAGTGCAGTTGATTCAGGTGCAGCCGAATCTTTACTTGAACAGTGGGCGCTGTTGACACACGAGATAGTCAGCAATTAATCCAGGGCACGCTTACCGCGTTTGCGTTTAAAGTTTAAAAGTTCATGCAAAGTTGTAACTTCAAAAGTTCCTAACCTTTCAAATATCCCGTGCAGAACATCCACAGTTGCTCGCGCATCATCTAGGGCGCGGTGAGTGGGTGATGTGGTTGCTCCAAAGAAGGTAGCAAGGGTTGATAGTTTGCAGTTCGGGACTTCATCTCTATCTAAAACTGATCGGGCAATTCGGACGGTATCGATCACAGGGTATTGCGGCCAGGGATATTTGTTTTTTGCGGCGGCAGCTTTAAGGAAACCTAAATCAAATGGCGCATTGTGAGCCACTAACACCGTTTCTTTATGCGAGCCAACGAATTCGAAGAAATCTGGAAGTACGGATTTGATTTTAGGTGCATCAGCCAACATCTCATCGGTAATCCCAGTTAATGAAGTGATGAAATCAGAAAGGCCATGTTGGGGATTTACAAAGGTCTGAAATTCTCCGATTATTTCCCCGCCGCGAACTTTTACCGCACCAATTTCGGTGATAGCAGCGCCAGTTGAAGGAGCAGCCCCGGATGTTTCCAAGTCCAAGATGACAAAGACGACTTCGTGCAGGGGGCGATGATCGGCAATCTTCGCAACTGCTGCTGATTCTTCACTCATAATTCATTAGCGTATTGCAGATCAGTGACATGAAGGCGCGAGTAATATAGAGAAATGGGTTTAGAGGGCGCACCGCAAGAAGCGATTACTGCGTGGTCCGCGCTGGGAAGCGGTGAGAACTCGAAAGTTGGAATTGTTCTTGTTCACGGTTTCACCAGTACTCCCTCTGTTATGCGGCAATGGGCCGAGTTCCTAAATAGCCATGGTTTTACCGTTCGCGTCCCATTGCTACCTGGGCACGGAACATCAATTGCAGAATTGGAAAACGTCAGTTGGCAGCAATGGCCCGCAGAAATTGAGATCCAGATAAATCACTTACTGATTGATTGCGAGAGAGTATTTCTCTGTGGTTTTTCTATGGGGGCAGCGGCATCCCTGCATGTGGCAGCGCATTATCAATCTCAACTAACTGGTCTGATTTTGGTAAACCCAATGATTCACCGTAAGAACGCCTGGCCCACCGCGGTCAAAATCGCATCTCGACTAGTTAAGAGTTTTGGCACAGCGGGCTCTGATATCAAACGAAGCGATGTTACTCAGTGGAAATACGATCGGACACCAATGCGTGCTGCGCATCAACTGCTGAGATTGCTGGAGGAGACTCGTCCGCTGTTACCAGCAATCAAATTACCGCTATTGCTTTTTCGCAGCGCGTCCGACCATACCTTGCCCGCCTCCAATTCAGAGATCATTCTGCGCGAGATCGGCTCATCAGTAAAAGAGCAGGTGGTTTTGCACAACAGTTATCACGTTGCGCCTTTAGACCACGATCAAGAGATAATTTTTGCTAAGTCGCTAACTTTTATTCGAAAGTTTAGTTAGTCTCACGATATGGCCAATAAGAATCTTGGAATCAGTGTTGAAGAAGCGCTACAAAAGGTCACAGAGATAGATAAATCTGGTTACCATCTTAATTCGGTTCTGGCACTTACGGAAAATTTAGAAATTAGTCGCATACCTGGACTTCTATCAGGTGTGCCTATCTTAATTAAAGACAATATTGAAGCGATTGGACTGCCGGCCACAGCAGGATCACTGGCGCTTTCAGGACGTGAAGTAGTTAGAGATTCCACAATCGCAAAGCGATTGCGCGCTGCTGGTGCCACAATAATTGGATCTACAAATTTATCGGAATGGGCAAACATTCGTTCTGGAAAATCAACCAGTGGATGGTCTGCAGTAGGCGGACTCACCGCCAATCCTTGGAAACACGAGCGTAGCGCTGGCGGTTCATCCTCTGGTTCGGGTGCAGCCGTGGCCGCTGGAATTGTTGCGATGGCCGTCGGCAGTGAGACAGATGGGTCAATCGTTTGTCCGGCATCTTTAAATGGCTGTGTGGGAATTAAACCAACGGTGGGATCAATCCCGCGCGATGCGATGATTCCAATTAGTAGCAGCCAAGATACGCCAGGTCCGATGACGCAGACCGTTGCACAGAGCGCTCTTTTATTAGATGTTTTGACGGATAAAAAAGAATACACAAAATCGATTAACGAGGATTATTCAATAAAAATCGGTTTTGTAACTGGCTGGATAACTAAAGATGATGGCACAAACCAGCTTCTATCGGATTTAATAAGCGCGCTAAGCAAAGCCAATATTTACATTGCGGAAATTTCACTTCCGGAGCCAAGTGAGCAAGATGGCCAGGACGAATTTAAGGTTTTATTGCATGAGTTAAATGAGGATTTAGCGAGATATCTGCAGCAACGACCAGGCGATGGGGTTCGCAATTTGCAGGATGTAGTCGATTTCAATTTGAACCATAAAGGCTCGGAAATGCAGCATTTTGGGCAGGAGTTTTTTGATTTAGCGTTGGAACTGGGTGGGAGAAACTCTATTTATCACAAGCTACGGGCTAGCAACTTGGACTGGGCAAAGAATAAAGTTCTCAACCCTGCTTTTGAAAAGTTCGATATTTTAATTGGCGCAACTTATGGCCCATCATGGGTCAGCAATCTCGGGGGAGGCGATGATTACAGTTCAGCTTCCTGGATATCTATGGCGCCGGCGATTGCGGGAACACCAATTGGTTGTTTACCTATGGGGCTAGTAAATGGACTTCCGGTAGGCGTCGGTGTGGTGTCGCGGGCAAATCAAGAAAACCTTTTAATAAGTGTTATGGCCAAGATAGAAAAAACTCTTGGCTTGGGAATCCTGCGTCCAACATTTACCAAGAGTTGATATATCTTCGCACTCTACTTCTACTTGCTTAAAATGCCCCTGTGTAACCGTTGATTGCAGGTTGACCGCCCAGATGCGCATACAAGACGCGAGAGCCTTCTTTGAAAAATCCCTCGCGGATTAAATCAATCATTCCGGCCATAGATTTACCTTCATAAACTGGATCGGTGATCATCCCTTCCAAGCTGCCAACTAAGCGAATGGCCTCTATGGTGCGTGGGCCAGCGACTCCATAAATGCCATCGTGCCAGCGATCCAATAAAACTATTTCTGAATCACGCAATTCACGACCTAAATCAATTGCAGCAGCTGTTCGAGATGCGATTCGCTTGATTTGATCCCAAGTCTTTTCCACAGTTGCGGAAGCGTCAATTCCGATTACGTTTTCAGCGCGATCAGAGTGTGCAAAACCAGCGATCATTCCCGCCTGTGTTGATCCCGTAACAGAGCAAACAATTACATTATCGAAGTAAATTCCTAGCTCCTTCTCCTGATCTTCTACTTCAAAGGCCCAGCCAGCAAAACCATGACCGCCAAGTGGATGATCTGATGCTCCAGCAGGTATTGGATAAGGCTTGCCGCCACGTGCAATTACATCTGCAATCGCCTGCTCCCAAGATTTTCTAAAACCAATGTCAAAACCAGCTGGGTCTAAGCGAACTTCTGCTCCCATGATTCGACTTAATAAGATGTTGCCTGTCTTTTCATAGTTGGCTTCTTCCCAATCAACCCAATGTTCTTGTACTAAAACACACTTCAATCCAAGATGCGCAGCCACCGCTGCAACCTGGCGCGTGTGATTGGACTGCACACCACCGATTGAAACCAATGTGTCGCATCCTGTCGCCACAGCTTCCGCGGCTAGATATTCAAGTTTGCGTGTTTTATTTCCGCCATAAGCAAGTCCTGAATTAACGTCTTCACGCTTTGCCCAAATCTCAACTTTGCCACCTAGATGCTCAGTCAAGCGATCTAGTCGCTGCAGGGGAGATGCCCCAAAAGTTAATTTTTCTTTAGCGAAGGATTCAAGTTTTGCCCTAGTCATTGGTGGATCCTCTCATACCTATTCAGCCAGTCGAGCTTTAACCATCTGTTGTAGCAGCTTCGAATCAACTTGCCAATCACTAGGAACCTGAATGGTCTTTTTATTGACTTTGTAGTCAGTGAGCTTTGGGCGGAAAGCATCTAGTACTTCCGTGCTCCAGGGCGCCATCAGCAAATAGTTTTTACTAGCCGAAACTCCGAAAACATATTTTGTACCATCGCGAAGCATCGGTTGGTTCCAAGCAATTACCAACTCCAGTTTTGGATACTTGGCTCGGATCGCCTTCATAATCGCTTTCACAGTCTTGGCTTGTTCTGAAGGTATTGACTTGAAGAAATCTGTCGGAGTCTCAAATCTTTGCGCTGATTTTGAGCCCCGTGAATACATGACCAGGGCGTTGGCGTGCGCTTGAGAGAAACCGTAATTTTCGCGTAGGTGAGCAATCTGCTCTGGGTATTTCTTACCCGCTAATTTGGCCATCACTGCAAACCAGTAGTTCATTTTCTCGCCGTACTTCTTTTCAATGGCTGGGAAATGGGATTCGCGACTGGAATCCTTAGCTGACATAGGTCTTCTAACTTCTATCGTTTATCGCGCATATTAGAAAACACTGCGTAACCCAGAAAGAGAATGACCGATGCGGGATAAAAATAAATTGGAACTATCATCAAAATGACAGCGACAATTTTCATATTGGTAGATAAACGATCCCATTCGCCAAGGAATCCTTTACGCGGTTCTTTGTTATCCACGTGGACTCCTCTATTGCGCCACTGCACTGAGTTACGTGGACGATACTGGGATCGAACCAGTGACC